>CAYRTE010000020.1:0-72417 GCA_964427205.1 uncultured Caulobacter sp.
ACCCCGCCGCCGCAATGGTCGCTGGCCTTGCGCCCTTTCCTCGCGACGAGGTGGGAACAGAATACGGGAGGTTTCAGCGCGTCGGATAAGTTTGCTGGACGCCCGTGCAGGTCCCCGTTCTTTCCCTTCTCCCCTTGCGGGAGAAGGTGTCGGCCGAAGGCTGACGGATGAGGGGTCGCACCTGCGTCAAAAGCCTTATCCTGCAACGCCGTGCGCCAAGCCTGACAGGTCTATCGACCCCTCATCCGGCGCTGCGCGCCACCTTCTCCCGCAAGGGGAGAAGGATCACCTATCCCCATGCCCATCCAGGGATGGCGGCATCGCAATCCCCGTGGTCGGTCAAAGCGAGAGTCGTCCCGGGCCTCTCGGCCCGGGACAGATGACCCTAGAACTTGCGGACGTAGGACACCGCCAGGGTGTCGGCGTCCGCCTTGGAGTTGGTGAACTCCGACTTGGTCCAGTCGGCGCGAAGCCCGTTCTTGTCGTCGAGCTTGTATTGGGCGCCGACGCCATAGTTCCAGCTGTCCTGCGACTCGCTGGAAGACACGCGCGCGAGCGAGCTCTTGAACTTGCTCGTGCCATAGCCGGCCCGGGCCAGCAGGTCGATCTGTGGCGTCACCGGCAGATAGCCTACGGCGTAGGCGGCCGCCTGATGCTTGAGCTCGACGTTCACCGGCGCGCCGGCCACATAGGTCTTGTCGTCGGTGACGCCGACGCCGACCTCGCCTTCAACGCCAAAATGCGGGGTAAGCTTGGCGCCCAGGCGCCCCTGTAGCGCGCCGACATCGGCGCCGTCGGCGCGGGTCGAGCCATAGCCGACCGAGCCGTAATATTCAGGCGAGACCTGCGCGTGCGACAGGGCGGGAATGGCGGCGACCGACAGGGCGGCCAGAGCCGCCGGCATGAGCGTTTTCATTGTTGTTACTCCAGGTACTGATGCCCCTCAGCCCCCTCTGACTAGGCGCGCCATGCGGCCCCGATGGGGCCCGGGCCGGGCCGGTTTGAGGCCATTGCGTGTCGCCGCCGACATGACCAAGGCGATTGTGGCGCCGCGGGATTGTTCCCCTTCCAAAGTGAAAACGCGCCGCCTGTGACCCCAAAGCCTCGCGTCCGGGGGAGGTGACGAGGCTGGAAGGCGTGCTATTGATCCAGCAGAACAAGAATTTGAGACGCGCGCTTCAAGTCGCGCGCCAGCGTCATCGGGACCAGTCGCTTGCATCAAGCCGTCATCGCCGCCACGGGGCTCTACACCCCGCCCCACAGCATTTCCAACACCGAGCTGGTCGAGGCCTTCAACGCCTTCGTCGAGCGCTTCAACACCGCCAACGCCGACGCCATCGCGGCCGGCGAGGTGGCAGCCTTGGCCCCCTCCTCGCCCGAGTTCATCGAGAAGGCCTCGGGCATCAAGTCGCGCTTCGTGATGAACAAGACCGGCATCATCGATCCGGACCTGATGCGTCCCGTGCTGCCCGAGCGCGGCAATGACGAGATCTCGATCCTGGCCGAAATGGCCGTCGAGGCCGCCAAGCAGGCCATCGCCGCCTGGGGCAAACCGGTCAGCGAGATCGGCGCGGTGATCTGCGCGGCCTCGAACATGCAGCGCCCCTACCCCGCCATGGCCATCGAGGTGCAGCAGGCCCTGGGCATCGAGGGCTTCGCCTTCGACATGAACGTGGCCTGCTCCTCGGCCACCTTCGGCATCAAGACCGCCGCCGACTTCATCGCCACCGGCAGCGCCAAGGCGGTGCTGATGGTCAATCCCGAGATCTGTTCGGGGCACCTGAACTTCAAGGACCGCGACAGCCACTTCATCTTCGGCGACGTGGCCACCGCGGTGATCATCGAGGACGCCGAGCAGGCCAAGGGCGGCTGGGACATCCTGGGCACGCGCCTGAAGACGGTGTTCTCCAACAACATCCGCAACAATTTCGGCTTCCTCAACCGCGCCGCGCCGGAAGGCGAAGGGGCCCGGGACAAGCTGTTCGTGCAGGAGGGCCGCAAGGTGTTCCGCGAAGTGGTGCCGATGGTCAGCGAGATGATCCTGCAGCACGCCGCCGATATCGGCGTGGACCCGCACGCGCTGAAGCGCCTGTGGCTGCACCAGGCCAATATCAACATGAACGACATGATCGGCCGCAAGGTGCTGGGCCGCGATCCCGCCCCGGGCGAGAACGTCATCATCCTGGACGAATACGCCAACACCAGCTCGGCCGGCTCGATCATCGCCTTCCACACGGCCAATGACGACTTCAAGCCGGGCGAGACAGGCCTGATCTGCAGCTTCGGCGCGGGGTATTCGGCGGGAACGGTGTTCTTGAGGAAGCGGTAGGTCGCCCGACGACTTGCCCCCTCCGCGCGGCTCATCCTCCCCTACGGAGGAGGACGACCGCGAAGCGGTCAGGAGGGGGCAAGTCGTCAACCGCTCAATTCCCCATCACCCACCGCAATGCGCCCATCGTCCCACGCTTGCCTCTGGCGAAGGCCGTCGCGGCGTATAGAACTGCGTGTTCCGGATTTGCCGAGGCCGACCATGCTATTGCTAGACCGTCGAAACATTCTTCTGGGCGCTGGCGCGCTGACCTTGGCCGGCTGCGGCGACAAGGCCGGGGACGGGGCCGCCCAGACCACGGCCCAGCGGGTCCAGGCCAGCAAGACCCTGCGCATCGGCCTGGAAGGCACCTATCCGCCTTTCAACTTCCAGGACCGGGACGGCCAGCTGGCCGGATTCGACGTCGACTTCGCCAAGGCCCTGGCGGCCCAGATGGGCGTCAAGCCGGTGTTCAGCCCCTCGCCTTTCGCCGGCCTGCTGGGCGCGCTGGAGTCGCGACGCATCGACGTGGTGATCAACCAGATCACCATCACGCCCGAGCGCGCGGCCAAGTACGATTTCTCCCAGCCCTACACGGTCTCGGGCATCCAGATCATCGTGCCGAGGGGCAAGGCCGGCCCCTATACGCCCGCCGAACTGGCCGGCAAGAAGGTCGGCGTGGGCCTGGGCACCAACTACGAGAGCTGGGCGCGGGCCAATGTCCCGACCGCCGACATCCGCACCTATGATGACGATCCGACCAAGTATCAGGACCTAAAGGCCGGCCGGATCGACGCGGTGCTGAACGACCGGCTGGTGGCCGCCGACTTCGTCAAGAACTCGCCGGAGTTCATCGCCGCGGGTCCGGCCTTCGCGCCGCAGAACCAGGGCGTGGCGATGTTGAAGGACCCGGCCATGAAGGCGATGGTCGACCAGGCCATCGCCGCGATGCGCGCCGACGGCCGCATGGCGGCGATCTCTCGCACCTGGTTCGGCGCGGACGTGACCCAATAGGCATGGATGCCACCCTGGACCTTCTGACCCAGTCGGCGCCGCTGCTGTTGAAGGGCGCGGGCTATACCGTCGCCCTGAGCCTGATCGGCATGAGCCTGGGGCTTGTGCTCGGTTTCGGGCTGGCCCTGATGCGGCTGTCGCGTTCGGCCCTGCTGCGCTGGCCAGCCGGCGCCTATGTCTCGGCCATTCGCGGAACGCCACTGCTGGTCCAGCTGTTTCTGATCTATTACGGCCTGCCGCAGTTCGGCGTCGAGCTGCCGCCGCTGGCCGCCGCCGGCATCGGCTTTTCGCTGAACATCGCCGCCTATGCCTGCGAGATCCTCCGCAGCGCCATCGCCAATGTCGATCGCGGCCAGTGGGAGGCCGCCACCGTGCTGGGCATGAGCCGGGGCCAGGCCCTACGCCGGGTGATCCTGCCGCAGGCCGCCCGCACCGCCGTGGCGCCGCTGTCCAACAGCTTCATCAGCCTGGTCAAGGACACCTCGCTGGCCGCCACGATCCAGGTGCCCGAGCTGTTCCGCCAGACCCAGCTGATCACGGCCCGCACCTTCGAGATCTTCACGATGTATCTGGCCGCCGCCGCCGTCTACTGGATCGTCTCGACCCTGCTGGCCGCCGGCCAGGGCGTGCTGGAACGCCGCGCCGCGGAGGGCCGCCGATGAGCGCTATTTCGGCCAGGGGCCTGATCAAGCGCTTCGACGGAACCGCCGTGCTGAACGGGGTCGACATCGAGGTCGCTCAGGGCGAGGTGGTGGCCATCATCGGCCCCAGCGGCTCGGGCAAGTCCACGCTGCTGCGCTGCATGGCCGGACTGGAGCTGCTGGACGGCGGATCGCTGAAGATAGCCGGCGTCGAGGCCGCGCCCCGCGCGCCCCTGGCCCGCGCCCTGAAGGGCCGGGTGGGCTTCGTCTTCCAGAGCTTCAACCTTTTCCCGCACCGCACCGCCCTGCAGAACGTCGCCGAGGGCCCCATCGTCGTGCGCGGCGAGGCCCGGCCGGCCGCCGAGGCCCGGGCGCGGGCCCTGCTGGAGAAGGTCGGCCTGGGCGCGCGGCTCGACGCCTGGCCCGGCGAGCTGTCCGGCGGCCAGCAGCAGCGCTGCGCGATCGCCCGGGCTCTGGCCATGGATCCGGAGGTCATATTGTTCGACGAGCCGACCTCGGCCCTCGACCCAGAACTGGTCGGCGAGGTGCTTTCGGTGATCCGCGAACTGGCCGCCGAGCGCCGTACGATGCTGATCGTCACGCACCAGATGGACTTCGCGCGGGATGTGGCGGATCGGACGATCTTCATGGATAGCGGCGTCATCGTCGAACAGGCCCCCTCGCGCGAGCTGTTCGGAGCGCCTAAGGAAGAGCGCACGCGACGATTCCTCGGCAAAGTGACGACGCCCTGAGCCTTATTTTGGCCAAGGGCGCCCCCCACCACATCGCCGCCAACGCCGCGTGCAGTTGAGGCGAGGTCCTGTGAAACTCTATATCGAACTGAAAGGCGCTTCCGGCGCCGTCTACCGCTACAAGCTGGCCGAGGACGCCGATCCCCGGACGACCATTGCTGGCAATTTCGTCTATCTGGACGCCAAGGGCGTGGTGCTGTTCGCCGGCGAGACCAATAATCTGATCGGCGCCGCGGCGCGCTGGCCCGAGGCGCAGACCCGCCATGGCGCGGCAAGCCTGTATACGCGCCTGAACGTCTCGGGCGCTTCGCGCGCCGAAGAGCATGCCGATCTCGTCGCGGCCCTCGATCCCGTGATGAACCGGGACGCGTAAACGTCCCCATCTGTCGTCGGCTTCGCTATTGTCCAGCCGATGCGACCCGAGATTCTCTTTCCACTGTTCACGCCGGTCTCCACGCTGAAAGGCGTGGGGCCGCGCGTCGCGCCTCTGGTCGAGAAGGTCGCGGGCTCGATCGTCCGCGACGTGCTGTTCACTGTCCCCACCAGCGTCATCCGTCGCACCGCCACCACGGTCGACCGGGCCATCGACGGACAGGTCCAGACCTTCATCGTCAGCATCGACGCCCACCAGCCACCGTCGCGGCTGGGCCAGCCGTGGAAGATTCGCGCCTGGGACGAAACGGGCTTTCTCACCCTGACCTGGTTCAAGGGTCACGGCCCCCATCTGGAGCGCCAGCACCCGGCGGGCGCAAGACGCGCGGTCAGCGGCAAGGTCGAGCGCTTCGGCTCCGAAATCCAGGTCGCCCACCCCGAATATCTGCTGCCCGAGGACCGCGCGGGCGAGATCCCGGAGTTCGAGCCGGTCTATCCCGCCACCGCCGGCCTGCCCTCACGCACCTTCCGCCGGTTCGCCCTGGAAGCCCTGGACCGCGCCGCCGATCTGCCCGAATGGCTGGACCCGGCCTGGAAGGTCCGCGAAGGCCTGCCCGCCTGGCGCGAGGCCTTCGCCGCCGCCCACCATCCCGCCGGCGAAGCCGATGTCCACCTGCTGTCGCCGCATCGCCGCCGCCTGGCCTATGACGAACTGCTGGCACACCAGCTGGCCCTGGCCCAGCGCAAGGCCTCGCGTCGCGCCCAGCCGGCCCCGCGCATCGGCCCCAGCCCCCTGGCCGCCGACGCCGAAAAGGCCCTGCCCTTCAGGCTGACCGGCGCCCAGATCCGCGCCCTGTCGGAAGTCAGGGGCGACCTGGCCTCGGGCGAGCGCATGAGCCGGCTGCTGCAGGGCGATGTCGGCTCGGGCAAGACCGTGGTGGCCATGCTGGCCATCGCCGACGCCGCTGGCGCGGGCCTGCAGTCGGCCTTCATGGCGCCCACCGAGATCCTGGCGCGCCAGCACTACGAGACCATCGCCCCGGCCCTGACGGCGCTGGGCCTGTCGGTGATCCTGCTGACCGGCCGCGACAAGGGCGCGGGCCGCGCCCACAAGCTGGCCGGCCTGGCCAATGGCTCGCACGCCGTGGCCATCGGCACCCACGCCCTGTTCCAGGACGATGTGGTGTTCAAGACGCTTGGCCTGTCGATCATCGACGAGCAGCACCGCTTCGGCGTCAACGAACGCCGCCGGCTGCAGGACAAGGGTGACGGCGTCCACCTGCTAGCCATGTCGGCCACCCCGATCCCGCGCACCCTGGAGCTGACCGTGTTCGGCGATCTCGACGTCTCGCGCATCGACGAAAAGCCGCCAGGCCGCACCCCTGTGGCCACCCGCGCGGTGCCGATGCCGCGCCTGCCAGAGATCGTCGCCCGCCTGAAGAGCGCGGCGCAGGGCGGGGCCCAGGCCTTCTGGATCTGCCCGCTGGTCTCGGAATCCGAGAAGATCGACCTGCGCGCCGCCGTGGCCCGCGCCGAGGACCTGCGCCAGATCATCGGTCCTTCGGTGGGCCTGGTGCATGGCCAGATGCCCGCCGCCGAAAAGGACGCCGTGATGGCCGATTTCGCCGACGGCAAGGTCTCGGTGCTGGTCGCCACCACCGTGGTCGAGGTCGGGGTCAATGTGCCCAATGCCAGCATCATGGTCATCGAGCAGGCCGAGCGCTTTGGCCTGGCCCAGCTTCACCAGCTCAGAGGCCGGGTCGGCCGTGGGGCGCGGGAAAGCTCGTGCGTGCTGCTATACGACCTGCCGCTGTCCGACACCGCCCAGCAGCGGCTGGACATCCTGCGCAAGTCCGACGACGGCTTCGAGATCGCCGAGAAGGATCTGGAGCTGCGCGGTGGCGGCGATCCCCTGGGTCTCAAGCAGAGCGGCTTCCCCGCCTACCGCCTGGCCGACCCGGTGGCCCATCGCGACCTGATCGCCGTGGCCGCCGACGACGCCCGCCTGATCCTGGCCCGCGACCCGGATCTTACCTCGCCACGCGGTCAGGCCGTGCGGACGCTGCAGGAACTTTTCGACTGGAAACCGACCTCGCCACAGCACGACGCAGGGTAGAGCGCGCCAGCGGAAAGGCCTTGGGCGTCGAATGATCCCCCAAAGAGAGCTTAAGCTGCTATACTGACGAACGCGTTGATCCATCGACGCTCATTGCACCAGCAGAATAGCCTTCTTGGCGCCCCGGCTTTGCGCGCAGTCGCAAACTGACCGGCGCCGTTGCTTACCCTGCGCGGACCCGGAAGATACCATGGCTCAACGCGCCGAAATCAGCTTTGCCGCCCAGAACGATCGTCACAGCACCTATGAGCGGATCACCCACATCGGCGGCGGCGTCGCCAAGCCCTGGAAGTTGACGATCAAGGAAGCGATCAAGTTGGTCGACAGCGGCAAGTGGCGCTTCTTCGTCATGCGCGACGATGTCGAGGTGAAGGTCGAGGCTCAGACCAGCCGCACCGGTTGCCGCTATCTGAAGACAGCCAACGACCGCAACGAGCCGCACGACCTGCTGACGCTGCCGGACTTCCCCGCGACCGAAACCGCCGAGACCGAAACCGCCAAGACCGAGACCGAGACCGCCTGAGCGCGCAGGCGGCTCAGTGAGCCGCCGCGCCCTTGCGGTGATGCCAAAGGTGCATGACGCCCGCCAGCACGCCGCCGATCACCAGACCCACCGCGGCTGAACCCAGGGCGAAGGCCAACCAGCCCGTCACCGCGCCCACGCCCGGAACGCCATGCGCCCAGTGCGAGAAGCCTTCCACCCAGACCGGGATCGGCGTCAGGTGGAAGTGCTCGAGGCCATGGACGATGATGCCCCCGCCGACCCAAAGCATGGCGGCGGTGCCGATGATGGTCAGCGCCTCCATGGTGATGGGCATGGCCTTGACCAGACCACGCCCCAGGGCGCGAACGCCCGCGGTCTTGCGCTGGGCCAGATGCAGGCCGATGTCGTCCATCTTCACGATCAGACCGACCACGCCATAGACCGCCACGGTCAGGAGCACGCCGACCATGGCCAGGGCGCCGGCCTGGATCAGCAGCGGCTTGCCGGCCACGTCAGCCAGGGCGATGGCCATGATCTCGCCCGACAGGATCAGGTCCGTGCGGATCGCCCCGTTGACCTTTTGGGCCTCAAGTTCCGGAGCGCTGAGCGCCAGTTCCTCGGGCTCATCGGCGGTGTGTTTTCCGCTTAGCGCCTCCAGGACCTTCTCGGTGGCCTCGAAACACAGATACGCCCCGCCCACCATCAGGATCGGCGTGACCGCCCAGGGGGCGAAGGCGCTGAGCAGCAAAGCCCCGGGCAACAGGAACAGCAGCTTGTTCTTGAACGAGCCGACCGCGATTTTCCAGACGATCGGCAGTTCGCGGTCGGGCGTGAATCCCATGGCGTAGCCGGGGGTGACCGCCGCGTCGTCCACCACCACGCCCACCGCCTTGGTCCCGGCCTTGCCGGCCGCGCCCGTGACGTCGTCCAGAGAGGCGGCGGCGAGCTTGGTGATGCCGGCGACATCGTCCAGCAGTGCGGCGAGACCAGAAGGCATGAAACTCTCGATCGTCGAAACAGAATGGGTTGGCGGCCAACCTGTGGTGATCCGCGGGGAAAGTCGACAACACGATCCCTTGCGTGACGCTGGGTGAGGCCTGAAACCTAGGTGTGATGGATATTCCCGCCGCCCTCGCCCGCCTCGCGCCACGCCTGTCGCCGACCGCGACGACCGCGGTGAACGCCCGGCGGCTGTCGGGCGGCGCCAGCCTGGAGACCTGGGCCTTCGACCTCGACGATGGCGCGGCCCTGATCCTGCGGCGACGGCCCGACAACGCGCCGACGCGCGAGACCGCCGCGCCCCTGGCCCACGAGGCCGCCTTGATCGTGGCCGCCGGCCGCACGGGCGCGCCGGTTCCAATCATCGAGCGTGTCTGTGATCCCGAGGATGGCCTGGGCGAGGCTTTCGTCATGCGACGGCTCGAGGGCGAGACCCTGGGCAAGCGCATCGTGCGCGACGCCGCCTTCGACGCGGTGCGGCCGGGCCTGGCGCGCCGCTGCGGCGAGGTGCTGGCCCAGATCCACGGCGCCGCGCTGGACGACCTGCCGCCGCTGACAACGTCAGACGCCCGGGGCGAGTTGGCCCGCTACGAAGAAGTCTACCGCCAGCATGGCGCCGAGCGTCCGACCTTCGAGGCGGCCTTTCGCTGGCTGGAGGCCTCGGCCCCCGAGCCCGTGGCGCCAAGGTTGATCCATGGCGATTTTCGCAACGGCAACCTGATGATCCATCCCGAGCAGGGCCTGGTCGGCGTGCTGGACTGGGAACTGGCCCATCTGGGCGACCCGGCCGAGGACCTGGGCTGGATCTGCGTCAATTCCTGGCGGTTCGGGCACTGGCGCAAGCCCGTGGGCGGCTTTGGCGACTATCAGGCCCTGCTGGACGGCTACGCCCAGGCCGGCGGGGGCGAGATTCCGCTGTCGCGGCTGCAGTTCTGGCAGGCCCTGGGCTCGCTCAAATGGGGCGTCATGTGCCTGATGATGTATTCCAGCTTCGCGACCGGCGCCGATCCCTCCATCGAGCGCGCGATGATCGGCCGGCGGGTCAGCGAGACCGAAATCGACCTGGTCCGCCTGATGGAGGTGATGGCGTGATTACCTGCCCTACCGCCGCCGAACTTGGCGCCGCCCTGGCCCTCTTCGATCGCGACGACGCCGACACCCTCGATCCTCGCCGCATTTTCCTGGCCCGCGTGGCCGACAACGCCCGGGCTCTGCTGGAGCGCGAAGCGGCGTCGGGTGAAGCCGCCGAGGCCGATGAACGCGCGAGGCTCGCGGCCCTGCTCGGCGCACAAGGCGACTTCACCGCGCTGAACCGGAAACTGTGCGAAGCGCTGCGCTCCGGCGCGATCAAGCCCCGCGACCCGGCTCTGCTGGCCCATCTGCGCGCGACCGCGATGGCCCGCATCGCCATCGACCAGCCAGGCTATTGCGGCCTGGAGGCGTTGCTCGAAGGCTGAACCGGCTGCCCCGTCAGGGTCGCCACCCGCCCCTGGGCGTCGGCCTCGATGTCGGCGTAGAACAGGTTGAAGCCGTCCACCTTGCGGCGGTCGGCCCACGAGCCCGCGTCTCGCAACGCCGTCGATTTGGGCCGGCTGGTATGCAGCAGACCTTCCTCGCACTGCGCCCAGACCTGACGCTGCAGGAAGGCGGGCCGCGCGCCCCACTCAAGCCCGGTGGCGTTGGCCGCGCCCTGGTTCAGCCGCGCGGGCGCCCGCTCCTGGCTGACGCCGCCCAGCAGCGGATTGAAGCACAGCGCCCGGCGGCCGTTCAGGTCGATCAGCTGGTCGCCGGAGTCCCAGATCAGCGAGCGATGGGTCAGCTCCTGGATCCGCTGGAAGTCACCCTCCTGAGCCGACGCCCAGGCCGCCACGCAACCGGCCTGCTCGCGGCGCTCGCAAGCGGGCAGCGGCGACACCAGGCCGTATTCCTCGGCCGGAACGACGGTCTCGATCAGATAGGCCGCGACGAGACGTTTCTTGATCGCGGGATCGGCGGCGATTTCCTCGCGCAGCAGCCGCGCGGACATCGCCCCACCCTGCTCCACACCGACCAAGATAAACGGCCGGCTGTTGTTATAGCGGGCCAGATAGAGCCGGAACGCCTCGCGCACGTCGCCATAGGCGAAGCGCCGCGCCTCGCGCGCGTCGTCGCGCAGGGTGAGGTAGGTATAGAGGCTGGCCTGGCGATAACGCGGTGCGAACACCCGGCCCACGCGATAGAACGGCCCCGCATAGTTGGGCAGCACCACGCGGTTCAGGAACCGCTGGGCCTTGGGCTGGTCGATGGCGCCGTTCCAGTCCTGGCCGCCGTCAAAGGTGGTCGGGTGGACAAAGAACACGTCGGCCGGCAGGTCATTGGGCGCCGGGCCCGACGGATCCTTGGGTCGCAGCGCCCAGGACGCGGCCTGCGCATAGTGCGGCGGCGGCGGCGGCTCATAGGTCAGGAACGGGACCTTGGGGTCCAGGGCGTTGCTGAGGATGTCGTAGCGCCACACGAAGGCGGCCGCGATCAGCAGCCCCAGGAAGAGAACCGCTCCGGCGAAAATCCAGCGCTTGAAGCCCTTGAAGCGATCACCCATGAGTCTGGGTTACACCAAGCGCTCGGGGGGTTTAAGCCCCCTCCTGCCCGATGATCGCCACCGAACACACATTGCTGGCCGGCGCGCCGCCCAGATTGTGGGTCATGCCGAAAACCGGGTCCTTCAGCTGGCGCTCGCCGGCCCGGCCCTGCAGCTGCAGGTACATCTCGTAGAGCATGCGCAGGCCCGAGGCGCCGATCGGATGGCCAAAGCACTTCAGGCCGCCGTCGATCTGGCACGGCACCCCGCCGTCGGCGTCGTAGAAGCCGTCCAGCACGTCGCGCCAGCCTTGGCCCTCCGGCGAGATGAACAGGTCCTCCATCGTCACCAGTTCGGTGATCGAGAAGCAGTCATGCACCTCCATCATCGAGATCTGCTCGCGCGGCCGCTCGATGCCAGCCTCGCGATAGGCCTTGCCGGCGGCGATGCGGGCGGTGTGGAAGTGACTGCCGTCCCAGCCGTTATATTGGCTCTCATAGCCGTTGGAGACCGACAGCTGGATGGCCTTGACCATGGTCAGGTTCTTCTTGCCCATCGCCCGGGCAATCTCGGGCGTGGTGACGATGGCGCAGGCCGCGCCGTCCGACACGCCGCAGCAGTCGAACAGGCCCAGCGGCTCGGCGATCATCGGGGCGTTCAGCACCTGTTCGACGGTGATCGGCTTGCGCAGGTGGGCCTTGGCGTTCTTGGCGCCGTTGGCGTGGCTCTTGACCGAGACATGGGCGATGGCGCGCTTGAGGTCGTCCTTGGACACGCCGTGCTTGGCGCGATAGGCGCTGGCCAGCTGGGCGAAGTTGCCGGGGGCCGAGCCGTTGGGCATGACCTGCGGCGTCAGGGTGCCGGGGTTGGCCACCGGCAGACCGCCATAGCCGGTGTCCTTCAGCTTCTCCACACCGAGAGCGATCGCGATATCGGCCGCGCCCGAGGCGACGGCATAGACCGCGCCCCGGAAGGCTTCCGAACCCGAGGCGCAGAAGTTCTCCACCCGGGTGACGGCGATATTGGGCAGGCGCAGGGCGATCGACATCGGCGTGCCGCCCTTGCCGGTGCCCATCTCGTCGACATGGGTCGAGAACCAGGCCGCGTCCAGCTGGCTGGGCTCGATGCCGGCGTCGCTCATGGCCTCGATATAGGCCTCGACCATCAGGTCGTCGGGACCGCAGTCCCAGCGCTCGCCGAACTTGCTGCAGCCCATCCCCAGGATGGCGACCTTGTCACGGATGCCTTGCGCCATGATCGTCTCTCCTATTCGGCCGCGACGGCGGTTTGGGCTGAGGCGGCCGAGCGATCCGGCGCGGCCTTCCAGAAATAGCGGACGAAGCCGCGCTTCTCGTCGATGTCCTTGATGCGGAACACCATCTTGACCGGCAGGCCGGTGTCGACGTCGCCGGGCGACACGTCGGTGATGTCCATCATGATCCGCCCGCCCCCCTCGAAGACGATCATGCCGTAGTGGTTGGGCGGGGCCATCGAGAAGGTCAGGTAGTCAGCCGAATAGCTGAGCACCGAGGCGCGGCGCTCGGCGAAGCGGTACGGCTCCTGGGTGTCGACGGCGGGGTTGTTGGGGGCCACCGAGATGCGGGTGCGGGGGAACTGCACGACGCCGGTCTCGCGGCAGCGGCCGCCGACCAGGCCCAGGATCATGTCCTCGTTGCGATAGAGGGTGGTCAGGGCGGTCTTGTTGTCCTTCTCGGCCCGCATGCCCTTGTCCCAGTCGACCAGGCCGTTGAACATCAGGAACTTCAGATAGTTGGTCTCTTCCTGGCGATCGGCCAGCGACCCCGTGACGCCGCGCGCCGGCTTGGCGTCGGCCGCGCCGGTGGCCCGGAACACCAGGGCCTCGGCGCCCTGGCCGAACTGGGCGACGACGATGATCTCGCCGGCCCTGGCCTGTTCCAGGGCGTGGGCCAGCATCAGCGGGCCATGCGCCGAACCGGCCTCGCCCATCACGGCGGCGAGGTTGTCGCGCACCGCTTCGGCCGGAATGCCGAGGGTCTTGGCCAGGGTCGCGGCCATGCCCGAAAAGGTCGACGGGAAGCAGAAATGGGCGACCTCCGTCGGCGCGACGCCAGCGGCCTGCAGCGCGCGCTTCACGGCCGGCGGGACCAGCTTGACGATGCCCTCGTCACGGATCCAGCGCTCTTCCCACGAATAGTCGAAGCCGCCGTCATTGCCCCGGAAGTGGTCGACGAAGTCGTCGGTGACGCTGCCCCGTCCCAGGAAGTCAGCCGCGCCGCCCTCGGCGGTGACCACGAAGGCGGCCGCGCCGTCGCCGCAGTCCAGCTCCAGGGCCGAGACCGCCCGGGCCTTGCGGCGCTCACCGGCCGCGACCAGCGCCGTCTTGGCCGCGCCGCCGGACACCGCGGCCAGGGCGTCGGCCAGGGCCGTCAGGCCGCAGCGCTGCGAGCCGGTCACATCGCTGGCGGTGATCGATTTTTCCAGGGTCAGGGCCGCCGAGACGATCCCCGCGTTCAGCCGGTCGGCGAACGGCGCGGTCGTGGAGGCGAAATAGAGGGCGTCGATGTGGCCGCGGTCGTCGCCGGCCCCCAGGGCGTCGCGGGCCGCCTCGACCGCCATGGTCAGGGCGTCCTCGTCCCAGTTGGCCATGGACCGCTCGCCCTTGCCCTTGGACTTGAGGTTCGGCGCGACCCAGGCGTTGGCCGTAACCACCGCCTTGCGGCTCAAGCGTAGACGCGGCGCGTAGGCGCCCCAGGCGGCGATGCCGGCCATGTCTCCATCCCTCGGTACAATTTCGTTGCGGCCAGCCTAGGCCGGGGCCTTCGGGCGCTTCAAGCGTGCCGCTTCGTCAAGCGTCATCCGGCGCCGTGGACATCGGGCGAGCGCACTCGCTCCATCCGGAAACCCATGCCGATCACGCGGGCCGGGATCCGGCGCAGGACGGGCGCCAGGTTGAACAGCCCCAGGGCGGCGGGCGCCTTCAGCGGTCTTCCGTCGAGGGCCGCGCCGATGACCCGCTTCTGTACGAACACCTGCAGCGCCTGCATGAGCTTCACCGCCGGCAGGCGGCGCTCGCGCACGCTGTCCAGCCGCGCGTCGAGCCGGGCGTCCGAACCGGCGAAGGCGTCGTGCAGCAGGTTGGCTGCGGCGAGGGCGTCCTGCACCGCCAGATTGATGCCCACCCCGCCGACCGGCGACATGGCGTGGGCGGCGTCGCCGATGCACAGCAGGCCCGGCCGGGACCATCGCTCCAGCCGGTCGACCGTGACCGTCAGCAGATGGACGTCGTCGAAGCTCTTCAGTTCGTCCACCCGATCGGCGATCGCCGGCCCGGCCAGGGCGACATCGCGCCGGAAGGCCTCGATCCCCGCCGCCTGGATGGCCGCGAAACGGCCCTTGGCGGCGACATAGCCGCACTGGAAATAGCCCTCGCGCGGGATCATGACGAACATGCGGCCTTCGCTGACGCGGCCCAGCGGCGCCTCGGGGTTGTCGCCGGGTCGACGGGACAACCGCATCCACAGCACGTCCATCGGCGCGCCCAGGTCCGTGACGGTCAGGCCCGCGCGATCCCGCAGGATCGAGCTTCGGCCGTCGGCGGCGATCACCAGCCGCGCGCGAACCTCCAGAGGCCCCTCGGGCGTCGAGGCCCGCACGCCCGTCACCCGACCTCCGGTCTCGATCAGGTCGTCGGCCCGAGTGCTCATCAGCATCCGGAATTGCGGAAACCGACGGGCGTGGCCGACCAGAAAGTCCAGGAAGTCCCATTGCGGCATCAGCGCGATAAACCGCGCGGCGGTCGGCAGGTGCGAGAAGTCGGCCAGCCGCACCACCGTCCCGCCAAACTCGCCCGACAGCTGGCTGACCTCGGTATGGGGCAGCCTCAGGAAGCCGTCGAGCAGGCCAAGATCGGCGATGGCCTGCAGGGTGGAGGGATGGACGGTGTCCCCCCGGAAATCACGGAGGAAGTCGCCGTGCTTCTCGAGCACCGCCACCTCGATCCCGGCCCGGGCCAGCAGCAGCCCCGCCATGACGCCGGCCGGGCCGCCGCCGACGATGCAGCACTGCACATCAAGGGTCGGGGCGATCTGGGGGCTCATGGCTCAAACCTCCGGGCGGGACAGGGTTCAGCGGTAGGGATCGTCCGTATTCAGGTACCCGGCCACATAGTCCGCCACCCCGTCCTCGAGTGACGTCATCGGCGCGGTGTATCCAGCCGCCCGAAGGCGCTCCATCTTCGCCTGCGTGAAATACTGGTACTTGCCGCGCAGCACTTCGGGCATGTCGACATAGCTGATGTCCGGCTGGCGCCCGACGGCCTGGAAGGTCGCCTCGGCCAGGGCCTTGAAGGTGCGGGCCTGACCCGAGCCCAGGTTGAACACGCCGTTGACCTTGGGCGTGTCGGCCAACCAGGCGACGATGTCGGCCGCGTCGCGCACATAGACGAAGTCGCGCAGCTGGCCGCCGTCTTCGTAGTCGGGATTGTGCGACTTGAAGAGCTTGACGCCCTCGCCGGCCGCGACCTTGGGCCAGATCTGGGCGACCACCGACTTCATGCCGTCCTTGTGGCCCTCATTGGGACCATAGACATTGAAGAACTTCAGGCCGACCCACTGCGCTGGCGCGCGGCCGCGCGCGGCTTCGCGCACGGCGTAGATGTCGAACAGGGCCTTGGACCAGCCATAGGCGTTCAGGGGGCGCAGGGCTTTCAGCGACTCCAGATCATCCAGCCCGTCGAAGCCCAGCGTCCCGTCGCCATAGGTCGCCGCTGACGAGGCGTAGATCATCCGGCGGCCATGCTCGGCGCACCAGTCCCACAGGTCGCGCGACAGCACGAAGTTGGACTGGATGATCTTGTCGGCGTCCGACTCTGTGGTGGACGACACCGCGCCCATGTGGATGACCAGTTCGACATCGCCGCCGCGCCTGGCCAGCCAGGCGAAGAGGTCTTCCGGCGCCACGAAGTCGGCGATCGGCGACTTGGCCAGATTGCGCCACTTGCCGCTGTCGGCCTCGCGCAGGCGGTCGCAGACCACCACGTCGACAGCCGGATCCTCGCACAGCCTGGCGACGATGTTGGAGCCGATGAAACCGGCGCCGCCGGTG
Source organism: uncultured Caulobacter sp. (assembly GCA_964427205.1). GTDB lineage: Bacteria > Pseudomonadota > Alphaproteobacteria > Caulobacterales > Caulobacteraceae > Caulobacter. The sequence continues at coordinate 16,329 of CAYRTE010000020.1, forward strand.
ACGAGGATGGTCTTGCGGGTCATGCGGCCCGCTTGGTCAGGGCGTCATATTCCAGCAGGTTGGCGATCAGGGCCTCGAACTGGCTCATCGGCACCATGTTGGGACCGTCCGACGGAGCATTGTCGGGGTCGGGGTGGGTTTCCATGAACACGCAGGCCACGCCGATCGAGACGGCGGCGCGGGCCAGCACCGGCACGAACTCGCGCTGACCGCCGGAAGAGCCGCCCAGGCCGCCCGGCTGCTGCACGCTGTGGGTGGCGTCGAAGACGACGGGGCAGCCAATCTCCTTCATGATCGGCAGGCTGCGCATGTCGCTGACCAGGGTGTTGTAGCCAAACGACACGCCCCGCTCGCAGGCCATGACGTTGGGATTGCCGGCGCCCGTCACCTTGGCGATGACGTTCTGCATGTCCCACGGGGCCAGGAACTGGCCCTTCTTGATGTTGATCGCCCGGCCGGTGTTGGCGGCGGCGACCAGCAGGTCGGTCTGGCGGCACAGGAAGGCCGGGATCTGGATCACGTCGACGGCCTCGGCCACGGGGGCGCAATGGCTGATCTCGTGGACGTCGGTCAGGGTCGGCAGGCCGGTGACCTCACGGATCTCCTGGAAGATCGCCAGGCTGTCATGCAGCCCAATGCCGCGCTGGGCGTTGGCCGAGGTGCGGTTGGCCTTGTCGTAGGAGGTCTTGTAGATCAGGCCGACGCCCAAGCGGTCGGCCATCTCGCGCAGCGCATGGGCGGTCTCCAGCGCATGCTGGCGGCTCTCCATCTGGCAGGGGCCGGCGATGATCGACAGCTTCTCACCGTTACCGATGCGGACGGGCGCGCCTTTCGGGGTCTGGACCTCCACGACCTTGTTAGGGACGACGGCGTTTGGGGCTACGGCTTGGGGCTGACTCAAGGCAAGACTTCCGGCGAGTGGTGATTTCAGGTCAGACAGGTGGCCTCAGAAGCGGGACGGTGCAAGTGCGGATCGACATGGACGGCGACGGACCGGTCCTGGTGTGGCTTCGCAAGGACCTGCGCCTGACCGACAACCCCGCGCTGGATGCGGCCCTGGCTACCGGCCGGCCGGTCATCCCACTCTACATTCTGGATGAAACGCCGGGCGTTCGCTCAATGGGCGCGGCGTCGCTGTGGTGGCTCGACAAGTCGCTCGCCGCCCTGGGCGCTGACATCAGCGGGCGCGGGAGCCGTCTGATCCTGCGCCGGGGTCAGGCAGCCGAGGTTCTCGACGCCGTGATCGCCGAGACAGGCGCGGCGGGCGTGGTCTGGAACCGGCTGTACGACAAGGCCAGCATCGACCGCGACGCCGTGATCAAGGCCGACGTCCGGGCGCGGGGTCTGGCCTGCGAGAGCTTCAACGCCAGCCTGCTGAACGAGCCCTGGACGGTGAAAAACGGTTCCGGCGAAGGCTACAAGGTGTTCACGCCCTACTGGCGCGCGGCGCGCGAGCATATCGGCGAAGTGCATGTGACAGCGGCGCCCGCAGCCCTGCCCTCGCCCGCCGCATGGCCGTCCAGCGACGGTCTGTCCGACTGGGGCCTGCATCCGAGCCGGCCGGACTGGTCGAAGGGCTTTTCGATGTGGACGCCCGGCGAAGCGGGCGCGGCCGATCGCCTGGTGACGTTCCTGGCTTCGAAGATCCAGGACTATGCCGACAAGCGCGACATTCCTGGGGTCGAGGTGACCTCCCTGCTGTCGCCGCACCTGCATTTCGGCGAGATCGGGCCCCGGCAGATCTGGGTGGCCACGCGCGCCGAGGCCGCCGCGGGAAACATTCCCGTCGCCCAGGCCGACAAGTTTCTGTCGGAGGTCGGCTGGCGCGAGTTCAACCACTCGATCCTGTTCCATCGGCCAGACATCACCACCGCCAACTTCCGGCCCGAGTTCGACGCCTTCCCCTGGAACCGCGACGACGCGGCGTTCGCGGCCTGGACCGGAGGGCGGACCGGCTATCCGATCGTCGATGCGGGCATGCGCGAGCTGTGGGCCACCGGCTTCATGCACAATCGCGTGCGGATGATCGTGGCCTCGTTCCTGATCAAGCACCTGCTGATCGACTGGCGGCAGGGCGAGGCCTGGTTCTGGGACACGCTGCTGGACGCCGATCTGGCCAACAATGTCGGCAACTGGCAGTGGACCGCCGGCAGCGGCGCGGACGCCGCGCCCTATTTCCGGATCTTCAATCCGATCACCCAGGGCGAGAAATTCGATCCGCGCGGAGTCTATGTCCGCCGCTGGGTTCCGGAACTGGCCAACCTGCCCGACAAGGTTATCCACAGTCCGTGGACGGCGGCGACGCATCTCACGGCGGGGGCCAAGCGTACATACTCGCGACCGATCGTGGATCATGCGCAGGCGCGGCAACGCGCCCTGGCGGCCTATCAAAGTCTCAAGGGAGACTAAGAGGGATTTGCGGGGACGGTCTCAAGAGCGTTTAATGCCCCGGAGACCGCATGCGGACCGCCATGACCTATTCGGACACAGCGCTCTGGAATGACCCCGATCTGCGACGCGCCCCGGGCGCGTTCCGGACGGCCCTGCGCGTCGCGGCCGAAAACTGGGCGGTCGGCTCCCTCAGCTTCATCCTGCCCTCGGGCAAGCGGTTCGACATCGAGGGCAAGACGCCGGGTCCCCACGCCGTGATCCAGATCCGCGACTATCGCTTCGTGCGGCGCGCCCTGGCCTCGGGCGACATCGGTTTCGCCGAAGGCTTCATCGCCGGCGAGTGGGAGACACCCGATCTCTCGACGGTGCTGGAGGCGTTCTCACTGAATTTCGACCGCCTGCATGAACTGGTCGAGGGCAATATCGTGATGCGGGCCATCAACGCCCTCCATCACCTGTTCAACCGCAATGACCGCAAGGGGTCCAAGAAGAACATCCACGCCCACTACGATCTGGGCAACGCCTTCTATTCCCGCTGGCTGGACCCCAGCATGACCTATTCCTCGGCGCTGTATGACAGGCCAGGCCAGACGCTGGAGGACGGCCAGCGGGCCAAGTACGCGGCCCTGGCCCGGACCCTCGACCTGCAGGCGGGTCAGAGCGTGCTGGAGATCGGCTGCGGGTGGGGTGGCTTCGCCGAGTTCGCCGCCAGGGAGGTGGGAGCCAGGGTCACGGGCATTACCATCTCGCCGGCCCAGCACGATTTTGCCCGCAAGCGCCTGTTCGACCTGGGCCTGGCCGACAAGGCCGACATCCAGCTGATCGACTATCGCGACGTGCAGGGCCGCTTCGACCGCGTGGCCTCCATCGAGATGTTCGAGGCCGTCGGCGAGGAATACTGGCCGACCTATTTTGGCAAGATCCACGAGGTGCTGACGCCCGGCGGTCGCGCCGGCCTGCAGATCATCACCATCCGCGACGAGCTGTTCGATCACTATCGGACCCACACCGATTTCATCCAGCGCTACATCTTCCCGGGCGGCATGCTGCCCAGCGAGACGCGCCTCAAGGCCGAGACCACGCGCGCCGGCCTGGAATGGCGCGAGATCAGCCGTTTTGCTCACGACTACGCCGACACCCTGGCCGAATGGGCCCGTCGCTTCGAGGCGGCCTGGGACGAGATCGTCAAGCTGGGCTTCGACGAGCGCTTCCGCCGGCTCTGGCGGTTCTATCTCAGCTACTGCGAGGCGGGCTTCCGCACCGAACGCACCAATGTAATCCAGCTGGGCCTGAGCCGGGCCTAGACGTTTGGCCTTCGCGTCATGACCCTGGGTGTGCGTAGATAGTCAAAAGCACAGCGAGATCGCGTCCCCGATGAACCTCTACACCATGGTCCTGGATTTCCACGGCGGCACCTACATCACCCAGTTCGACGCCGCCACGCCGATCGACGCGGTCACGGCCTGGTGCGCCGAACTCCAGGAAGAGCAGCTGCTGGGCGAGGTGTCTTCCGACGTCGCCGAGGGCATCATGATCGACGCCGTCGAGAACCGCCTGGTCGAGGTGGAAGGCCTGCACAATGTCTGGTGCGCCGCCACCACGGCGGGCGGTCCGCTGGCCCTGTTGAACGTCATCGAGACCCACGCCAGCCCGGCCTAGACCCCCATGGCCAAGCGGGTGGCCGCCGCCTTGGCGCGGAAGGCCGCCCGCTCGGCATCGGGCATTTTCGAGAGAGTCTTGAGCGGCATCATCATGCGACCCAGGCCCGCCAGCCGCGTCTCGTGACGATCCAGGAAATCCCAGTAGAGGGCGTTGAATGGGCAGGCATTGTCGCCCAGGCGATCCTTGACGTCATAGCGACAGCCTTTGCAGTAGTCGCTCATCCGATCGATATAGGCGCCGCTGGCCGCATAGGGCTTTGAGCCCACGATGCCGCCATCGGCGAAAGTGGCCATGCCGCGGGTGTTGGGCATCTCGACCCATTCATAGGCGTCGGCGAACACCACCATGTACCAGTCGTCGACCGCGTCCGGGTGGACGCCCAGCAGCATGGCCAGATTACCGGTGACCATCAGCCGCTGGATGTGATGGGCGTAGGCGTGATCGCGCGCGGCGGTCACGGCGTCGGCGACGCAGGCCATGTCGGTCTCGCCGGTCCAGTAGAACCACGGCAGCTTGCCCTCAGCGTCGAGCGCGTTGCGCTTGGCGTATTCCGGCATCTTCAGCCAGTAGACGCCGCGCACGAATTCCCGCCAGCCCAGGATCTGGCGGATAAAGCCCTCGACGGCGTTCAGCGGCGCCTTGCCGGCCCGATACGCCGCCTCGGCGCGGCGGCAAACGTCCAGCGGATCCAGCAGGCCGATGTTCAGGGCCGGCGAGATCAGGCTGTGCCACAGGAACGGCCGCCCCCAGCTCAGGGCGTCCTGCCAGTCACCAAAGCCCGCCAGCATGTCGGCGAAGAAATGGTCGAGGATCGCCTCCGCCTCCTCGGGATTGGTCGGCCAGGCGAAGGTGTCGAGCCGACCGAAATGGTCCTCGAACCCCGCCCCGACCATCGCCATCACCTCGCGCGTCGTGGCGTTGGGCGGGGTTCGCAGACGCGACGGCGGTCGCACGCCGGCCGGCAGCTTCTTGCGGTTCTCCGCGTCGAAGTTCCACTGTCCGCCGACCGGCTTGTCGCCGTCCATCAGCAGACCCGTCGAGCGGCGCATCTCGCGGTAGAAATACTCCATCCGCAGTTCCTTGCGCCCCTCGGCCCACGCCGCGAACCGCTGGCGCGAACACAGGAAGCGGTCGTCTTCGCGGGTTTCCATGGGAACCGGCAAGGTCCTGGCCAGGGTCAGCAGGTGGTCTTCCAGACCCCACTTGCCGCAGGCCGTGCGGATCACGCGGGCCAGGGACTCCTCGGCCAGGGCGCGGGCGATCTCGCCGCCGATCGAGCGGGTGTTGGCGGGATCGTCCAGGGTCACATAGCGAACGCGCATGCCCCGAGCCCGCAGGCGCTCGGCGAACTGCCGCATCGCCGACCACACCAGGACCAGCTTCTGCTTGTGATGCTTCCAGGCCGTGGCCTCGGCCACCGACTCGGTCATCAGGACCAGATCGAGGTCCGGGTTCAGCCCCGCCAAGGCGGAAAGCTCGTCACTCAACTGGTCGCCCAGCACCAGCCGAAGCGCGCCCCGTGCCTGATCCGTCATGGTCTGCTCACTGCCTGGCGCCGGCCTTAAGGAAAACTGGGCTTGCTTCGGGTCGCCGCGACACGATCTACCATGCACACCTCGCCCCGCAGCCCTCAGCTTCCCCGATCCGCGCACATGACCATCAAGACCAGCGTCTCCCACAGTGTTTTGGACGCCATCGGCAATACGCCGCTGATCCGCCTGAACCGCGCCAGCGCGGCGACGGGTTGCGAAATCCTGGGCAAGGCCGAGTTCATGAACCCCGGCCAGTCGGTCAAGGACCGCGCCGCCCTGGGCATCATCCGCGACGCCGAGGTGCGGGGTTTGCTGAAGCCCGGCGGCCGGATCGTCGAGGGCACGGCCGGCAATACCGGGATCGGCCTGGCGATGGTCGCCTCGGCCCTTGGCTACAAGACCACCATCGTGATCCCGCGCACCCAGAGCCAGGAAAAGAAGGACGCCATCCGTCTGCTGGGCGCGGAGTTGGTCGAGGTGGACGCCGTCCCCTATTCCAACCCCGACAACTATGTCCGCTATTCGGGTCGCCTGGCGGAAGAGCTGGCGAAGACCGAGCCCAACGGCGTCATCTGGGCCAACCAGTTCGACAATCTCGCCAACCGTCAGGCGCACTACCTGACCACCGGCCCGGAAATCTTCGAGCAAACAGAGGGTAAGGTCGATGGCTTCATCTGCGCCATCGGCTCGGGCGGCACCCTGGCCGGCGTCGCCGCCGCCCTGCGCGAACGCAAGCCGACGGTGAAGATCGGCCTGGCCGACCCACACGGCGCGGCCCTCTACAGCTGGTACAAGGACGGCGAGCTGAAGTCGGAGGGAACCTCGATCAGCGAGGGCATCGGCCAGGGCCGGATCACCGCCAACCTCGAAGGCCTGGTCGTCGATCACCCCTTCCGCATCGACGACGAAGAGATGATCAGGGTCGTGTTCGATCTGGTCGAGCACGAGGGCCTGTGCCTGGGCGGCTCGTCGGGGATCAACGTCGCCGGCGCGATCCACATGGCCAGGGCGATGGGCCCCGGCCACACCATCGTGACCATCCTCTGCGACCACGGCTCACGCTATCAAAGCAAGCTGTTCAACCCCGAGTTCCTCGCCGAAAAGGGCCTGCCGACGCCGGGCTGGATGTAGAAGACGCGCTTAAGGGTTGGAGGCGGCTTGCCGATCCTCCCTGATCCCGCGATCCTGTCCGTCCTCAATCAGGGGCGAGTCAGACCCCGAAAGGCGTAGCCATGACCCTGCAAGATCCTCTCGTCTCGACCACATGGCTGCGCGACCACCTCGATGCGCCCGATGTGCGGATCGTCGATGCTTCGTGGTTCATGCCGGGCACGCCGCGAGATCCCAAGGAAGAGTTCCTGCTGGCCCACATCCCGGGCGCGGTATTTTTCGACATCGACGAGATCTCCGACGAGACCTCGCCCCTGCCGCACATGCTGCCCAGCCCGATCAAGTTCGCCTCGCGCGTCCGCAAGCTGGGCCTGGGCGACGGCGCGCGGATCGTCGTCTATGACAGCCTGGGTATCCTGCCCGCCGCGCGGGTCTGGTGGACCTTCCGGGCCATGGGCCACGAGGACGTGGTGGTGTTGGACGGCGGCCTGCCCAAGTGGATCGCCGAGGGCCACCCGGTCGAGGATGGTCCCGCCATGCCGCAGGAGCGTCACTTCACCCCCCGCTATCAGGCCGATATCGTCCGCTCGGTCGAGCAGATGAAACGCAACCTCGACACTGGCCGTGAGCAGGTGATCGACGCCCGCCCGGCTGGCCGCTTCACAGGTGAGGCCCCCGAACCCCGCGCCGGCCTGCGTGGCGGCCGCATCCCCGGTTCGTGCAACATCCCGCTCGGCGACATGCTGGCCCCCGACGGCACGATGCTGCCCCCCGACAAGCTGGGCGAGGTCTTCGCGAAGGCCGGTGTCGATGTCACCAAGCCGGTCGCCGCCACCTGCGGCTCGGGCATCACCGCCTCGGTCGTCGCCCTGGCCCTGGCTCGCCTGGGCCATCCCCGCGCCGCCGTCTATGACGGCTCGTGGACCGAATGGGGCGGGCTTGAGGATACCCCGGTCGTCACGGGCCCGGCCTGACACCTTGGCGCTGCGACCAACCCGGCCTAAACCACGACCGTCCGCCGCGTTGTCGAAAGCTCTCTCATGGATGAAGAAACCCGCCTGATCCGCACGGGCGCGTCGTGGCCCCTGCCGGCCAAGACGGTCAATCCGCCGATCCAGCGCGGCTCGACGGTGCTGATGCCCAACGCGGCGTCGCTATATGACGATGACCAGATCAGCTATGGCATCACCGGCCTCGCCTCGCCCGCCGCCCTGCAGGCGGCCCTGGCCGAGATGGAGGGCGCAACGAACGTCACGCTCTATCCATCAGGCCTGGCGGCCATCACCGGCGCCCTGCTGGCGGTGCTGAAGGCCGGCGACGAGATCCTGGTGGTCGATAGCGCCTATAAGCCTACGCGCCGGTTCTGCGACCAGGTGCTGACCCGCTTTGGCGTGACCACCACCTATTACGCCCCGGCCCTGACGCCCGACGACCTGATGGCCCTGACCAACGCCAGGACCCGGATGATCCTGCTGGAAGCCCCAGGCTCCCTGACCTTCGAGATGCAGGACGTCCCGGCCATCGCCGCCGCGGCCAAGGCGCGCGGCATCCTGACCCTGATCGACAACACCTGGGCGGCCGGCCTCTATTTCAAGCCGCTGGCCCATGGCGTGACGATCAGCGTCCAGGCCCTGACCAAATATGTCGGGGGGCATTCGGACTGTTTCATGGGGTCGGCCGCCACGCTGGACGCGGTGATCGGCGAACAGCTGGGCGCCGCGATGTGGGATATCGGCTGGTCGGTGTCGCCCGACGACGCCTACACCATGCTTCGCGGCCTGCGCACGATGGCGACCCGCCTGCCCCGCCATCACGAGAATGGCCTGACAATCGCCCGCTGGCTGCAGGAGCGGCCCGAGGTGGCGCGGGTGCTGCACCCCGCCCTGCCCGGCGACCCCGGCCACGCCCTGTGGCGGCGCGACTTCACCGGCGCCTGCGGTCTGTTCGGCGTGGTGCTGAAACCCGCTCGCGAAAAGGCCGTCCACGCCTTCCTCGACGCCCTGCAGCTCTTCGGCCTGGGTTTCTCGTGGGGCGGCTATGAGAGCCTGGCCATCCACTGCGATCCGCAGTTGAACAGCCGCACTTTCCCTGTCGAGCTGGAAGGCCCATTGCTGCGCCTGCACATCGGCCTGGAGACCCCGGCCGACCTCATCATCGATCTGGAGCGCGGGTTCGCTGCTCTGAACAGTCAGGCCTAGACCCATGACCACCCATATCGCCCTGCTGCGCGGCGTCAGCCCCGGCGGCCAGAAGCCCATCGCGGCCGAGACCTTCGTCGACCTGCTGGGCGAGATGGGTTTCGCCAACGCCCGCGCCGTCGGCGGCGCCAACAATCTGGTGTTCGACAGCCCCGAGCGCACCGGCGCCGACCTGCAGAACTTTCTCGAGACCGAGATCCACACCCGCCTGGGTCTGCGCACCGACATCTATGTCCGCACCGCCCAGGCCTGGGCCGCGATCATCGCCGCCAACCCCTATGCGGAGTTCGCGGAGGCCGATCCGGGCCTGCTGATGACGCTGTTCCTGAAGGATCCGCCCGACAAGAAGGTCATCGGCGCGCTGCGCGCCAAGTTGACCGAAGGCGAACAGCTGCGCGTCGAGAGCCGCCAGTTCTACGTCACCTATCCCAATGGGCTTGGCGCGTCGAAGTTCAGCAACAACGTCGTCGAAAAGGCCCTGGCGACCCGCATCACCAGCCGCTCCTGGACCATCGTTCAGGCCATCGGCGAGGCGACGGCCGAGGCCGGAACCGAAGTCGAAGCGGAAACGGAAGTCGAAGCTTAGGCCGACTTGGCCGCGCAGTAGCGATCCAGGAAGGCTTGATGGCTGGGCATGCCTTCCACGGCCCGGGCGATGTTGCCCTTCAGCGAATCCAGGGCCTGACGCAACTGCTCGGGCGGCATCAGGCGGCCCATGTGATGGTGGTTGCGCGGCTCCACCCGCTGGCCCAGCAACACCTGCAGCCAGGAATCGACCTGGAATAGCTCGCCCGGCGCCTGGAACACCTGGGCGCTCTCGCGAAACAGGTCGATGCGCTGGGCCAGGCTGTCGGGAATGTCCATCGTCCGGCAATAGTCCCAGAACGGGCTGTCGGTCCGCTCGGTGGCCTTGTAGTGCAGGATGATGAAGTCGCGGATCTTCTCCAGCTCATCCTCGGCCAGGCGATTGTAGCGATCGATCAGGGCGTCATTGACGCCGCCGAACGGGAACAGCTGCATCAGGCGCGTGACGCCGATCATGATCATGTGGATCGAGGTGGATTCCAGAGGCTCCACGAAGCCGCTGGCTAGGCCCAGGGCCACGCAGTTCTTGCTCCAGGTCTTGCGGCGACGGCCGGCGCCGTAGCGGATCAGACGGGGCTCGATCAGCGGCTCGCCGTCGATCTCGCTCAGCAACATGGCGCGGGCTTCGTCGTCCGACATGTGGTCGCTGCAATAGACCAGGCCGTTGCCGACGCGGTGCTGCAGCGGGATCTTCCAGCGCCAGCCGGCCTTGTGCGCGATGGCCCGGGTATAGGGCACGGCCGGCCCGGTCGAGGTGGTCTGCACCGCCAGGGCGCTATTGGTCGGCAACCACGGGCTCCAGTCCTCCCAGCCGGCCTTCAGGGTCTGTTCGATCAGCAGCCCACGAAAGCCGGTGCAGTCGATGAAGAGATCGCCCTCGATCACCTCGCCAGACTCAAGGACCAGGGCCTCGATGAAACCGTCCTCGGCCCTCTGCCGAACGCTGGCGATCTTGCCCTCGACGCGCCGCACGCCCTTGCCTTCGCTCATCTTGCGCAGGAAGCGGCCATAGAGCGTGGCGTCCAGGTGATAGGCGTAGTTGGTCGTGGCGTTCTCGTCGGTGAAGAACTTTTCCGCCTGAGCGGCCTTGAGCTCGAAACAATAGTCGCCCAGCTCGCCGCCAAAGCCCTGGGCCCTGGCGGCAAGCCAGAAGTGATGAAAGCCGCCCATCCAGGTGGATTTGCCGACCTGCCCGAACGAGTGGATGTAGCGGTCGCCGATCTGGCCCCAGTTCTCGAACGAGATGCCCAGCTTGAAGGTCGACTGGGTCTCGCGCATGAACTGGGCTTCGTCGATGCCGAGCAGGGCGTTGAAGGTGCGCGCCGTCGGGATCGTCGACTCCCCCACCCCGACCGTGCCGATCTCGTCGGACTCGACCAGGGTGATGTCCAGCAGCGGCCCCAGCTGCTTTGAAAGCGCCGCGGCGGCCATCCAGCCGGCGGTGCCGCCGCCCGCGACGACGACCTTCTTCACGACCTGACCGCTCATGACGTTTCCCCTGGTCTTCTTATCGGTTCAGCCGGTCCAGCAGACTGGCGCGCAGGCGGCGCGCCCTGGCCAAGTCCATCGGTCCCAGGGCGCCACGCGCGGCCTCGGGCAGATGGGCGCCGGCCTGATCGGCGGGACCAAACAGGTAGTAGTCGAACAGGGCCTTCCAGCCCTGCTTCTCGAAATCAGGGCGGTCGCGCAGGCTGAGCAGACCATGCAGCAGGGTGTTCATGGGCGTGTCCATGAAGGCCGGCGCGGCGTTCCACCAGTAATTGACCAGCACGTTGAACGGATCCAGCGCCTCGACCTGGTGCCACCACAGGGCCGGATAGACCAGCACGTCGCCGGGCTCCAGATCCGCCACCTGGGCGGCGGCCAGCGCCTCGCGGAAGCGGGGATGCTGATCGAAATCCGGCGCGTCGAAATCGACCATGCTGACCACCTGACCGCCCGGGGTCGGCTCCAGCGGACCGGGATAGAGGTTGGCGACCTGGTCTGGCGGAAACAGCGTGAAGCGGCGATGGCCCACCGCGCAGACCGCGATGTTGTTGGACATGTCATAGTGGGCGGCCGCCACGGTGCGGTTGCCGATCCAGAGGCTGGCCAGCGGCGGCTGGGGGCCGAACGTCTCAGCGGTGAGCCCAAGATCATTCTCCACGGCCAGTCCCGGGAAGAAGGTCTCCAGATCGGTCGAGCCGATATAGAGCGACGGCGCGTCGGCGTGGTCGAAACCGGCCTCGATGCGCCGCAGAATGTCGTCCAGCCCGGCCCGCTCGGCCCGGAAGTTCATGGCCGTGCGGCTGTCGTCGTAGAAGAAGCGTCCCTTGATCGCCGGCTCGCCGACATAGGCCAGCAGTCGCCCGCCCCGATCGTTGGCCAGCAGATAGTCCATGGCCGCCCGCGGCGATTCCAGACCCTTGCGAACCAGTGGCCAATCACGCGCCAGTCCCTTGAAGATCATCGGCGTCTGGCCCTGCAGCACGGCGTCGAACGGGATCTCGCGCGCCGAAGCGACCGTGGTCTCGATGACCTTGCGCGCGGGCGTGGTCATGGCGCCGCCAGCCGCCGGTTCTTCAGCTCGACCAGATGCTGGACATTGCCCAGCGACGAGATGATCCATTGAGCGGCGCGCAGAAGTCCGGCGCGATGCATTCGCTCCAGGTCGATACCCGACAGGGCCGCCAGCCGGTCGGCGTCGATGGTGTGGAAATCCGGCAGGTCGTAGGAGGCCCCGCCGTCCAGCGCGATCTTGATCTCGACCGGCGCGATCAGGTCCAGGGCGGCGAAGGCGGCGTACATCTGGGGCGCCACGTCCAGCCCGTCATAGATCGTCCCCAGCACGCGCATCACATGCTGCAGATAGGGCGCGTTGCCGCCGGCCGGCAGGAACAGGGGCTGTCCCTGATCAGGGCTGATACGCGGGTGGTCCAGATCGACATGGATCATCGGCACGGGCTCGGATCCGTCGCCCGGATCCTGCAGGGCTATGGAAAAGGCGCCCCGCTGCTGAACGGCGGGGACATAGCGCGCGCGCCAGGCTTCGCCGTCAAGAAACAGGTTTTCGTCCCGGTCCAGACCCAGCAAGGCCACGGCCTGATAGTCGCCGTTCGGATCCTTGCGCAGCAGGATGGGGTACTCGCGCTGGACCTCCTCGAACTCGGTCGGCAGCACGAGGGCCAAGTTTATGGCATCGCCAAATCGCGAACCATGGCCGGCGATCACGCGCAGCTCGGCGTGATCGACGTTGTTAAGCAGCACTCTGTTGGTCATACGCGCCTTTCGAGCCGGATCGGGCCTGAGTCACAGACCCGATCCTAAGCTGATCTCGAAGAAAAAGGCCGCTGCGAACAGCGACCTTTCCCCTCGCCCTCCAGACGTTCGGTCTAGAAGCGGTAGCGAGCGCCGAGGAGGAAGCGTCGGTCCAGCTCTTGGGCGAACCACAGCTGGTGCACGTCGCGGCCGTAGGTCCGCAGGCTTTCGCGGGTCAGGTTGAGGCCTTCCAGCGAAACCGCCAGCTTTTCGGTCACATCGTAGCTGATGTTGAAGTCCAGCTGACCGAAGGGCTCGACAAACACCGGGTTGCGCGAACCACCACGGTTGGTCTGTTGCAGGAACCGGTCGCGCCAGTTGTAGGCCAGCCGCGCCGACAGCCCGTTCTTGTCATAGATCAGGGTGGCGTTGGCCGTGTCGCTGAGACCCAGCAGGGCGAACTGGTCCTGGCCAGGATCCGACGCGATGTCGAAGTCGACGTCGCCGCGAACCATGGTGTAGGCGCCCGCCACACCGAAGCCGGTGTCGCCGAAGAAGTGCTGAGCGGCGACTTCGAAGCCGTGGATCTTGCCGGTCCGGTTGTTGATCGGACGCGACACATTGAAGTTGAACAGCGGATCCTGAGCGTTCGGCTCGATATCAAGAGCCGCCAGGATCTGATCAGCATAGGCTTGGTTCAGGTCGCCGCTCGGGCCGCGATTGGCCTGGAAGGCCGCCGTCGCCGCCGCCACCGATCCGGTCTGCTGGATCAGGGCCGTCATCGTGAACAGGTTCACGTCGGTCTGGTTGGCGCCGATGGCGGTCAGGCTGGCCCGGGCGTCGCCCGAACGGGTGCCCGCCGCGCCGGAGCTGGCGTCACGCAGACCAAACAGGTTCTGGGTGACGGTGCCCGTGCCGATGAAGTTGTTGACGCGCTTTTCGAAGAAGCCCGCCGAGATGTAGCTGCTGGGCTTGTAGTACCACTCCACCGACACGTCGAAGTTGTCGGAGATCAGCGGCTCCAGATCGGGGTTGCCGCTGGTGCCGAGCGGGATGGCGCCGTTGGCGATCGGGCGGTTGGGGGCGCCAGCCGTCTGAGCCGCGAACAGGTTGCCATAGTCCGGACGGGCGATCGTGCGGCTGAAGGAGAACCGGCCGACCACGGTGTCGGTCAGATCCATCTGGAAATCCAAGGACGGCAACAGGTTGCTGTACTTGCCCGAGCCCGAGACCGGCACATAGGTCGCCGTCGTATCGACGCGGAAGTCATTGTCCGCGGTCCAGACGATGGCGCGCGGCGAACGGATCAACGAGGTCGACTCGACCTTGGTCTGCTCGTAGCGCACGCCGGTGACCAGGGTCGCGTCGCGGCCGGCCAGTTGAGCCTTCCAGGTCACCTGGGCGTAGGCCGCGGTGATGTCTTCGTCGACGCGGTTGTTATCTTGGCCGGTGACGCCGACGGGGTTGCCGCGCGCCACATAGACCGGCGACAGGGCGTTGTAGAGGTCGACGGCGTCGGCGCGGAACGAGGTCAGACCGGCGCCCGACTGGTTGGGTTCATAGGTGTTGAACTGGCAGGCCAGGCAGAAGCTGCTGACCAGGCTGCCCGCATACTGCGCGACGTCGCGGGGGTTGGAGATGCCCCAGCTGCCCAGATCCTGCTGGGTGTTCGTGGTCGACTGGATCATCTTGGACGTGCGGTAGTCGACCCCGAAGTCGAGGCGGCTGCCGTTGTCGTCCAGATCCCACGTGGCGTCGGCGCGGAATTCCTTGATGTCATGCTGCTGGCGCTGGGCCGAGGTGCGGGCCACCTGGCTGCCCAGGTCGCCCACGTCCAGAGTGCCGTTGGCGTTGCCACGCGGCGCGGCGTCGTTGATCGTGAAGGTCTGGACAGGGACCTTGCCGCTATAGTCCACCGAGTGCGACGAGACGATGGGCGCGCCGATGCTGACCGAGGTCATGCTGGTGCCGTTGGGCGCATCAGGCGAGCTGTCGGTCTTCGAGACATGCCCGTCGAAGTTCACCCGGAAGGTGTCGCTGAGGTCCCAGGCGGCGTTCAGGCCATAGGACTCCAGGGTGTCCTTGTTGGCGCGATACTGCTGCTCGAAGCCCATGTCCTTGGTGCCGCTCAGGGTTTCCTGCAGCAGAACCGCCGTGGCGACGACCGGATTGCTGTCGAAAGCCACCTTGTCGAAAGGACGGTTGAACCAGTTGGTGCTGTCGTTGCGCCGCTCGTAGGCCTTGTTCTGCGCATACAGCGCATCACCGGTCAGGGTCAGGTTTTCGGTCGGACGGAATTGCACCGACAGCTGACCATTGATGCGCTCCCGCTCGCCCTCGGCGAAGTGGTAGCGGCTGTCGTTGGGGATCGCGACCAGGACGTTGCCGTTGGCCGGCGCATTGGTGATCTGGGTCGTGCCGTTGTTGCGGACGAAGCCGTTGGCCGGGTTGATGAACTCGGAATAGCGGCGGATATTCCAGTCGTTGGATGTAGCGCTGCGGCCGGTGAAGTTACGCTTCTGGTAGCTGCCGAACAGACCGATGCCGAACTTCTCGGAGTCGTCGAGCCAGTTGAGCAGGCCCGAGATCTCCGGCGTGATCTTGTCGGCGCCTTCCTGGCTCTTGTCGACGCCTTCGTCATAGACGCCCTTGATGCCCAGGCTGCCGCTCAGGCCGGACTTGCCGTCCAGCGGACGACGGGTCTTGACGTTGATGGTGGCGCCGATGCCGCCCGACGGGATCGCCGCGCGGCCGGTCTTGTAGACCTCCAGCGTGGTGACGCCTTCCGAGGCCAGGTTCGAGAAGTCGAACGAACGGCTGGTGCCGCCGGCGAAGTCCGCCGACTGGTCGCCGCCGACCGTCGCCACGTTCGCCGTGGGCATCGTACGACCATTGACGGTCACCAGATTGAAGCCGCCGCCGAAGCCACGAACCGTGACCTGCGAGCCTTCGCCGTTGGTGCGATCGATCGAGACGCCAGTGATCCGCTGCAGGGATTCGGCGAGGTTGGTATCCGGGAACTTGCCAATGTCTTCGGCCGAGATCGCGTCGACCACGCCACTGTTGGTCCGCTTGATCTGGATCGCGCGCTCAAGCGAGGCGCGAATGCCGGTGACAACAACCTCGTCCACGGCGTTGTTGTCAGTGGTCTGCCGCGCATACGCGTGACCCGCCGCCAGCATCGCTGACAGCGCTATCAAAGATACCGACGTCGTTAGGCTTCGTTGCCGCTTCATGATCGTTTCCCCGCAATAGACCCCGATAGTCGAGGCATGTTTGTTTTTTTCAGCGCCGTCAAAAATGGCCTAGAATGGGGCTTTTCAGCTTAATCCAGACAACTTAGCAGCGAAGACAACGGTAGCGGTAACATCGGTATACAAGACCGTCAAGCATAAGAGGGCCCCAAAATTGAAAAATGACAGCGCTGTTATGGGGCAAATCGGCGCCATATCCGCCTGATCGTACGATAGGCCCAGTGGAGAGATTTTTGTCCATAAAGCCATATTGCGAAACATGCCGAAACACAACCAATGGGGGATCAGGCCGATTGACCCCGCAAATCGTTGATGTTAGCGGTACCTGAGTGGTTCGGGACGGCTCGCCGGCACGATACCCAACTCCCCCTCTGCTATGGGGCCGCCAGGTTTGACGGCCCCTTTTTTTCGCCACGTCAAAAACGCCCCCCTCCCCTCTCGACGCTCCCGAAGCCCGTCTCGCCTCAGGCTCGCCTCAGCGACCCGGTATGCGCTCGTAGACGACCAGTCGGGTCCGCCTCAACGGAACGACCTTCACCGGCCTGTATGCCCGTCCCAACTCTGCCTGAACGATGTCCACGACCTCGAAATTGAAGTCCCTGGCGGCGGGCTGGTGATCGACGATGACGCTGGGCCGGCCAGCCAGGATGCGTCGCACCTCTGCCGCCTGATCCACGCCGATGGCGCCGTTTTCCCGCAGCAGGTTCAGATGGCCCGCGAATGGATAGCGCGTCGGCAAGCACGACCCCGTCAGGTGGTAGAGCATCGGGTCGCCGTTCCAGACATACAGGCAGCCCTTCAGCCGCGGACGAATGGCGTCGACCAGGGCGGCCATCTCGGCCTGGTGACCGCGCTTGAGCTGGGTCTTGCGGATGATCACCGCATTGGCCACCCCGCCCGAGAGGAGCATCAACGCCGCCGCGATGGCGCCGAAACGATAGGGCCGATAGGCGAACAATGGCGCGCAGGCCAGCGCCAGGGGCGCGAACAGCGGCAGGGCGTAGTGGTCGAAATAGGTGCCGAACGCCAGATAACCGCCGACCGCTGAAGCCAGCCAGACCAGCGTGAAACCAAAGGTCGCCGGCCCCATCGGGAAGCGCCGCCAAGGCTCAAGAAGCGCCGCCAGGACGACCGCGAACAGCGGGATATGCAGGGCCTTCCAGGCCTTGCCCAGACGGCGCGCCAGTTCGTCCGGCGATGCGCCGGAGCGGTCGCCGATCGACAGGAAATTGGCGTAAAGAAAGGCGTCCGCATGACCCAGCCACGCGTACCAGCCCAGGGCCGCCAGTGTCGGCGTCAGGGCCAGGGCGATCCACAGCGCCGTATCGACCGCCAGGCGCGACAAGCGTTCGCTGGCGTTCCACGAGGCCCACATCAGCGCCACGCCCAGAAACACGCCCTCGAACACCGCCGTGTATTTGATCTGCATGGCCAGGCCGATCAGACCCATGGCCAACAGGCCAAGGCGGCGAATCTGACGGGCCGAAACTCCGCGACGGGTCGAGGCGGTCAGCGTCGACCAGGCCGCCCCGGCGACCAGCAGATTGTAGAACACCGGAGCCTGGCCGCCCGCGCCACCGACCAGACCCAGCAGCAGCAGATAGACGACACCGGCGACCGTCGCGGCCCGAAGGCCGGCCATGGGCGCGGCCATGCGGGCGATGACGAAGGCTGTCGCCGCCGCGAACAGGGTGGCCACCACCTGATACTGAACGATCCCGTCGCCGCCCAGCAACCGGATGGCGGCGAAGAGCAGGAACAGGCCAATGGGCTTGCGGTCCCAGATATCCACATAGGGCAAGGCCCCATGCAGCATCCGGTCACCGACCAGCAGGTAGAAGTTCTCGTCGACGTGGATCAGCGGATTGCCAAATTGAGCGCCGCGGATCGTGAAGGCGGCCAGCAGCAGGATCGCGCCGACCGCAGCCCAACTTGTCCCGCCATCAGGCTGCGACCGTCGCGTATCGAGCGTCGCGATCAACGGGACGCCCTCCCCGCCACGCTGGCGATCAGCGCCCGGGCGCGCTGGGCCGCCGTGAGCGGGCGCCAGGTGAGGCGTCGCACGGCGGCGTAGTTCCAGAATGCTCCCGCGAGCGCGCCCGCGGCGCCGGCCCCGAACCAGGGCGCACCCAGCGCATGCAGGGCGGCGCCGACCACCTCGCTGACCGCCGCGCCGCCCAGGCAGGCCACGTAGAAACTCAAGAGACCCTGCCACACGGCGCCGCCGCGCAGCCGCTGATCGCGGAAGGTCAGACCGTTGTTGAGCATGAAGTTCCAGCTCATCGCCATCAGGATGGCGCCGGTCTGCCCCAGCCAGAACGGCGCGCCAAATTCGCGGCTGGTGGCCAGCACCATCAGATGGACCATCAGGCCCGTGAGGCCGACGAACAGGAACTGGGTCATGCGCGCCGGCAGCGCCCCGCCCGTCCGCTTCTCGACCAGCAGGGCCAGGAGATCGAAGACCACGCGCAGGTCCAGCTTGGACACGCCGCCGGCGCGGGGGCGCAGGACGGTCGGAATCTGCAGCAGACGGGGCCGGCGGCGATCGGAGGCGACGACGTCGATCAGGATCTTGAAGCCCAGACCCGAAAGGCGCGGCCGAACCGACTCGTACCAGGCGCGCGTCATCACAAAACAGCCGCTCATCGGATCGGCCAGGCGTAGGCCCAGCAACAGCCCTGAAACCCTGACGCCGGCGCGGCTGAGCCAGTGGCGATAGCCCGCCAGACCCGAGCCGCCGCCACCCAGATAGCGGCTGGCCACGGCGACATCGACGGATGCGCCCCTCATGCGGTCGACCAGGCGTCCGATCAGGCGCGGATCGTGCTGGCCATCGCCGTCCATGATCGCCAGCATCTCGCCACGCGCCAGATCCCATCCGGCGATCGCGGCGGAGGCCAGTCCGGCGGCGCCCTCGCGGCGGATCAGCCGGATATCGGGATTGGACCAGGCGCGGGACCGAACCACCTGGGCCGTCCGGTCGTCGAGTGAATCATCCACGACGATGATCTCGTGAGGGATGTTGGCCAGGTCCGCGACAACGTCGTCCAGCACGCCGCCAATCGCCTCGTGTTCGTCCAGAGTGCAGATCACCAGCGACACCCGCGGCCAGGGGACTGGCGCGACGGCCGGGACGTCGACGGACAGCACGCCGCGCGAGGCGGGTTCAATAGGCAGGGTCATGGGAGGGATCCAGACGGGTTGATCGACGCGCGGGGGGCGCACGACAACGCTACGATATCCAGCAATATCGTGTCTAGTTATTACTATACACAAAACCTACCCTAGCGGACGGCGGCGCGGAGCCCGTCAGCCGACGAATACAGCCCAGTCCGACGCCGTCTCGACGAGTTCGACCGGGCCCGCGGTGACGACGACATGGGACGATGCGGCGGTCAGCAGAACGTAGCCGTCGGCGCGGCCGTCTCCGTCGAAGTCGATCTGGACGCGCTGATCGATATCGGTTTGCGACGTGAAGCCAGGGTCGGACGGCTGGCCATCGGGGGCGCTCGGGAAGACCAGCTCCCCTTCGTGGGCGACAAGCCTGTCGCCTTGCCCGGCATTGAAATCCAAAATCGTGCCCAGCAGGGTGTCTGGGTGATCCATTACGGTGGGAGCGCTGATCACGAAGGTGTCGGCCCCTGCGCCGCCATTGGCGACAGCGTCCGCGGTGAGCACGATCCGATCATCGCCAGGGCCGCCATCCAGGGTGTCGCGTCCGCCGCCGCCCATCAGCAGATCGTTTCCCGGACCACCCGTCAGTCGCTCCGCCCAGGGTCCGCCGACCAGCAGGTTGTCGCCGTCGTCGCCCTGGACCTCCCGCGGCGCTTCCTTCGGCGCGGCGGCCAGGAAATCAGGCTTGTCGGATTCAGCCGAAGCCGGGACCTCGGGGGTCCCGGCATTTTGGATGCGTGGGGCGGCCTGGTCCGGAACCTCGGCCTGGGTCGATGACAATGTGGTCGCGGCGGGGCTGGCGGGGGTCTCGGATGGCGCCTGACTGGACGCCGCCTCTTCGTCGCTCGCCCTGTCCGCCGTGTCCGGTCCCGGCGTCGACACAGGGTCATCGGCCGGCGGATCGGTCGCCAGCCACACCCCGGTTTCCGCCAGATGCGGCGCGATGAGCCGTAACTGGTCTTCCAGGAAGTTGGCGACCGCCAGCAGCACCAGAAGATTCGCGCCGTTGCTGACCCTGCTGAACGGCACCACAACGCCGATCCGGTCAGGTTCGGGACTCAGCCATTGCCCGAGCGCCTCGCGCAGGTTGGCGCCCTTGGCCATGACGTCCTCGGTCACGAAATGCACTAGGAACTGGTCGGCGACACGGGCGACGTGCACCAGAACCTCGTCATCCTGGTTGGTCACCGCGCACCATGGCGCGCCGTCATCGGTCGCGCCAAAGACGACCTGCACCTTTTCACCGCCGCCGAAAAACCGCTCCGTCAGCGCGTCAAGACGGCTGCGCTCCGACGCGGTCCACTGGCCGCTGCCCAGAACGCGATTGCCGAAAGAAAGAACGGTGCCCACGACGAGACGACTCGCAGTCGCTTAGGCGGTGGCCCGGCCGCGAGAGGCGTCGCTCTCGAACAGCAGCCGGTGCAATTCAGGTTCGTAATAGGCCAGCAGGGTCCTGGCGAAATCGGCCTCATCCAGATGCAGGGCCCTGGCCCAGGCGGCCTGGGTTTCGATCGGCAGGCGGCCGACGCCGCTCTCCACCTGCGAGACGAACGTATAGTAACGCAGCCCCACCTGTTCGGAGAGTTGAGCCTGGGTGAGACCCACGGCTTCCCTCGCCGCCTTCAGCCAACGGCCAGCCTCCTGCCGCAGGGCCTTGGTATGCGCGGCCTTGGCGGCGTCGGGCGTGGCTCGCGGCATTTGGTCTCCTGATCGTCATAAAGCGCCGGCGGAGGCCGTCACTCTTCGTGGAAAACAGTAGTTATGCAACGTGTTATTGAGCGACATGCGAGAACTTGTCAAAGGCGCTTGTTTCCAGAGGCCTTTTCGATCTCCAGCCTGGACGGCGGTTTCCCGCCCTTTCCCGACGCGACACGCGCCCTCGAAACCCTTTGACTCCAGTTATAACTGAACGTATTATTACTTTCTCGTCGCCTGGTCGCGGGCTGGAGACGTCCTGCGATTGGATCCCCCACTCCCCCCCTCTGATCGCAAACGACCCAGGCGGCGAGAACCCAGCCGCCCGGATCAGACTTGCTGGTCTTTCGACGGCATCGGAGCCGGGCGCGCGCCCGCCAGCAGCAGATAGCCCGCCACCGCTGACACGACGGAGCCACCCAGCACCCCGATCTTGACCTCATCCAGCAGGAGCGGATCCGCGAACGCCAGGTTGCCGATGAACAGGCTCATGGTGAAACCGATCCCACAGAGCAACGCCACGCCATAGAGTTGCCGCACGGTCGCATCGCGGGGCATGTCGGCGAAGCCCAACTTGATCACCGCCATGGCGGCGAGGAAAACCCCGGCCTGCTTTCCCAGGAACAGTCCCAGCGCCACCCCGACCGGCACCGGGGCCAGAACCGTCGCCAGGGTCATGCCCGCGAAGCCGACGCCGGCATTGGCCAGCCCAAAGAGCGGCACGATCACGAAGGCGACAGGCTTGTGCAGCGCATGCTCCAACTGATGGAGCGGCGAGTGCGGATCATCGGGCCGGCCACGCGAGGGGCGAAGCGGAATGGTCATCGCCAGCACCACCCCGGCCAGGGTGGCGTGAACGCCGGACTTGAGGACGCACAGCCAGAGAACCGCGCCCAGCACCAGATACAGCCACAGCCAGGTGACCTTGAAACGATTGAGGGCGATGAGCGCGACCGTGACCCCGCCCGCCAGGGTCAGCGCCAGAACGCTGAGCTGGTCGGTATAGAAGATGGCGATGATCAGGATCGCGACCAGGTCATCGAGAATGGCGATGGCCGTCAGGAAAATCTTCAACGAGGCCGGAGCGCGCGACCCCAGGAGCGACAGGACGCCGAGCGCGAAGGCGATGTCGGTCGCCGCGGGGATCGCCCAGCCTCGCAGATGCTCGGGCGTTCCAAGATTGACCGCGCAATAGATCAGGGCCGGAACCACCACCCCGCCCAACGCCGCGACGCCGGGCAGGATGAGGCGCGAGGGCTTGGAGAGCTGCCCGTCCAGCACCTCCCGCTTGATCTCCAGGCCGACCAGCAGGAAGAACACGGCCATCAGGCCGTCATTGATCCAGTGCGCGAGGCTTTCGCGCATCGCCAGGCCGGCGATGGCGCCGCCGATTTCGATGTGGAGCACGGCGTTGTAGGCGCTGGCCCAGGGCGAATTGGCCAGGAGCAGGGCCAGAGCCGCCGCCGCCATCAGCACATAGCCGCCCGCCGCCTCCTGGCGCATGAACTCGCGCAGGGCCGAAAGCGCCCGGGTCGTGGACTTGAAGGGCAAGGGTCAGTCTTTCGGGTTCGAGGGTGTCGCGGAGCACAGGCGCAAACGCGCGAAACCGTGGTCGGTTTTCCGATCGATCATGCTGGACGTTGAGCATTCGGACGTCGGTTCAAGCGCCACGGCGGCCTCCAAGACATGGATAAAGCTGTCGTGGCGTCAGGTTACCGACGGACGCCGGACCGAGTTCGCCATGAGGGCGCGGCCTGGCCGCACGGAGCGACCTGATATCTGCCGCGAAACTTGTGCATGATCGCTTCAAGGTCAAGCGAAACCGGCCAGCCCCGTTCGAAGCGTTCGGCATGGTGACGCCATTGCGGGACCTCATTGCAGGATCAAGCTCCGTTCCGCGCAATCCGATGACGACGAGAGCGTGGCTTCGGGAAAGATTTGACCTCCGCCACGGCTCGGCACAGAACTTCGTCGGCGTCAGATTCCATCTGGACTGGAAAGCGGCGCGAGCGCCCCAGATCGTGGGCCACTGGGGAGAAGAACCTTGGATAGACGTCAGTTCCTTGCGGCCTGCGGTATCGGCGCCGGCGGCATTCTCATGCCCGGCTTCGGCCAGGCTATCGCCGCTGACCAGTTGGTCGAGACCATCGACGTAGCGGTGAAGAAGCGCCTGGCCGACGCGGCCATGAGCGCCGCGACGGCCGCCGGAGCCAGCTATTGCGACGTGCGCGTGGGCCGCTATCTGCGCCAGTTCATCGTCACGCGCGAAGCCAACGTCCAGGCCGTGACCAACACCGAGTCGAGCGGCGTGGGCGTCCGCGTGATCGCCGACGGGGCCTGGGGCTTCGCGGCCACCAACAACATGTCGGCCGAGTCGGTCGCCCAGACCGCGCGCCTGGCCACCTCCATCGCCAAGGCCAACGCCAAGCACCAGACCGCGCCCGTCCGCCTGGCCCCCACCAAGGGTGTCGGCGAGGTGAAATGGGCCACGCCCATTCGCCGCAACGGCATGGAAGTCTCGCTGCAGGAGAAGGTCGACCTTCTGATGCGCGTCAACGGCGCGGCGATGACGGCCGGCGCCAGCTTCGTCAATTCCAGCCTGTTCCTGATCAACGAGCAGAAATACTTCGCCAGCACCGACGGCTCGTACATCGACCAGGACGTCCACCGGATCTGGGCGCCGTTCACGGTGACCGCCATCGACAAGGCCACCGGCAAGTTCCGCTCGCGCGAGGGTCTCTCCGCGCCGATGGGCCTGGGCTACGAGTACCTGGACCCCAGGGCCGAGGACAAGAGCCTCTCGCCCAATGGCATCATCAGCTACGGCAACTCCTATGACATGGTCGAGGACGCCAAGGCCGCCGCCGTCCAGGCGCGCGAGAAGCTGACGGCCAAGTCGGTCAAGCCGGGTCGCTACGACCTGGTGCTCGACCCCAACCATCTGGGCCTGACCATCCACGAGTCGGTCGGCCACCCCCTCGAGCTCGATCGCGTGCTGGGCTACGAGGCCAACTACGCCGGCACCAGCTTCGCCACGCTGGACAAGCGCGAGGCGCGCTTCCAGTACGGCAGCGAGATCGTCAACATCATGGCCGACAAGCTGCAGCCCGGCAGCCTGGGCGCGGTTGGCTATGACGATGAAGGCGTCGGGACCAAGCGCTGGCCGCTGATCCAGGACGGCAAGCTGGTCGACTACCAGGCCACCCGCGACCAGGCCCACATGCTGGGCAAGACCGAGTCCGACGGCTGCTCCTACGCCGACTCCTGGTCGACGGTTCAGTTCCAGCGCATGCCCAATGTCTCGCTGCAGCCGGGCAAGAAGAAGATGAGCCTGGACGACATGATCTCGGGCGTCGAGGACGGGATCTACATCCTGGGTCGCGGCTCGTTCTCGATCGATCAGCAGCGCTACAACGCCCAGTTCGGCGGCACGCTGTTCTACGAGATCAAGGACGGCAAGATCACCCAGCCCCTCGAGGACGTGGCCTATCAGATGCGCACGCCCGAGTTCTGGAACGCCTGTACGGCGATCTGCGACGAGCGCGACTACCGCCTGTTTGGCTCCTTCTTTGATGGGAAGGGCCAGCCCAGCCAGGTTTCGGCCGTGAGCCACGGTTCGTCGACCACCCGGTTCGACGACATCAATGTCATCAACACCGCGCGCTCGCTCGGTTGATCGGGTCGAGGGAGACAGTCCAATGAGCATCATGACAGAGGCCGAGGCCAAGACGATCCTCGACAAGGTCATCAAGCTGTCGACGGCCGACGAGTGCACAGCCCAGCTGACCGGATCGGTCGAGGGCAATATCCGTTTCGCCCTCAACAACGTCTCGACCAGCGGCGTGGTCAGCAACACCGACCTGGCCGTCCAGGTCGCGTTCGGCAAGCGCGTCGGGTCGGCGTCGATCAACGAGTTCTCGGACGCCGCCCTGGCCCGCGTGGTCAAGCGCGCCGAGGAACTGGCCAAGCTGGCGCCGGAAAATCCGGAGTTCGTCACGGCCGTCGAGGCCCAGACCTACAAGCCCAGCGCCACCTTCAGCGAGGCCACCGCGGCGATCACGCCCGAGCAGCGGGCCGAGATCGCCCGCGCGTCGATCGCGCCCTGCCGCGCCCAGAAGCTGATCGCCGCCGGCTTCCTCAATGACCAGCAGAGCTTCGTGGCCTTCGCCAACAGCAAGGGCGCGTTCGGCTATCAGCGGGCGACCGAGGTTGACTACACCTGCACCGTGCGCACGGCCGACGGCCGGGGCTCGGGCTGGGTCAGCCGCAACCTGCAGGACTCCACCAGCTTCAAGCCGGCCAGCGACATCGAGATCGCGATGCGCAAGGCCAGCGCCTCGGCCGAGGCGCAGTCGCTGGAGCCCGGCAAGTATACGGTGATCCTCGAGCCGGCCGCCGCCTCGGGCCTGATCTCGTTCATGCTCAACTTCTTCGACGCCCGCCAGGCCGACGAGGGCCGCAGCTTCCTGTCCAAGAAGGGCGGCGGCAACAAGCTGGGCGAGCAGGTCTATGATCCGCGGGTGACCTTCACGGCCGACCCCTGGCACCCCGAACTGGCGGTGCTGCCCTGGGACGCCCAGGGCCGGGCCCGCGAGCGCATGCCGCTGGTCGAGAATGGCAAGATCGCCAACCTGCTCTACACGCCCTACTGGGCCCAGAAGCAGGGCAAGAAGGTGGTGGGCCGGCCGGGCAACATCATCATGTCGGGCGGCACCAAGTCGACCGCCGACCTGGTGCGCGAGACCGAGCGCGGCATCCTGGTCACCCGCACCTGGTACATCCGCATGGTCGATCCCCAGACGGTGCTGCTGACCGGCCTGACCCGCGATGGCACGTTCTACATCGAGAACGGCCAGCTGAAGTACCCGTTGAAGAACTTCCGCTTCAACGAGTCGCCGGTGATCATGCTCAATAACATCGACGACCTGGGCCGACCGGTTCGCGTCAGCGAGGGTGGTCAGATGCAGTATATGATCCCGGCGATGCGCGTGCGTGACTTCACCTTCACCTCGCTGTCGGACGCCGTCTGACCGGATCAGCCATGGCCGGTAACCGCGTAACGCGTTCTGAGTGCCTGCGCCTGATGACGGGCGGCGTATTGGGGGGCTGGTTTGCCAGTCTCCCGTCTGCCGCCCGATCGGCGCCCGTATACGATTTCTGGTTCACGCGCCTGCGCTACGACTCCGGGGACTGGGACGTCGACCAGCGGATGCCGTCCAACATCCTGACCTCGCTCATCGACTACACCAACCTGCGCGTCGACCCGCAGGAGCGCGTCGTGCGCCTGTCCGACCCTGCGATGCTGACCGCGCCGTTCTGCTATCTGGCGGGCCACAAGCTGGTGGAGTTCAGCCCCGCCGAGGCCGCCAATTTCGAACGCTATGTGCGCAACGGCGGCTTCGTCTTCGTCGACGACTGCAACCACGACATCGACGGCCTGTTCGCCAGATCGTTCGAGCGCCAGATGGCCCGGCTGTTCGGCGCCGAGTCCCTGCGCAAGCTGCCCAACGACCACGCCATCTATCGCAACTTCTTCAAGTTCGACGGCCCGCCCGCCACCAGCTTCGAGCTCAATGGCTGGGGCGATGATCTCGTCCATGACTACCTCAAGGGCATCGAGATCGGCGGGCGCCTGGGCCTGCTCTACAGCAACAAGGATTATGGCTGCGAGTGGGATTACGACTGGCGCAATAAGCGCTTCCTGGCCGAAGACAACACCAAGTTCGCGGTCAACATCATCCTCTATGCCCTGACCGCCTGATGCCGCCTCTCGCCTGCTCGGAACCGCGATGAACCAGACCCCTACCGAAGCCGATATCGCGATCAGACTTGAGCGCCTGGGTCAGCTGCGCTCGGCCATCGGCCAGGCCATCGTCGGCCAGGACGAGGTGGTCGAACAACTGCTGATCGGTCTGCTGGCCGGCGGTCACTGCCTGATCGAGGGCGTGCCGGGCCTGGGCAAGACCCTGCTGGTCCGCACCCTGGGTCAGGCGCTGTCACTCGACTTCCGCCGCGTCCAGTTCACCCCCGACCTGATGCCCAGCGACATCCTGGGCACCGAGGTGCTGGAAGAGGATCACGGCACGGGCCATCGCAGCTTCCGCTTCCAGCCGGGCCCGGTCTTCACCAACCTGCTGCTGGCCGACGAACTGAACCGCACCCCGCCCAAGACCCAGGCCGCCCTGCTGGAGGCCATGCAGGAACACACGGTCAGCTATGCGGGTGTCACGCACGCACTCTCCGAACCGTTCTTCGTGCTGGCCACCCAGAATCCCCTGGAACAGGCTGGCACCTATCCCCTGCCCGAGGCCCAGCTTGACCGCTTCCTGCTCAATATCCGGGTGGGCTATCCCACGGCCGAGGAAGAGCGCGCGATCCTGGCCCTGACCACCGGCGGCGCCATCGCCGCGCCGGCCCCGGTGATGACCGGACCCGATATCGTCGAGCTCCAGAAATGGGTCCGCCAGGTGCATGTCGGCGAGGGCCTGCTGACCTGGATCACCGCCCTGGTCCGCGCCAGTCGTCCCGGCCCCGACGCACCGGCCGCCGTCCAGACCTATGTCCGCTGGGGCGCGGGTCCGCGCGCCGGCCAAGCCCTGGTGCTCGCCGCCAAGGCGCGCGCCCTGCTGCACGGCCGTCTGGCGGCCACTCGGGCCGACGTCGTCGCATTGGCGGCGCCGGTCATGCGCCATCGCATCCTGCTGTCGTTCGCGGCCGAGGCCGAGCGCAAGACGACCGATGACGTGGTCGCCGCCCTGCTCGCCGCCCTTCCGGCGCCCGCGCGAGACTGATCGCGGCGCATGTCTCCGTTCGACCTCCCTCCCGACCTGCGCAGCCGCCTGCGACGCCTGTCGCTGGCGCCCCGCGCGGCCGCGGTGCTGGCGGGCGACGGGATGCACGCCAGCCGCAATCGCGGCGGCGCGATGGAGTTCGCTCAGTACCGCGCCTACGAGCGCGGCGACGACCTGCGCCGGATCGACTGGAAGCTATACTCTCGCTCAGACCGCTTCTTCGTACGTGACGCGGAACGTGAGAGCCCGGTCGCGATCTGGATCGTCCTGGACGCGAGCGCCTCGATGGGCCAGGCCGATGTCGCCCGCCCGGACTGGTCGCGCTTCGACGCCGCCCGACGCCTGACCGCAGCCCTCATCGAGATCGCCCTGCAGCAGGGCGACCGGTTCGGCGTCATCGTGGCCCAGGCGCAAGGCGCGCTGGTGCTGCCGCCGTCCAGCGACAAGCGTCACCGCGACCGCGTCCGGCTGGCCCTCGGTCCGCTTCGCCCCGGCGGCGTGCCGCCGTGGGAGCGGGACCTGCAGACCCTCGGCGAACGCATCGCGCCTGGCGACATGGTCCTGTTCGTGACCGACGGCTTCGACGAGGCCTGTGTCGCGGCCGCCGAACGTCTCGCGGCGTCCGGTCGCGACGTGTCGTTCATCCAGCTGCTGACGGCCGACGAGCGCGACTTCCCGTTCGACCGCAGTCTTCGCTTCCGCGACCCAGAGGGCGGGGCGGAGCTGGCCGGCGACAGCCGAACCCTCCGCGACGACTTCCTGACCCGCTTCGCCCAGGCCCGCGCTGAGCTGCGCGCCCGACTCGAAGGCCGAGGCGTTCGCTATGTCGAGCACTTCACCGACCAGGATCCAGACCAGCCGATTCTAAAGCTGTCTCGACCGGCGGCCCAACGATGACGCCCAGCCTGCTTTTGCCGGCCGCGCTTGGCGCCCTGCTGGCGGTCCTGGTTCCTCTGGCGATCCACATCGCGCGCCGGACCGAGACCCGGACCATCGACTTTTCGGCCCTGCGCTGGCTGAATCCGAACCCAAAACCCGTGCGGCGCCCGCGCCTCGACGAGCGGGTGCTGCTGGCGGTGCGGATCGCCCTAGTCGCCGCCATCGCCTTTATCCTGGCCCAACCCGTCCTGCGCCCCACGAGCGACGGGCGGCCTGTGGTGGCGGTCTCTCCAGCCGTTGATATCGCGGCCGTGCCTGACCGGGGCGAACGACGGGTCTGGCTCGCGCCCGGCTTTCCCGGCCTTGAGACGCCCGCGCCCTCCCTGCCTCCAAACCCGGCCAGCCTGGTCCGTCAACTCGACGCCGAGACGCCCGCCAGGACCCCGATCACCGTCGTCATGCCGCCGGAGTTGATCGGGGTCGACGCCCAGCGGCTTTACCTCTCGCGCCAGGTGAACTGGCGGATCGCCGCGTCGTCGCGCCGCCCGCCGCCGGTCGCGCCTCGCCCGCCGCCCGAGCTGACCGTGCGCTATTCCCCGACGGGCGAGGAGGCTGTCCGCTATTTCCGCGCGGCGGCGATCGCCTTCGCCGAGCCCGGCAAGTCGCCCGCCTTCGACGCCGCTCCTGTCGACCGCGCTTTGCCCCGCACGGCCCGGCATCTGGTCTGGCTGTCCAGCGCGCCCATGCCATCGGCGATCCTGGACTGGATCGAGGACGGCGGCGTGGCGCTGCTGACCCAGGACGCCCCCTCCCCCGTCGAGGGCGCCCAGCACGTGGTATGGCGCGACACCGAAGGCGAACCGCTCGCGACGGCGGGCCGCTTCGGCAAGGGGCGCGTGCTGCGCCTGATGCGACCGCTCGAACCCAGGGCCATACCGGCCCTGATCGAGTCTGACTTTCCCGAGACGCTTTGGTCGCTGCTGGCGCCAGCGCCGCCGCCCAGCCGTGTCGCCTCGGCCGACTATGCGCCGGCGATGCGCACCGAACGCGCCACCCTGCCCTACAATCCTCATCCCGTGGACCTGCGTCCGTGGTTGGCCGTGGCCATCGCCGCGCTTTTCGCGGTCGAGCGCTGGATGGCCACCCGGCGGCGACGGCCGGTCGCCGCATGATCGCGGCGCTCGTCCATCATCTGCACGCCGCCCGGCGCCGCAGCACACTCGACACCGTCGCAATCGGCCTGCCCGTTGTCCTGGCCGTGGGCGCCGTGACCTGGCGGCTAGCCGGGACCGCCGTCGCGCTTGCCACGGTGGCCCTTGGCGCGCTGGCGCTGGGCTGGACAGCCTGGAAGCGCGCGCGCCACTTCGATCCTGCCTGGCTGACCACCGCCCTGGACGCCCGAGCGCCCGACCTTGAAGACAGCAGCGATCTGCTGCTCCGCCCCCCCGGAGTCCTGGAGGGCCTGGCGGCCCTGCAGCAGGCGCGCCTGCGGACGCGGCTGACTGAAGCCGCCGCGCTCGACCTGCGCCCCGACTGGTCCCGCCGCTGGATCGCCTGGACCGCCAGCCTCGCCGCCATCGTGATCCTGGCCGTTGCGCTGTGGCCCTCGGCGCATGAGACGGGCGATGGCGATCGCGGCGCCCGGTCCGCCTCACCCCTTGGAGCCCCCAGGATCATCGGCGCGAGACTGCGCATCACGCCGCCCGCCTATACCGGTCAGCGCCCCTTCGAGCAGAGCGACCTCGATGTGCGGGCGCCGGCGAACTCTCGCATCGAGTGGGTGGTGCGCTTCCTCCCGGGACCTGACGCCGTGAGTCTGGGTTTCCCCGGCGAGGCGCCCCTTCCCCTTCGCCGGGATGGCGGACGCTGGTTGGGCGGTCGGCTCTTTGAGCGGTCGGCGCTTTATCGGATCGAGGCCGGCGGCCTTCCCCGCCA
Organism: uncultured Caulobacter sp.; assembly: GCA_964427205.1. GTDB lineage: Bacteria > Pseudomonadota > Alphaproteobacteria > Caulobacterales > Caulobacteraceae > Caulobacter. The sequence continues at coordinate 46,772 of CAYRTE010000020.1, forward strand.
ACGTCTGCACAGGCTGGAGATGATCCCTGACGCCGCGCCGGTCGTCCGCGTGTTGGCGCCCGACAGCGCGCTGACCCTGACCTCCCCCGGCCAGACGCGCTGGACGCCCAGCTTCGAGGCCCGCGACGACCACGGTGTCTCCGCCACGGCCATGCTGCGGGTGACGGTCACCAAGGGCGAGGGCGAGAATATCACGACGACCGAGCGAACCCTGCCCCTGATGGGTCGCGGCGAAGCGCGGCTCAAACGCTTCGCCGCCGACCTGGACCTCAAGCGGGAAGGCCTGGAGCCCGGCGGAGACATGATCGTCCGCCTGGTCGTCAGCGACAATCGCGCGCCGGCGCCCCAGACGGTCGAGGGGCCCAGCATCATCCTGCGCTGGCCGGCAGCCCTGGGTCTGGCCGACGGCCTAGACGGCATGGCCCGCCAGATCCTGCCGGTCTATTTCCGCAGCCAGCGCCAGATCATCATCGACGCGCAGGCCCTGATCGCCCAGCAAGGGCGGATCACGCCGGACGTCTTCCTCGACCGGTCGAACGGGCTGGGCGCCGACCAGGCGCAACTGCGTCTGCGCTACGGCCAGTTCATGGGTGAGGAAGCCGAGGGCGGCGGCGGTCTTTCCATCCCCACCAACGACGCGCCAGCGCTGGAACTGCCCACCAACGACGGCCCTGCGCCCACGCCGGTCGAGCCCGACCAGCACGAAGATCATGGCCCCGATGACGGGCACGACCATGGCGCCGAGCCCGCGACCTTCGGCCAGATGGGCGATGTGGTCGCCCAGTTTGGCCATGCGCACGACACCGGCGACGCCTCCACCCTGTTCGATCCGGGAACGCGCTCGACGCTGGCCCAGGCGCTGGACGCCATGTGGGATTCCGAACGCGCCCTGCGACAGGGTAGACCCAGGGACGCCCTGCCCCACGCGCACCGGGCGCTGGACCTGCTGAAAACCGCGCAACAGGCGACGCGGATTTTTCTGGCGCGCGCGCCGCCGAAGATGCCGCCGGTGGATCTGTCCCGCCGTCTCACCGGCAAGCGCGACGGTATCGTTCCGGGTCGGCTGGCCCCGGTGGCGCGCGATCCCGCCGATGCGCCGGCCGTCGAGGCCTGGCGGACGCTGGGCGAGGTCGGACCGGCCACGCCCTTGCGTCTCGACGCCCTGGCGCGCTGGGTGACAGCCAACCAGACGCGCGTGGCCGATCCCCTGGCTCTATCGGCCCAGATCGACACGGTTCGCAACGAACCCGGCTGCCTGGACTGCCGTCGAAAGCTGCGCGCGCTCCTGTGGACGGCGTTGGAGCGGCCACCGGCCGGGGTTCTGCGCCGCGCGCCTGCCGACGCGCGCGGCCGCCGCTACCTGGACGCGCTGCGATGATCGGCGGCGACCTCGAGACCTGGACGGCGGTTCTGATCGCCACGACCGTCGTCGGCGGCGTCGTTCGCCTGGCGCTTCGGCGGCGGTCCGTGTCGGCGGGCACGCGCGGACCTTCATGGCGTTTCGCGAGTCTGAGTGGCCTGCAAATCCTGGGCGGCGTCTTGCTGCACCTGACGCTCTTTCCGCCGTCGCTCGGAACGGCGCCGGGCCGTCTGGTGATCGCCACGCGAGGGGCGCCCCCGACACTAGGCGCTTCAGGCGACCTGCTTGTCGCTCTGCCCGAGGCTGAACGAGCGGCCGGCGCGATCCGGGTTCCCGATCTTGGCTCGGCGTTGCGCCTCTATCCCGAGGTCGGGCGACTAAGAATCCAGGGCCAGGGATTGACGCCCCGGGACCAGATTCCCCTCGACCGCCCGGCGGAGTTCGTTCCGTCTCCCGCCCCCCTTGGCTTCATCGACCTCACCATGCCGAGACCGGTGGCGCCCGGCGCGGGTTTCACCGTGGCCGGTCAGGTCGGAGCGCTGGCGTCGGGCGCCGTGGAACTGCTGGACCCGGCGGGCGCCGTCGTAGACCGGGCCAACGTGACGGCCGGCCGGCGCTTTGCCCTGTCGTCCGGGACCCGCGCCGCCAGACTGGCGCTCTTCGAACTGCGCCTGAAGACCGCCTCCGGCCGTCAGGTCGAGGGCATCGAAATCCCGGTCGAGGCGCGCGTCCAGCGGCAGCCGCGCGTTCTGGTCCTGGCCGGCGCCGCGAACCCCGAAATCAAATACCTTCGCCGCTGGGCCCAGGACGCGGGCATTGCGCTGAATGTCGAGATCAATGTGGGCGGCGGCGCGCTCCTGGGTGATCCGCCGACGCCGCTCACACGCGCCAGTCTGGCCGATATCGATCTTGTCGTTGTCGATGACCGGCGCTGGGAAACCCTGTCGCCGGGCGCTCGGGCCGTCCTCGACGTGGCGACGCGGGACGGTCTTGGCCTGCTGCTGAGGCCAACCGGACCGCTGTCGGCCACGACACGGCGCGAATGGGCGGGCCTGGGCATGACGACCTCGGGCGGCGGCGACATCGGCGCCTTCCGTCTCGGAGGATCCGGCTCGTCCCCCGCGCTTGAGCTCAACCGATATGACCTGCTCAAGGCGGAACGGGAGGGCGTGCCGATGATCCGGGACGAGGCCGGCGCCGCCCTCGCCGCCTGGCGTCCGCGGGGTCAGGGCCGGGTGGGTCTGTGGATCGTGGCCGACAGCTACGCTCTGGCCCTGACTGGCCATGCCGACCGCCACGGCGCGTTCTGGAGCGACCTTTTTTCGACACTCGCGCGTCCTGACGAAAGCCTGGGCGCGCGCCTCAACGGAATCGCGCGATCAGGTGAGCGCGCGGCCCTGTGCCCTGTCACCGGACAGGTTCGCATCATCGATCCGGAAGGTGTGGAAAGCCGGCCGCGTCTCGACCCCACGACAGGGCCAGCCGCCTGCGCCGCCTACTGGCCTCGTCATTCTGGCTGGCACAGGGTTCTGGGCGGCGAGACCGAAACGGCTTTCTACGTCCACCCCGCCGATGCGGCCCCATCACTCGCGCACGGCGCCAACCGCCAGGCGACGCTCGACCTGGTGCAAGCCGCCGTTCCGCGCGGGATGCACAGGGTCTCTTCCGCGCCCGGATCGCCCTGGCCTTGGGCCGCGGGTCTGCTCGCCGTGCTGGGTCTGCTGTGGTGGCTGGAGCGGCGATCGCCCCGCGTCGCATGAACGCCTTCCGGTAAGCCATCGCGCGGCAGAACGTGACGGCGCGGTTCAGGACAGCCGTTCGATCGCGCCCATCTGGCTCCTGCCGCGACCTCCTCGGCGATTGACGTCAAATCGTCATGCAGCCCCGCTACTCGAACCTCGACCTCTGGAGGCCTCATGCTCAATCTCGTCGTCGCGCTTCTGATGGGCGCCAGCTTCGCCGCCTCCGCCCCCTGCCCCCAGGACGACGTCGCCTGCGCGCGGTCGCGGCTGGACGCCGATCTGCGGATGAACGACCTGACGGCGGTGGGCACGCACAACAGCTACAAGCTGGCGATACCGGACGAAGAGATGGCCGCCATGGTCGCGGCGCGCGGCCAGGCGGCCCTGGGCATCGACTATGCCCATCGACCGCTGGCCGAGCAGTTGGACGCCGGGGCGCGTCAGCTGGAGATCGACGTCGTCGCCGATCCGCACGGCGGGCGCTACGGACGGCCGCTGACCGCCCTGGGAACGGGTGCGATCCTGTCGCCCGCCCTGGCCGAGGCGCTGGCCCGGCCCGGCTTCAAGGTCCTGCACATGCCCGACGTCGACTTTCGCGCCTCGTGCCCAACCTTCGTGGCCTGTCTCTCGCAGGTGAAGGCCTGGTCCAAAGCCCATCCCGACCACGCCCCGATCCTGATCCTGATCAACGCCAAGGACGGCGCCGCCAGCTTTCCCGGCGGCGTGACGCCCCTGGCGTTCGACGAGAAGGCCTTCGACGCCCTGGACGCCGAGGTTCGCGCGGTGTTCGCCGAGGCGGATCTGATCACCCCCGACCAGGTGCGCGGCAAGCACTCAACCCTGCGCGAGGCCGTGCTGACCAAGGGTTGGCCCAAACTGAGCGCGGCGCGGGGCAAGGTGTTCTTCGCCCTGGATGAGAGCCCCGAGAAGGTGGCGCTGTATCGCGGCGCGCGACGCTCGCTCGAAGGTCGGGCGATGTTCGTCAACACTGATGAGGCCTCTCCAGCGGCGGCCTATCTGACGCTCAACGACCCGATCGGCCAGAAGGACCGCATCGCCGGCGCCGTGAAGGCCGGCTTCATTGTCCGCACCCGCGCCGACGCCGACACATCGGCGGCGCGGAGCAACGACGTCGCGCAGCGCAGCGCCGCCCTGACCAGCGGCGCGCAATATGTCTCCACCGACTACATCTGGCCCGACCCGCGTTTCGTCGGCGGCTATGCGGTGCGGCTGACCGGCGGCGACGTCGCCGTCTGCAATGCCGTGCGGGCGGTCGAGCGCTGTGGCGGCCTGGCGCTGGAAGCCCTGCCGGGCGGGCGCGCGCGGGGCTACCTCGCGCCTGAGAATCGACCGGATCTGACGACCATTCTGGCCCCGCCGCCGCCGACCGGCTCACCACGGGCCCTGGCCGACGCCGCGGTGTTTGACCAGACCCGGAGTCTGAAGGATACGCCGCGCTGGGCCCTGGCGACCGCAGACGTCAAGGGTCACATGTACGATCATTTCGCCCAGGCCCTTGGCGTGCGACTGACGCCCCAGAGCGCGCCAATCCTGACCGCCCTGCTGGAACGGGCCGGCGAGGACCGCTCGGTGGTCGGCCTGGCCAAGACCCATTGGGGAACCCGGCGCCCCTATATCGGCAAGGGCGACGCCCCGATCTGCGAGCCGAAGAGTGACCACCTGGCCGGAAATCCCGACTATCCGTCAGGCCATTCGGCCCACGGCGAACATGTAGCCATGATCCTGGCCGAGCTGGCCCCATCGCGCGCCGACGCCCTCTATGCGCGTGGCCGAGACTACGCCGAGAGCCGCTATGTCTGCGGTTCGCACACCCTCAGCGCCACAGAGGCCGGGCTACAGGCGGGCGCGCTGATCTATGCGGCCGAACACGTCTCCGTCGAGTTCCGCCGTGACATGGACATGGCCCGCGCCGAGGTGGCCGCCGCGCTGAAGAACTAGCGCGGCGGTTCGGTCGGCGAGATGGTCGGGAATCAAGGCCGCGATGGTTTCGCGCAGAGCGTCGGCGCTGTCGCTGATGCTTGCGGATCATGGTCGGGGCATAAACGCGGATTGGCCAGGCCGCGCCAAAATCCTGCTTCGCACGCCTCGTGGGATAACCGCTCAAAGGCGGCCGGCAACTCCGGAAACCGCCCGGCAGGTCTGGCGCGCCCTGCTGGATTCGAACCAGCGACCGCTCGCTTAGAAGGCGAGTGCTCTATCCATCTGAGCTAAGGGCGCGAACCTGAAATCCCGGCGAACGGCCGCTAGTGCGTCCAGGGCTGTCTGCGGCCGGCGGCGAAGTTGTCGGCGTAGGCCTTGATGATCCGCTTGGGCGTCTTGGGTTCGAACAGCTGGAAGGCCAGGCCATTGTGCTGGGCGTAGGCGACCGCTTCCTCGCGGGTGTCGAAAGTCAGCCGGACCTGACCGTTCATGTCGCTCGACTGGGTCCAACCCATCAAGGGATCCGAACGGCGCGCCGAGGCGGGTTCGAATTCCAGCACCCAGTCCTTCGTCTTGGCCTTGCCGGACTGCATGGCGGTCTTGGCGGGGCGATAGATGCGGGCCAGCATGAACCTCTCCAATCTTTAGCCGATGGTCGGAGCGGCAGGATTCGAACCTGCGACCCTCTGGTCCCAAACCAGATGCGCTACCAGGCTGCGCTACGCTCCGACACATCGGCAGGGGCGTGCTCTACAAGGGTTCGCCGTCCGGATCAAACGGGAACGTAGACAATCGTAGCGCCGATCAACCTTTCGGGAAAATCCGGTGCAACACCCTGTCGCCAGGCAGGACGCCGAGCTGCGCCGCGCGACCGCCGGCGATCTCCAGCACGCCCAGGATCGGGCCGCCCGACGGCAGCGGCGTTTCGTTGTGCGGCTGGGCGTTGCGGATGATCGACAGCACCCGGCCGTTGGGCGCGATGTAGATGATATCCAGCGGGATCAGGGTGTTCTTCATCCAGAACGCGGCCGGTTGCGGCTTGGCGTAGGTAAAGAGCATGCCCCGGTCAGGCGCCAGGAACTTGCGGAACATCAGCCCCTGCCGTTGCTCGGCAGGGGTCGCGGCGATCTCGACCTGGAAGCGCGCGCGTCCTCGGGATGTAAGGATTTCCACGGCCTCAAGCTTGGCCGCGGGCTTGGCGACAGCGATATCGCCAGCGAACAGCGCGCCCGCCGTCAGGACCATCAGAAAGGCCCGCCTCCGCCGTTCGCCGATCACCGCCACGTACAACCCTCGCTCATGCAGACTCCCAGCCTAGCGCGGCGGGTCGAGCAACGGAATGGTGGAGCAGGATGGCGAAAGTCAGGCCTCGCCCGGGTTGATCTCGGCCACCACCAACCCCTTGGGGCCCTTGGCGAAGCGCACCAGGACGTCGTCGCCAGGCTGGAGGTCTTCCAGGCCGCCTCGGCGCAGGGTTTCGATATGGACGAAGATGTCGCCGGGTTCGGCGTCGCGAACCACGAAGCCGTAGCCCTTGGTGCGGTTGAACCATTTGACCTTGGCGTGCTCGGCTGGCCCCTCCGGGGTCAGGGCGTGACGCCCGCCGCCACTGTCCAGGCCGGAGCGGAAGCCGTTGTGCAGGTTATCCCTTTCCCGTCGCGGGCCAGGCTCGGCAAAGCTGCGGCGGGGCCGCTCCAGCGGGGAAGGCGCCGAACTCTCGTCAAGGTCGACGACCTCGCTGACCTGCCATCCCTTCGGACGGCGCACCACGTCACACACGATCACGGCGCCCTCAAGCGCCGTCTCGCGGCCGCAGTTGCGCAACGAGGTCACGTGAAGAAGCACGTCCTTGAGGCCGGTCTGACCGGGATCATCCGGAACGATGAACCCGTAACCCTTGCCTACGTCGAACCATTTTACGCGCCCGCTGATCCGCACGAGGTCTTCGTGCGCACCCACGGCATCGAAATCGTAACCAGACATTCCGCCCCTCTGGCTCGCCCAATCAGCCCAACGGGACGAGCGCCACAAGAATAACACTGTTCTCGCGTTAGGAGAGCCGTCAATGGTGAATTCGCGTCAAGCACGCACGCGAAGGCGCTTCGCGACATTTCGTCGCAGCGGCTTTGTAGAAACAATTCTGAAATACAGCCACAGGCGCCCGGAATGCAGCCGCGGGTGGTAGTCCCTAGGGGAGTCGAACCCCTCTCTCCAGAATGAAAATCTGGCGTCCTAACCGATAGACGAAGGGACCACATCGCCGCCACAAGGCGGAAACGGTGTCGGGCAGACCAATTTGAAAGCCTCGCGGGTGGTAGTCCCTAGGGGAGTCGAACCCCTCTCTCCAGAATGAAAATCTGGCGTCCTAACCGATAGACGAAGGGACCACGGCCCCGCGAGGAAGCGGGTGTATAGCCGCGCCGTTTGGGGTGCGCAACCCGCAGCCAAGCATTTTTTCCGTTCACCCACAGACAGGGCCAACGCCTTGCGAAAGGCCGTTCTCCATCAACAGGCGCGCGGGTCGGCGGCGTCCTCGATCTCCAGCTGAACACCGTTGCGGCCATTGTAGTCGTCGGGCTTCAGCTTGCCCGCGACATGTAGCGCGCCGCCGCCCGACAACAGCCGCCGACCAAGGTCGGTTTCGGCGCTGCGCCAGGAAATCGCCTTCAGGCGCTCGCCCGTCGGGCCGACCAGATCCAACTTCACATGGCCGCCCTTCAGCGCCATCACGCGGTCGGCGCGAACGCCGGTCAGGGCGAACATGGGCTCGGGATTACCGGGGCCAAACGGCGCCAGACGCTGGAAATCCTCGTAGAGCGCGCGGTCGACGCCGCGTGGCTGCACCAGGGCGTCGATCTCGACGGCCTCGGGGCCAACGGCCTCCATCTCGCCGGCCAGGCGCTCCTCCAGGAAGGCGCGCAGTTCAGGAATTGAGTCGGGGCGGATCGACAGGCCCGCCGCCATCGCGTGGCCTCCGCCGGACATCAGCAGGCCCTGCTCGAAAGCCGCCTGGATGGCCGCGCCCAGATTGACGCCGGGTTGCGAGCGGCCAGAACCCTTGCCCACATTGGCGGCGCGATCGATGCCGATCACCACCACCGGCTTGCGATAGCGCTCGCGCAGGCGTCCGGCGACGATGCCGATAACGCCCGGATGCCACCCCTCCCCCGCCACCACGATCACGGGCGCGTCGGGATTGAAGTTGCTCCCGCGCTCCAGCACGGCGGCGGCTTCCTCGACCACGCCGGCCTCGACGGCCTTGCGCTCGGTGTTGAGGGCGTCGAGCTCCTCGGCCAGCATCCGGGCTTCCTCGGGATCGTCCGTGGACAGCAGACGCGCGCCGAGATCCGAGCGACCAATCCGGCCGCCGGCGTTGATGCGCGGGCCCAGGATGAAGCCGGCATGGAACACCGAAGCGGGCCCGGAGCCCTTGCCGACCTCGAACAGGGCCTTCAGACCCGGATTGCCCCACTGGGACATGGTGCGCAGGCCAAGGGTAGTCAGGGCGCGGTTGAAGCCGACCAGTTGGGTGACGTCGCAGACCTCGCCCATGGCCACCAGGTCCAGCCACTGGCGCGGATCCGGCTGCGGGCGATCCTCGGTGAACAGGCCGCGCTTGCGGGCTTCGCGGTTGAGGGCCGTCAGCAGCACGAAGGTCACGCCGGCGGCGGCCAGAACCCCCTGCCCGCTCTGGCAGCCTGGCCGGTTGGGATTGACCACGGCGGCGGCGGCCGGTGGGTCCTCGCGCATCAGGTGGTGGTCGATCACCACGACCTCCAGGCCGATCGTGGCGGCGCTGGCGATGGCGTCATACGCCGCCGCGCCGCAGTCCAGCGTCACGACCAGCTCGGCGCCGGTGTCGCGAATGGTCTTGAAGGCCGCGGGACTGGGGCCATAGCCCTCGGTCAGGCGGTCGGGAATATAGATCGGCAGCTCGACACCCATGTGACGGAACCACCGCACCAGCTGGGCCGCGCTGGTGGCGCCGTCGACGTCGTAGTCGGCGAAGACCATGGTCGGCCGACCGGCTACCAACGCGTCGATCAGGATCTCGGCCGCCCGGTCCATGTCGGTAAAGCTGGAGGGGTCGGGAAACAGCGCCTTCAGGGTGGGACGCAGATAGTCCTCGGCTCCGTCGACACCCACGCCCCGCGCGGCCAAGGCCCGCGCCAGGGGCTCGGAAAGGCCGTGGACCTGCTGGTGGCTGCGCGCCGCCGCCGGATCTCCCGGCCGTTCGCGCCAGGCGCGGCCGCTCAGAGAGCGAGAGACGCCCAGGAAGTGGTCCAGATCGATGGGCGCATGACCGTCGGCCATGGCTAGACGATCCTCGGCTTGGGGGCGGTGAGCATCGGACCAGACTATCCGTTTCCGGGGATTCGCTCCATGCGCCCCGGCGACGTCAGTCGCGGTCGCCTAGGCCGCCGAGACCCGGTCGACCTCGTTGGCCGAACCCAGCACCACCGGCACCCGCTGATGCAGCCTGGTCGGTTGCAGGTCGAGGATCGCCGTCTTGCCGTCCGTCGCCTTGCCGCCCGCGCGCTCGACGATCAGGGCCATGGGATTGGCCTCGTAAAGCAGACGCAGCTTGCCCGGCTTGTCCGGCTCGCGGGCGTCCCACGGGTACATGAAGATGCCACCGCGCATCAGGATGCGGTGGACGTCGGCGACCATCGAGGCGACCCAGCGCATGTTGAAGTTCTTGCCGCGCGGGCCGTCCTTGCCCTGCAGGCAGCCGTCGATATAGCGACGCACAGGCTCGGCCCAGTGACGCTGGTTGGACATGTTGATCGCGAACTCGGCGGTGTCGGCGCCGATCGCCAAGGTCTCGTGAGTCAGCAACCACTCGCCATCGGCGCTCATCGTGAAGCCAAACACGCCCTTGGACAGGGTCAGGACCAGCATGGTCTGCGGACCATAGACAACATAGCCGGCGGCGACCTGATGGCGGCCGGGCAGCAGGAAGTCGGCCTCGGTCGCCTCACGGCCAGCCGGGGCCGGCAGGATCGAGAAGATCGTCCCGACCGACACGTTGACGTCGATATTGCTGGAGCCGTCCAGCGGATCGAAGGTGACCAGGAAGCCGCCGACGCGACCGGTGGTCTCGATCTCCTCCAGCTCTTCCGAGGCCAGGCCCGCCACGGCCGCGCAGGCCTTCAAGGCGTCGCGCAGAATATCATTGGTGATGATGTCGAGCTTCTTCTGCTCTTCATCCTGGACATTGATCTGCCCCGCCGCGCCGAGGCTGCCAGAAATGGCGCCCGAGGCCACGACCCTGCTGATCTCGACGCAGGCGGCGGCGACTACGATGACCACGTCCTTGACCGCGTCATTGGCGGTCTGCTCGGCGGCCAGGTGGTCGGCGAGGGTCTTCAGCGTGGTCATTCAGGGTCTCGGAAATCTGGGAAGAGGATTCGCCGCGACCTTAGCCGCTGGGTCGTGACGATCCTACACCCGGCGCTTCATTCGCACTTCGCGGACCGTACCCGTCGAAGAATTCATCACCAGGGTGTGGGTGTGAACGAAACCGTCCCTGTAGGTGACGCCATCCAGCAGATTGCCCCACGTCACGCCGGTGGCGGCGAAGATGGCGTCGGCGCGGACGATGTCGTGGAGGTCGTACTTCTTGTCGAGTTCGGTAATGCCCCACTTGGCGGCGCGGGCCTTCTCGTCGCTGTTGCGGAACAGCAGGCGACCCTGGAACTGGCCGCCGACGCACTTGAGCGCCGCACAGGCCAGCACGCCCTCGGGCGCGCCGCCGGACCCGACATAGAGGTCGATACCGGTGGACGGGTCGGTGGTGTTGATCACGCCAGCCACATCGCCGTCCGTGATCAGATGGACCCGCGCGCCGACCGAGCGGACGCTGGCGATGATCTCCGCGTGACGCGGGCGGTCCAGCACGCAAACGGTGATGTGTGAAGGGTCCACCCCCTTGGCGGCGGCGACGGCCAGCACGTTCTCGGCCGGGGTCCGGTCCAGATCGATCACGCCGGCCGGCAGGCCCGGGCCGCAGGCGATCTTGTCCATATAGGTGTCGGGGGCGTTGAGCAGCGTGCCCTTTGGGGCCCAGGCCATCACCGCCAGGGCGTTGGGCATGGCCTTGGCGGCCAGGGTGGTGCCTTCCAGGGGATCCAGCGCGATGTCGATGACCGGACCTTTGCCGGTGCCGACCTTCTCGCCGATATAGAGCATGGGCGCTTCGTCGCGCTCGCCCTCGCCGATCACGATCTCGCCGTCGATAGCCAGTTCGTTCAGCGCATTGCGCATGGCGTCGACCGCGGCCTGATCCGCCGCCATCTCGTCGCCACGCCCGACCATGGTCCAGGACGCGATGGCGGCCGCTTCGGTAACGCGAACCGCGTCCAGGACCAGCGAGCGGTCCAGGGTCTTCGAACTCATCAACGTCTCCCAGCCTTGTGAGGCTAATTCCTTGCCGCTTTTCGCGGTTCTCAGATGCGTGCTACGCGCAAAAGGCGGGGACGCTCTAGCACGGCGCGAAGTTTTTCGATGCGGCTAATCGCGTCGAGGAGATTGGATTCCGGAGTCGCGTGGGTAACGAGCACGATCGGCACGCCGCCCGCGCCTTCGACAGGCTTTTGCAGGAAGCTGTCGATCGAGACGCCGCATTCGGCCAGGGTTTCGGAGATGGCGGCGATGGCGCCCGGCTCGTCCCTGACCATGATCCGCAGATAGGCCTTGCCGACCGTGCGGCTGGGATCGACCGCGACGAACGGCTTCAGCGCGCCGGCCGGAGCCTGGAACACCGGACGCACGGCGCCGGTCATCACATCGGCGATGTCGGCGGCCACGGCGGCGGCGGTCGGACCGGCGCCCGCGCCCGGCCCCTGCACGAAGATGCGGCCAACCCTGCGACCTTCAATAAAGAGAGCGTTGAGCGCGCCGCCGGCCTGGGCCAGCGGATGCTCCAGGGGAGCCAGCGACGGATGCACCTTCACCGCCACGCCGTCCTCTGTGCGCGAGGCCGAGGCCACCAGCTTGATCCGGTAGCCAAGATCCTTGGCCAGCTTGATGTCCAGTAGCTCGACGTTCGAGATGCCCTCGATCTCGGCGGCGGCGAAGTTTGGCGCGCAGCCAAAGGCCAGGGCGGCCAGGATGCTGATCTTGTGGCCGGCGTCGAAGCCGCCGATGTCCATGGTCGGATCAGCCTCGGCATAGCCCAGGGATTGAGCTTCTCGCAGCACGTCGGCGAACGAGCGGCCGGTCTTTTCCATCTCGCTGAGGATGAAGTTGCAGGTGCCGTTGAGGATGCCGGCCACGGAGTCGATGTCATCGCCGACCATCGCTTCGCGCATGATCTTCACGGCCGGCACGCCGCCCATGACGGCGGCCTCGAACAGCAGCGGCACGCCCTGGGCTTCGGCCAGGGCGGCCAATTCGGCGCCATGCTCGGCGATCAGGGCCTTGTTGGCGGTGACCACCGGCTTACCGGCCTTTAGGGCCGTCTCGACAGCGGCCTTGGCCGGCCCGTCACTGCCGCCGACCAGCTCGACGAACAGGTCGATGTCCGGCGAACCGGCCAGGGCGACCGGATCATCGAACCAGGTCAGACCCGAGATGTCGATCGTGCGCGGGCGCGACTTCGACCGCGCCGAGACGGCGGTGACGATGGCGCGATCGCCGGCCGGCGCGAAGCCGGGGCGCTCGGCCAAGAACTGCAGAAGGCCACCGCCAACCGTGCCGAGGCCGGCGACGCCGACGCGCCAGGTTTTGTTCGTCATCTTGGAATCCTAATCGCGAAGCCCGTCCTTAGACCGGCTCCACCGAATTGTGGTGCTTGGCCAGGATGGCGTCCGCGTTCGTGATGAATTTCTTCACGTTGCGCGCGGCCTGACGGATGCGGTGCTCGTTTTCGACCAGCCCGATGCGGACATAGCCCTCGCCGTACTCACCAAAGCCGACGCCCGGAGCCACGGCGACGCCGGCCTCCTCGATCAGCAGCTTGGAGAACACCATCGAGCCCGCCTCGCGGTAAGCCTCGGGAATCTTGGCCCAGGCGAACATCGAGGCCGGCGGATTAGGAATATCCCAGCCGGCGCGAGCCATGGACGACACCAGGGTGTCGCGGCGTCCCTTGTAGATGGCCCGGATCTCGTCGACGCAGTCCTGCGGACCGTTCAGGGCGGCGGCGGCGGCCACCTGCACCGGGGTATAGGCGCCGTAGTCCAGATAAGACTTCACGCGGGCCAGGGCGGCGCAGATGCGGGCGTTGCCGACCACCATGCCAACCCGCCACCCCGCCATGGCGTAGGTCTTGGACAGTGAATTGACCTCGACGGCGATGTCCTTGGCGCCATCGACCTGCAGGATCGAGGGCGGCGGGTTGTTCTCGAAATAGATCTCGCCATAAGCCACGTCGCTGATCACCAGCAGGTCGTGCTTCTTGGCCAGCGCGACGGCGTCCTTGTAGAAGTCCAGGTCCACCGACTGGGCCGTCGGGTTGGACGGATAGGACAGGATCAGCACGCTGGGCGGCGGCACCGAGTGCTTCACCGCGCGGCTGATGTTGGACAGGTAGTCCTCGGGCGTCAGAGCCGGCACGTGGCGAATGACGCCGCCAGCCATGATGAAACCGAACGCGTGGATCGGATAGGCCGGGTTAGGACAGATGATCACGTCGCCCGGCGCCGTCAGCGCCTGGGCCAGGTTGGCGAAGCCTTCCTTGGACCCCAGGGTCGAGATGACCTCGGTGTCGGGGTTCAGCTTCACGCCGAACCGGCGATCATAGTAGCCAGCCATGGCGCGACGCAGACCGGGAATGCCCTTGGAGGCGGAATAGCGGCCCGCCTTGGGGTCGCGAGCGGTCTCGATCAGCTTGTCGACGATGTGCTTGGGCGTCGGCATGTCGGGATTGCCCATGCCGAAATCGATGATGTCGGTGCCCTCGGCGCGCAGGCGCGCCTTGATCTTATTGACCTCCTCGAAAACGTACGGAGGCAGGCGTCGGATACGATGAAAATCGGTGCTCATTTGGGGCTCTATGCGCCGCTCCGGCGCGTCGGGAGCGAAAGTCGGGCATGGATAGACCCCAAGCGGGGCACAGCCAAGCCGGTTCATGGAAGATTATGCCTTCGCCGACCTATTTAGGCTGCGACGAAGGCGCGCTAGCTCGGCCACGCGCCGCCGCTGCGAAGGCTTCGGTCTCAGCGCGATCGGCGTCGGTGGGCGCGCCGAAGTCCGGCGCCTTGGCGGCCGCGCGCGCACGAGCGGCATAGCCTTCCGTATCGGTCAGCGTGAAGGTTTCCGGCGCTGCGTCGCGACGCAGCTTGGCGGCGGCGCGTTGTTCGGCCTCCACGACGGCCTTGATCCGCGCGGGTCCGCGCACATCCGTAGGGACAGCGGGGATATCGGCGAAGGTCGGACGACGGCCCTTTTGGCGGGCGGCGGCGCGCGTGGCCTCGGCGATCGGCGAAGACGGATCGATCTTCGCCGTCTTGAACGGCGAGGCGCAGCCCGACACGGTCAGAGCCGTGAGACCGACTAGCACGCCAAGACGTGCGATTTTGCCTGTTGCGCCGTTCATCTTGTCTCCGGTCTTATGCGATGATCGCGACGAACAAAAGGCCGAGCGCGTCGGGTAGCTGACCAAGCGGCAAGAAAAGAAGCGGGAAGAACCAGCATGGCTACGGCGAAAACACCTCCAAAGCCGCGCAAGTCCGCCGCGCCAAAGGCGAAATCGGCCTCCTCCAAGCCAAAGGCCCCAGCCAAACCCAAGTCCGCGCCCGCTGAAGCGCCTAGTGAGAGCGCCGCTCCGCCCCACGCCGAATCGCCCCCGGCGGCCGCTCCGGTTCCTCCGGAGCCGCGGATGCCCGGTTTCGAAGCCATGATGTCGCCCGACCAGCGCCAGATGCTGGAAAAGCTGTCGGCCAACCTGGCCCGCGCCGCCGTGACCGCCCAGGGCGCGATCGCCGAGGCGGCTCTGAGACAGGCGGATCGTCCCGCGGCGCTGAACGCCGACCCGTTCCACGTCGCCCCGGCCATGAACGAGGTGATGTCCCGCCTCGCCGCCCAGCCAGACCGCATGTTGCGCGCCCAGGCCGACCTCTTCAGCCGCTACATGGAACTGTGGCAGTCGGCCGCCCGTCGCGCGGCGGGCGAGGAAACCAAGCCCGTGGTCGCGCCCGCCAGTGGCGACAAGCGGTTCAGCGACCCCGATTGGGCGTCCAATCCCATGTTCGACATGATGAAGCAGTCCTACCTGCTGACGTCGAACTGGCTCAACAGCCTGGTGTCGGACGTCGACGGCGTCGATCCAGCTTCCAAGCGCCGGGTCGAGTTCTTCACCAAGATGCTGACCGACGCCTTCTCGCCGTCGAACTTCCTGATCTCCAACCCCACCGCCCTGCGAGAGGTGATGCAAACCCATGGCGAGAGCCTGGTGCGCGGCATGGAGAACTTCGCCGCCGACCTGGATCGCGGCGGAGGCCAACTGGCGATCAGCCAGACCGATCTGGACAAGTTCAAGGTGGGCGAAAACGTCGCCACCGCGCCGGGCAAGGTGGTCTACCAGAACGACATCCTGCAGCTTCTGCAGTTTGATCCGACCACGGAGCAGGTCCACGAGATCCCGCTGCTGATCTTTCCGCCGTGGATCAACAAGTTCTACATCATGGATCTGCGCCCCGAGAACTCGATGATCCGCTGGCTGACCGGCCAGGGATTCACGGTGTTCGTGACCTCTTGGGTCAATCCCGACGCCAGGCTGGCCGCCAAGACCTTCGAGGACTACATGCTGGAGGGCGTCTACGACGCCACCCAGCAGGTGATGACCCAGACCGGCGTCGACCGGGTCAACACCGTCGGCTACTGCATCGGCGGCACGCTGCTGTCCTGCGCCCTGGCCCACATGACCGCCAAGGGCGACAAGCGGATCAATTCGGCCACGTTCTTCGCCGCCCAGCAGGACTTCTCCGAGGCCGGCGATCTCTTGCTGTTCACCAACGAGGAATGGCTGCAGTCGATCGAACAGCAGATGGATGCTACGGGCGGCTTCCTGCCAAGCCAGTCGATGGCCGACACCTTCAACAGCCTGCGCGGCAATGACCTGATCTGGTCGTTCTTCATTAGCAACTATCTGATGGGCAAGGAGCCCCGCCCCTTCGACCTGCTGTTCTGGAACGCCGACCAGACCCGCATGCCCAAGTCGCTGCACATGTTCTATCTGCGCAACTTCTACAAGGACAACGCCCTCACCACCGGCGCCCTGACCCTGGGCGGCGAGAAGCTGGACCTCTCAAAGGTCAAGATCCCGATCTATGTCCAGTCGTCCAAGGACGACCACATCGCCCCCTATCGCAGCGTCTATCGCGGCGCGCGGGCCTTTGGCGGACCGGTGACCTTCACCATGGCCGGCTCGGGCCATATCGCGGGAGTGATCAACCATCCTGACGCCAAGAAGTATCAGCACTGGACCAACGAGCACCTGCCGGGTTCGGTCGAAGGCTGGCTGTCCGGCGCGCAAGAGCATCCGGGCTCATGGTGGCCACACTGGGCCGACTGGCTGCGCGCCAGGTCAGGCCCCCTGGTTCCGGCTCGCGACCCGGCCAAGGGCAAGCTCAAGCCGCTGGAAGATGCGCCCGGCAGCTATGTGCGGGTGAGATCCGACACCTGATCGTTGATCAGGTATTCGCCGGACGATGTTCGCCCAAAACTCGCCCGGATCGTGGTGGAGCTTCCCGCCATGTCCGCGATCAGCCGCCGAACAACCCTGGGAATGATTCTCGCCGCGCCGGCGTTGGGCGCACGGGCGGCGACGCGCGACGGCGTCAGCCTGGCCATGGCGGCGCGCGCGCAGATCGGGGTGACCAAGGCCTATGACGCCAGCTATCGCGCCATCGCCTATCCGCTGGGTGACGTTCTGCGCACGACCGGCGTCTGCGCCGACGTGCTGGTCCGCGCGGCCAGAGACGCGTGGCGGATCGACCTGCAACAGCGCGTCCACGAAGACATGGCCCGAAACTTCGACGCCTATCCCTCGCGCAGAACCTGGGGATTGAAGAGACCGGACGCCAATATCGATCACCGCCGGGTGCTGAACCTGGAAACCTATCTGCAGCGCCAGGGCGCCCTGCTAAGCCGATCGACGCGGCGAGCGGCGGGTGACAGCTTCGACGAACCCCGCCCCGGTGACATCCTCACCTGGCGGGTCTGGGGCGAGCGCCCTCACCTCGGCATCGTGGCGCGCGGCCCCGACAGCGTGCGCGTGGTGCACAACATAGGCTTCGGAACCAAGGAAGAGCCACTGTGGATGTTCAAGCTCCACGCGGCCGTGGCGCACTATCGCTGGCGAGGCTGAGTGCTAAGGGCGACGCGACGGATCACAGACCCGCCGCCTCCTCCAGGCCCAGCGCCAGATTGAGGTTCTGCACCGCCGCGCCGGACGCGCCCTTGCCCAGATTGTCGAGCAGGGCCACCAGACGGGCCTGGCCGCTGGTGTCGGAGCCGAACACGAAGATCTTCAGGCGATTGGTGCCGTTCAGGCCTTCCGGATCCAGAGTGGTCATCGCCTTGGCCTCGTCCAGCGACGCCACCTGGACGAACTGTTCGCCCCTGTAGTGAGCGGCATAGGCGGCGTGGATGTCGTGCAGGCAGCGGCCGTCTTCCAGCATCGCCAGATGCAACGGCAGCTCCACCAGCATGCCCTGGGCGTATCGGCCCACCGCGGGTGTGAGGATCGGCCGGGTCAACAGGCCGCCGTGCTTCTGGATCTCGGGCACATGCTTGTGCGACAGGCCCATGGCGTAGATCCTGTACGGAACCCGGGTGTAGTTCGACGATGTCTCGTCCTCGAACTCGGAGATCATCGCCTTTCCACCGCCGGTGTAGCCCGAAACGGCGTTGAACGAGATCGGCAGGTCGGCGGGCAGGATGCCGGCCGAGACCAACGGACGGGTCAGGGCGATGGCGCCGGTGGCGTAGCAGCCCGGATTGGCAATCCGCGTCGAGCCGGCGATCTTGCCGCGCTGCTCGCGGTCCAGTTCCGCGAAGCCGTAGGCCCAGTCCGCCGCCGTGCGATAGGCCGTCGAGGCGTCGATCACCTTCACTGACGGGTTCTCGATCAGGGCGACCGCCTCCCTGGAGGCCTCATCGGGCAGGCACAGAATCACGGCGTCGGCGCTGTTCAGCATCTCCGCCCGTGCGGCCGGATCCTTGCGCTTGTCGGGATCGATCGAGATCAGCTGAAGATCGGTGCGGCCAACCAGACGCTCGCGGATCTGAAGACCCGTGGTGCCGGCTTCGCCATCGATGAAGACCTTCGGGGTCATCGCGACCTCCAATCCAGACAAGAGGACAAAGAAAAGGGCGCTCCGGTTTCCCGAAGCGCCCTCCTCCAAACGCGTGAAACCGCGTTTAGCGCTTCGAGAACTGGAAGCTACGACGGGCCTTGGCCTTGCCGTACTTCTTACGCTCAACCACGCGGCTGTCGCGCGTCAGGAAGCCGTGCGGCTTCAGGACGGGACGCAGCGAGGGTTCATAGTAGGTCAGGGCCTTGGACAGGCCGTGGCGCACAGCGCCGGCCTGGCCCGAGAGGCCCGAGCCTTCAACGGTGACGACGACGTCGAACTGGCCCAGGCGGTCGGTGACCTGCAGGGGCTGAGCGATCATCATGCGCAGAACCGGACGAGCGAAGTAAACTTCCTGGTCGCGGCCGTTGATGGTGATGGTGCCCTTGCCGGGCTTGATCCAGACGCGAGCGATCGCGTTCTTGCGCTTGCCGGTCGCGTAGGCGCGGCCCTGGGCGTCGATCTTCTGGACGGCCGGAGCGGCCGCTTCGGGGTTGCTGGACAGGCTGGCCAGCGCGTCAAAGCCTTGAGCTTCGGACATGACTTAGGCGCTCCGGGTGTTTTTGGCGTTGCGCGCAGCGAAATCGATCGCTTCCGGGCTCTGCGCTTGGTGCGGGTGCTCACCGTTGTTGTAGATGAGCAGGTGCGTCAGCTGCTTGCGAGCCAGCGGGCTCTCCTTGGGCAGCATGCGCTCGACGGCCTTTTCGAGGACGCGTTCCGGGAAGCGGCCTTCCAGCAGCTTGCGCGGAGTGGTCGACTTGACGCCGCCCGGGTGACCGGTGTGGCGATAGTAGATCTTGTCGTCCATCTTCTTGCCGGTGAACTTCACCTTGTCGGCGTTGATCACGACGACGAAGTCGCCGCAGTCAACGTTGGGGGTGTAGTCGGGACGATGCTTGCCGCGAAGACGCATGGCGATGAACGTCGCCAGACGACCGACAACGGCGTCCTGGGCGTCGACCACGATCCACTTCTTCTCGACCTCGGCGGGCTTCAGGGAAGCCGTGGTCTTTTGCATGGGATTGATCCGTATTCCTTGTGCGTCAGGGGCCAAAGGAACGGCTCCGTCTGCGTGAGGGGCGGCAGGTACAGGAGGGTTCGCGGCCTGTCAACAATGCTAGCGCAAGAAACTCGACAAACCCTTATGGCACAAGGGTTTGCGCTATACGGTATCATAATACCTCAGCCGACGTCGTCATCTTTGCGTCACGCAAGGCGGGCATGACGACCAACATTGCCTGGAGCGCCTTTCCCATGACCTTCTCCCGCCGCGCCTTCATCTCTTCGGCCGCCACAAGCCTGGCCTTCATGGGCTTTCAGGCTCGCGCCCAGGACAACGCCAGCGGCGCGTCCTATCGCAACCAGGTCGAGGGCTATGGACCATTACGTCCCGATCCGAAGGGCATGATGGAGCTTCCCGACGGCTTCTCGTACCGGGTGATCAGCCAGGCGGGTGAGACCATGTCCGACGGCTTCCTCGTGCCGGGCGCCTTTGACGGCATGGGCTGCTTCGATCTGGGCGGCGACCGCGTCGCCCTCGTGCGCAATCACGAACTGGACCACGACGACGTCGACGCCGGCCCCTATGGTCGAGGCGCGCGGCTGGCCGGGCGCATGGCGCGCGGCAGCGTCTACGACTTCACCAGCGGCGACGTGCCGCTGCCGGGCGGCACGACCACGGTAGTCTACGACCTAAAGAGCGGAGAGACCGTGAGCCAGCATCTGAGCCTGGCGGGCACGGCGGTGAACTGCGCTGGCGGCGTCACGCCGTGGGGTTCGTGGCTGACCTGTGAAGAGACTGTCCGCAAGGCCGGCAAGTCGGTCAACAAGGACCACGGCTATGTCTTCGAGGTGCCCAGCACCGCCAAGGGGCTGGTCGAGCCGGTTCCGCTGAAGGCCATGGGCCGCTTCAAGCACGAGGCCGCCTGCATCGATCCCCGCACCGGCGTGGTCTACATGACCGAAGACGTGGCCGACGGCCTGTTCTACCGCTTCCTGCCCAACGACCGGCGCAATCTGGCGGCGGGCGGGCGGCTTCAGGCGCTGGGCTTTGTCGGCGTCCAGAGCGGCGCCGACAGCCGCAACCAGGCCAGTCGCACGATCGAGCCCGCCGGCTGGCTGGATGCGCGCTGGATCGATCTGGAGGGCGTCGATAACCCCGACGACGACCTGCGTCGGCGCGGCCATGCGGCAGGCGCCGCCGTTTTCGCTCGGGGCGAAGGCCTGTGGTGGGGGCAGGACGAGCTCTATTTCACCGCCACGTCGGGCGGACCCAAGGGCGCGGGCCAGATCTTCCGCTATGCGCCAAGCGCCGAGGAGGGCCAGGCTGGCGAGCGCGACAAGCCGGGGCGCCTGCAACTGTTCGTCGAGAGCGACGACACGCGCGTGCTGGACTATGCCGACAACATCACGATCTCGCCCCAGGGCCACATCGTGGTCTGCGAGGATCGCTATTCCCTGATCAAGCCCAACCACATCAAGATGGTCACCCCGCAGGGCAAGGTCTTCACCCTGGGTCGCAATGTCTTCAAGGGCAATGCCGAATTCGCCGGCGCCTGCTTCTCGCCGGACGGCCAGACCCTGTTCGTCAACATCCAGTGGCCCGGCATGACCCTGGCGATCACGGGTCCCTGGGCGACGATGAAGATCTAGGGGCGCCGCACGCGCCAGGCGAAGATGGTGGCGACCGCCAGCAACACCGCGGCGCCCGCCTGGTGCAGCACGCCCAGCGACAGGGGAACCTGGGCCATCAGGGTCCAGACGCCCAGCGCCGCCTGAAGGGTGACCACGATCGCGACCGCCAGGCCCGCGGTCTTGGCCGCGCGGGGCAGATGACGCGCCCCCTGCGTCAGAACCCCCACCGCGATCCCCGCCGCGAACAGGGCATAGGCCGCGAGTCGATGGTGCAACTGCACGGCGCCCTGGCTGTGGGCCAGCGTGCCCCACAGGCCCTTACCCAGATACGGGTCTGGCAACAGCGCGCCGTTCATCAGCGGCCAGTCATTATAGACCAGCCCCGCGTCATTGCCGGCCACCAGGGCGCCGAGCAGGCTTTGAAAGAAGATGGCGCCCAGCAGGGCCAGGGCCCAGCCTCGCCAGGGCGAACGCTCCTCAACGCGCGGCGAGCCGGCCCAGGCGTCCAGCGCCGTCCAGATCAGCATGACGAACAGCGCCAGCGCCAGACCGAGGTGAGTCATCAGCCGTTCCGGCGCGACCGACACCCGCTCGGACAGGCCGCTGGACACCATCCACCAGCCCACCAGCCCCTGAAGCCCGCCCAGGAGCAGCATCACCGCGCAGCGCCAGATCAGGCGGCGGGGAATCATTTGGCGGATCAGGAAGAAGACGAACGGGATCGCGAACACCGCGCCCACCAGTCGCCCCAGCAGCCTGTGCCCCCACTCCCACCAGAAGATCGTCTTGTAGGCTTCCAGCGTCATGCCGGCATTGACCAGCCTGTATTGGGGGATTTCCTTGTAGAGCTCGAAATTGGCCCGCCAGGCGGCCTCCGACATCGGCGGCAGCGCGCCCATGATCGGTTTCCATTCGGTAATCGACAGCCCCGAATCGGTGAGGCGCGTGGCCCCGCCGACCACGACCATGCAGAAGACGAGGGCCGCCACGACAAACAGCCAGATGGCGACGGGACGGGAACGATCGGAACGCAGGAATGACGTCATGTTACCGGACAAAGCGACTATTCTGGGCCGAAATGCGACCAGCCGACCCCTACGCCCGTCGCGGCCAGCCGTCCATGACCGATGACGCTTAAAGAACTTTCGTGCGAGGATGGCGACGCGGACAACGGGTCCGGCGCGGAGGACCTGATGAGCGGTGTTGGAGTGTTCGCCACGGCGGTGATCGGCGTCTTCGCCGGCTGGATCGCCGACCTCGTGCTGGGGCGTCGCCATTCGCTGTTCGTCAAGCTGCTGATCGGCGTGATCGGCTCGTTCATCGGCGTCTTCATCGCCCAGCGTCTGGAATTGCCGTTCACCGGCATCTGGGGCGGTCTGCTGGTCGCCAGCGTCGGCGCCATTCTGTTTCTGGCCGTGCTCGGCCTCGTCTTCCGGAGATCCGCGTGAGCGCTCCCCTCATTCCGGCCCGCCTGCGTAAACTCATTGGCGGCGTCGGCATCATGGTCTTCCTGACCGCCTATGTCGCCATAGCCACGACGCTCTATGACTACCTGCCGGACAACCGAGCGGTGCACCTGCTCTATTTCGCCGTCGTCGGCCTGGCCTGGGGCCTGCCGCTGATGCCGTTGATGTCGTGGATGGGCAAGGCCGACAAGCCGGTCATCCGTTGAGACCGGCCACAACCGAAAAAGGCCGCCCCGTAGGGCGGCCTTTCCGTTCTTCCGTTTATTCCCTTGCGGAAATGGTCGGAGCGACAGGATTTGAACCTGCGACCCCTTGACCCCCAGTCAAGTGCGCTACCAGGCTGCGCCACGCTCCGACGGAAGAGGCGCTCTTATAGGCGCCGGTCCGGGGCTCTGCAACCGGTATTCCAGGTGAATTTCAAGGCGTCCTAAGGACGCTTCAAAAGGCCGTCCAGGCGCGCCTTGACCAGCTCGAGATCGCCCAAGGCAAAGGCCAGCCGATCACGCGCCTCGTCGGCCAGTTCGAAGCCTCGCGCAGACCCGGCGGCGCCGGCGCCGTCGAGCATGGCCGAGCCGTTTGAGCCCAGGCCCGCGGCGATCACATGGGACAGGCCCTGGTCGCGATGCAGCTTCTGCACGCCCTTGATGGTCAGACCTTCGCCGTGCAGCAGCACGCGCACGCCATTCAGGACGGCGATGTCCTGCGGGCGATAGAATCGCCGACCGCCAGCCCGCTTCATGGGCCGGATGAAAGAGAACTTGGTTTCCCAGAACCGCAGGACATGCTGCGGCACGCCCAGCTCTTCAGCGGCTTCGGAGATCGTGCGGAAGGCGTTGGGTCCCTTCGCCACCGCGTGTGTGCCTAGCCGCCGAGGGCGCGGTCGATGCGCGCCTTCATGACCTGCGAGGCGCGGAAGCCGATCACCCGGCGGGGTTCGATCTCGGCCGGCTCGCCGGTCTTGGGGTTGCGGCCCATGCGGGCGCGCTTGTCGCGAACCTGGAAGACGCCGAAGCCCGACAGCTTGACGGTTTCGCCGCCCTCAAGCGCCTCGGCCACCAGATCGAGCGTCCGCTCGACCAGACCGGCGCAATCCTGCCGGGTCAGACCCACCTCTTCATGGACCGCCTCGCAGAGGTCGGCCCGGGTCAATGTCGCGCCCTTCATGACGCCCCCTACGCGCTTTGACGGGCCCTGAAAGGACTGCGCCAGATTGAAAACACTTGGTCCACTCAAACGAAGGTCGTCGCCTTCACTCAGCGAACGCTGACGTTTAGCCATGACTGCATGCCGCGATTATCGCATGAAGTCAAAGCCTCAAGGGCGAGACTTCACACACGCCCGCAAGCAGGACGCTGGCGCGCGTCAGAGGCGTAGAAGACAGGCGCCCCAGGTGAGACCGCCGCCCATGGCTTCCAGCAACAGCAATTGCCCCGGCTTGATGCGGCCGTCGGCGACGCCATGGGCGAAGGCCAGGGGGATCGAAGCCGCCGAGGTGTTGGCGTGGATGGCCACGGTCGAGATGACCTTGTCTTCGTCCAGTCCCACCCGATGGGCCACGCCTTGCAGGATGCGCTGGTTGGCCTGGTGGGGGATGAACCAGTCGACATCGGCGATCTCGACGCCGGCCGAGCTGACCGCCGCGCGGATAGCCTCCGAGATATTGACCACCGCGTGCTTGAAGACCTGATTACCCAGCATCCGCAGCTTGCCGACCGTGCCTGTGGTCGACGGGCCGCCGTCAACATAGAGCAGGTCCTGTTTGGTCCCGTCGGCGCGCAGGGCAAAGCTCAGCAGGCCCTGATCGGCCGTGGTTCCCTGCCCTTCGCGCGGCTCCAGCACCACCGCGCCGGCGCCGTCGCCAAACAGCACGCAGGTGCCGCGATCGGACCAGTCCATCAGGCGGGTCATGGTCTCGGCGCCGATGACCAGGGCGCACTTGGCATGGCCCCGCGCCACGAAGCCGTCGGCGACGCTCAGCGCGTAGATGAAGCCCGAGCAGACGGCCTGGATGTCGAAGGCGATGCCGATGGGCGCGCCCAGCTTGCGCTGCACGATGGCGGCGGTGGCCGGAAAGGTCAGGTCGGGGGTGGTGGTGGCGACGATGATCAGATCAACGTCGGCCGCCGTCTTGCCGGCCGCCTCAAGCGCCGACTTGGCGGCCTCGAACGCCAGATCGGACACGGCCTGATCCTCGGCCGCCTGGTGACGCTGGCGGATGCCGGTGCGCTCGACAATCCACTCGTCGGTGGTGTCGACGAACTTGGACAGGTCATCATTGGTGACGATCTTGGGCGGCAGATAGGCGCCGATCCCGGTAACCGCGCTGCGGACGACGCTCACTCACTTACTCCATCACGCTTGGCGTCGACGGGGCTGGACTCGCCCTCGACGCTGCCCAGGGTCGCCGAAGCGGTCAGGCGCTTCAGATTTCGGTCGATCTCGGCGGTGAAGTCGCTGCGCGCCAGATCGGCAGCCACCCGGATCGCCGAGAAGAAGCCGTTGGCGTCGGCGCCCCCGTGGCTCTTGACCACGATACCGTTCAGGCCCAGCAGCGG
This sequence comes from uncultured Caulobacter sp., assembly GCA_964427205.1. Taxonomy (GTDB): domain Bacteria; phylum Pseudomonadota; class Alphaproteobacteria; order Caulobacterales; family Caulobacteraceae; genus Caulobacter. Next base: position 71,771 of record CAYRTE010000020.1, read on the forward strand.
CCCACCATTGACTCGGCCCGGATCCAGTCGCGCGCGCATCTTCTTCAGCGCGCCCGAGGCGATCAACGCGCCCAGCATGGCCAGGGGCCCCGAGGTGAGGGTCGACTTGATCTCGCTGGAGAAGAAGCGCGCCAGCCCTTCGGCGGTCTTCAGGGCCACATTGCCCGTGAAGCCGTCGGTGACGACGACATCCACTGTGCCATAGGCGATGTCGGTGCCCTCGACGAAGCCGCGATAGTCGAAATCCAGCTGGGTTTCCTTCAGGATCGCATGCGCCTCGCGCACCTCCTCATGGCCCTTCTGGTCCTCTGACCCGACATTGAGCAGACCGACCGTGGGTCGCTTGGAGCCGTGAACCGCGTGGTGGAAGGCAGCCCCCATGATCGCGAACTCGACCAGTTGGGCCGCGTCGCTCTCGACATTGGCCCCGACGTCCAGAACCGCCGTGATACCCTTCATGGTCGGCCAGCTGGCGACAATGGCCGGGCGCTCCAGCTCGGCGCCCATACGCAGGATCAGCTTGGAGATCGCCATCAAGGCGCCGGTATTGCCGGCCGAGACGCAGGCCTGGGCCTCGCCGGCGCGCAGCGATTCGACGGCGTTCCACAGGCTGGAGCCCTTGCCCCGGCGCATGGCCTGGGCGGGCT
>CAYRTE010000021.1:0-16103 GCA_964427205.1 uncultured Caulobacter sp.
CGGCGTGCAGCTGGGTCATGATGACCTCGGCCGCCGAGACGCCTTCGCCCTCGTGGATGTCGACCGGAATGCCACGACCGTCGTCGGTGACCGTCACCGAGCCGTCGGCGTTGAGGATGACTTCCACCTTGGTGGCGTGACCGGCCAGGGCCTCGTCGATGGCGTTGTCGACCACCTCATAGACCATGTGGTGCAGGCCCGAGCCGTCATCGGTGTCGCCGATATACATGCCGGGGCGCTTGCGCACCGCGTCCAGCCCTTTGAGCACCTTGATCGAGTCGGCGTCATAGTCGCCGCCCATCACTTCGGGGGCCGCCATCTGCGAGCCGTCGGCGGTGGTCAGGCGATCGCCGGAATTGTCTTCACCAGCGTCTTTGGACGGGCCTTGGGTCTCTTGCGTCATACGTCTTCCAAAGCGGTCAGGCCGGCGTCGCACACGCGAACGCCAAGAGCCCGACCTTTGAGGTGGTCGAACAGCAACTCGTCCGTGCCGGTGAGGAAGGCCTGGAGCTTGAGCGCCGTGATTTCGTCGGCCAGAGCGGCTCGCCGGGTAAGGTCGAGATGCGCCGCGACTTCGTCGAGCAATACTATAGGATTCGGCGCGGATTCCGCACGCGAAAGTCGCGCCGCCTGGGCCAAAACCAGGTTCAGAATCAGCGCTTTCTGCTCTCCGGTCGAACATTCGGCGGCCGGGCGGTCCTTCTCGACATGCAGGATGTCCAGATCGCCCCGGTGAGGACCGGTCAGGGCCCGTCCGGCGGCCCCGTCGCGGGGCCGGGCGGCGGCCAGGGCGGTGGCCAGACGCAGCTCGATCTCGGCGAATTCCACGCCGTCCAGCGCCAGTTTTTCCCACTCGCCGGTCAGGGACAGCCTGGCCTGCGGAAAGGGCCGGTCGCCGCGGCCGTCGATCTCGGCCTGAAGCGCGATCAGGGTGCGGGCGCGGGCCTCCGCCATCAGGGCGCCGGCCTCGGCGAGGCGCGCTTCCAGGGCGGTCAGCCAAACGGTGTCGGCCGGCGCGCCGCTCTCGAAGGCGTCGCTCAGCAGGCGCATGCGCTCGCGCTGGGCCTTGTCATAGGCGTTGGCGTGGGCGGCGTGGGCCGGCTCGCCGGCGAACACCAGCCGGTCGAAAAAGCGGCGGCGCTCGGCGGCGGCTTCAAGGAACAGGCGGTCCTGGGCCGGGGTCAGCCAGATCGGCCGGATATGGTCGGTCAGCCGCCCGGGCGGCACGGTCTCGCCGTCGATCCGGACGATCCGCCGCGTGGCGCCGCCCACCTCGACCCCGACGCCCAGCTGGACCGGCTCGTCCAGACCCGCCTGGACCTGCGCCGCCACGGCCCAGGCCCGGCCGATCGCTTCGCCGGGCATCCGCCGCCCCACCTCGGCCAGGCTGGAGCCGCGCAGGCCCTTGCCGGGCGACAGCAGGCTGATGGCTTCCAGAAGGTTGGTCTTGCCCGCCCCGTTGGCGCCGAACAGATAGACGCTGGCGCCGCCCGTCTCGAGGCGGGCGTGCGCGTAGGACCGGAAGTCGGTCAGGGTCAGGGTGTTGATCGCGGCCGACGCCATGGGGGTCTCTTAAGGCAGGTTCGCGGTGGCGTCACGTTGGCTCCCTTCCCCTCCAGAGAGACTCCCTTCCCGTTGGCGGATGGGGGAAGGGTTGGGGATGGGGGTGACAGCGCATCAGGATGAAGCTCTGCCTGCGTGAAATCGTCCGGTGGGGTCACCCCCATCACCGCCCTTCCCCCATCAAAGGGGGAAGGGAGAAAAGCACGGGCTCGCAACCTCACGCGATCACTCGCTGAAGGGATGGAAAGGGTCGCGGAGCGTCCGGACCACGTCCGGAATTGGAATAGAACTAACCGTTTCGACGAAGCCGTGCGCTCCGCGTGGTCGTTATCCGTCAGCGTCCCGCCGGGTGGCCCTGTTGAGGCCTTAGCAGGACCCGAACCGCTCCGTTTCCGAAGCCATTCGGCGGTCGAAGCACGAGGGCTCGAAGCGTCTCCCGTGGGTCTCTCCGTCCACGCCAACGGCGGGCGGGTCCCGCAACGCCGGGATCCCCGGACCGGTCGAGTATCCCCCTCGACCCCAGTCCCGCTCGATCACACCCCGCCGCCGCAATGGTCGCTGGCCTTGCGCCCTTTCCTCGCGACGAGGTGGGTACAGAATACGGGAGGTTTCGGCGCGTCTGATTGGCGCGCTCGTTCTATTTTTACGGCGTTGATTTTGTTGAGGTTCGCACCCCGACATCACGGGGATTGATCGAGCTCTATCCCCATACTTGCCCCCTACGGGCTGCTTCGCAGCCGTCTTCCCCCGGAGGGGGAAGATGAAGAGCGCGATCTCATCTTCCCCCTCCGGGGGAGGACGACCTGCGAAGCAGGTCAGGAGGGGGCCAGCGGCGTTGGCCGCCCTACCCGAAATACCGCCGCGCGATCTCGAGATTGTCCTTCTGCCAGACCCCGGCCGCGCCCATCAGCACCCGCATCATGTTGGCCTGGAAGATCTGGCGCGCCTCGTCGCGGTCGACCAGCTCACGGAGCGACCCGTCGAAGCGGGCGTCGGGGGCGATGGCGCGATGGACGGCGTAGTTCATCGCCATCAGGTCGATGCGGTGCTCGACCGCACCGAACGCCGCCTCCACGCGCTGGGAGCGGTCGAACCAGGTCTCGCAACCGGTAAAGTCTGTCGCTTCCCAGAGGGTGAGCATGTTGTCGAACAACTCGACGAACAGGTCCTCGCGCAGTCCCTGGGTCATCAGCCGGGCGGGATCAGACCCGCAGGGGCATCAGCACGTATTTGACGCCCGGGTCGGTCGGATCGACCACCAGGGTGGGGCTGGCCGGGTCGGCGAAGCGGAACTCGGCGATCGGGCCGCCAATCTGGCCGCAGACGTCCAGCAGGTAGCGGGCGTTGAAGCCGATCTCGAAGGGCTCGCCGTCATAATCGACCTCGACCTCTTCGACGGCCTGGCCGGCTTCCATGTTGCGCACGGTCAGGGTGATGCGGCCCGGCTCGATGGCCAGCTTCACCGAGCGGCTCTTTTCGGCCGAGATGGTGGCGACGCGGTCGACGGCCTTGGCGAACAGGTCGTTGTCCAGGGTCAGGATCTTGGCGTTGTCGCGCGGAATGACGCGCAGATAGTCGGGGAAGGCGCCGTCGATGACCTTGGAGGTCAGGGCGGCCGCGCCGAACTCGAAGCGCACCTTCTGGGCCGAAACCTGCAGGTCGACATGCTCGCCGGCCGATTCCATCAGGCGGCGGGCCTCCTGGATGGTCTTACGGGGCACGATGACGCCCGGCAGTCCCGCGCAACCTTCGGGAGCGGTCATCTCGGCCAGGGCCAGGCGGTGACCGTCGGTGGCCACGGCGCGCAGCTTGACCTCGCCGCCGTCATTGACGGTGTGGAGATAGAGGCCGTTCAGATAGTAGCGGGTCTCTTCGGTGGAGATCGCGAAGCGGGTCTTGTCGATCAGCCGGATCAGTTCGGTGGTGTCGACCGGGATACGGGCCGACAGGCCATCGCTGCTCATCACCGGGAAATCGCCAGCCGGCAGGACCGGCAGGTTGAAGCGCGAGCGGCCGGCCTGGATCACCAGGCGCGGGTCATCGCCGCTGAAGCTCAGCGAGACGTCCGAGCCATCCGGCAATTTGCGGACGATTTCGTACAGGGTGTGGGCCGGGGCGGTGATCTGGCCGGGCACGTCGATCTGGGCCAGGCCCTCGTCGATGATCTCCATGTCCAGGTCGGTGGCCGAGAAGCTGAGCGTGTCGCGATCGGCCGAAAGCAGGATGTTCGACAGGATCGGGATGGTGTTGCGGCGCTCGACGACGCTCTGCACATGACCCAGCGCCTTCAGCAGCGCCGCCCGTTCGATCGTAAGCTTCATATTCAGGTCCAGGTTCCAGAGCCGCCGCCGCTAGAGAATCCCCCGGCGGCCCCGTCATGAATGGACCGCCGACATTAGCGAAATCGCGCGCTTGGGGAAGAGGGCCCCACCCCTTGTATGCAAGGAAACAGCGCCTATCTGTTGAGAACAGTTCTCAACTAGGATCGTGCGCCATGCGCCTCGCCCTCAAGACCCTGACCTACGCCTCGATGCACCTGACCGTGGCGGTCGCCGTCGCCTACGCCCTGACCCGCGACTGGCGCGTGGCCCTGGCGGTGGGCATTGTCGAGCCGCTGGTCCAGACCGTGTTCTTCAACCTGCACGAACGCGCCTGGTCGCGGGCCGACAAGCGCCGCGACCAGAAACGCCGTCAGGACTTGATGTCGACCGAACCGCCCGAGCCGTCGGCCTCGGTGTTGGCCCCGGCATAGGGATTGGCGCCGCCGCCCGAGGACGGTTCGGCCGAGCCCGGCGCGGTCGAGCCCTTGGCCGCCACGGCGACCATGGCTGGACGGATCAGCCGGCCCATCAGCTCGTAGCCGGCCTGCAGGAACTGGATGACGCCGCCAGCCGCGACCTCGGTCGAGGGCTGCTCCATCACCGCCTGGTGCAGGTGGGGGTCGAACTTCTCGCCCTTGGCCGGCTCGATCTTCTTCAGGCCATTGCGCTCGAAAGCCGCCAGAAGCTCCTTCTCGGTCATTTCGACGCCGATGATATAGTTGGTCACCGCCGGATCCTGGCTGTCGCGCGGGCTCATGGCCGTGGCGCGGGCCAGGTTGTCGGCCGCGCCCAGCAGGTCGCGGGCGAATTTCTGGATCGCATAGGCGCGGGCGTCGTTCATCTCGCGCTCGGCCCGGCGCTTGGTGTTTTCCACATCGGCGGCGTAGCGCAGGGCCTGATCCTTCAGGGCCGCCACTTCCAGCTTCAGCGCCTCGATTTCCTGGGCCGCGTCATCGGCGTCCAGAACGATCTCTTCACCCAGCTCTTGCTCGTCGCTCATGGCCTAGTCCTTATCCATCCATCATCCGGCCGAGCACGCGGGCGGTATAGTCCACCAGCGGGATCACCCGGGCATAGTTGAGGCGGGTGGGGCCGATCACCCCGATCGCGCCCAGCACCTTGCGTTGGCCCGTCATATAGGGCGCCGCGATCACGGAGGAACCCGAAAGCGAAAAGAGTCGTGTTTCGGCCCCGATGAAAATGCGCACGCCCTGGGCTTCGCGGACGTCGTCGAGCAGGCCGATCAGCTGGCCCTTCTGCTCCAGATCGTCGAACAGCATCCGCACGCGCTCCAGATCCTCGCGGGCGCCGGGCTCGCCCAGCAGGTTGGCCTGGCCGCGCACGATCAGGGCCCGGGCGTCGCCTTCGCCGCCGCCCCAGGCCGCCAGGCCGTCCTCGACCAGACGTGCCGCCGTCTCGTCCAGCTGCCGGCGGGCGGTTTCCAGCTCGGCCCGGACCTCGTCCTTGGCCTCGACCAGGGTGCGGCCCCGCAGGCGGCTGTTGAGGAAGTTGGAGGCTTCCTGGAAGGCCGAGGGCGTCATGCCGGCCGCGCGCTTCATCAGCCGGTTCTCGACCGTGCCGTCCTCGAAGACCATCACCGCCAGGGCCTGATCGCCGCCCAGGGCCACGAACTCGACATGCTTGACGCCGCCCTCGCGGACGGGCGTGACCACGATGCTGGCCCCGCCGGCCAGGCCCGACAGGATCGAGCCGGCCTCGGCCAGGGCTTCCTCGAACGAGCGGCCGCGCGAGAACAGCCGCGCCTCGATGGCCTGGCGCTCTTCCTGGCCGACATCGCCGACCTCCAGAAAGCCGTCGACGAACATCCGCAGGCCCGCGTGGGTGGGCATCCGGCCGGCGCTGGTATGGGGGGCGTCCAGCAGGCCCAGCTGCGCCAGGTCCTGCATGGTGTTGCGGATCGAGGCCGGCGACAGCGACATGCCGCCCCGCGACAGCGTGCGCGAACCCACCGGCTCGCCGGTCTCCAGATAGGCCTCGACCACCCGCTTGAAGATGTCGCGAGCCCGCGCGTCCAACTCCGTCAGACCGGGGGTGCGACCAAACAATTGCGTCATGGCGTTAAGCCGGAGACCTCGCTGAGACAGAAAAGCGGCGGGCGCTCTTTCAAGTTCCCGTCGCAGATAGGATAAGCGGCCCGTTCCCGCATTCAAAGCCCCGGAGTTACCATGCGCCCTTCAAGCCGCGCCCCCGACCAACTGCGCGCCGTCACGCTGGAGACCGGGGTCAACCGCTATGCCGAGGGCTCGTGCCTGATCGGCTTTGGCCACACCAAGGTGCTGGTCACCGCCAGCGTCGAGGAAAGCATCCCCGGCTGGATGCGCGGCAAGGGCCAGGGCTGGGTGACGGCCGAGTACGGCATGCTGCCCCGCGCCACCCACACCCGCGGCCGCCGCGAGGCCGCCGCCGGCAAGCAGACCGGCCGCACCCAGGAAATCCAGCGCCTGATCGGCCGGTCCCTGCGCGCCGTGGTCGACCTGAAGGCCCTGGGCGAGCGCCAGATCACGCTGGACTGCGACGTCGTCCAGGCCGACGGCGGCACCCGCACCGCCGCCATCACCGGCGCCTGGGTCGCCCTGCGCCTGGCCACGCAATATCTGCTGGATGAAGGCGTGCTGAAGACCGACCCGATCACCGGCCAGGTCGCCGCCGTCTCGTGCGGCGTGTTCGCCGACACCCCGGTGCTGGACCTCGACTATGAGGAAGACAGCAACGCCGAGGCCGATAGCAATTTCGTGCTGACGCAGGGCGGCGACATCGTCGAGATCCAGGCCACCGGCGAAAAGCGCGGCTTCACGCGGAGCGAGTTCGAGTCCCTGTACGGCCTGGCCGAAAAGGGCATCGGCGAGCTGTTCGCCTTCCAGATGGCGGCCATCGGGAAATAGGCGCCGGGACCCGGAAACGGGTCCGTGACGCCGCGCCCTCTTGCCGGAGGGCGCGGCGAGCCCCAGATTCCTGAGTCTGAGACAGGAGATGGGCGTGCCTTCATCGTTCCCGCCACCATTCCAGGGCCATGAGGTCGAGGCCCGCCTGCGGCCCTCGGCCGAGGCCTATCCGTTCGACCTGGACACCGTGCTGGACTCCGTCGTCGCCCTTGAGGCGCGCGTGCCGTCCGACGCCTATACGGCCAATATCCTGGGGACCGAGCGCATCGGCAACGGCGTGGTGATCAGCCCCAATGGGCTGGTCCTGACCATGGCCTATCTGATCACCGAGGCGCGGGAGGTAATCCTGACGCTGAATGACGGCCGCCGGGTCTCGGCCCATGTGCTGGGCTTCGACGCCCGCAGCGGGCTGGGCCTTGTTCAGGCCCTGCAGCCGCTGGACCTGCCGGCGATGCGCATCGGCTCATCGAAGGACCTGCCCGCCGGCTCGGCGGTCATCGCCGCCGGGGCCGGCGGCCGCGCCCACGCGGCGGCGGCCCAGATCGTCACCCGCATGCCGTTCGCCGGTTACTGGGAATATCTGCTCGACGACGCCATCATGGCCGAGCCCGCCCACCCGCACTGGAGCGGCGCGGCCCTGATCGGTCCCAAGGGCGATCTGGTGGGCCTGGGCTCGCTGAGCCTGGAGACCCGGGGCCGCGACGGCTCGTCAAAGCCGATCACCATGTTCGTGCCCGCCGAACTGCTGCCGCCCATTCTCGACGACCTGGCGCGGGGCAAGTCGCCCCATCCGCCGCGCCCGTGGCTGGGCGTCTTCGCCCAGGAGATCGAGGACCATGTCGTGGTGGTCGGGATCTCGCCCAAGGGTCCGGCGGCGCGGGCCGAGCTGCGGCCCGGCGACATCATCCTGGCCGTGGACGGCCAGGGGGTCAGCGATCTGACCGAGTTCTACACCGCCCTGTGGAATCAGGGTCCGGCCGGCGCGACCATCCCCCTGCGCGTGCTGCGCGAGGGCGACAGCTTCGAGGTCGAGATCCGCTCGATGGACCGCGCGGCCCTGCTGAAAAAGCCGCGCTACAACTGAGAACCCGCCCGCGCGACGGGCGCGGCAAAGCGCCTCATCTAACCTTCAGCACAAGCATCTGCTCGTTAACCTTGTCGTGGCATAAGCTCATCCCATGCGAGCAACAGCCCGACAAACCGCCTCCGCCGCCGACCAGCGCGCCTATGCGCGGCGGCCGACCTCGCGGAAGGTCTATCTGGTCAGCGGACGCGACACGCTGCGTTGCGCCCTGATCGACCTGGCCGAGGGCGGGGCGCGGATCCGGCTGCTGGGCACGCCCCTGCCAGAGGGGGATCTCTATCTGGTCGACACCCGCGTGCGCCGCATCCACCTGGCCCGCTCGGTGTGGCAGTCGGAGCGCGAAGCGGGTCTTCAGTTCGTCGAGAGCGACACCCTGGACCGTCCCGGCGGCGGCGTGGAAGGCGCGGCCGAGGCCGCCCTGCTGTTTGCTAGACGCCGCGCCCGCCAGGCGGCGGCTCTCGAAGCCGAGCTTTAGCCTCCAGGGCCTCGACCAGTCTCGGCGCGAGCCAGGCGGCCATGGCGTCCTGGCCCTCGGCGTCGGCCAGCAGGTCCTGACGAACCTCCAGTTCCAGATAGTCCAGGCCGCGCGCATCGGCATGCAGCGGAATGGTGTTGTCGGTCGCGTCCATGGCGTAGGGCGCGTTGTCGCCGGCCGCTTCACCCAGATCCGCCCGCAGCCGCGCCAGCACGGCCGACGAAAACGGCGAGTCGTGACGATGCAGCACGCCCAGCCGCCAGGGCCGGTCCACGCCCTGCATCGACGGCGTGAAGCTGTGGAGGGCGATCAGGATGGTCCGTCGTCCGACCCGCGCGTCGAGGGCGGCGGCGATCGCGTCCTGATAGGGCTGGTAGATCTCGGCCATCCGGGCCGCCACGGCTTGCGGCGAAAGGTCCCGATTGCCGGGGATCGGCTCGCCGTCGCTGACCGCCGGCGTCGCGCCGTCGGCCCCGGGCCGGCGGTTGCAGTCGACGACCAGCCGCGAATAGGCCTGGGCGATGAAGGTGGCGTCCAGCAGGGTGGAAAGCCGGGCTCCCAGCCCCGCTATGCCGATATCCCAAGCGATATGACGGTCCATCGCCGCGTCGCTGACCCCAAGCCGGTTCAGACGGCTCGGGATTTCCCGCCCGGCATGGTCCCCCAGAAGCACAAAGGCCGACGGGGCGCCTGTATTGAGCACAATGACCGGATCCGGATCACCTGCGACAAGAAGGCGGCTCGACCCCACGTCCGAATCCCGGCCACTAGTGTCCAATGCCTGTGCTTTCGGTCCGCCATCTCACGCGCTACCGGTATCGCAATCCCGTGGCGTTTGGCGATCATCGCATGATGCTTCGTCCGCGCGAAGGTTGCGATCAGCGACTGCTGTCGTCCAGCCTGCTGATCACGCCCCATCCCGTGCAATTGCGCTATGTCCAGGACGTGCTGGGCAACTGGATCGGCGTCGCCCAGTTCCAGGGTCGCGCCAGCGAGCTGAGCTTCGAGAGCCAGTTCACCCTGGACCACACGCCCCTGCCGGCCTTTGGCGACCTGCCCGGCCATGTCGACGTCTATGAGGCCGGCCGGCCCTTCGCCTATTCCAGCGACGACCTGCCCGACCTGATCCAGTCGATCGCCCCGCAGCACGAGGATCCCGACGGCGTTCTGGCCCGCTGGGCCCTGCGCTTCGTCAAGCCGTCCGGGGCCACCTGCCTGCAGCACCTGCTGGCCGAGATGACCCAGGCGATCTATGCCGATTTCCGATACGGCAAGCGCTTCGAGCGCGGCGTGCAGACGCCGCTGACCACCCTGGAAAACCGGGGCGGCACCTGTCGCGACTTCGCGGTGCTGATGATCGAGGCCGTACGCAGCCTGGGCCTCGCCGCCCAGTTCGTGTCCGGCTACATCCACAGCCCCTCGCGCAAGCAGATCGCGGTCGAGCGAACCGGCGGCGGCCACACCCACGCCTGGCTGCGCGTCTATCTGCCCTCGTGCGGCTGGGTGGAGTTCGACCCGACCAACGGCATCGTCGGCAATACCGACCTGATCCGCGTCGCGGTGGTGCGCGATCCGCGCCAGGCGCCGCCCGTTCACGGAACCTGGTCAGGCTTTCCCACAGACTATCTGGACATGGATGTCGAGGTCGATGTCACCAGCATCGAGGACCATCTGGCCCCATCGCTGACCGCGGCCTTCGGCTGACGCATCCCGCGGCCGCGCCGCGCGTTGTGGTTTGACCCCTTCCGATCCCGGATTCGCCCGCACGGCGCCCGGCTCGCCGTGAGACGACAACGATGCTGATCCGCTATGGCTACGAGATCACGGTTTACTGCCCGCAGCCGACGGCGATGGTGACCCTGCTGGGCCTGCGCGACGGGCGCGAGGCCGATGTGCGGATGCCGGAATCGTTCTTCACGACCCCGGCGGTCGAGACCTCGACCTATCGCGACATGTTCGACAATCCCTGCCGGCGCTTCGTCGCCCCGGCCGGCGTCCTGACGCTGTGGAGCGACAGCGTCATCGAAGACAGCGGGGCGGTCGATCCCGTCGCGCCGGACGCCCGGCTGCACGCGGTGGCCGACCTGCCCGACGACTGCCTGGGCTATCTGATGGGCAGCCGCTATTGCGAGACCGACCGCCTCAGCCAGATCGCCTGGGACCGCTTTGGCCACATCCAGGAAGGCTGGGCGCGGGTCCAGGCCGTCTGCGATTTCGTTCACGGCCACATCACCTTCGACTACAAGACCGCCTGCTCCACCCGCACCGCCTACGAGGTCTATGAGGGCCGCATTGGCGTGTGCCGCGACTACGCTCACCTGGCGGTGGCCCTGTGTCGCTGCCTCAACATCCCGGCACGCTATGTGAACGGCTATCTGGGCGACATCGGCGTGCCGCGCGTCGACCCGATGGATTTCAGCGCCTGGATGGAGGTCTATCTGGGCGGCCAGTGGTGGGCCTTCGACCCCCGCAACAACATCCCGCGCATCGGCCGCATCGTCGTGGCCCACGGCCGCGACGCCGCCGACGTGGCCATGCTGACCTCGTTCGGGCCCCATCAGCTGAACGGCTTCCGGGTCTGGGCCTATGAAACCGAGGCCGACGCCCTGCCCGTGCCCGTGGTCGACACCACCGGCGCCGCCGGGCGAGCGGTGCGGGCCCGCTCGCCGCTGTAAGCGACCCGGTTCAGTCTTCGCTGTCGGGCGGACCGGATTCAAAGGTCAGCAGGTCGCCGGGCTGGCAGTCGAGCTCGCGGCACAGGGCGTCCAGGGTCGAGAACCGCACCGCGCGGGCCTTGCCGGTCTTCAGGATCGACAGATTGGCGATGGTGACGCCGACGCGGTCGGACAGTTCGGTCAGCGACATGCGGCGGTCGAGCAACACGCGGTCGAGGTTCACGCGGACGGGCATGGGGTGAAATCTCCGCGGATCAGATGGTGAGTTCGGCTTCGCGGCGAAGGCGGGCGCCCTCGCGGAAGACCTCGGCCAGGACAAAGACGACCAGCACCGAGAACCAGGCGGTCAGGGTGAAGCTGTCGTCGATCACCTTGGTCTTGGGGGCCAGCCAGCGGGCCAAACCGGAAAACACGTAGCGACCGACCTCAAGGCTGGCCAGGATCAGGCCCACCACCCGCAGGCGCAGGACGTTGTCGGGATGGAAGGGGTCGCCGGCGGTCAGGGTGGCGAAGATCCGGCGCAGCCGCTCGACGATCACCATCCAGCCGCCCAGCATCAGGGCCCAGGCGGCCAGGGCGCCGGCGAACAGCGGACCATCGCGGCTGACGGCCTCGACCGCGTCGCTGATCGGCAGGATCTGGGCCAGCAGTTCCGGATTGAAGCTGAAGAGCAGCGCCACCAGGGTGAACAGCGACAGCAGGCTGACGAAGATCCACAGGCCGACATAGATGACGTCGAGGATGATCTTCAGAAAGCTCGATACCGAGCCTGGCCCCAAGGCGCGCATTGGCTGTTTTCCCTCGCCCTCCCCAGGGCAGTCTCATGTCTGCCCCGCGTCGCGGCGGGCCTCAAGACCCCCTAGAGCGACTGCGCCACGAAGGTGATCGCCGAGACCGGAACGCCCACGATCAGGGCGGCGGTGATCAGGGTCATCAGGACCTTGTCGGCGATGCGGAACAGTCGGGCGGCGGGCATTTGAGGTGGATCCATCGAGGTGACCGGACGTCCGCCACGGTCGGCGACGTCCACGGTCGACAGATAGGCCCCGATTTGGGTCGCAACAATGCTGAATATCGATAAACGATATTAAAATTTAGCAATGATGGTCGATGGGCATCAGGCCAGTTGCACGGAAGTCACAACCATCGACGGCCGGCGGCTGGCGGTCTCGAACCAGGCGGCCAGGGCGGGGCGACCGGCGCGCCAGTCGATCACCTGGCGGGCGTCGAAATAGGCCAGCTGGACGGCGACGGCGATCTCGGCGATCGCCCATCGATCAGCGGTGAGCCCCTCGGCTTCCAGAAGGTCCAGCCCGGCGACGATGGCTTTGAGCTGGCGCTCGATCAGCTCGGGGCGCTGGTCATCGGCCGGCCGCATCCGCTCGCGCACGACGGCGATGGCGGCCGAGCCCATGCCGTCGGCCAGGGCCTGCAGGGTCAGGGCGCGCCGACGATCCTTGCCGCGGGCCGGGATCAGGGTCGCGACGCCCACCGCGTCGAGGTGGTCGCAGATCACCGCGGAGTCGAACAGGATCTCGCCGTCGTCGAGGATCAGGGTCGGCACCTGGCTGAGCGGATTGGTCGCCCGCAGGCTCTCGTCGGCGAACGGGGCCACGGTCTCCAGCACGATGGCGTCGGTGAAGCCGTTTTCGTGGGCCACGATGCGAACCTTGCGCGCAAACGGCGACAAGGCGGAGTAAAGGAGCCGCATAGTGATTTCCCGCGAGGAGGCCGACATGGCGTTGAGACTGGAGCCTGGACTTAAGCTCGTAGTGGCCACGCACAATCCCGGCAAGGTGCCGGAGATCGCCGCCCTGCTGGATGGCCGCTTCGAACTCGTCGCCGCCGGGACCCTGGGCCTGCCCGAGCCGGAGGAAACCGAGACCACCTTCGTCGGCAACGCCCTGCTGAAAGCCCGCCACGCCGCCGATCTGACAGGGATGATCGCCATCGCCGACGACTCCGGCCTGTCGGTCGCGGCGCTCGACGGCTCGCCCGGCGTCTATTCGGCCCGCTGGGCCGGCCCCGGCAAGGACTTCGCCCAGGCCATGGCCAAGGTCGAGGAACGTCTGGAGGAGACCGGCTCCGACGATCGCGGCGCCTGGTTCACCTCGGCCCTGGCCGTGGCCTGGCCGGGCGGTCCGTCGGTGGTGGTGCAGGGCGAGGTTCACGGAACCCTGGCCTTCCCGCCGCGCGGCGCGCGGGGCTTTGGCTATGATCCGATCTTCGTCCCCGAGGGGTTCGACACGACCTTCGGCGAGATGGAGCCGGCCGCCAAGGACGCCATGAGCCACCGGGCGCGGGCGTTCGAAAAGCTGAAGGCGGCGCTGTTTGACTGATCTCCCGGCGCTGGGGGTCTATGTCCACTGGCCCTACTGCGCGCGCATCTGCCCCTATTGCGACTTCAACGTCGTGCGCGACCGGGGCAAGACCGCCGAGCAGACGCAGCTGGCCGACGCCATCGTCGCCGACCTTGAAGCCCAGCGCGCCCTGACCGGGCCGCGCCGCCTGCTGTCGATCTTCTTCGGCGGCGGCACGCCCTCCTTGATGGATCCGGCCCAGGTGGCGCGGGTGATCGAGACGGCCCGGCGCCTTTGGTCGCCCGTCGATGATCTGGAAATCAGCCTGGAAGCCAATCCCACCGACGCCGAGGCCGGCCGCTTCCCGGCCCTGGCCCAGGCCGGGGTCGCGCGCCTGTCGCTGGGCGTCCAGTCGCTGCATGACGAGGCCCTGGCCCTGCTGGGCCGCAATCATGACGCCGGCGCCGCGCGACGCGCCATCGCCGTGGCCGCCGCCACCTTCCCGCGCCTGTCGGTCGACCTGATCTATGCCCGCCCCGGCCAGACCGTGGACGACTGGCGCGCCGAGCTGGAAGACGTGCTGGCCATGGGTCCCGAACACGTCTCGCCCTACCAGCTGACCATCGAGGCCGGCACCGCCTTCGACCGCGCGGTGGGACGGGGCACGCTGGTCGTGCCGGACGAGGACCGGGCCCACGACCTGTTCGAGACCACGCAGCAGGTGCTGGAGGCCCATGGCTTCGACGCCTACGAGGTGTCCAACCACGCCCGGGGCGAGGCGGCGCGGTCGCGGCACAATCTCGTCTACTGGCGCGGCCACGACTATGTGGGGGTCGGCCCCGGGGCACATGGCCGCCTGAACCTGCCCGAGGGCCGCGTGGCGACCACCGCCCACCGCAAGATCGCCGACTACATCGCCGCCGTGCGCGACACCGGCGTCGGCTTCGAGCGCGAGGCCCTCACACCCACCGAGGCCGCCGAGGAGCGGCTGCTGCTGGGTCTGCGCATCGACGACGGCGTGACCTTTGACGAGGTGGCCGTACTGGGCCTCTCCGCCGACACCGCCAAGGTTCGCCGCCACGTCGATCTGGGCCTGCTGGCCGACGATCCGAGCCGCCTGCGCGCCACCCGCGCGGGACGCCTGGTGCTGGACCGGCTGACAGGCGCGCTCGCGACCTGATAGGACTGCGCCCCGAACCACCATCGCGCCCCCGCGCGGAAGGATCCCCCCGCGTGAGCCGCCACCCCGACCCGCCCGCCCTGTCCGACGCGCCCCTGGCGCCGGGCCTCTATCTGGTGGCGACGCCGATCGGCAACCTGCGCGACATCACCCTGCGGGCGCTGGACGTGCTGAACGCCTGCGACGTGCTGCTGGCCGAGGACACCCGCGTCTCGGGCAAGCTGCTGGCCGCCTACCAGATCTCCAAGCGGCTGGAGCGCTATGACGAACATGTCGCCGACCGGGTGACGCCCAGGATCCTGGAGCGTCTGGCGGCGGGCGAGCGGGTGGCCATGGTCTCGGACGCCGGCACGCCGATGGTCTCAGACCCCGGCTTTCGCCTGGCCCGGGAAGCCATCGCGGCCGGCCACCAGGTGTTTCCGATCCCCGGCGCCTCGGCGGCCCTGGCGGCCCTGACCCTGGGCGGCCTGCCCACCGACCGCTTCCTGTTCGCCGGTTTCCCGCCGCCCAAGAGCGCGGCGCGCAAGACCTTCTTCGAGGAACTGGCCCCCGTGCGGGCCACCCTGATCTTCTATGAAGGCGCCTCGCGGGTGGCCGACAGCTTGGCCGACATGGCCGCCGTGTTCGGCCCGCGCGAAGCGGCCGTGGCCCGCGAACTGACCAAGCTCTACGAAACCTGCACGCGCGGGACGCTGGATGTGCTGGCCGCGGATCCGCGCTTTGAACGCCCCAAGGGCGAGATCGTCATCCTGGTCGGCCCCGGCTCCGAAGCGCCCGTCCAGGCCGGCGACGCCGAAAGCGCCCTGCGCGAAGCCATGGCCCGCCTGCCGCTGGGCGAGGCCGCTTCGGAAGTCGCCAAGGCCCTGGGCCTGCCGCGCCGCGATCTCTACCGCCAGGCCCTGGCGATGAAGGACGCTGCCACTCAGGAAGAGGCCGGATGACCGGCGCCCGCCAGATCAGGGGCGCCAAGGCGCGCCTGTCTGGCCGACGCGCCGAGGTGCTGGCCGCCGCCTGGCTGATGCTGAAGGGCTATCGCATCCTGGGTTTTCGCCTGCCCACCCCGCTGGGCGAGATCGACCTCCTGGCCCAGCGGGGCAATCTCCTGGTCGTCGTGGAGGTCAAGAGTCGGGCCAGCCTGGACGACGCCCTGGACGCCGTGAGCTTCGACCAGCGCGCTCGCCTCAGGCGCGCCGCCGCCCATATCGTGCAGCATCGCAACGCCCTGCGGAACGCAACCATCCGTCTGGACCTTATTGCCTTGGCGCCGGGCCGCTGCCCGCGTCACCTGCGCGATGCCTGGATGGAAGCTCAATGACCCGCGAGGAGGCCGAGTCGATCCTGACCCGGGCCGGGCAAGGCTCCGATGAGGACTTCCCGCTGTTCGAGGCCGCCCTGGCCTGCGCCGTGCACGACGACCCCGACCGCGACATCGCCCCGGTGATCGCCCTGGCCCAGCAGGCGGTCGAACGCCTGACCGAACGCATGAAGACCGAGTCGCCCGAGGAGGCCGTCGCCGAGGCCCTGGCCGGCGACCTGCGCCTGACCGGCGACCTGATCGCCTATGACCATCCCGACAACGCCGACGTCATCGCCATCGCCCAG
>CAYRTE010000021.1:16203-72354 GCA_964427205.1 uncultured Caulobacter sp.
TGCACGGCGTCGACTTCCCCGGCCACTTCCTGCTGCGCATCGAGACCGAGGAGGGCCCGCTGGCGCTGGATCCGTTCAGCGAAGGCCGCGTGGTGCTGCCCTCCGAACTGTCGCGCCGCGCCCTGCGCACGGGCCTTATGCCCGACGTCGCCGCCAAGCTGGAACGGCTGATGGCCCCGATCCCGGATCGCGCCGTGCTGATCCGCCTGCAGAACAACATCTTCGCCCGCGCCCAGCAGGCCCGCGACTGGCCGAGGGCCGAGCGCTCGGCGCTGCGCCGGGCGTTGCTCAATCCGGCGGATCACCGGCCATGGCTCGATGTCGCCGCCGCCCGCGAAGGCCAGGGCGCCCTGGCGGGCGCGCTGCAGGCCCTGACCCGGGCCCAGATCCTGGACGACGGCGCGACCATCGCCGCCCGCGCGGCGCGGGAGCGGGTTCGGCTGAGGCTGAACTAGGCGGGGCTTTCGTAGAGCGCGGCTCAGGCCGAGATGTTGACCAGCACACCCGCCAGTTCGCCGGTGACCTGGCCGAGGGCCGCGCCGGTCGCCGCCGTCATCTTGATGTTGGTCTGCGCCACCGCCAGTTGCGTCAGGTCGACGATCGCCGCCGAGGCCTCGCCCGAACCCGTGGGGCGTGGCGGCGTATATTGGGCGGCGGCGTTGGTGGCGGAAACCTGCACGGCGAAGTCCTCAAGGGATGCGTCGCAACCTGGTCTGAAACCTTTAAACGGGCCTGACCAAACAGGGTTAAGGCCGGGCGCGTCAGGACCGTCGCGAACTCGCCCCTCGCAATCCCGTCCTCGCCGCCTTAACTAGGCAGTCGCAGCGCGGGACGTCGGACGTCTCCGCGCCAAGCTGATCCGGAGTCGTCCATGTCGCTGAGAGTCGCCGTCCAGATGGATCCCGTGCACGGGATCAACATCGACACCGACACCACCTTCCAGATGATGATGGAGGCCCAGACCCGGGGCCACAAACTGTGGTTCTACACGCCCGACAAGCTGTCGATGGAAGACGGCCGGGTGTTCGCCCGCGCCCAGTCGCTGGTGCTGAGCAACACCAAGGGCGCCCATGCAGAGTTGGGCGAGAGCGTGCTGCTGGACATGAAGGACGACGTCGATGTGGTGCTGATGCGCCAGGATCCGCCGTTCGACATGGCCTATATCACCGCCACCCACTTCCTGGAAAAGGTCCACCCCCACACCCTGGTGGTCAATAATCCGGCCGAGGTGCGCAACGCGCCCGAAAAGCTGTTCGTCACCGACTTTCCCGGCGTGCAGCCGCCGACCCTGATCACCAGCGACCATGAGGCGATCTACGACTTCCGCGCCCGGCATGGCGATATCGTGCTCAAGCCGCTCTATGGCGGCGGCGGGTCGGGCGTGGCGCGGCTGCTGGCCGACGATCCCAATCTGGATGCCCTGCTGGAACTGCACGCCATGATCGGCCGCGAGCAGGTGATCGCCCAGAAGTTCGTGCCGGCCGTCAGCAAGGGCGACAAGCGCGTGCTACTGGTCGACGGCGAGCCGGTGGGCGCCATCAACCGCGTGCCGGCCGCAGGGCAAGTGCGCTCCAATCTGCGGGTCGGCGGACGGGCCGAGGCCGTGGAGCTGACCGCGCGCGACATCGAGCTGTGCGCGATCATCGCGCCCGAACTGAAGCGCCGGGGCCTGCTGTTCGTGGGCATCGACGTGATCGGCGAGTATCTGACCGAGATCAACGTCACCTCGCCGACCGGGGCCCAGCAGCTGAAGCGTTTCGGCGGCGCCGACGCCTCGGCCGTGCTGTGGGACCGCATCGAAGCCATCCGCGCCACGCAGGCTTGAGCCGAGACCGGACGGGCTGAACTGGGCGGCCTAGAAGGTTGATTTCCCGAAACGTTCGTTTTTCGTTCTTGCTACACCCTTCACGTCATGTTTCGTTTGTGGATAAGTTCAACCGATCCATGAGGCGGGCATGGCCGCGAAGGTCGTCACGGTGGCTTTCGAGGGCGTCGAGGCGCGCCGCGTCGATGTCGAGGTGCAGCTGACCAGCGGTCAGCAGATCTTCGTCATCGTCGGCCTGGCCGACAAGGCCGTGGCCGAAAGTCGTGAGCGGGTGCGCGGGGCCTTCGCCGGCCTGGGCCTGTCGCTGCCCGGCAAGCGCATCGTCGCCAATCTGGCCCCCGCCGATATGCCCAAGGAGGGCACGCATTTCGATTTGCCCATCGCCCTGGCGGTGATGGCGGCGATCGGGGTGATCCCGCTGGACGCCCTCGACGGCTGGGCGGCGATGGGTGAGCTGTCCCTGGACGGCCGCATCGTGCCCGCCGCCGGCGCCCTGCCCGCCGCCATGGCGGCCGGGGCCATGGGGCTGGGCCTGATCTGCCCGGAAGCCAGCGGACCCGAAGCGGCCTGGGCCGGCGGCACGCGTATCCTCGCCCCGCGCTCGCTGGTCTCGCTGATCAACCACTTCCGGGGCAGCCAGGTGCTGGGCGCGCCCTCGCCCGGCCCGGTGATCGAGGGCGAACGGGCCAAGGACCTTCGCGACGTCAAGGGCCAGGAACACGCCAAGCGCGCCCTGGAGATCGCCGCCGCCGGCGGTCACAACCTGCTTTTTGTCGGGCCGCCAGGCTCGGGCAAGTCGATGCTGGCCCAGCGCCTGCCGGGCCTTCTCCCTCCGCTCACTTCGGCCGAGCTGTTGCAGACCTCGATGGTCCATTCGGTGGCGGGCCTGATCGCCCGGGGGGCCCTGACCCGCGCCCGGCCGTTCCGCTCACCTCATCACAGCGCCAGCATGGCGGCCCTGACGGGCGGCGGGCACAAGGCCAAGCCGGGCGAGGTGTCGCTGGCGCACAATGGCGTGCTCTTTCTTGATGAACTTCCGGAATTCGGCGTCCAGGCCCTGGACAGCCTGCGGGGGCCGCTGGAAACCGGCGAGGTGATGGTGGCGCGCGCCAACGCCCATGTGCGCTATCCGGCCAAGGTGCAGCTGGTGGCGGCCATGAACCCCTGCCGCTGCGGCCATGGCGGCGCGGGGCGCGGCTATTGCGGCAAGGCCCCGCGCTGCCAGCGCGACTATCAGGGCCGGGTGTCGGGACCGCTGATGGACCGCATCGATCTGTCGGTGGACATGCCCGCCGTCACCGCCGCCGACCTGGCCCTGCCGCCGCCCAGCGAAGGCTCGGCCGAGTTCGCCGCCCGGGTGGCGCGGGCCCGGCAACTTCAGATCGACCGGGCCGAGGCCCATGACAGCGCCGAGTCCCTCAACGGCCGGGCCGAGGGCGCGTTTCTGGAAAAGATCGTCGCCATCGACGAGGCGGGCCGCGCCCTGCTGGCCCGCGCGGCCGAGGCCGGCCGGATCAGCGCCCGGGGCTGGACCCGGGTGTTGCGCCTGTCACGCACCATCGCCGATCTGGAAGGCGCCGACGGCGTAAGGCGCGTGCATGTGGCCGAGGCCCTGGCCCACCGCCGCTCGGCCGCGCCGGGCGAGGAACAGACCGCCCATTTCGGGCAGTCTGCCCTGTAGTCGAACGCTGTTTTGACCGGCCGTTAAGTCGCGCCCGCTAGGCTGCCCAACCATGAGCAGCACACCCCGCCCCTCCGCCGGCGTCACGCCCGAGCAACTGGCCACGCTGAGCCACGAGTTCCGCACCCCCCTGAATGGCGTGCTGGGCATGGCGCGGTTGCTGGAGGGCACGCGCCTGACGGCCGAGCAGCGGTCCTATGTCACCGCCCTGCGCGAGAGCGGCGACCACCTGCTGTCGCTGGTCAATGACGTGCTGGACTTCGCCCGCCTGGGCGCCACGGCCATCGAACTGGCGCCGGCGCCGGTCGATGTCGAGGGCCTGCTGCGCCAGGTGGCCGAGCTGATGAGCCCGCGCGCCCACGAAAAGGGCGTCGAAATCGCCTGGGCCGCCTCGCCCGGCCTGCCGACCATCCTGGCCGACGAGGGGCGGCTGCGGCAGATCCTGCTGAACTATGCCGGCAACGCCGTGAAGTTCACGCAGGTGGGCGGTGTGCTGCTGACCGCGACCGCGGCCGGCGACGGCCGCGTGCGCTTCTCGGTGGCCGACACCGGGCCGGGCGTCGCGCCGGAAGCCCGCGCCAGGATCTTCGAGGCCTTCGTCCAGACCGACGCCAGCCACCGCACCCAGCTGGGCGGCGCCGGCCTGGGCCTGGCGATCGTCGCCCGTCTGGCCCGCGCCATGGACGGGCAGGCCGGCGTTGGCGGCGAGGTGGGCCAGGGCGCCGACTTCTGGTTCGAGGCCCCGTTCGCGGTCGCCTCGCCCGCTTCGACCGAACGTCCGCTGGCCGGCCACGTCGTGGCCGTCGCCTCGCCCAACCCCATCGTCCGTCTCGCCACCGCCCGCCAGATCGAGGCGGCCGGCGGTCGGGCCATCGTGGCCGCCGATACGGCCGCCGCCCTGGCCGCCGCGCCGTCGGGCGCGGTGCTGCTGATCGACGCCGCCCTGGCCGGGCCGCGCGGCGCCCTCAAGCCGCCCGCCGGCCGCCGCGCCGTGGTGCTGCTGACGCCCGACCAGCGCGGCCGCATCGATCGGCTGAAGACCGCCGGCTTCAGCGGCTATCTGATCAAGCCCCTGCGCGCCGCCTCGATCGTCGCCCAGGTGCTGCAGGCCACCGCCCAGAGCCCCGCTCCCGCCGCCGAGCGTCATGCCGAAGACGACCGGATCGCCCCCGCCGCCGCGCCGGGCGTGCGCGTGCTGCTGGCCGAGGACAATCCGATCAACGCCCTGCTGGCCCGCACCCTGCTGGAGCGCGAAGGCTGCAAGGTCGACCGCGTCGCCGACGGCGAACAGGCGGTCGCGGCCCTGTCCAGCGACAGCTATGACCTGATCCTGATGGACCTGCGCATGCCGGTCCTGAACGGTCTCGACGCCACCCGGCGCCTGCGCGGCCAGGGCGTGACCACGCCGATCGTCGCCCTGACCGCCGACGCCTTCGACGAGGACCGCCGCGCCTGCCTGGCGGCCGGCATGACCGACTTTCTGGTCAAACCCCTGACCCACGCCGCCCTGCGCGACGTGCTGACCCGCTGGACGGGCCCTACTGCGCCCGGCGTCTGGACGAAAACCGCGACGCGCGCCAAGGTCGCCGGCTAAACGCGGGGCGTTCCCCGCAGGGGACGCCGCATGACAGACCAGCCCGCAGCCAAAGCCCCGAAGAAGACTCTTCTTCAGACCCTGGCCTTCTTTGGCGAGCGTCGCAGCCTGGCGATGCTGGGCCTGGGCTTCGCCTCGGGCCTGCCGTTCATGCTGATCTTCGACACCCTGTCGCTGTGGCTGCGCGACTCCGGCGTGTCGCTGGCGGTGATCGGCTTCTTCAGCCTGGCGACCCTGTCATTCTCGTTCAAGTTCCTCTGGGCGCCCCTGATCGACCGCGCCAAGGTGCCGGTGCTGCACAGGCTCATGGGCCACCGGCGGGCGTGGATCCTGGTGTTCCAGACCGCCATGATCCTGGGCCTGTGGACGATCTCGACGCTCAATCCCGCCTCGCAACTGGGAATTCTGGCCGCCGTCGCGGTGGCGGTCGGCTTCGCCACGGCCTCGCATGACGTCGTCCTGGACGCCTGGCGGATCGAGGTGGCCAACAAAGAAGAACAGGGACCCATGGCGGTGGCCTATCAGTGGGGCTACCGGGGCGCGATGATCGTGGCCGGCGCCGGCCCCCTGCTGCTGGCTGAGCGCTTCGGCTGGAACTTCTCCTATGCCGTTATGGGCTTTGCCGTGGGCATCGGGGTGCTGGCCACCCTGTGGGCCCCGCGCGAGGCCGAGCACACCGTCCGGCCGATCCCGACCGGCGACGTCAACCAGCCGCGCGCCTTCGAGATCCTGGAATGGATCGCCCGTCTCGCCATCCTGCTGGTCGGCGCCCTGGCCCTGGGCTCGGGCCTTTCGGGGGATGCGTCCCTGCTGTCCAGGCTGATCGGCGGCGAAGCCCTGGCCGAGGCCTGGAAGGCCAAGCCCAACGGCGTCTGGCTGCAATTGCTGGGCGTGCTGACGGGCCTGGCCATCGTGGTCGTGGCCGCCTGGCCAATTCCCAAGGTGCGCACCAAGCCCGGAGTCTACATGTCGGCGGCGTTCGGCGAGCCGCTGATCGATTTCACCAAGCGCTTCCACGGCGTAGCGGGCCTGATCCTGGCGGCGATCTGCGTCTATCGGGTGTCGGACTTCGTGCTCAACATCATGAATCCGTTCTATCGCGACATGGGCTTTACCCTCACCGAGATCGCCGAGATCCGGAAGGTGTTCGGCATCATCGCCTCGATGATCGGGGTGTTCATGGGCGGGGTGATCGTGGCGCGGCTGGGCCTGATGAAGGCCCTGGTCATCGGCGCCTTCGCCCAGCCGATCAGCAACCTGTTCTTCGCCTGGCTGGCCATGAGCGGCCACAATGTGCCGGTGCTGTTCTGGGCGATCTGCATCGACAACCTGGCCGGCGGTGTCGCGGGCACGGCGCTGATCGCCTACATGTCCAGCCTGACGACGGCGGGCTTCACGGCCACGCAATACGCCCTGTTCTCGTCGCTATACGCTCTGCCCGGAAAGCTGATCGCCTCGCAGTCGGGACGCATCGTCGAGGCCTCGGCCATCGCGGCGGAGGCCGGCGGGCCCATCGGCGCGCTGAAGGGCCTGTTCACCCGCCTGCCGCCCGAGAGCTTCACCGCCGCCGGCGCCAAGCTGGGCGTCAGCGCCCCGGCCATGGCGGCCGGCTATACGGCGTTCTTCATCTACACGGCCCTGATCGGGGTGGCGGCCATCGTGCTGTCGTTCATGGTGGCGGCCCGGCAGGGGGAGATTGACCGGCGGGCCGAGGCGGCGGCCGCCAAGCCGGCCAGCGAACTCGCCTAGGTCCCCAGACAAACCACCTGCGCGACGCGCAGGTCCCGCCGCAGGCCGTCGGCCACGCGGCCGTAGTTCTCGGTGGTGATCGCCTCGCCCATGGCAAGCTCGCCGCTGTTGCGACGGCGGTGGGGGCCCAGCAGGGTGCGCAGGGTCTCGGGGGCCGTGGTGTAGATGCGGCCACGACGCGGGCTTTCGGCCACGGTCACGCCGATCACGCGGCCGGCGCTGTCGAGGGCCGGAGCGCCGGAAAGTCCGGCCAGGGTGCCCTTGAGGGTGTCGGTGCGACCGACCTCGGCCCAGACCAGCACCGGCTCGGTGCGGGCTCCGCGACCGTGGACGACCAGGTTCTCGCGACCCAGCAGGCGCGAGGCGGCCTCGCCCGGATGGCCCTGCGGGAAGCCGGGGTGATAGGCGCGCGCCCCGCGACGCAGGGGCTCTTCCAGGCCCAGCGGCACGGCCGGAGCCCCGCCCTCGGTGGTCAGGATGGCGGCGTCGGCGCGGGGGTCGATGGTGATCCGGGCGGCCACGCCGCGACCGTCGGCCACCACGATGGCGGCCGACTTGCAGCCGTCGACCACATGGCGGGCGGTCAGCCAGGTGCCGCTGTCACCGACCGAAAAGGCGGTGCCTGAGCCGGGCTCGGGCTTGTTGGGCACCTGCACCACGATGGACGGATCGAACGGCGAGGCCGGACCCAGCGGCAGGCCTTCCTCGCCCGGCACCGGCGGCGGCGGCGGCGGGGCGTCGGAGCGCTCCTGCCGGCCGACGGCGACGATCAGCAGGGCGCTGACGGCGGCGGCGTAGACCAGCCAGTCTGGAAGCTTGGGAAAATGCACGGGACTAGCCCTCGCCTTTCCCGATCAGCCGGCCACGGCGGCGGCGAGGATCAGGGCTGTGGCCAGCTTGGCGCCCACCAGCAGGGCGGCGGCGGCGACCTCGCCCTCGTGGATGCGCTCGGGAAGGCCCTGCAGCACCATGTCGGTGACGCGGAACACCAGCAGTTGCACGGCGATGGTGGCCGCGCCCCAGATCACGATCTCGATCACCGAGGTCGAGGCGGTCAGCGAGATGGCCAGCGGAATGGCCAGACCCACCATCACCCCGCCCAGCGACAGGGCGGCGGCGGAATTGCCCTCGCGGATCAGCTTGATCTCGCGGTGCGGGGTCAGCATCGCATAGAGCGTGGTGCCGATGATCAGCATGAACAGCGTCACGCCGGCATGCATCAGGGTGACGGGAAAGCCCGTGGCGAAGGCCTGGACCTCGGGCGACTGAAGCTGGGACGGCATGAACGCGGATACCCTTGGAACCTAGAGGACAAAGTCCTACCACGGCTGGCGGAGGCTTGCGTAGGGGGCTCGCTCAGGACGGGCGCAACACTCTAGGCCGCCTCGTCGTCCTCATCATCGTCGAGCACGCCCGCCATCGCCGCCATCGACAGCTGGCGCAGGGCCGAGGCGCGGACCTTTTCGCTCTCGCTCTTCAGCTGGCCGCAGGCGGCGAGGATGTCGCGGCCGCGCGGGGTGCGGATCGGCGAGGAATAGCCGGCCTTGTTGAGGATGGCGGCGAAGGCCTCGATCGCGGCCCAGTCCGAGCATTGGTAGTCGCTGCCCGGCCACGGGTTGAACGGGATCAGATTGACCTTGGCCGGAATGCCCTTGATCAGCTTGACTAGGGCGCGGGCCTCGTCCGGGCTGTCGTTGACACCCTTCAGCATGACGTACTCGAACGTTACCCGACGGGCGTTGCTGATCCCCGGATAGGCGCGGATGCCGGCGATCAGCTGATCCAGCGGATACTTCTTGTTCAGCGGCACCAGCACGTCGCGCAGGGGATCGTTGGTGGCATGCAGGCTGATGGCCAGCATCGCCTGCGTCGTCTCGCCCAGGGCCTGGAGCTGGGGCACGACGCCCGAGGTCGAGACGGTGATGCGGCGACGCGAGATGGCGATGCCCTCGTTGTCGCTGATGATCTCGATGGCGTCGGCCACCTGGCCCAGATTGTAGAGCGGCTCGCCCATGCCCATGAACACGATGTTGGACAGCAGGCGGTCGTCCTTGTCGGACGGCCATTCGGCCAGATCGTCCTTGGCCACCTGCACCTGGGCGACGATCTCGGCGGCGGTCAGGTTGCGCACCAGGGCCTGGGTGCCGGTGTGGCAGAAGCTGCAGTTGAGCGTGCAGCCGACCTGGCTGGAGACGCACAGGGCGCCGGCCCGGCCGACCGACGGGATATAGACCGCCTCGACCTCGATGCCCGGGGCCATGCGGATCAGCCACTTGCGGGTGCCGTCCTTGGAGACCTGGCGCTCGATGATTTCCGGGCGCGCGATGGTGAACACCTCGGCCAGGCGAGCGCGGGTTTCCTTGGCGACGTCGGTCATCATGGCGAAATCGGTGACGCCGCGATGGTGGATCCAGCGGAACACCTGGGTGGCCCGCATCTTGGCCTTGCCGTGCTCGGCCACGCCCGACTCGGTCAGGGCGGCGATCATCTGCGGCCGGGTCAGGCCCGACAGGTTGATCAGCGGCTTCTGGGCAGGCGCGGCGCCGGAGACGCGCGACAGATCAAGGGTGACGCTCAAGGGGCGGTCCGGGGTCGGGAGGATTTCAGGGGTCTAAGGCCGGCATATAGCACTTGGCGGGGGTTTTTCCAAAAGGGGTCGATGGACTCGCCCCCTCCGCCTCTAGACACCCCCGCCCCCGCAGGCCCATATCCGCCTCATGCGCACGCACGACGCCGATGTGATCATCGCGGGAGCCGGCATGGCCGGGTCCACCCTGGCCCTGGCCTTGGCCTCAGGCGGCCTCAGGCCGCTACTGGTCGACCCCCAGCCGTTCGAGGCCCAGCTGGCCCCGACCTTCGACGGGCGCTCCTCGGCCATCGCCTATTCCAGTTTCCGCCAATGGCGCGCGATCGGCGCGGGCGAGGCCCTGGAGCCGCACGCCCAGCGCATCGAGCAGATCCTGGTCACTGACGGTCGCACGCCCGGCGCCGCCGCGCGGGGCCCCTCGCCGGCCTTCCTGCGCTTTGACTCCAGCGAGATCGCCGACCGGTCGGACGGCGAGCCCCTGGGCTATCTGATCGAGAATCGCCAGATCCGCGCGGCCCTCTCCCAGGCCGTGACCGACAAGGCCATACCGGTGATCGCGCCGATGGCCGCCAGGGGCCTTGAGGTCGACGCCGCTGGCGCGCGGGTGACCCTGGCCGACGGCCGGGTGCTGAGCGCCCCGCTGGCGGTCAGCGCCGAGGGCCGGGGCTCGGTCCTGCGCAAGGCGGCCGGCATCGGCGACATCGGCTGGGGCTATGGCCAGAGCGGCGTCGTGCTGACCGTGAAGATGCAGCGCCCGCACGAAGGCGTGGCCCACGAATATTTCCTGCCCAGCGGCCCGTTCGCCATCCTGCCGCTGACCGACAACCGCGCCAGCCTGGTCTGGACCGAGAGCACCGCGCGCGCCGAGGCCCTGCGCGACGCGCGGCCCGAGGTTTTTCACGCCCATCTGATGCGACGGTTTGGCGAGTTCCTGGGCGAGGTCGAGATCGTGGGACCGATCTTCGTCTATCCGCTGTCGCTGCTGCTGGCCGAGCGCATGGTCGCCCCGCGCCTGGCCCTGATCGGCGACGCGGCCCATGGCGTGCACCCGATCGCCGGGCAGGGCCTGAACCTGGGCCTGAAAGACGCGGCCGCCCTGGCCGAAGTGCTGGTCGAGGCCCTGCGCGGCGGCGAGGACATCGGCAGCGAGGTGGTGCTGGAGCGCTACGCCCGCTGGCGGCGGTTCGACACCGTAACCAACGCCCTGGCCTTCGACGGTTTCGTGCGGCTGTTCTCGAACGACAATCCGATCCTGCGCCTGGCGCGGGGCGTCGGCCTGGCGGCGGTCAACCGTATCGCCCCGGCGCGGCGGTTCTTCATGCACGAAGCCGGCGGCGCGGTGGGCGACCTGCCCCGGCTGCTGCGCGGGCAGGCGATCTAGCCTCGCGGCTACTCGCCGTCTTCGAGCGAGCGGGCCTCTTCGGGCAGCATGATCGGCACGCCGTCGCGGATCGGATAGGCCAGCTTGGCGGCCCGGCTGACCAGCTCGCCGCGCGCGCGATTGTAGTCCAGCGTCGTGCGGGTGACGGGGCAGACCAGCACTTCCAGCAGGCGCGGGTCGATGTCGGCGGGCGGCGGGGTCGGTGTGGCGGTCATGAAACCTCTCTAGAGCGGGATGAGGAAAAGTGTGAAGCAGTTTTCCGCCCGCATCCCGCCCTAAACTCTAGAAAGCCATCTTGAGGGCGCTCCGCATTCCTACGGAACAGGGGCTCACTGGAGGGAGGGCGGCTCATCGTCGTCGCCGACCGCCGCGTCGATCTCCAGCAGGGCCACCAGGGTCTCGCGTCGGTCGGCCATGGTCGGTGCCTCCAGCAGGGCCTGCTTTTCCATGGGATCGAACGGCAGGGCCATCGACAGGCTGTTGATCAGGGCGTCCGAGGGTGCGGTCTCGGCGCTGGTCCAGTCGATGGCCAGACCGCGATGGTCCAGATAGCGACGCAGGGCGGCCAGCAGCGGGGCGGGGTCGGCGCCGGCCGCTGACGGCCCGTCCTCGCGCAGGTCGGCCTCGAACGAGGAAAAGTCGGCCCGGACCTGACGATAGGGCGTGCGGGCGGGCAACTCGTCGCCGGCCCGGAACCGGCAGACGCCGGTCAGGGTGATCAGATAGCGGCCGTCGCTGGTCTCGGCGAAGCTGGTCACCCGGCCCGCGCAGCCAATCGGCGCCAGGCTGGGGCCATGCTCGTCGTCCGGCGCGGCGCCATTGGGCCGGGTCTGGATGACGCCGATCATCCGCTCGCCCGACATGACGTCGTCCAGCATGTTCAGATAGCGCGGCTCGAAGATGTTGAGCGGCAATTGCCCGCCGGGCAGCAGCAGCACGCCGTCCAGCGGAAACACCGGGATCACCAGCGGCAGGTCGCTGAGCTTTCGAATGCCCGGCATCGGCGCGCCCTCTAGCTGAACAGGATGGAGGACAGCCGCTTGCGGCCGGCCTTGGCGATTTCCGAGATCGCGCCCGCCGCCTCGAACACGGTCAGCAGCTGCTTGCGGGCCGCATCGTCGTTCCAGGTCCGGTCGCGCTCGATGATGGCCAGCAGGTGATCCGAGGCCGCCTGCAGGTGACCCGCGCCGGCCAGGGCCTTGGCCAGTTCGAAGCGGGCTTCGTGGTCGTCGGGATCGGCGGCCAGACGCGCCTCGAAGGGGGCGATCTCGGACGGCGCATCGGCGGCCAGGGCCAGGGCGGCGCGAACGCTTTCCAGCTCGGCGTCCCTGGCGTTGGGCGGCGCCATGGCGGCCACCTCGGCGGCGCGCTCAAGGTCGCCGCCATCCAGATAGCAGCGGGCCAGGCCGCCCAGCGCCTTGACGTTTTCCGGGTCCATCCGCAGGGCCTCGGCATAGGCCTGGGCCGCGCCGCCCAGGTCGCCCAGGTCCAGCGACTCCTTGCCCATGGCCAGCAGGGCGTCCAGATCGCTGGGCGCCGGCGGGCCGGAGATGCGGGCGATGAAGGCCTTGATCTCGCTCTCGGGCACCGCGCCCTGGAAGCCGTCGACCGGCTGGCCGTTGACGAAGGCATAGACGGTGGGGATCGACTGCACGCGCAGCTGGCCCGAATAGCCGGGGTTCTTGTCGACGTCGATCTTGACCAGCTTGACCGCGCCGCCGGCGGCCGCGACGTGCTTTTCCAGCGCCGGGGTCAGCGTACGGCAGGGGCCGCACCAGGTGGCCCAGAAGTCGACGATGACGGGCTGGGTCTTCGACGCCTCGATGACGTCGGCCATGAAGCTGGCGTCCGTGCCGTCCTTGATGTGCGCGCTTTTTCCGCCGGCTTGGCCCCCGGCTTGGAGAGGGGCGGGCTTTTCGCCGATCAGGCTCATCGGAAGTCTCTCATGCAGGTCGAAACGCGGTCAGGGTCAAGATGGTCCCTCGAAGCGACAACCGCAATCGCAGGTTCGCTCAAGAGGCGACCGTCATAGTCTCGAAATCGACGATCATCGGCTCGATGCCCAGCGCCGACAGGAAGGCTCGCAAGCCTTCCTGCGACACCGCCGTGGTGGCGTCGTTGCCCAGCGGGTGGAAATTGACCGGATCGGCCTTGGCCAGGGCGGCGTCCAGCACGAAGCGCACCCGATGCTCGACATCATTGATCAGGCCAAAGGCGGTGACCGAGCCTGGCCTGACGCCCAGCGTCTCGACCATCATCGCCTCCGGCCCGAACGACAGCCGGCCCGAGCCGATCACCGTATGCAGGCGCTTGAGGTCGATCACCGTCTCGCCCAGGGCCGAGATCAGCCACAGCTGGCCCTTGGCGTCCTTGAGGAACAGGTTCTTGGTGTGGCCGCCGGGCAGAGCCGCCTTGATCTCCAGCCCCTCCTCCACCCGGAACACGGGCGGATGGTCGAGGGTGGAATGGGCGACGCCATGCGCGTCGAGAAAGGCGAAGAGGTCGGCTCGGGTCTTCATCCGCGCTTCCTAGCTCAGCCTTACCGTTCGGGGAACTGGACGGCCTCGCCTCGCGGGCGCTAGACCTGAAGCAAGGGTCAAGGAAAACAGGAAGACGCGCGGCATGGAACTGGAGTGCTATCCCACCGAGAACCGCCCGCCGGAGATCGTGCCAGGACGCCCGCAGCGGGCCTGGATGGACCACTTCGCCGACCGTCACCCCTATCGCTGCCTGCCGCTGTCGATGGCCAACACCTCGGGCTGGGAGATCCTGTGCCCGGTCGGCTTCTCGATGACCTGGGACGGCGGGGCGCATCAGGACTGCATCAAGTTCCAGCCCGACCATCCCTATCCGGGCTTCAGTGAGTTCGTGAAGTCGCACTTCTCGCGCGGCACGGTGACCTTCCACACGGGCTATCTGTTCCGTACCCCGCCGGGCTGGTCGATCCTGACCATGGGGCCGCCCAACCACATCAAGGACGGCATCCAGCCCCTGGCCGGCCTGGTCGAGACCGACTGGCTGCCCTTCCCCTTCACGATGAACTGGCTGTTCACCCGCCCGGGCACGGTGCGCTTCGAAAAGGGCGAGCCGTTCTGTTTCATCATGATGATGCAGGACAAGGTGATGGACAACGTCCAGCCGGTGATCCGCTCGATGAACAGCAATGTCGATCTGCGCCGCCAGTATGACGCCTGGGCCGAGAAGCGCAGCGAGTTCAACAGCCTGATCTTCAAGCGCGACCCCGAGGCCACCAAGGAGGCCTGGCAACGCTTCTACTTCAAGGGCGAGTATCCCGAGGAAGTGAAGGCCGAGGCGCCGTCGCACCACGTCAACAAGCGCCGGCTGAAGGCGCCGAAGGTCGGGTGAGGCAGGTCCTTTTCGTCTGCGGCAAGAACCGGCTTCGCAGCCCGACAGCTGAACAGGTCTTCTCGACCTGGCTCGGGATCGAGGTCAGCTCGGCTGGCGTCAACGCCGACGCTGACGAGCCCCTGACCGGCGAGATGGTCGCCGAGGCCGACCTGATCTTCGTGATGGAAAAGACCCACCGCGCCAAGCTGACCCGGCGCTTCAAGGCGCAGCTGAAATCGGCGCGCGTGATCTGCTTGGATATCCCGGACGACTACGCCTTCATGGACCCCGACCTGGTGCGGATCCTGGAGGCGCGCGTCCCGAAATTCCTGCCCGCCAAATAGCGCTCAGAGGACTCGGCTCGGCAGACGAGGCCACCATCGTGGTCCTGGAGCCGACCTAGTAGACGGCGGCCTGCCGCCGCCAAACCCGACGAGCATCCACGCACGCCCCGAAGTCTTATCTCGTGGCGGTTGCGTCGTGATGGTTTCAGGCCGCCTTCACCGCGCTCACGATCGACTTGACCACCTTGCGGACCAGGGCCGGGTCGTCGCCCTCGGCCATGATGCGGATCAGGGGTTCGGTGCCGGACGGGCGCACCACGATACGGCCGGCGCCGTTCAACTGGGCCTCGCCGTCGGCAATGGCCTCTTTGACCGTCTTGGCCTCCAGCGGCCTGGTCCCGCCGGTGAAGCGGACGTTTTCCAGGAGCTGCGGCACGGGCTCGAACTGGCGGCCCAGGGCGCTCATCGGCTTTCCGGTCTCGATCATCACCGCCAGCACCTGCAGGGCCGCGATCAGGCCGTCCCCCGTGGTCGAGAAGTCCGACAGGATCAGGTGGCCCGACTGCTCGCCGCCCAGGTTGAAGCCGCCCTCGCGCATGCGGGCCATCACATAGCGGTCGCCAACGCTGGTGCGCTCCAGGGTGAGGCCCTGCTCGCCCAGGAACCGTTCGAGGCCCAGGTTGGACATCACGGTGGCGACCACGCCGCCAGCCTTCAGCTTGCCGGCCTTGGCATAGGCGGCGGCGATGATGGCCATGATCTGGTCGCCGTCGACCACCAGGCCGTTCTCGTCGCAGATCACCAGCCGATCGGCGTCGCCGTCCAGGGCGATGCCGATGTCGGCGCGGTATTCCCGCACCAGCTTGGCCATGGCTTCGGGATGGGTCGAACCGCACTCGTGGTTGATATTGGTCCCGTCCGGATCGACGCCCAGCGGAATGACCTCGGCGCCCAGCTCGTACAGGGTGACGGGAGCCACCTTGTAGGCCGCGCCATTGGCGCAATCGATGACGATCCGCAGACCGGCCAGGGACAGCTGGCGCGGGAAGGTCGCCTTGACGATCTCGACATAGCGAGCCTGGGCGTCGTCGATGCGCTTGACGCGTCCCAGACCGCGCGGCGGCGCCAGGCCTTCCTGCAGGCCCTCGTCCATCAGGGCCTCGATCTTCAGCTCCTGGGCGTCCGACAGCTTGTAGCCGTCGGGGCCAAACAGCTTGATGCCGTTGTCGGCGAAATCGTTGTGGCTGGCGCTGATCATCACGCCCAGGTCGGCGCGCATCGAACGGGTCATCATCGCCACGGCCGGGGTAGGCAGCGGGCCAAACAGCCGCACATCCATGCCGACGCTGGCGAAGCCGGCGACCAGGGCCGGCTCGATCATGTAGCCCGACAGCCGGGTGTCCTTGCCGATCACCACCAGATGGCGGCGGTCGTCCTGAGAGCGAAACAGCTTTCCGGCCGCCAGGCCGACGCGCAGGGCGACCTCGGCGGTCATCGGATGCTGGTTGGCTTGGCCGCGGATGCCGTCGGTGCCGAAATAGGCGCGCTTGCTCATGGTCGCTCTGGTCTCGAGGCGGATCGCGAAACGATCCGAAATGCAGATTTATGTGGGAGAGGTCTGCACGAATGCTAAAGCCCGGCCGACGACTATACCCGCGCGGGTAGCCATAATCCCCGCTGGCGCGATTTACAAAGGACCATGGCATGTGCGGCATCATCGGCATCGTCGGAAACCAGCCTGTCGCCGACCGCCTGGTCGAAAGCCTCAAGCGCCTGGAATATCGCGGCTATGACTCGGCCGGCATTGCCGGCCAGGTCGATGGCGTGCTGCAGCGCCGCCGGGCGCCGGGCAAGCTGCGCGAGCTGGAAAGCGTGCTGGCCCACGAGCCGCTGATCGCCACCACCGGCATCGGTCACACCCGCTGGGCCACCCACGGCGCGCCGACCCTGCGCAACGCCCACCCGCACATCGTCGGCCGCGTGGCCGTGGTCCACAACGGCATCATCGAGAACTTCGCCGAGCTGAAGGCCGAGTTGATCGCCGCCGGCCGCGAATTCCAGAGCGACACCGACACCGAGGTCGTCGCCCACCTGCTGGATGCCGAACTGGCCACGGGCCTGTCGCCGCTGGACGCCTTCAAGGCCACGCTGGACCGTCTGCGCGGGGCCTTCGCCCTGTGCGTGCTGATCGGCGGCGAGGACGAAGTGATCCTGGCGGCCCGCAACGGCCCGCCCCTGGCCGTGGGCTATGGCGACGGCGAGATGTTCGTCGGCTCCGACGGCCTGGCGCTGGGCCCCTTCACCAACCGCGTCGCCTATCTGCAGGACGGCGACTATGTGATTTTGGATCACAAGACCGCCAGGATCTTCGACCAGTCGGGCGCCCCCGCCGACCGGCCGATCAAGATCGTCCCGGCCTCGGCCGTGCTGATGGAGAAGGGCAACTACCGGCACTTCATGGAGAAGGAAATCCATGACCAGCCCGAGGGCTGCCAGCGCACCATCGCCGCCTATGTCGACCCGATCTCGTCCCGCGCGGCGGTGCCCGGCGGCATCGACTGGGCGTCGCTGGAGCGCATCCAGATCGTGGCCTGCGGCACCTCCTATATCGCCGGCATGATCGGCCGCTATCTGATCGAGCAGCTGGCCGACCTGCCGGTGGACGTCGAGATCGCCTCGGAATTCCGCTACCGCCAGCCGGCCATCCGGGCCAACGCTCTGGCCATCGCCATGTCGCAGTCGGGCGAGACCGCCGACACGCTGGCCGCCCTGCGCTATTGCCAGGCGGCCGGCATGAAGAGCGCCGTGGTCGTCAACGCCACCGAATCGACCATGGCCCGCGAGGTCGACGTCGTCTGGCCGATCCATTGCGGCCCCGAGATCGGCGTCGCCTCGACCAAGGCCTTCACCGCTCAGGTCAGCGTGATGATCGCCCTGGCCATCGCCGCCGCCAAGGCGCGCGGCCGGATCGACGACGCCGAAGAGCAGCGTCTCGTGAAGGTGCTGCTGGAGGCCCCGCGCCTGATCGCCGAGGCCATCGGCTTGGAAGACGCCATCAAGGACATCGCCGTCGAGGTCTCCAAGGCCCGCGACGTGCTCTATCTCGGCCGTGGCCCGATGTCGGCCCTGGCCCTGGAAGGCGCGCTGAAGCTGAAAGAGATCAGCTATATCCACGCCGAGGGCTATGCCGCCGGCGAGCTGAAGCACGGCCCCATCGCCCTGGTCGACGACGAGACGCCGATCGTGATCCTCGCGCCCTATGACAGCTGGTTCGAGAAGTCGGCCTCGAACATGAGCGAGGTCATGGCGCGCGGCGGCCAGGTGATCTTCATCACCGACACGCAAGGCGCCCGGCACGCCCCGGTCGGCGCCAAGGTGGTGATCACCGCCCCGGCCTGCGACCCCCTGATCTCGGCCCTGGTGATGTCGGCCCCCATCCAGCTGCTGGCCTATCACGTGGCCGTGCAGAAGGGCGCGGACGTGGATCAGCCGCGCAATCTGGCCAAGTCGGTGACGGTGGAATAGGGCGCGCTACTCGTAGACCAGGGTCCTGGCGAAGAAGGGCAGCAGGTCGGTATAGACCCGGCCGCTCTCGCCCCAGGTGCGATCGCCCCAACCGCCAACATACTCCTCGGCCTCATGCGGGACGCCCAGCTCGGTCAGGAGCCGCGAGAAGGCCTGGTTGGAGACGACGTGGTCGGGATTGGGATCATTGCGACCCCAGTCGAACTTCAGACCCCGCAGCGTTCGAAGGTTTTCGGCATGGCGCGGCGCGACATGGTCGAGCAGGAAGCTGTCCATCAGCTTGCGGGTGAGCGCCGCATCGATCACCAACTTGCCGTCGACCTTTCGGGCCGGAAGGTCCGCGAACAGGGGCGGCCGGTCGGGATTGGGCAGGTGGGCCTGATAGATCGCCGTGAACAGCTGGGAAAACGGGTCGGCCTTCAGATCGTCAAGCGACCGGGCCCGCTGCAGAAGGTCGAAGTCGGGCCGAGAGGACATGGTCTGCAGGCCCAGGCCTGTACCCACCGGGTGCAGGGCGTAGACCGCTCCGAACACATCGGCATGACGCATGCCAAAGGCCAGGGCGCCGTAGCCGCCCATGCGATCCCCGGCCAGGCCTCGCGCATCGCGACTGGCCAGGGTGCGAAAGCGGCCATCCGTCCAGGGCACGAGTTCGGCGACCAGGAAATCGTCCCAGCGACCGGTGACCGGAGAGCTGGTGTAGATCGACCCGCCGAGCGGCGTGCTGAAGTCGGCGGCGACCACGATCACCGGCGGGATCACGCGGGCCTTGATCGCCTGATCCAGCAGGGCGCGCGCGCCATGGGCGTCGAACGCCGCCCGCTCGTCCTCGAACAGATTGTGCAGGAAATAGATCACCGGATAGCGGCGGCTGGCCCCGTCATAGCCCTCGGGAAGATAGACCCGCACCCGCCTCTGGGAGCTGACACCGATCCTGCCGTCCTCGAACGCCTTGGAGGCGATCTCGAAATCACGCACCTGACTCTGGGCCCACAGGGTCGCGGGGGTGGAAAACAGGGTGACAAGCGCGGCGAACAACAGGCCAATCCGACGGACCATCCAGACCCCTCCGTGTCACACACCCGGGAGAACGCCACGCAACTGGATCAGAAGAAACGCCCGGCAATGCGGCTCAATTGCGGCCAGGCCCCGCCCTACCCGCGCACGCCATCGACCATGTAGCCCCGCGTCATCGGCAGGACGCCGACCCGCTTGGCCAGCTGGATCTGGAACACCATGTGCCCGCCATACCGGAAGCCCATCTCCGCGCCGGCCAGATAGAACTCCCACATCCGCCGGAAGCGGGCGTCGAACAGGGCCGGGATCTCCGGATCGGCCAGGAACCGCATCCGCCAGTGCTTCAGCGTCTCGGCATAGTGCAGGCGCAGGATCTCGATGTCGGTGATCCACAGACCCGCCTCCTCGACCGCTCTGACGATCTCCGACAGGCCCGGGATATAGCCGCCCGGGAAGACGTACTTGTTGGTGAAGGCGTTGGTCGCCCCCGGCCCCGAGGCGCGGCCGATCGAGTGGATCAGGGCCACGCCGTCATCGGCCAGCAGACGCTTGAGCGTCTGGAAATAGGTCGGAAACTGCGGCGCCCCGACATGCTCGAGCATCCCGACCGAGACGATTCGATCGAAGGTCTCGTCGAGGTCGCGATAGTCGGTCAGGCGAAACCCGACCTGACCGTCCAGCCCCGCCGCAGACACCCGCTCGCGGGCCAGGGTCAGTTGCTCGGTCGACAGCGTGACGCCGGTCATCTTCGCCCCGTGGTCCCGGGCCAGGGTCATCGACAGCCCGCCCCAGCCCGAACCGATGTCCAGCGTCTTCATCCCCGGCTGGATCAGCAGCTTTTTGGCGATATGCGCCTTCTTGGCGGCCTGGGCTTCTTCCAGCGTCATGTCCGGCCGGGCGAAATAGGCGCAGGAATACTGCATGTCGGCGTCGAGGAAGCGCCGGTAGAGGTCGTTGGAGATGTCGTAATGGTGGGCGACGTTGCGGCGCGAGCGGACGCGGTCGTTCAGCTGCTGCAGCCGGCGCTTGATCAGCTTGCGCGTCCGGGTGGCCCAGGAGCCGCGCCCCTTCAGCCCTCGCGAGCCGCCCTTGCCGACCAGCTCCAGCAGGTCCCACATCGAGCCCTGCTCGAGCACGATGTCGCCATCCATATAGGCCTCGCCAAGACCCAGGCCCGGATTGAGGACCAGCCTGCGCACGCCTCTTGCGCTGGCCCTCATGACCACGGGCGGCCCGGTTCCGTCGCCAGCCTTCACGGTGCGACCGCCCGGCAGATGCACGGTGAGGTCGCCGACCTTGATCATCCTGCGCAAGAGGGCTTGGATCATGCTGCAGCTTGCCGTTGCTTACCGACCAAAACCCAGAATGAGCCGACGGAGGAAACCCTGTCCATCACCATGACGCCGATCGGCCAGGTCCAGGGCGGTCGCGATGTTCCGGAAGACGACGACTGGGGCAGGAGCCGCGCGAAGATCGTGCTGGATCCGGCGCGCTTCGACGCCGAGGCGCTGATGGGGCTGGAGACCTTCAGCCACGCCGAGGTGGTCTATGTGTTCGATCGCGTGACCGACGCCCAGATCGTCACCGGCGCCCGCCATCCGCGCGGCAACCCCGCCTGGCCGAAGATCGGCATCTTCGCCCAGCGCGGCAGGAACCGGCCCAACCGCATCGGCGTCACGATCTGCAGGATCGTGGCGGTGGACGGGCTGAACCTGGAGGTCGAGGGCCTGGACGCCATCGACGGCACGCCGGTGCTGGACATCAAGCCGGTGATGAGCGGCTTTGCCCAGCGCGGCGAGCACCGCGAGCCCGACTGGGCGGGCGAGATCATGGAGAAGTATTGGTAGACCCGGCTACCGCGCCTTCAGTTCCGGGCAGGCGTCGGGCTCGGCCGTCCAGCTGACATCGGCGATGCGCCAGCCGCTCTCCTGCTTGACCAGCGTGAAGATATCGACGCCGCAATGGACGCTGACGCCGCCCTTCCTGAACTCGTAGGGCGCGGTGAGCGTGGCCAGGGCGCCGCGACGCACGACCTGGGGCGACCACATGACCTCCTCCAGGCCCGGCTCGATACGCTTGCCAAACGAGTCCTCGAAGGTGAAGCGGCGGGTCTGAATCGCGCCGTCCGACAGGGTCCGCAGAGACATGAACCGGCCGTCGGGCAACATCGTCGCGCGCATGGCCGCCGGATTCGCCGAGGCCAGTCCGTCGAAGAAGGCCTGCACGACGGCGACCACCGCCCTGTCCTCGTCAATCGTGGACGGCGGCGGAGCGGGCGCGGCCAGGACGGCGGCGAGGAGACCGGCGAGAAGCGGCATGGCGGGGTCCCTTGGTGACTCTTCAGGCGTTCAGCATGCCGTAGCAGAGGCCGACCTGGCCACCCCAATAGAGAAACCGGCCGCGCCAGGGCCGGGGTCGACTCAGTCGTCCTTCGCCAGCCTGGCCAGGAACGCCTTGGCGGCGTCCTTGTGGCGGGCCTTCAGGTTCTTGCCGACGATGGCGATGACGGCCGCGATCACGGCGGCGTCGTCGGTCATGCCCAGGGCCGGCAGCACGTCGGGGATCGCATCGGTGGGCAGCACGAAATAGGCCAGGGCGGCCATCATCATGCCCTTGGCGGCCATCGGCGTGGTCGGGTCGCGGGCGCACCACCAGACCGAAAGCGCCTCGGCGGCGAACGGCACGCGGGCCGCCACGCGCTTGATCTTGGGTAGGAAACCCCGGGCGACCCGCTCCTCGTTCAGTTTCACGGTGGCCGGAACCAGAGCCTTGGACGGGTCAAGGATCTGGTTGACGTCGGGGGACGGTTTGGCGTCGGCGCTCATCGGTCTAAAACCCTCTCCAAGCAGCAACCTTAAACGCAAAGCTTGGGGAAACGTCCATGAAACTCGACAACACCGTCGCCGCCGTCGTCACCGGAGGCGCTTCGGGCCTCGGCGAAGCCACCGCCCGCGCCCTGGCCGCCCACGGCGTCAAGGTCGCCCTGTTCGACATGAACGAAGCCCGCGGCGAGGAAGTCGCCAAGGAAATCGGCGGCGTGTTCTGCAAGGTCAATGTGACCTCGGACGCCGACGTCGACGCCGGCTTCGAAAAGGCCCGCGCCGCGCACGGCCAGGAGCGCATCCTGGTCAACTGCGCCGGCACCGGCAACGCGGCCAAGACCGCCGGCCGCGACAAGGCCACCGGCGAGACCAAGCACTTCCCGCTCGACGCCTTCGACCGCATCATCCAGATCAACCTGGTGGGCACGTTCCGCTGCATCGCCAAGTCGGCCAAGGGCATGCTGGACCTGACGCCGCTGGAAGACGGCCTGCGCGGCGCCATCGTCAACACCGCCTCGGTCGCCGCCGAAGACGGCCAGATGGGCCAGGCCGCCTATTCGGCGTCCAAGGGCGGCGTGGTGGGCATGACCCTGCCGATCGCCCGCGACCTGATGAGCGAAGGCATCCGCGTCAACTGCATCCTGCCGGGCATCTTCAACACCCCGCTGATGAACAATGCGCCGGAAGCCGTGAAGGCGGGCCTGGCCGCCTCGGTGCCGTTCCCCAAGCGCCTGGGCAACCCCGAGGAGTATGCTCACCTGGCCCTGACGATGATCACCAACGACTACTTCAACGGTGAAGATGTGCGCCTCGACGGCGGCATCCGCATGGCGCCGCGCTAAACCGCATAAAAAAGCCCTCCCCCTTGATGGGGGAGGGTGATGGGGCGCTTGCCGACTGCGTCGCCGCATCACCCCCATCCCCGGCCCTTCCCCCTTGATGGGGGAAGGGAGATGTTCCTACTTCTTCGGCGTCGGCAGAACGATGCTGCTGGCGAGATTGGTCATGATCTCGCGGGCGTCATAGGCGCGGGGATCGCCTTCGGGCTTGCGGCCCTTGTGCATGACGATCTCGGCGCCGGCCTCGAAGCGCTCGATGGTTCGCACCTGGGTGCGATCATAGAAGAAGGGGTCCCCCCAGAAGGGGTCCCAGCTGCGCCAGCCATAGCTGGGGCCGAAATAGCGCCAGGACGGGCGCCAGTAGCCATAGGGATAGCCATAGCCAAAGCCCGGACGCGCCAGGGGATCGGGATCGATCACCGTGCGGGCCGTGCGATCGGTGCGGCGGTCGGCGGTCTCGAACCAGTCATAGCCCTGCTGCACGGTCAGCTCGGCGGCGCGATACAGCAGATAGCGCTCAACGGTCTCGCGCGAGGTCAGGCTGTTGCCGGCGAAGCTGACACGATAGCGGTCGGCTTCGAGACGCAGCTCAGAGAAACCGCCGGTGACCGAACCGGACGTGGCCTTGGGCTGGTAGGGCGTTGCGGTCGCGCAGGCCGAAAGTCCGGCGGCGACGACCATGGCCGCGACGAGGGCGGCTTTCTTCAAGGACATGGACAGCACTCCGTGACCCAAAATCGCGGGTCTTAACTCTAACTCTGGCGACGCTTTGTGGTTTCGCCAAGGCGTTTGATGTCCGACCGGAAACCCGGCGGCGAAAATCAGCCGCGCGACACGATCAGGATCGCGGCGCAGATCAGCAGAATCCCGACCACGAAGGCGAAGACCCGGCGGAATCCCGGCTCGTTCATCCGGGTGGACAGGGCCGCGCCGCCCAGGCCGTAGGCGCTCATGCTGATCAGGTCCATGCCGATGGTGGCGCAGGCGAACATCAACAGCTGCGGGATCAGCGGCCGGTCCACATCGAGGAACGGCGGCAGGACGGCGGTGAAGAACAGCAGGGCCTTGGGATTGGCGATCTGGACGGTGAAGCCGTCGAGAAAGGCCGACTTGCCGGCCCTGACGGTGGCGACCGCGTGGCTCTCGGCGTTTTTCCAGCCGGCCCAAAGGGACTTCAGGCCCAGCCAGACCAGATAGGCGGCGCCGGCCAGGGCCAGCGCATGGAAGGCCTTGGGAAAGGCGATGATCAGCGCGCCCAGGCCAAGCGCCGAGCCGATGAACCAGATCAGGGTGGCGCAGTTCATGCCCGCCACGCCCAGCAGGGCCGCGCCCTTGCCCTTTTCCATGCCGGTGGCGATGGCGAACAGGTTGGCGGGGCCCGGCGTGATGGCCATGACGAACATGGCGGCCAGGAAGGCGCCGTAGCGGGCGGGATCGACGGGCAGGGTCATGGTGACGCTATAGGATGAGCCCCGCCCGTCGAAAAGCGATGTCTAGGCGCCGACCACGACCAGCATCCAGATGACCCGTCCCAGGGCGCCGAACAGCAGAACCGCCGCCGCCAGCATCTGGATGACAAAGCCGACCTCGCGCTTGTCCGCCGAGGCGGCATAGCCCAGAGCATAGAGGATCCGGCCGAAGATCCAGATCACGCCCATGATGGTGGCGACCAGGTCGCTCCAATAGATCGCGAACAACCACAGCGACGGCAGGAAGATCGGCAGCCATTCCAGCGTATTGGCCTGGACGCGGATGTGGCGCTCCAGCTCGGGATCGCCGGTCATGGTCGGCGCGTTGATGCCGCTCTTCTTGCGGGCGGTCCCGACCCGGACACCCATCCAGATATAGACGAGCAAGGCGACCAGCGTGACGATGGCGACCCAGGAATGCGGCTGCATGCAGATATTCTCCCCTTCGGCTCCGATCTTTTGCGCCAACGCAAAGCCGGTTCGCCGCGAAGCGGCTAGACGATCATCAAACGGCCCGCGAGGCCAGCGCCGCGGCTTGATCGCCGCGACGGGAACCGCACGCGGCCTTGGCTCGCTTTAGCAGCGACCGGTCCCTTTCGCGGAGGCTTGAAGCCATGCGAGTGAACTCCACGGCCATCGCCGAGATCGATTATCGCCCCGAACACGGCAAGCTGTTCGTCACGTTCCACGACGGCGACGCGTACGTCTATGTCGGCGTGCCCGAGAAGGTCAGCGTGGCCTTTGTCCGCTCGGCGTCCAAGGGGCGGTTCTTCCAGCGGGTGATCCGGGATCGGTATCCGTATAACCGGATCTGAGGCGCGCGCGCGCGGTCAATGCGCGGCCCCTCCGGCTGGAAGGTGGCTCTTGTCGGACTTGCCGACCCGGTCCACCAGGGTCTGGCCGGCCGCGTTCATGCCGATGAGGTCGACCCGCGCGCCCTGACGACGATAGCGGAACACCACCTTGTCGACGGCCGCCACGCCGGTGAGATCCCACAGGTGCGCATCCGTCATGTCGATCTCGACGCGAGTCGGATGGCCGTGATGCTCGAAGCTGGCGGCGAAGAGATCGGCCGAGGCGAAGAAGAGTTGGCCGGCGACACGATAGCGCAGCACACCCTCTTCCGGCGTCTCGACCTCGGTCACGGCGATGGTCTTGCCCACCTTGCGCATGAAGAAGATCGCCGAGAGGATCACGCCCAGCACCACGCCCTTGGACAGGTCGTGGGTGAAGACCACGGTCAGGGTGGTGGCGACCATGACGATCGACGATTGAGCCGGCGTGGAGCGCAGGTTCAGCACCGACTTCCAGTCAAAGGTTCCCACTGACACCATGATCATCACGGCGACCAAGGCCGCCATGGGAATCCTGGCGACCCAGTCCTGCAGCACCAGGATCAGGAACAGCAGGAACAGCCCCGCCCACAGGGTCGACAGCCGCCCCCTCGCGCCCGACGTTACAT
Organism: uncultured Caulobacter sp.; assembly: GCA_964427205.1. Classification (GTDB taxonomy): domain Bacteria; phylum Pseudomonadota; class Alphaproteobacteria; order Caulobacterales; family Caulobacteraceae; genus Caulobacter. The sequence continues at coordinate 41,787 of CAYRTE010000021.1, forward strand.
TGATGATCGACTGGCCGATCATGGCGCAGCCCGCCATGCCGCCAAACAGTGATGAGGCGATATTGGCGATGCCCTGGCCGCGCGTCTCGCGATCCTTGTCGGACGGCGTGTCGGTGATGTCGTCCAGCAGATTGGCCGTCAGCAGGGATTCCAGCAGGCCCACGAAGGCCAGGGTCGCCGAGATCGGCCCGATGATCCTCAGCGTCTCCCAGGTCAAGGGGACGGCGGGCAGGTGGAAGGCGGGCAGGCTCGACGGCATCTGGCCCATGTCGCCGACGGTTCGCACATCCAGGCCCATGACCATGGCCAGGGCGCTGAGGACGATGATGGCGATCAGGGGCGAAGGGACGGCCTTGGTCAGCAGGGGCAGGCCATAGATGATCACCAGGCCGCCGCCGACCATGGCGAAGGTCTGCCAGTTGGCGCCGATCAGCTCGGGCATCTGGGCCAGGAAGATCAGGATCGCCAGCGAGTTGACGAAGCCCGTCATCACGCTCCTGGAGACAAACCGGATATAGCGGCCCAGTTTCAGCAGGCCGATGATGATCTGCAACACCCCGCACAGCAGCGAGGCGGCGAACAGATATTCCAGCCCGTGATCGCGCACCAGCGTGACCATCACCAGCGCCATCGCGCCAGTGGCCGCCGAGATCATGGCGGGCCGCCCGCCGACCAGGGCGATGGTCACGGCGATGATGAACGAGGCATAGAGGCCCACGGCCGGGTCGACGCCGGCGATGATCGAAAAGGCGATGGCCTCCGGGATCAGGGCCAGGGCCACGACGGTGCCCGCCAGCAGATCGCGGCGCGGATTGGCGAGCCATTGCTGACGCGCCGAAGCAAGAAGGGTCATTGAGGGTTCAGTCTGTCGCTCGCGGACCCTGGCGCGACGCGCTCGGCCCGTTCGGTTTCCCGAGGGATCGGCGCCCGGGGTAGCCACCCGATCTGGCCGGGTCCTTAGTGACGCGCCGCTGATGCAGCAAAACGGCCACTCGCGCAACAGATGGAGGCTCAGCGCGCCGCCGCTGCCGGCGGCGCGCTCCGGGAAATCAGCCCTTCGTGCGCTGGTCGCGCTTGGCCAGCACCCGCAGGCGCAGGGCGTTCAGCTTGATGAAGCCACCGGCGTCGCGGTGGTCGTAGGCGACCTTGCCCTCTTCGAACGTCACCAGGTCCTGGTCGTACAGGCTGTAAGGGCTGGTGCGGCCGATGATCGAGACATTGCCCTTGTAGAGCTTGATCCGGACCTGGCCCGACACCTTGGTCTGGCTGTAGTCGATGGCGGCCTGCAGCATCTCGCGCTCGGGGCTGAACCAGAAGCCGTTGTAAACGAGCGATGCGTATTTCGGCATCAGCTCGTCCTTCAGGTGCATGGCGCCGCGATCAAGCGTGATCGACTCGATGCCGCGGTGGGCGGCCAGCAGGATGGTGCCGCCGGGGGTCTCGTAGACGCCGCGCGACTTCATGCCGACGAAGCGGTTTTCCACCAGGTCCAGCCGGCCCACGCCATTGTCGCGGCCCAGCTCATTGAGCTTGGTCAGCAGGGCGGCCGGCGACAGGGCCACGCCGTCGATGGCGACCGGGTCGCCCTTCTCGAAGTCCATCGTGAAGACGTGCGGCTTGTCGGGCGCATCTTCCGGCGCGATCGTGCGCATGTGCACAAATTCCGGGGCCTCGACGGCCGGATCTTCCAGCACCTTGCCCTCGGACGAGGAGTGCAGAAGGTTGGCGTCGACGCTGAACGGGGCTTCGCCGCGCTTGTCCTTGGTGATCTGGATCTGGTGCTTTTCGGCGAAGTCCAGCAGGGCCTCGCGCGACTTGAAGTCCCATTCGCGCCAGGGGGCGATCACGGTGATGTCGGGCTCCAGGCCGTAATAGGCCAGCTCGAACCGCACCTGGTCGTTGCCCTTGCCGGTCGCGCCGTGGCTGACGGCGTCGGCGCCCATCTTGCGGGCGATCTCGATCTGCTTCTTGGCGATCAGCGGGCGGGCGATCGAGGTGCCCAGCAGGTACTGGCCCTCATAGACCGTGTTGGCGCGGAACATCGGGAAGACGTAGTCGCGCACGAACTCCTCGCGCACGTCCTCGATGAAGATGTTCTCGGGCTTGACGCCGGCGGCCAGGGCCTTGGCGCGGGCAGGCTCGATTTCCTCGCCCTGGCCCAGATCGGCGGTGAAGGTGATGACCTCCGCGCCATATTCGGTCTGCAGCCACTTGAGAATGATCGAGGTGTCGAGGCCGCCGGAATAGGCGAGCACGACCTTCTTCACGGACTTGTCAGCCATGAGCGGGGTCCTTAGCGAGGAAACACAAGAGTCGGCGCGTTCAAGGGCGCCGGGGGCGTCGGGTCAAGACCTAAAGCCCGCCTTCGTCCTGCAAGGTCTTCAGGGCGAAGCGCAGATGCAGCAGTTGGGCCAGGGCCAGAACCGCCGCCAGGGTGGCGCGGACGCACAGCAGCATCATCGCTTCAACGCCCTGCGCGCGGAACGTCGCGCCCGACAGGGTGAAGGCGAAGATCACCACGCAGGACGCCACCGGGATGAACAGCAGGCCGAAGGCCTTGCTGGTCCGCCAGCTGACGCCGCCGTCCAGCCGCCATTGCATCGGGACCTTCATGCCCTGGGGGATCCGCTTCCAGGCCCCGAGGGCCGTGGAGGCGATGATCGCCAGGGCGGCGATCGACAGGCCGTCGCCGATGACGCGGAAGGCGGTCTCCATCAGACCGTCACCTGGGCGCCCAGTTCCACCACGCGGCCGGGCGGGATCTTGAAGAAGTCGGTCGGGTTGGCGGCGTTCTTCATCAGGAAAATGAACAACCGGTCCTGCCACAGCGGCATGCCGCTATTGGCCGATGGCACGATCGAGCGGCGGCCCAGGAAGAAGCTGGTGGCCATGATGTCGAACTTCAGCCCCTGCTTGCGGCACACGGCCAGGGCCTTGGGCAGGTTGGGGCTTTCCATGAAGCCATAGGTGATGACGACCTTCTTGAAGTCGTCATTGACCTTGTCGATCTTGACCCGGTCGTCCTCGGCGATGCGCGGCGTGTCGCCGGTGCGCACGGTCAGGATCACGTTACGCTCGTGCAGCACCTTGTTGTGCTTGAGGTTATGCATCAGCGCGACGGGCGTCATGTCGGGATCGGAGGTCAGGAAGATCGCCGTGCCAGGGGCGCGGTGCGGGGCGCGGGCCCGCAGGATCTCCATCAGGTCGACCAGGGGCACGCTGTCGCGGCGGGTCTTGGCGGTCAGGATCTGCGAGCCGCGCACCCAGGTGGCCATGATCAGGAACAGCACCGCGCCGATCAGCACCGGCAGCCAGCCGCCCGAGAAGAAGCGCAGGGCGTTGGCGCTGAGGAAGGTGATGTCCAGGGTCAGGAAGGGCACCAGGAAGCACAGGGCCTGCGGCAGGCTCCACTTCCACAGCCGGCGCATGACGATGAAGGCCATGCAGGTGGTGACGATCATCGTGCCGGTCACCGCCAGGCCATAGGCGTGGGCCAGGGCCGACGAGGTCTGGAAGGTGAACATGATCGCCAGCACGCCAAACAGCAGCATGGTGTTGAGCTGCGGCACGAAGATCTGGCCCGACTGGGTCTCCGAGGTGCGGCGAACGTCCAGGCGCGGCAGCAGGCCCAGCTGAATGGCCTGCTGGGTCAGCGAGAAGGCGCCGGTGATCACGGCCTGGCTGGCGATGACGGTGGCCGCGCCGGCCAGCAGCACCAGCGGCAGGCGCAGGACGGTCGGGGCCATCTCGAAGAACCAGTTCAGCTCGGGCATCGGCTGGCCGGCGGCCTCGGCGGCGTTCAGGGTGGTCAGGGCGAAGGCGCCCTGGCCCAGATAGTTCATGGTCAGGCAGGGCAGGACGAAGAACAGCCACGCCGCCTGGATTGGCCAGCGGCCGAAATGGCCCATGTCGGCGGTCAGGGCTTCGACGCCGGTCACGGTCAGGAACACCGCGCCCAGCACGATAAAGCCCGTCAGGCCGTGCTCGGCCAGGAAGCCCACGGCATAGTGCGGGCTGATGGCCATCAGCACGCCGGGATTTTGCGCCAGATTGACCGCGCCCAGCACGAACATCACGCCAAACCACAGGGCGCAGATCGGGCCAAACAGCTTGCCCACCGAGGCCGTGCCCCGGCTCTGGATGAAGAACAGGCCCAGCAGCATGACCGTGGCGATCAGCAGCACCACCTGGTTGTTGACGCTGTTTTCCAGCGCCGGAATGGTCCGCAGGCCCTCGACCGCCGACAGCACCGACATGGCCGGGGTGATCAGGGCGTCGCCATAGAACAGGGCCGCGCCGGCCACGCCCAGGGCGAAGACCAGCATGGTGCGTCGGCCCATCGCATGCTGGGCCAGAGCCATCAGCGACAGCACCCCGCCCTCGCCCTTGTTGTCGGCCTTCATGATGAAGACGACATATTTGATCGTCACGACCAGGATCAGCGCCCACAGGGCCAGCGACACCACGCCATAGATTTCGGACCGCGTGACGCCGTCATGGGCGGCCGCGTGCAGCGCCTCCTTGAAGGCGTAGAGGGGGCTGGTGCCGATATCGCCAAACACGATTCCGACCGAGCCGAGCGCGAGCGCGAAGAAGCCGTGGCCCTTCAAATCTGGCCCGTGCTGCTGCGGAATGTCGGAAGAGGCTGGGGCGCTATCGGGGTTCGGCGCGCCGGAGGCTTCGGAAGCCATTCAATGTCTCCGGGCGTCCCCTCTCGCAAAATGCGAACGGCGGGCCCATATCGATCAAGCGCGGCGCGATACACCCAATCTGATCCGGGTTCAATCGTCACGCTGCGTCGGCGCTAGCAGGCAAATCGGTCGGCGGCGAGTTTTTGATTGAACGCGCGCGTATCGTCCTTAGGTTCCCGCTGAGATGTCCGACAGCCAAAAGTTTCCCGTGGCGGCTCACGCCCTCGCCTATCTGGCGCACAAGCAGGCCTTTTCGCCTGATCGCGCGGTGGCGAGCGTCGAGCTGGCCGCCTCGGTGCCGACCAATCCCGTGGTGGTGCGACGGGTGACCGCCATGCTGGGCAAGGCCGGACTGATCGGGGCCCGCGCCGGGGCCAATGGCGGCGCGTGGCTGCTGAGGCCGGCCAGCGAGATCACGCTCGACCTAGTGCTGCGGGCCGTCAATGGCTGCGCGCACCTGGGCGTCGCCCCTCCGGGGGTCAAGGGCTGTCCCGTCGGCGAAAAGATCCCCGACGCCGTCCGCGCCGCCATCACCGCCGCCGACGCCGCCGCCCACGACCGCCTGGCCCAGATCACCGTGGCCGACCTGCTGGGCGAGGCGCGCTAGTCCATCCGAACGTCTCCGCGGGTCTGGCGAGCTTCACCGCCGCTAAATCCCGCCCCAGAAAAACTGCACCTGCCTTTGTTGCTGGTCCCCTTTCGGCACCGGAAGGCGACATTACGTAATCGCTACAGGTCCAGTTTCTTAAAGGGGAAACCACAATGACCACCGTCGCCATCATCTATCATTCCGGTTACGGCCACACCGCCGTCCTCGCCGACAAGGTCGCCCAGGGCGTCCGCGACGCCGGCCAGACTCCGGTGCTGCTGCCCATCGAAACCGCCGCCCAGGACTTCGGACCGATCCTCGAAGCCGCCAGCAAGGCCGACGCCATCGTGTTTGGCGCGCCGACCTATATGGGCGACGTCTCCGGCGTGTTCAAAGTCTTCGCCGACGCCACCTCGGCCGTGTTCGCCACGCGCGGCTGGAAGGACAAGCTGGCGGCGGGCTTCACCAACTCGCACAGCTTTTCCGGCGACAAGGCCCACGCCCTGGCCAGCCTGACGATCCTGGCCGCCCAGCACGGCATGAACTGGATCAATCTGGGCCTGGCCCCGCCCGCCGTCACCGCCGCCGAACGCGGTCCCGACACGCTCAACCGCGTCGGTTCGTTCATCGGCCTGGCCGCCCAGAGCGACAATGTCTCGCCCGAGCTCAGCCCGCCGGCCGGCGACCGCGAGACCGCCCGCCTGCTGGGCGAACGCGTCGCCAAGGCCGCCCTGCGCTGGACGCAAGGCGCTGACGCGGCCCTCGACAAAGCGGCCTAGGGACCGCCCAAGCCCTCTCGCCGGATCCCTCCCGGCGATCGAGCCGTCGCGATGTGAGCCCACATCGCGACCCGAGGGGGCGTCGCTCCCCAATCCCCGACGCCCCCTCCCCTTTTCCGCCTGGAAAGGGGCCTTGCCCGCGCCTTGAACCAAATCGCCGGCCGTGCTGGTCTCCTGCGACGTTTCGCTTTCGCATCGGATACCGCTTCATGGCCCGCCGCCTCGCCCTGATCACTGGCGCCTCCGCCGGCATCGGGGCCGCCTTCGCCCGCATCCTGGCCAGCCATGGCTATGACGTGGCCCTGACCGCGCGCCGCGCCGACCGGCTGGAGGCCCTGGCGGCCGAGATCCGCCTGCGCTTCGGCGTCGAGGCCTATGCCATCCCCGCCGACCTGGCCGACCCGGCCGGCGTCGATGCGGTGCTGGCGGGGGTCGAGGCTCAGGGCCGGGTTGTCGACATGCTGGTCAACAATGCCGGCTACGGCCTGCCAGGGACCTATGCCACCACCGCCTGGGCCGACCAGGGCAAGTTCCTGCAGGTGATGCTGACCTCGGTCTGCGAGCTGACCCACAAGGTGCTGCCGGGCATGGTCGAGCGAAGGTTCGGCCGTATCGTCAATGTCGCCTCACTGGCGGGCCTGGTCCCCGGCGCGGCCGGCCACACCCTGTATGCGGCGACCAAGGGCTTCCTGGTGAAGTTCTCACAGAGCCTGCACCTGGAGAACCTGTCCACCGGCGTGCATGTCAGCGCCCTGTGCCCGGGCTTCACCTATTCGGAATTCCACGACGTCAACGGCACCCGCGCCCAGGTCAGCCAGTCCCTGCCGGCCTGGCTGTGGATGGGGGCCGACGAGGTGGCCGCCACCGGCTACGAGGCCGTCGAGGCCAACCGCCCGGTCTGCGTGCCCGGCGCGCCCAACAAGACCATCGCGGCGATCGCCAAGCTGCTGCCGGATGACTGGGCTTTGGCGCTGATGGCCAACCAGGGGAACAGGTTCCGGAAGGTCTGAGACTCTATGGCCCGCAGGTCCAGAGGCCGTCGATCGTGCGGCGGGCGCCATCGGCGCGGTCATAGGTCAGGGTCGCCGGATAGCCGGGAGATTCGCCGCCGCCGACGGGTCGCGCGCCCGTCAGCGCGATGGTGACCGTCTTGCCCTGACCGGCGAAGGCGGCGCCCTTCAGCATGGCGTCGAAACCGCCCTTGGCGGACACGAGCTCCACCGAATCGAGCACCTTGACCACGCCCTGGGCGCGGGTCGCGGAGGCGACATCGCCCATGGCCACCAGAAGCGGCGAGGTGTCGGGCGAGGCGAAACTGCAGCCCAGTTCGCCGGTCAACTTCGCCGCCCCGATCTCGGCGGAAGACAGGGCGTTCAGGACGATGGCCGAGCCATCGCCGCCAACCGTGTCGCTGGCGGGGGCGGGCGGCGCTGGCGGCGGCGTCACGGGAGCGGGTTGCGCCTGCGCCGGAGCGGGGCGTTCCGCCTCGGCCTGGGCGCTGGAATCCGCCGGACCCGAGCAGGCCGTCAAGGCCAGCGCGATCAGGGCCGCGACATGGGGGATGGATCCTCGGAGGTCAGACATCGGCGGCCCTGCGGTGAAAGCGGTTGCGGATTTGCCGTCCCGCTTGTGCAGACCTAACTCCAGTCGCGCCTATCCGTTGCTATTGGGCTTCGGCGTAGGGCGCCTTGGCGTCCTGACGCACCAGTCCCCGCGTGGCGTCGCCGACGCCGATCAGCACGAACTGCACCGCCAGGGCGCAGAGGATCAGGCCCAGCACCCGCACCACGATGCTCATGCCGATCCGGCCCAGGACCCGGCTGATCAGCGGCGAGGCCCAGAACACCGCCACCAGCACCACCGACACCGCCGTGATCACCCCCACGCCCAGCCCCAGGCCCGCCCAGCCGAACGGCTTGGCCTCGGCGGCGTAGATGATCACCGTCGAGATCGCGCCCGGACCGATCAGCAGCGGCATGGCGAACGGCACGATCAGCCGCTCGAAGCGCTTCTGGGCGTAGGCCCGCGCCGACTGGCCCTCGATGCCCTCGGCCGCGTCGGCGAACATGGTGGTGAAGTCGTCACGCAGCATGTCGAGCCCGAGAATGAACAGGATGATGCCGCCAGCGATGCGGAAGGCCGGCATCGAGATGCCGAAGAAGGCCAGCAGGCTGACGCCCGTGAAATAGAAGAAGATCAGGAAGGCGGCGACGAACAGGCCGATATAGACGGCCACCATCCGCCGCCCGGCGCCGGCCGCGCCCAGGGTGGCGGCGGCGAACAGCGGCACGTTGCCGATCGGGTCGATCAGGGCGAACAGGGCGACGAAGAAGTTGACGGCAAGTTTGGCCTCGGTCATTCGACGTCCCTACCTTCCAACGCACCGGATCTTCGCCTGTCTTAAGGTGAAGCGCCGCCATGCGCCAACCCCCGGGGCCCCAGACCATGACAGTGACCATGACCGCCGATCCGCGCCTGATCATTCCGCTGGACCTGCCCACCGTCGACGAGGCCCGCGACATGGTCGTGCGGCTGGGGGATTCGGTCAGCTTCTACAAGATCGGCCTGGAGCTGCTGGCGACCGGCGGCATGGGGCTGGCCGCCGAGCTCAAGAAGGACGGCAAGTCGGTCTTCCTCGACTGGAAACTGCACGATATCGGCGCGACCGTGGAGCGCTCGGCCCGGGTGCTGGCCCAGGCCGGCTGCGACCTGCTGACCGTCCACGCCGAACCGCAGGTAATGCGCGCCGCCGTGCTGGCGCGGGGCAGCTCCGACCTGAAGATCCTGGCGGTGACGGTGCTGACCAGCCTGACCGACGCCGATCTGGCCGAGATGGGCTATGCCTTCGGAGCCCGCGACCTGGTCGAGCGCCGCATCCGTCAGGCCATCGACTGCGGCGTCGACGGCGTGGTCTCCAGCCCGCACGAAGCGGCGCTGGCTCGCGAAATCGCCGGCCCCGACTTTCTGGTGGTGACGCCGGGCGTGCGCCCGGACTGGTCGGCGAAAAATGATCAGGCCCGCGCCGCGACCCCGGCCGACGCCCTGCGCGCCGGCGCCAGCCACCTGGTCTGCGGCCGTCCGATCACGGCGGCCAACGACCCGCGCGAGGCGGCGCTGAAGGTGATCGCCGAGATGGCGGGGGCTTAGTACGGGCTAGCCGCTCCCCAAGAGGGGAGGATCTAGAAATCCACCGCCACGCCCTTGCGCTCCCAGTCGCCGAACCGGGTCGGCTCGGGACCGTCGCGGCCGCCCTTTTCCTCGGCCATCGCCACCGCCTGCGCGGCCGCGCGGCGGGCGGCGGCTTCCTCCAGCGCACGCTGGGCGGCGGGGGTCAGGACCTTGTCGGGGGCGGCCCCCAGGTCGATGGAGGGCGGGGTGCTTTCGATCTCGGACATGCCGCTTTCCTAGCACGAACCGCGCGGCAAATCATCCAAGCCCCTTGCGCTTGGCCGCGTCACAAGGCACGGCGGGACGGTGAACCAAGAACTCAATGACGGCCTCCCCGCCCGGGAAGCCGCGCTTACCCTCATCGACGCGGCCCTGTCGCGTCGCGGCGGCATCGACGAAGCCGCGTCCGCCCACGGCTTCCGCTTCCTGGAGCCGCGCGAGCGCGCCTTCGCCCGCGCCCTGGCCATGGCCGCCCTGCGCCGCCTCGGGCCCATCGACCGCGCCCTGTCGGCCAAGCTGCAGAAGGAGCCGCCGCCGCGCGTGCGCAACCTGCTGCGCCTGGGCGTGGTGCAGGCCTTCTATCTGGATGTGCCCGCCTTCGCGGCCGTGGCCACCAGTGTCGAGATGGCCGGGATCAACAAGACCAGCCGCCCCTTCAAGGGCCTGGTCAACGCCGTGCTGCGCGGCCTGCTGCGCGACGGCCCGCCGTCCGATGATCCCGAACAACTGGCCCCGCCGTGGCTGTTCACCCGCTGGACCGCCGCCTGGGGCCTGGAGACGGCCCGCGCCGTCGCGCTGGAAATCGCCAATGAACCGGCCGCCGACCTGTCGCTGAAGGACCCGACCCTGGCCGAATCGTGGGCGCAGCGCCTCGAGGGCGAGATCCTGCCCGGCGGAACCCTGCGCGCCAGTCGCAAGGGCGATGTCGCCGCCTGGCCGGGCTTCGAGGAAGGCGGCTGGTGGGTGCAGGACGCCGCCGCCGCCATCCCCGCCCGCCTGCTGAACGTGAAAGCCGGCGAGACCGCCGTCGACCTGTGCGCCGCGCCCGGCGGCAAGAGCCTGCAACTGGCGGCCGCGGGGGCGATCGTCGTCGCCGTCGACCGCTCGGCCGCCCGGCTGGAGCGCCTGACCGACAATTTCCGGCGCATGGCCCTGACCGCCGAGGTGGTGGTCGCCGACGCCGGGGCCTGGGACGACGCCCGCACCTTCGACGCCGTGCTGCTGGACGCGCCCTGCTCGGCCACCGGCACCTTCCGCCGCCATCCCGACGTGCTGTGGGCCGCCCGCCCCGGCGACGTGGCCAGCCTGGCCGCCGTCCAGGCCCGCCTGCTCGACGCCGCCGCCGACAAGACCAAGCCAGGCGGACGCCTGGTCTATTGTGTCTGCTCGCTCGAGCCCGAAGAGGGCGAAGCCCAGGTCGAGGCCTTCCTCGCTCGCCGGCCCGACATGCGCCTGGACCCCATCGCTTCGGGCGAGGCCGGCGCCCCGGCCGCCAGCCTGACCCCGCGCGGCACGCTGCGCCTGCTGCCGCATCAGCTGGACGGCGGTCAGGACGGCTTCTTCGCCGCGCGATTCGTCAGGCAGGGTTAAGAGCGCAAGCGCGACAACGCGCTTGCTTGTCCCACGCCGCGACCCCGGTTAAGCCAAGGACATGACCGCCGCACCGCTCATCGCCCCGTCCATTCTCGCCTCCGACTTCGCCAAGCTGGGCGCCGAGGTCGCCGCCATCGAGGCGGCCGGCGCCGACTGGGTGCATGTCGACGTGATGGACGGCCATTTCGTGCCCAACATCACCCTGGGCCCCGACATCGTCAAAGCGATCCGGCCGCACGCCAGCATCCCGTTCGACGTCCACCTGATGATCAGCCCGGCCGATCCGTATCTGGAGGCGTTCCGCGCCGCCGGCGCCGACATCATCAGCATCCATCCCGAAGCCGGCCCGCACCTGCACCGGTCGCTGAAACGCATCCGCGAACTGGGGGCCAAGGCCGGCGTCGTCTTCAACCCCTCCACCTCGATCGACCATGTCGAGTGGATCCTCGAGGACGTCGACCTGCTGCTGGTCATGTCGGTCAATCCGGGCTTTGGCGGCCAGAGCTTCATTCCCGGCCAGCTGCGCAAGGTGGAAGCCCTGCGCAGGATGGTCGACAGGGCCGGGCTGGACATCATCATCGAGGTCGATGGCGGCGTGACCCCGACCACCGCCCCCCAATGCGTCGCCGCAGGGGCCACGGCCCTGGTCGCCGGCTCGGCGGTCTTCAAGGGCGGCCCCGGCGCCTATGCCGACAATATCCGCGCGCTGAAGGGCGGCTGATCGCCCTGATGGTCGCCGAACGCTTCGCTCGCGGCTTACCCAGGCTCCCGGCGCTTCCGCGCGGCGGCGTGCTGACGCGGGCGATCGGCGCCAATATCAAGAGCCATGTCGAGCGCGAGTGGTTCGGCTCGCCGCCGCACCGGCTTTTCCTGTCTCTGCCCAAGCCGCGCGGCCTGGCGGCCCATCCGCACGATCCGCGTCCGGTCGATCCCGAGCGGGGCCGCAAGATCCTGGCCGGGGTCATGACCCTGTCGGGCGGCGCCCTGCGGGTCGGCGAGGCGGGCGATCCCTTCGACACGCCCAGCCCGACCCGCCGCTTCGCCGTGGCCCTGCACCGGTTCGACTGGCTGCCCGACCTGATCGCCGCCGGGCCGGGCGGCGCGCGCCGGTCGTTGGGGCTGCTGGACGACTGGCGCCGGGTGTTCGGCCGCTGGAACGCCTTTTCGTGGAGTGGCGAGTGCCTGGAGCGGCGGGTGTTCCACCTGGCCTGCGCCGCCCGCGCCCTGGCCGCCGAAGCCTCCGACGCCGAGATCGCCGACCTGTCCATGGACCTGGCGCGTCAGGCTCGCCAGCTGCTGAAGGCCTCGGACGCCCCCGAGCGGGTGCTGGAACGCGCCGTGACCGCCACAATCGCCGGCTGCGTCCTGGCCGAGGGGCCGGGCGACCGCCTGATCGACCAGGGCCTGAAGATCATCACCCGCCAGATCGACGTCATCGTACTGGGTGACGGCGGCCACGCCACCCGCTCGCCCGAGGCGGGGCTGGAACTGCTGTTCGACCTGCTGACCCTCGACGACGCCCTGGGCCAGCGGGGTCGCCCCTCGCCGGAGGCGGTCTCGCGCGCCATCGATCGCCTGGCCTCGGCCGCGCGGTTCTTCACCCTGGCCGACGGCCAACTGGCGGCCTTCCACGGCGGCGAGGCCGTGCCCGCCAGCCGCATCGCCGCGGCGCTGGCCCATGACGACGCAGGTCCCCGCCCGCCGCACTCGGCCAGCCACAGCGGCTATGAGCGCATGCAGGGCGCCAGCATCCAGGTGATGGCCGACGCCGGCACGCCGGCCACCGGCCCCCTCAGCCGCGCCGCCTGCGCCCAGCCCGCCGCCATCGAGATCGTCTGCGGCAAGGACCGGCTGATCACTAGCTGCGGCTGGAGCCCCGAGGCCGGCGGAGCCCACGCCTTCCGCCTGTCGGACGCCGCCTCCACCGTCTCGGTGGGCGACGGCTCGGCGGGCCGCCCCCTGTCGGGCTTCCGCGCCCATGCCCTGGGCGCCTGGCTGGTCGACGGCGCCACCGACGTGCAGATCAAGCGCCACGACGCCGACAACGGCGTCTGGCTGGACATCGTCCATGACGGCTGGAAACGCCTGGGCCTGTCGCACGCCCGCCGGCTGTTTCTCGACACGGCCAGCGACGAGCTGCGGGGCGAGGACAGCCTGATCCCGCTGACTCCTGGCGACGCCGCTGGTCCCCGCCGTTACCTGCCCTTCGCCGCCCGCTTCCACCTGCACCCCGACGCCCGCGCCTCGATCGCCCGCGACGGCAAGAGCGTGCTGATCCGGGGACCGTCCAATATTGGTTGGTGGCTGCGCAATGACGCCGTGGACGTGGAGATCGCCGCCTCGGCCCACTTCGATCACGGCCAGGCGCGCAAGGCCGGGCAGATCGTGCTCAAGAGCCAGGTGCGGCCCGAGGTCGGCGCGAAGATCCGCTGGAAGCTGACGCGGGCCGAGGGCTAGGCCTCTCCCAAGCGGGGCAAATTGCCGCAGACCCCTGGTTGGCGAACCGCGTTCAGCCACTCTAAACCCTTGAAGCTGAACATGAACGCCACGCGCGCAATGTGAGGCTTCATGATCGCCGGTAACCTGGACCAGACCTCCGTCGTGGAGGCCAGCTTGCAGGCTGCGCTCGATGTCGTGCCTGAAGGCTTCGTGGTCTTCGACGCCGACGATCGCTGCGTGTCGTGGAACGCGCGCTATGCGCGGCTATGGGCCAACTGGGGCGTCACCCTGACGCCGCTGGCGCAGTTCGAGGACCTGCTTCGCGCGGGCCTGGCCGCCGGCCGCTATCCCGAGGCGGCGGACAGGGCCGAGCCGTGGGTGGCCCGGCAGCTTGAACGCCGCAAGCTGGATAACGACAGCGAACTGCGCGAGGAATTCGGCGAGCATCTGCGATTTGAAAGCCGGCGCACGCCGTCGGGCGGACTGGTGACCACCTGCATCGACGTCACCGACCTGCGTCGCCGCGAGGCCCAGGCCCTGGCCTCGCAGTCCTTTCTCGACGCGGTGGTCGAGAACGTCCCGGTCAAGCTGTTCGTCAAGGATGGCGAGACGGGCCGCTTCATGCTGGTCAACCGGGCCGCCGAAGAGCTGCTGGGCGTGGCGCGAGCCGATCTGCTGGGCAAGAACGACCACGATTTCTTTCCGAGGGAACAGGCCGACTATTTCGCCGCCGTAGACCGGCGGGTCATCGAGAGCGGCAAGCTGCTCACCATCGACGAAGAGCCGCTGGACACGCCGCACAACGGCCGCCGCTGGCTGCAGACCCGCAAGATCGCCATTCCGGGCGAGGATGGCGGCCGCCATCTGCTGGTGATCTGCGAGGACATCACCGAGCGCAAGGCCAGCGCCGCGGCCCTGGCCGAGGCGCTGCAGAAGGCCGAGGCCGGCAGCGTCGCCAAGAGCGAGTTCCTGGCCAATATGAGCCACGAAATCCGCACGCCGCTGAACGGGGTGGTCGGCATGGCCGAGGTGCTGAGCCGCACCGCCCTCGACGACGCCCAGCGCGACATGATGGAGGTCATCCTCAACTCCGGGCGCACGCTCAACCTTTTGCTCAGCGACATCCTGGACCTGTCGAAGATCGAGGCGGGGGGTCTTGAGCTGTCGGAAGAGCCACTGGACCTGCGCGAGGCGGTCACCGCCGCGGTCGCCGTGTTCAAGGCCGTGGCCGACGACAAGGGCCTGGGCTTCCAGCTGACCTTCGCCGACGATTTCCACGACCATGTGGTGGGCGACGCCCTGCGGGTTCGCCAGGTGATCGCCAACCTGACCAGCAACGCCGTCAAGTTCACCAGCGCCGGGGCGGTGACGATCCTGGCGCGGACCGACGCCAGGGCCGACGGGCGGATCGACCTGACGGTCCGGGTCGAGGACACCGGCGAGGGCTTCGACGCCGCGACCGGGGATCGTCTGTTCGAGCGCTTCCAGCAGGCCGACGGCTCGGTGACCCGCAAGGTCGGCGGCACGGGGCTGGGCCTGCCGATCGCCCGACGCCTGGCCCGGCTGATGGACGGCGACGTCGCCTGCGCCGCCCTGCCGGGGATCGGCGCGACCTTCACCTTTCAGGCCGTGTTCTCTGGCGGCCACGCCCAGGGCCTTTCGCCTATGGCGAACGCGTCGACCGGTGTGGCGCTGGACCGGCGCCTGCGGGTGCTGCTGGCCGAGGATCACCCCACCAACCAGAAGGTGATCGGGCTGATGCTGGCCGACGCCGCTGACGTCACAGTCGCCGTCGATGGCCAGGCCGCCATCGAGGCCTTCGATCGCGACGCCTATGACGTGGTGCTGATGGACACCCAGATGCCGGTCCTGGACGGCCTGGCCGCCATCGCCCAGATCCGCGCCCGCGAGCGCGAGCGCAATGTCAGACGCACGCCGATCATCTCCCTGACGGCCAACGCCATGCCCCATCAGGTCCAGGCGTGCCTGGCCGCCGGCGCCGATCTGCACCTGGCCAAGCCCGTCAGCATCCAGGGCCTGTTCGCCAGCCTGGCCACCGCCCTGGAGACCGCGCCCTAGAGATCTGCGTGGCCGGTCAGGCTGAACATCGCCAGGGCCGCCGGGTCCGCCGCCAGGCCCAGCACCCGGTCGGCCAGATACTCGCCCACCATCGGTCCGTGCTTGAAGCCATGACCGCCGCCGCCGCTGGCCAGCCAGACATTGTCGTAGTCGGGGTGGCGGTCGATGATGAAGTGGCTATTGGCCGTATTGTCGACCTGACAGACGCGGGTCTCCAGGATCGGCGCGTCGCGCATGTCCGGGAAGCGGTGGCCGATATAGTCGCGGCCCTTCTTCAACAGATAGTCCGTAGGCAGACGCTCGGCCGTGTCGGGGTCCTGGGTCACGCGGCCGCCGGCCTCGGGCGAGTATTTCAGGCCGCGCTCCAGGCTGCCAAAGCCATAGCCGCCCACCACATGATCGTGCCAGGCGGGCTGGTTGGGCCAGGAAAACCGGGTGTCGCCCGCCGGCGGGCCCCAGTAGAAATATTCGCTGCGATAGACGCCCACCTTGGCTCCGACCAGTTTCGGAAACAGCTTGGGCGCCCACGGCCCGGTGGCGAAGATGAACTGGCCCGCCGACAGGGACGAGCCGTCACCCAGGGCCAGGGCGTCCATCCGCCGGCCGGTGGCGGGACCCGGCATGGCGCGGGCCAGGCGGACCTGGCCGCCCTTCTTCTGGAACACCTCGGACACCACCAGCATGCTTTCGCGCGCCTTGATCACCGCCGCGCTGGCTGCCTTCTCCACGAAGGCGAACTCGACATCGTCAAATGCCATCTGCGGATAGCGCGCCCGTAACTGGTCGCGGGTCAGGATCTCGTAGGGCAGCTTCAGATCGTCGAAGATTCTGCGCTGGGCGACCATTCCGGGAAGCCAGCGGTCAGCCAGCTCGATGCGGTCGTTGGGATAGAGCAGGGTGCGGCTAAACTCGGCCTCCTTCAGTTTCCAAAGCTTCAGGGCCCGCATCGCCCAGGCTGAATAGAAGCCCTGGGCGCCATAGCCGGCCCGGATCGAGCGGGTCTCGCCGCCCGACGAAGCGCGGGGATTGGCCGGGCCATATTCGTCCAGCGACACCACCGACAGGCCGCGCTCGCGCAGCGATAGGGCCGCCCAGCCGCCAAAGGCCCCGGCGCCGACAACCGCCACGTCCGGGGCACCCTTGCCGACGGCGGCGACGGCCGGCGCCGCGCCAACGGCCAGGACGCCCCCTGCCGTGACGTTCAGAAAGCCGCGCCTGTCGATCATGGTTCCGTCCCTCGAGTGCCTCGTCCATCAAACCCGGCCCGAGGCCATCCCGGCAGTGGAATCACCAAGCGGTCCCGCGATGCTGCCATCCCCCGCCGGTTTGTCCGCCCGTTGAGCGCCCGGCGCCTGCAAGTCCCCTGACGGGGCCTCAACGGCGCGCTCATGGCCGCCAGCATGCGGGCGTCGACCGCGTCGGTCTTGGTCAGGAAGCCGGCCGCGCGGGCAAAGTCGCGCGCCCGTGTCGGATCGGCCGGGACATAGGCCACGCCCGCCGCCTCCAGACCCTGGCGCAAGGCCCGCCGTAGCAACCGGTGGTCGATACACCACGGTGCGGGCAGATCCCGTCCACCGCCGCGCCAGAGCGGTGTCGAATCCGTCGGGACGATGCTTGGATACATCGATCCCGGCCGCATCACGGTGCATGGTCATTGAGCCCGACCCTGAGATGCGCGGTCCGCGGCAGCGGCCTCGTGAAACTGTTCAGGTGGGTGCACTAAAGCGGGCGGGGGGACTAGGCCGGATCACGGTCTTCGCACCAGAGACCGATCGGTCTCCCGCCCGCGACCAGAATCGCACAGTTCCACGACGCAGGAGCCGACGCCGGAGCTCAGCGCTTCCGGCGGCCCGGCTCCTCGCCGCGCTTCGGCCGGATGACAACTTTTCTAGAGGCGAACCCATTGGCGATGGCCCTCCGCCTTTTAGGGAGAGGGTTTTCCAACCCCTAGAGCCTGGCCAGCACCGCGTCGCCCATCTCCACCGTCGACAGCGAACCGCCGAGGTCGCGGGTGCGCGCCCCGCCGTCCAGGGCCGCCTTGACGGCGGCCAGCAGGGCGTCGGCGGCGTCGGCCTGATCCAGCGACCAGCGCAGGGCCATTTCGAACGACAGGATGGCGGCGAGGGGATTGGCCACGCCCTTGCCGGCGATGTCGGGGGCCGAGCCGTGGATCGGCTCGTACAGGCCCGGCTTGCCCGGGGCGCCGAGGGCCGCCGAGGGCAGCATGCCCAGCGAGCCGGTCAGCATGGCGGCGGCGTCCGACAGGATGTCGCCAAACAGGTTGTCGGTGACGATGACGTCGAACTGCTTGGGGGCGCGGACCAGCTGCATGGCGCAGTTGTCGGCTAGGATGTGCTCCAGCTGAACATCGGCATAGTCGCGGGCGTGCAGTTCGGTGACGACCTGCTTCCACAGCAGGCCCGACTCCATGACGTTGGACTTCTCGGCCGAGGCGACGCGATTGGACCGGCCGCGGGCCAGCTCGAAGGCGACGCGGGCGACCCGTTCGATCTCGGCGGTGGTGTAGACCTGGGTGTCGACGCCGCGCTTCTGGCCGTTCCCGAGGTCGGTGATGCCGCGAGGCTCGCCGAAATAGACACCGCCCGTCAGTTCACGGACGAACATGATGTCCAGGCCCGAGACCAGCTCGCGCTTCAGGCTCGACGCATCGGCCAGGGCCTCGAAACAATAGGCCGGGCGCAGGTTGGCGAAGACGTCCATGGCTTTGCGTAAGGCCAGCAGGCCAGCTTCCGGGCGCAGGTGGCGCGGGGCGTCCTTCCACTTGGGACCGCCGACCGCGCCCATCAGCACCGCGTCGCTGGCCAGGGCCCGGTCGCGGACCTCGTCGGTCAGGGGCGTTCCGTGGGCGTCATAGCTGGCGCCGCCATAGATGGCTTCCTCGACGGTCAGGTCCGGCGTCAGGGCGGCGGCCACGCGGCGGACCTGGGCGGTGACTTCGGGACCGATGCCGTCGCCCGGCAGGAGGAGAAGCGTGGACATGGAGGGCTCTCTTCAGATTTCGCGGTAGGCGGAAACGTCGAATGACGACATGCGGCGCTCGCCTATCCCCAGTTCCGGCCAGCAGGCGCGCCAGGCGGCCATGTGCGGGCTGGCGCGATGGAAGGCCAGGGCGTCTTCGTCGACGAAATGCTCATAGACCCGGATCAGGCCCGGATCGAGCGGATCCTCGGTCAGGGCGTAGTCCAGGCAGCCCGGCTCGGCCCGGCTGCCCTCGACCTGGGCGCGCAGGTGCGGCCGCAGGTCGGCCAGGCGCTCGGGCGGGAGACGGACGGTGCCGGCGAGGATGATGGTCATGTCAGCACTCTCTCCCTTCCCCCTCGATGGGGGAAGGGCGGGGATGGGGGTGAAGGCGGTTCAGGATGTGGCGATGCCGAGCCGAAGCCCGCTGGCGGTGTCACCCCCACCCCTGCCCCTCCCCCATCCAAGGGGGAGGGAAGAGATCTAGACTTCCAGCCAAGGCTGGCCGATGGCCCGCTTGCTTTCGAACAGGTCGATGTCGCCGCCGTGCATCATGGTCTCGCCGATGGCGTCGAGGCCGCGCAGCATCTTGTCCTTGCGGACCGGGTCGATCTGGAAACCGAAGGTCTTGCCCGAAGGCGAGATCACCGTCTGGGCTTCCAGGTCGATACTGACCATGTGGTTGCCGCCCTTGGCCTCGTCCATCAGGACGGCGATTTCCTCGGGGGCCAGCACCACGGGCAGCAGGCCGTTGTTGAAGCAGTTGTTGTTGAAGATGTCGGCGAAGCTGGTCGAGATCACGCACATGATCCCGAAATCCATCAGGGCCCAAGGGGCGTGCTCGCGGCTAGAGCCGCAGCCGAAATTGTCGCCGGCGATCAGCACGCTGGCGCCCTTGTATTCCGGCCGGTTGAGCACGAAGTCGCTGATCTCGTTTCCCTCGCCGTCGAAGCGGAAGTCGTAGAACAGGCCCTTGGCCAGCCCCTCGCGCTCGACGGTCTTGAGGAACTGCTTGGGGATGATCTGGTCGGTGTCGATATTGGCCAGCGACAGCGGGACGGCGCGGCCGTCGAGGCGGGTGAAGGCCTGCATCAGACGGTCTCCTCAAGGAAGGTGCGCACATCGACGAGGTGGCCGGCGATGGCCGCCGCCGCCGCCATGGCCGGCGAGACCAGATGGGTCCGCCCGGCGCGGCCCTGGCGGCCTTCGAAGTTGCGGTTGCTGGTCGAGGCGCAGCGCTCGCCCGGCTGCAGCTTGTCGGGGTTCATGGCAAGGCACATCGAGCAGCCCGGTTCGCGCCAGTCAAAGCCCGAGGCCTTGAAGATGGCGTCCAGGCCTTCTTCCTCGGCCTGTTCCTTGACCAGGCCCGAGCCTGGCACGACCATGGCGGTGACATGCGGCGCGACCAGGCGGCCGTGCAGGAAGGCCTCCTGCACCACGGCGGCGGCGGCGCGCATGTCCTCGATCCGGCTGTTGGTGCACGAGCCGATGAAGACGCGGTCGATGCGGGCTTCCGAGATCGGCTGGCCGGCGGTCAGACCCATATAGTCCAGCGCCCGATGGGCGGCCGAGCGCTTGTCGGGCGTGGCGAAGCTTTCAGGATCGGGCACGTTGCCGGTCACCGGGATGACGTCCTCGGGGCTGGTGCCCCAGGTGACCATCGGGACCAGGGTCGAGGCGTCGATCGTCACGGTGCGGTCGAACACGGCGTCCGGATCGGTGAAGAAGGTCTTCCAGTGGCTTTTGGCCATATCCCAGGCCGCGCCCTTCGGGGCGGCGGGCTTGCCCTGGATATAGGCGTAGGTCTTGTCGTCGGGGGCGATCAGGCCGGCCTTGGCCCCGCCCTCGATGGTCAGGTTGCACAGGGTCATGCGGCCTTCCATCGACAGGGCCGAGATGGCCTCGCCGGCGAACTCGATGACATAGCCGGTGCCGCCGGCGGTGCCGATCTCGCCGATCACGGCCAGGGCGATGTCCTTGCCGGTGACGCCGGGGCCCAGCTGACCGTCGACGCGGACCAGCATGTTCTTCGACTTCTTCTGGCGCAGGGTCTGAGTGGCCAGGACGTGCTCGACCTCGGAGGTGCCGATGCCGTGGGCCAAGGCCCCGAAGGCGCCGTGGGTCGAGGTGTGGCTGTCACCGCAGACGATGGTCATGCCCGGCTGGGTGCGGCCCTGCTCGGGGCCCACCACGTGGACGATGCCGTTGCGGATGTCGCCCATCGGGAAGAACTGGATGCCGTTGTCGGCGACGTTGCGCGCCAGGGTCTGCAGCTGCAGCCGCGCTTCCTCGTCGGCCACGGCGTCGACGCCCAGGGCCTGGCCCTCGGTCGGGATGTTGTGGTCGGCCACGGCCAGGGTGCGGTCGGGACGGCGCACCTTGCGACCGGCCGCGCGAAGGCCGGCGAAGGCCTGCGGGGTGGTGACCTCGTGGATCAGGTGCAGGTCGATATAGAGGATGGCCTCGCCGTCGGCTTCGCTGACGACGTGGGCGTCCCAGATCTTGTCGTAAAGGGTCTTTGGTGCATGGGCCATGATACCCGCGCATCTAGGCCTTGAGGGCGCGCGCGTAAAGCCGGGAAACGCCTAAAATCAACGGTGGTTGGCGAGGCAAGCGGTGGATCGTGCCCCGTATTCCTGTCACCACAGCCCAACGGCGCATGTTTCTTGCGTCGCTGTCGAAGGCTGGCAACGAAAGAGGGCGCGCTGTTCGAGCGCGCCCTCGTGTCGTTATTTGGTTTCGTGACCTGAAGCCTTTGAAACCGGCCACACCCTGCAAGGGAGCGGTCTGAAACCCCGCCGCCAAAAGCGGTGGGGGTGGACTGACGGTCAGCCCAAAGCCCTTTTCTGTCAAGAAGCGTGCGAGCGCACTAAAGGGCGATCTCGCCCGGATTGGTCGAGAGCGGCCCCAGAAAAGCGCGGCAAAGAAAAAGGCCCCGGCGTTTCCGCCGGGGCCTCGTTCAATCGCCAGGAAGGGCTGCCTATTCGGCGGCGCCCTTTTCCTTGCGGATCGTCTGGCGTTCGGCGATCCGGGCCGACTTACCGCGACGGTCGCGCAGATAGTAGAGCTTGGCGCGACGGACGACGCCGCGACGCTTGACTTCGATGCTTTCGATGTTCGGCGACAGCAGCGGGAACAGACGCTCCACGCCTTCGCCGAACGAGATCTTGCGGACGGTGAAGCTCTCATGGATGCCGGCGCCGGCGCGGGCGATGCAGACGCCCTCGTAGGCCTGAACGCGTTCGCGCTCGCCTTCCTTGATCTTCACGTTGACGCGCAGGGTGTCGCCCGCCTGGAATTCCGGGATCGCCCGGACGGCCAGCAGACGCGCGGATTCTTCCTGCTCGAGTTGCTTGATGATGTTGATAGCCATGTCTTCAGTCTCCTTTGGGCTTACCCGTTTTCGGGCCGCCTTTTGCCTGTTGATTGGCGAGATGCGCTTCCCAAAGATCGGGCCGCCGCTCGCGTGTGGTCTCTTCACGCATACTGTTGCGCCATTGGGCCACCCGCTTGTGGTCGCCCGACAGCAGCACCTCGGGGATATCCAGTCCTTCGAACGTCCGCGGTCGCGTGTACTGCGGATGCTCGAGGAGGCCGTCCTCGAAGCTTTCTTCCAGCGTGCTCTCGATGTTCCCCAGAACCCCCGGGGCAAGTCGAACACACGCCTCGATCACGACCATCGCCGCCGCCTCGCCACCGGCGAGCACCGCGTCTCCGACCGAGACCTCCTCGAACCCCCGGGCGTCGAGCACCCGCTGGTCCACCCCCTCGAAACGGCCGCACAGGACGATGATCCCGGGCGCCTCGCTCCATTGCCGAACACGCGCCTGGGTCAGGGGCCGACCCCGGGCGCTCATGTACAAAAGCGGCCGCCCACCGACCTCCACGCTGTCCAGCGCGGCGGCGATGACGTCCGCTTTGAGTACCGCTCCCGCGCCGCCACCCGCGGGGGTGTCGTCGAGGAAGCCGCGCTTATCCTTGGAAAAGGCCCGAATGTCCAGTGTTTCCAATCGCCACAGGTCCTGCTCCTTCCAGGCGGTCCCGATCATCGAGACGCCGAGAGGGCCAGGGAAGGCCTCGGGGAACATGGTCATGACGGTGGCTGTGAACGGCATGGGCGCTGTTTAGCGCCGGAGACGGCAAATGTCGAAGCGCGGCAGGGCCCGAGGGCGTCTTCACCATGGTCGTTGGGGGCTTGTTCACCCTCCTGAGGCAGGGTGACGCTCGAAGAACCACCTGGATTTCGACATGTCCATTCTGCCCCGCCTCATCCGACGACTGCGCGGCGACGAGCGCGGCGCGGTGGCCGTGCAGTTTGCGTTTCTGATCTTGCCGATCGCCGTGCTGTGCTTTGGCCTGCTGGACGTCAGCCGGGTCAGCCTGCAACGTCGCCAGATGCAGGACGCGCTTGATGCGGCCACGCTGATGGCGGCGCGCTCTCCGGCCACCACCGACGCCCAGCTCGACGCTGTCGGCGACGCGGCTTTCCTGGTCGAGATCAGTGGCCTGGATCTCGGCATGACCGCCTCGAACGCCACGTTCACGGCGGGAACCGACAATCACATCCTGGGCGCGGCGACCGCGACGCTGAAGCCAATCGTGGCGAACCTGTGGACCAACAAGGACTTCGTCATCACGGCGACGTCGGACGTGGTTCGTTCCTCGAAGAACCTGGAAGTGGCCGTGGTGCTGGACATCACCGGGTCGATGTCGGGAACGCGGATCACCGATCTGAAGACCGGCGCGTCCGACCTGGTGGACATCATCGTCAAGGATATCCAGACGCCCTACTATTCCAAGGTCGCCATCGTTCCCTATTCGAACAGCGTCAATGTCGAGGCCGCCTATGCCGACGCGGTGCGCGGCGCCGTGCCGGTGCGGGCGATCTCGGGTGCGGCGTGGGCCTATAGCGCCGCCAAGACCATCACTGGCGTCACCAAGGCGTCGAACGCCGTGGTGACCTCCAATGCTCATGGCTATGTTGTCGGAGACCGGGTGTTGATCACGGGGCTGAACGGCACGTCGACGATCACCGCGCTGAACAACAACATCTACTCGATCAGCGCCAGGACGACGAACACCTTCACGCTGAGCGGCGCGAACACCTCCACCAACTCGTCGGGGTATTCCTCGGGCGGCAAGGTCACCAAATGCACGACCACGGCCTGCTCGCTGGTCGTCACCACCAGCCAGCCGCACGGCTTCATCACCGGCGACCTGATCAGCTTCGCCGGCATGCAGGGCCTGACCGTGCTGAACGGCACGACCCAGTCGATCACCCAGCTGACCACGACCACCTTCGACACCGGGGTCTATGGCCCGGGAACCTCGGCCTATACGTCCGGCGGCACAGCGACCTGCAACACCAGCACCAATCCAGGCTGTACGAACTTCACGTTCACGAACGCTTCCAACTATGCCGTGACCCGCGCCCTGAGCACCTGCGTCAGCGAGCGCATCGGCGATGAAGCCTACACCGACGTCGCGCCCAGCGCCGCGCCGGTGGGGCGCGTCTATCCGGCGCCGAGCGGCAACGGATGCCCGAGCGCCGGGATCATGCCGCTGTCGACCGACCGCGCGGCGCTGAAGGCGAAAATCAATTCGCTATCCGCCGCCGGCTCGACGGCCGGCCACATCGGCCTGGCCTGGGGCTGGTACATGATCTCGCCCAACTTCGGTTACCTGTGGCCCAATGCCGTGCAGAAGCCCGCCGCCTACAAGACCAAGGACCTGGTCAAGGTGGTGGTGCTGATGACCGACGGCGCCTTCAACACCCCCTATTGCAAGGGCGTGATCGCCAAGAACGCTGGCTCGGGCAGCGGCAGCAACGACGACCACATCAACTGCGACGCCACCAACGGCACGCCCTTCGCCCAGGCCAAGAAGATCTGCGACGCCATCAAGGTGAAGGCCAATGACATCACCCTCTACACCGTGGGTTTCGACGTCGGTAACGATGCGACGGCCGTGGCGATGCTGAAGGACTGCGCCACCGACAAGGACCACGTCTATTTCCCGGCCAATGGCGCCGAGCTGAAGACCGCGTTCAAGTCGATCGCCCAAGACATCTCGCAACTGCGGATCGCCAAATAGAAAAGGGCGGCGGCCAGGCCGGCCGCCGCCCTTTTCGATCGTCTCGCAGGACCTCTAGACCAGCTTGATCTCGCGCAGGCGCTGCTGGAGGAATTCGTCGGCGGTGATCGATTCCGGATAGCGATCCGGGTTCTCGGCCGTGACGCAGCCCGGCAGGGTCTTGATCTCGTAGTCCGACGCGAAATGCAGGAAGAACGGCGTCGAATAGCGCGGCACGCCCCGACGTTCCGGGGGCGGATTGACCACCCGGTGCTGGGTCGAGGGCAGCACGTGGTTGGTCAGACGCTCCAGCATGTCGCCGATATTGATCACCAGGCAGCCGGGGGGCGGATTGATCGGCAGCCACTGGCCGTCGCGATCCAGCACTTCCAGCCCGCCCTCTTCGGCGCCCAGCAGAAGGGTGATGGTGTTGATGTCGCCATGGGCCCCGGCCCGCACGCCCGTGGCGTCGATCGGGATCGGCGGATAGTGCAGCAGGCGCAGCACGCTGTTGCCGTTCTCGATGGTCGGCGCGAAGAAGTCGCGGTCCAGCTTCAGATAGGTGGCGATCGCCTCCAGCACCTTGCCGCCCATGCTGTCGAGCGCGTTATACAGCCACGACACGTCATGCTTGAAGGCGGGGATCTCGGCCGGCCAGACATTGTCGGCCATGGTGGCGCGGAAACGGTGGCCGGGCGGCAGGTCGCGGCCCATGTGCCAGAATTCCTTCAGGTCGTAGTGGGTCGCGCCCTTGGCGGTCTCGACCCCGAACGGGATATAGCCGCGCGCGCCGCCCTTGACCCCGGCATACTGCTTCTTGATCTCGACCGGCAGGGCGAAGAAGGCCTTGGTGTCGGAAATGGCCGCATCGATCCGGTCCTGGTCCAGGTCGTATTCCGACAGCACCGCAAAGCCGTAGCGTTCGAACGAGGCGCCCAGCGCCTGGGCGAAACCGGTGAAGTCCTTGCTGTAGAGCGTGAAAGAGACCGGTTCGATCGCGGAGGTGGTCACGGGAGCTGAGCCTTCGAAATTAGTAAGTCACGGCTTACTACACCGGGAAAGCCGCGGAACGAAGACCCGTTCATCGCCCGGTCATGTCGCGGGATGGAACTTGACCATGAGCCGGGCGTTTGCCCTCTCGATGATCAAGCGTGACTGCACGCACCGACCTGAACACGGAAGACCACGGCCATGATGATGAAGAAAACCGCGATCATAGCGGCTCTGATGGGCGCCGCCGCCCTGAGCGCCTGCACCACCACCGATCCCTATACCGGCATGCCGGTGCGCAACAACACCGGCACGGGCGCCTTGAGCGGCGCCGGCGTCGGTGCGGTGCTGGGCTATCTGACCAACACCAATTCGGGCGAGCAGGGTCGCAAGAACGCCCTGATCGGCGCGGGCATCGGCGCCCTGGCTGGCGGCGCGGTCGGCAACTATATGGACCGTCAGCAGGCTGACTTCCGTCGCAGCCTGGAAGGTTCGGGCGTGATGATCCGCCGCAACGGCGACCAGATCGTTCTGGTCATGCCCAGCGACGTGACCTTCGCGGTCGACCAGTCCGACGTGCAGCCGCAGTTCACCCGCGTGCTCGACGACGTGGCCCGCACCCTGAACGCCTATCCCCAGACCACCATCGACGTGGTCGGCCACGCCGACAGCAGCGGTCCCGACGCCTATAACCAGAGCCTGTCGGAACGCCGCGCCAGCTCGGTGGCCAGTTATCTGGTCGGCGCCGGCCGCGTGCTGGGCGACCGCATCTTCGTCGCCGGCATGGGCGAGCGCCAGCCGGTCGCCGATAACGGCACGGCCGAAGGCCGCAGCCAGAACCGCCGGGTCGAGATCGTTCTGCGTCCGATCACGCAGTAATCGCGATCTTAAAGCCCTCCCCCTAGCGGGCGAGGTGTCGGCGAAGCCGACGGAGGGGGAAGTGCTGCAGATTCAATGCGGCCTTCCCCCTCCGACCTTCGGTCGCCTCCCCCTTCAGGGGGAGGACTTGAGCTACTCCGCCCCCTCCCGCTCGGCTCGCTCGCGCAGTTCCTGCTCCAGGCTGGCCGTGTCCCACGCCCCGCCGGCGTCGCCCGGCCGCATGCGTTGGAGGTCGGCCGCCAGCAGCTTGTCCATCGTCTGGGCGGCGTCGCGCGAGGCCAGGATATAGGCCTCTTCCTGACCCCACATCGGGCGCAGGTCCTCAAAGGTGCGCCGATCATGGCGTCGGAAGAACGAGGCGGCGCGGTGGGCGCGGTGCGCCCTGAACCCCAGCTTCTGCAAGGCGGTCTGGCCCAGAGCCAGGGCCGACTCGAAGGTCTCGCGCTCCACGGCGTCAGCGCCATTGGCCAGCAGATCATAGGCATGACGCCGGTCCCAGGCCCGCGCCAGGATCACCAGGTCGGGAAAGGCCTTGCGGGCCGTTTCGACCAGCTCGACCGTCTTTTCCCGATCATCCAGCGCCACGATCAGCATCCGCGCCCGCTCGATGCCGGCGGCGCGCAGCAGGTCCATGCGGGTGGCGTCGCCATAGTGAACCCGACGGCCAAAGCGGCGCAGCAGGTCGATCTGCTCTATGTCGCTGTCCAACACGGTCGAGCGGAAGCCGTTGGCGGTCAGCAGGCGGCCGGTGATCTGACCGAAGCGTCCGAAGCCGGCGATGATGATATCGGGCTCGCCGTCCTCGAAATCGCCGGTCTCGGGCGTGACATCAGGGATGGCGGCGTCCAGGGCGGCCGCGATCCGCTCATAGAGGATCATCGCCAGGGGCGTCAGGGCCATCGAGACCGCGACGGCGGCGGTCAGCAGCGCCGCCAGGGTTTCGCCGATCACGCCGGCGCCGACCGTGAAGGTCAGCAGCACAAAGGCGAACTCGCCGCCCTGGGCCAGGGCCGTGGCCACGGCGGCGGCCCCGCGCAGGGGCGCGCCGAACAGCCGCGCCAGACCCAGCATGACCAGAAACTTCAATACCATCAGGCCCAGCACCAGACCGATCAGGGTCAGGGGCTGGCTGGCGATCAGCGGCAGGTCGACGCCCGCGCCGACAGTGATGAAGAACAGGCCCAGCAGCAGGCCCCGGAAGGGCTCGATATCGGTTTCCAGCTCGCGGCGAAACTCGCTCTCGGCCAGAACAACCCCGGCCAGGAACGCCCCGAGCGCCGGCGACAGCCCGACCATCTGCATCAGGCTGGCCACGCCGACAACGATCAGCAGCGCCGAGGCGGTGAAGATCTCGCGCAGGCGAGCCTTGGCGATAAACCGGAACAGCGGCCGCACCAGATAGCGGCCGCCCCCGACGACGGCGCCGACGGCGGCGAACACGGACAGGCCCTGGGCCCAGATTGGCAGGTGCGACACCAGGCTCGCGCCATGACCGCCAGCGTCGCCATGGGCAGGGGCGGCGATGGTGGCTAGCAGCGGCAACAGGGCGAACATCGGAATGACCGCCAGGTCCTGTAGCAGCAGCACGCCGAACGCGGCGCGACCGACGGGGCCCTGCCGCAGTCCCTTTTCATCGAGGGTTTGGAGCACGATGGCGGTGGACGACATGGCCAGCACCAGCCCGACCGCCAGGGCCGTCTGCCAGGGCAGACCCAGCAGCATCGAGACGCCGGCCACGCTGAGCGCCGTGCCCACCACCTGGGCGCCGCCCAGGCCGAAGATCGCCTTGCGCATGTCCCACAGGGTCGAGGGCTGCACCTCCAGCCCGATCAGGAACAGTAGGATGACGACGCCGAACTCGGCGAACTGCATGACGTCGGCCTGGGCGCCGATCAGCGACAGGGCGTGCGGCCCGATGATGACGCCGGCGATCAGATAGCCCAACACCGATCCCAGGCCGAGCCGTTTGGCGATCGGCACCGAGATCACGGCCGCGCCGAGATAGAACAGGGTCTGGGTCAGGAACGATTGCATGGCTCAGACCTCCAGTTTCGCCGGCAGCAGCGAGGCGATCCGCGCCTTGTAGCGCTCGGCCTCAGCCTTCAGCGCCGCGTCATCCTTGACCGCCGCGCCATGAACGACGAACGGAGTCTCCCAGACCATGCCGCACAGGTGGGCCGTCTGCTCCAGCGGCCGCAGGAAATCGTCCATCGAGAAACGGTTATAGCCCTGGGCGTGATAGGCCTTGGCGCTGGCCCCGGTGGTGCAGGCCACGAACAGGCGCTTGCCGCGCAGGGCCGCGCCCTCATGGCCATAGGCGAAGCCGTGCAGCCAGACCAGATCCAGCCACTCCTTCAACAGGGCCGGGGTCGAGTACCAATAGAGCGGAAACTGCAGGGCGATCACGTCATGGGCCAACAGCGAGGCCTGCTCGGCCTCGATGTCGATCGCGAAGTCCGGATAGGTTTCATAAAGGTCGCGGAAGGTGACGCCGGAAAGCCCCTTGGCCGCCTTGGCCAGGGCCCGATTGGCGCGCGAGCGTTCAAGTGCGGGATGAGCCAGAACCAGCAGCACGCCAGAGGTGGCGGGCGTCACGGAGCCGGTGTTAGCCTCTCCTCTGTTTTCGCCTGGCGTCACGCATACTCTCCGGACTCAAAAGTTTCTCGGGGCGGAAATTTATTCATCAAGGGTTGAATTTCTTTAGCCGCCGGGCGAGACCCCTCGCCAAACGCCGGCATGTCAAAGGCGGGTGACGGAGGATCCATGGTCGACAAGGTGCAGAAGGATGCTGTCGAGGCCCTTTCGGGGCTGCTGTTCGACGGCATGACCATCATGGCCGGAGGCTTTGGCCTCTGCGGCATTCCGGAAAACCTGATCGCGGCGATCCGCGAGACGGGGGTCAAGGACCTCACGGTCGTCTCCAACAATTGCGGCGTCGATGGCTTTGGCCTGGGGATCCTGCTGGAGAACCGCCAGATCAAGAAGATGATCTCGTCCTATGTGGGGGAGAACAAGCTGTTCGAACAGCTCTACCTCAGCGGCGAGCTGGAACTGGAGTTCAATCCGCAGGGAACCTTGGCCGAACGCATTCGCGCCGGTGGCGCGGGCATTCCGGCCTTCTTCACCAAGACCGGTGTCGGAACCCTGGTCGCCGAGGGCAAGGAAGTTCGGGAGTTCGACGGGGAGCTCTATGTGATGGAGCGTGGCCTGACCGCCGACCTGTCGATCGTCAAGGCCTGGAAGGCCGACGCCGAGGGCAATCTGGTCTATCGAAAGACCGCCCGCAATTTCAATCCGATGATGGCCACGGCCGGCAAGGCCACCGTCGTCGAGGTCGAGGACATCGTCGCCATCGGCGCGCTCGACAAGGACAACATCCACACCCCGGGCATCTATGTCGACCGGGTGCTGAAGGGCGCGAAGTTCGAAAAGCGCATCGAGCGTGTGACCACGCGTCCCAGAGAGCAAAAGACCGAGGAAGCCGTCTGATGGCCTGGATACGCGACGACATGGCCGCCCGCGCGGCGAAGGAACTGCGCGACGGCTTCTATGTGAATCTGGGCATCGGCATCCCGACCCTGGTGGCCAACTACATTCCCGAGGGGATGTCGGTGACGCTGCAGAGCGAGAACGGCATGCTGGGCATGGGCCCCTTTCCCTATGAGGGCGAGGAAGACGCCGACCTGATCAACGCCGGCAAGCAGACGATCACCGAACTGGATTCCAGCTCGTACTTCTCGTCGGCCGACAGCTTCGCCATGATCCGCGGCGGCCATATCGCCCTGTCGATCCTGGGCGGCATGCAGGTGTCGGAGACCGGCGACCTGGCCAACTGGATGGTGCCCGGCAAGATGGTCAAGGGCATGGGCGGGGCCATGGATCTGGTGGCCGGCGTCAAGCGCGTGGTGGTCGTGATGGACCACTGCGAGAAGTCGGGCGCGCCCAAGCTGCTTAAGGCCTGCTCGCTGCCGCTGACCGGCGCCGGCGTGGTGGATCTGCTGATCACCGAGCTGGGCGTGTTCGAGATCAATCGCGGCAAGACGCCCGTGCGGCTGATCGAACTCGCGCCGGGTGTCACGGTCGATGAGGTCAAGGCCAAGACCGAGGCGGCCTTCGAGGTCGCGATCTAGTCTGAAGGGCTGACTATTCAGGAAGACTTACGCGGCGCGCATCGAAAGGTGCGCGCCGTTTGCGTTTGCCGGCCACGGCACGCAGAACAAACGAAAACGGCCTCCCGAAGGAGGCCGTTCTTGATCTTGGGTGCGGGGACAGGATTTGAACCTGTGACCTTCAGGTTATGAGCCTGACGA
>CAYRTE010000022.1:0-71517 GCA_964427205.1 uncultured Caulobacter sp.
CTGCTGTTCGAGCGGTTCCTCAATCCCGAGCGGGTATCCATGCCCGACTTCGACATCGACTTCTGCCAGGAGCGACGCGAAGAGGTCATCGTCTACGTTCAGGAAAAGTACGGCCGTGACCGCGTGGCCCAGATCATCACCTTCGGCAGCTTGCAGGCCCGCGCTGTGCTGCGCGACGTCGGGCGGGTGATGCAACTGCCGCTCGGTCTCGTCGACCGGCTTTGCAAGATGGTCCCGAACAACCCGGCCGCGCCGGTGACCCTGGCCCAGGCTATCGAGCTCGAGCCGCGCCTGAAGCAGGCAAAAAAAGAAGACGGCGCCGTCTCGGCCTGTCTGGACGTCGCCCTGCAGCTGGAGGGCCTGTTCCGCAACGCCTCGACCCACGCCGCCGGTGTGGTCATTGGCGATCGGCCCCTGACCCAACTGACCCCGCTCTACAAGGATCCGCGCTCGGACCTGCCGGCCACCCAGTTCAACATGAAGTGGGTCGAGAGCGCTGGGCTGGTGAAGTTCGACTTTCTGGGCCTGAAGACCCTGACGGTGCTGGATCGCGCCGTGAAGCACCTGAAGAAACGGGGCGCTGATGTCGAACTGGGCAAGCTGCCCTTCGACGACGCCAAGACCTACGAACTCCTGGCCTCCGGCCAGACGGTCGGTGTGTTCCAGCTTGAAAGCCAGGGCATGCGCGACACGCTACGCAAGATGCGCTGCGGCTCCATTGAGGAAATCACAGCGCTGATCTCGCTGTATCGCCCGGGTCCGATGGACAACATCGACACCTTCGTCGACTGCAAGTTCGGCCGAAAACCGGTCGACACCCTGCACCCGTCGCTGGAGACGGTGCTGAAAGAGACCTACGGCGTCATCGTCTATCAGGAACAGGTGATGCAGATCGCCCAGATCCTGGCGGGCTACAGCCTTGGCGAAGCCGACCTTCTGCGCCGGGCCATGGGCAAGAAGAAGAAGGAAGAAATGGATCTTCAGAAGATCCGTTTCGTATCCGGGGCCAAGGACAAGAACGTCCCCGAGGAACAGTCGGGCTCGATCTTCGAACTGGTGGCCAAGTTCGCCGGCTACGGCTTCAACAAGAGCCACGCGGCCGCTTATGCGCTGATCGCCTATCAAACCGCCTGGTTGAAGGCCAATACGCCGGTTGAGTTCCTGGCTGCGTCGATGAGCCTGGATATCTCCAACACCGACAAGCTGGCGGTCTTCCATCAAGATGCTCGCCGGTTCGACATCACGGTGCGGGCGCCGGACGTCAATCGATCCGGCGCCGACTTCGAGGTCGAAAACGGCGAAGTTCTCTACGCCCTGGGCGCCGTGCGCAACGTCGGCCTGGAAGCCATGAAGCATCTGGTCGCCGTGCGCGAGGAGGGTGGCCCATTCCGTGACATCTTCGATTTCGTCGAACGCGTCGATCCCAAGCAGGTGAACAAGCGGGCTATCGAAAATCTGGCGCGTGCAGGCGCCTTCGATTCCTTCCACAAGAACCGCGCCCAGATTCTAGCTTCCTCAGATGTGCTTATCGCGCACAGCCAGAGCGTTGCGGCCGATCGGCAGGGCGGCCAGCATGCCCTGTTCGGCGGCGATCCGGCCGCAGGCCGTCCTCGCCTGAAAAAGACCGAGTCCTGGAATCAGGTTGACCTGCTTGACGAGGAACTGGCCGCGGTTGGCTTTTATCTGACCGGCCACCCGCTTGAGGACATGGTCGGCATGCTGCGCCGCAAGCGCACCGCCATGCTGACGGAGGTCATTCCCCAGGCCGAAGCCGGCATGGAAGCCTTCCGAATGTGTGGCGTGGTGCGCCGTCGCCAGGAGCGAGCGTCGCAAAGCGGCGAGCGCTTCGCGTTCGTATCGCTGTCTGATCCGACCGGCGAGTACGAGGTGCTCTTCCCCCCCGAAGCGCTGCGTAAGTGCCGTGAGGTGCTGGAGCCTGGCAAATCGGTGGCGATCAAGGTCCGGGCCAAGGCCAGGGACGGCGAGGTCCGCTTCTTCGGCGACGATGCCGAGCCTATCGAGAAAGCTATCGAGAACGTGGTGGCGGGGCTGCGCGTACACCTGTCGCCATCAGCGACCGAGATCGAGGCCCTTCGGAAGCGCCTTGAGCCAGCGGTGTCGCAGAAGGGCGGCGAGATCAGCTTCATCGCCGCGATCGGCGGCGGGCGCGAGATCGAATTGAAGCTCCCCGGGCGCTACACATTGGACGCGTCACTTCGGGGGGCTTTGAAGACCGCGCCAGGCGTGGCGCTTTTGGAAGACGTCTGACGCGTCGCGTCAGTAAAACAGGGAAGGCGCCATGGCTAGACATCAAGGCGGTTGCCAGTGTGGCAAGGTTCGGTTTGAGGCCGAGGTCGGACTTGAAGACCTGATTGCCTGTAATTGCTCGCGTTGCGGAAAGTTGGGCTCGGTGCTGGCCTTCGCCGCCGAGGCGGATTTCAATCTGTTACAAGGGCAGGGCGCCCTTACTGAATACAGCTTCAACACCGGCAAGATCACTCACCTGTTCTGTTCGAACTGCGGAATCGAGCCGTTCGCGCGCGGTGAGGGCCCTGGCGGCGTTCGCATGGCGGCGATCAATGTGCGCTGCCTGGACGACATCGATGTCTTTGCCCTTGAGCCGACCCAGGTGAACGGCAAGGCGTTCTAGGCGGGCTTCGCGTCCAGCCATGCGACCTGCGAGGACCTGGTCGATGCCTGGGCTGTTTCGAGACCGAACCGTCCGACAAGGCTTGCTTCTTGGTCCGTTCTCGCCTATCTGCGCGCCATTCCACACGCGGACGTTCGGCTGTGACCCGGGGAGACATCCCGGCGCCGCCGTTCCGGTCCCGCTCCAGATGTCTGGGTCGGGGGTGTCCGCGGAGGTTCAACCGGAAGAAGGACTATAGGCCTCATGGCGCTTCCCGAATTCTCCATGCGTCAGCTCCTGGAAGCTGGCGCCCACTTTGGTCACCAGACGCACCGCTGGAACCCGAAGATGGACCGCTACATCTTTGGCTCGCGTTCGAACATCCACATCATCGACCTGTCGCAGTCGATTCCGCTCCTGCACCAGGCCCTGGTGAAGGTGCGTGAAGTCGCCGCCGCTGGCGGTCGCGTGCTGTTCGTCGGCACCAAGCGTCAGGCTTCGGATCCCGTCGCCACCGCCGCCAAGCGTTGCGCCCAATATTATGTGAACCACCGTTGGCTCGGCGGTACGCTGACCAACTGGCGCACCGTCTCGGGCTCGATCGCGCGTCTGCGCGAACTCGAAGGCGTTCTGGGCGGCGACGGCTCGGGCCGTTCCAAGAAGGAGCTGCTGCAGCTGACCCGCGAACGCGACAAGCTGGAACTGTCGCTGGGCGGCATCAAGGACATGGGCGGCATCCCCGACATCATGTTCGTGATCGACACCAACAAGGAAGCCATCGCGATCCTTGAAGCCCGCAAGCTGAACATCCCGGTCATCGCGATCCTGGACACCAACTGCGATCCCGACGGCATCACCTATCCGATCCCGGGTAACGACGACGCCGCCCGCGCCCTGCAGCTGTATTGCGACCTGATCGCTGACGCCGTCCTCGACGGTCTGGCCGCCGGCCAGGCCTCGTCGGGCGTCGATCTGGGCGCTTCGGTTGCTCCGATGGAGCCGACCCTGGCTCGCGAACTGACGCCGGAGCCGGTGGCTGAGGCCGCTGCTCCGGAAGCGGCTCCCGAGGCCGCCCAAGAAGCGACCGCCGAAGCGATCGAAGCCGTCGCCGAAGAGCCGGCCGCGAGCTGATTTCCAGCGGTCGTTTTCGGACGACTGTTGTGACCCTGACATGCGACCGGGCTATCAAGCCCGGTCGCTAACCGTTTGAATATGGAGATTTTCCATGGCTGAGATCACGGCTGCGCTGGTTAAAGAACTGCGCGAAAAGTCCGGCGTCGGCATGATGGACTGCAAGAAGGCGCTGCAAGAAAACGCGGGCGACATCGATGCGTCCATCGACTGGCTGCGCGCCAAGGGCCTGTCCAAGGCCGCCAAGAAGGCTGACCGCGTCGCCGCCGAAGGCCTCGTGGGCATCGCCGTTCGCAACGACGGCGCTGGCATGACCGCCGCCGCTGTCGAAGTGAACGCCGAGACCGACTTCCTGGGCCGTAATGAACTGTTCCAGAACGCCGTTCGCAAGATCGCGGCCGTTGGCCTGGACAATGATGGCGTCGACGCCATCAGCGCCGGCAAGACGGCTGACGGTGAAGTTGTTGCCGACCTGCTGACCAACCTGATCGCAACCATCGGCGAGAACATGGTTGCCCGTCGCTCGGCTCGCTTCAGCGTCGCCCAAGGCGCCGTTTCGACCTACATCCACAACGCCACCGCGCCCGACCTCGGCCGTATCGGTGTGCTCGTGGCCATCGAAGGCGCAGGCGACCAGGCCAAGATCCTAGAACTGGGCCGCAAGATCGCCATGCACGTCGCCGCGACCTCGCCGCTCTCGCTGTCGCCGGACGATCTGGACCAGGCCGCCATCGAGAAGGAGCGCGCCATCTTCACCGAGCAGGCGCTGGAGTCGGGCAAGCCCGCCGCCGTTGTCGAGAAGATGGTCGAAGGCCGCATTCGCAAGTTCCTGGAAGAAGTCGTGCTGCTGAAGCAGGCCTTCGTGATGAACCCCGATCAGACCGTCGAGCAGTTGGTCGCCGAGACCGGCAAGGAACTGGGCTCGCCGCTTACCGTGAAGGGCTTCGTTCGCCTGGCGCTGGGTGAAGGCGTCGAAAAGGCCCCGACAGGTGACTTCGCCGCCGAAGTCGCCGCCATGGCCGGTCAGGCCTAGGACGAAATGAAGCTCGACGCGCCGCTTGGCGGCGTGTCGAGCTTCTTGTCATGCTAGGGCGCGGCGCGTTTGACGCGCGCCGCGCCCTTCTTGCGCCTGCCTCCGGGCATTTTGGCCTTCCGAGGCCGTCTGCGGCCAGGCGCACGCAAAACCGATCCCACTTTTGACGAACGCGCACTATGTTGCGTGCCGACGACTCAGGAAAAGCCCGGTCCATGTCCGAACCCAGCACCATCACGCAGAAGCCTTTCCGTCGCGTGCTCCTGAAGGTTTCGGGCGAAGTGCTTATGGGCGATACGCCCTATGGGATCGACACCAACACCGTTCAGTCCGTGGCCGAGGACATCGCCCAGATCGTCAAGTCCGGCGTCGAGCTTTGCATTGTGATCGGCGGCGGCAACATCTTCCGCGGCATGGCTGGCGCCGCCAAGGGCATGGAGCGCTCCAGCGCCGACTATATGGGCATGCTGGCCACGGTCATGAACGCCTTGGCCATGCAGGACGCGCTTGAGCGCGTCGGCGTCTCTACCCGTGTGCAGTCGGCCATCCCCATGGCCACGGTGTGCGAGCCCTACATTCGCCGTCGCGCCCAACGCCACCTTGAAAAGGGCAGGGTGGTGATCTTCGCCGCCGGCACTGGCAACCCGTTCTTCACCACCGACACCGCCGCCGCCCTGCGCGCCGCCGAAATGCAGTGCGACGCCCTGTTCAAGGGCACCAGCGTTGATGGCGTCTACACCGCCGACCCCAAAAAGGACGCCTCTGCCCAGCGCTATGACCGGCTGACCTATATGGATGTGCTGGCCAAGGACCTCAGGGTCATGGACGCCTCGGCCGTCGCCTTGATGCGCGACAGCAATATCCCGATTGTGGTCTTCTCCATCAAGGGGCGCGGCAATCTGCTGAACGTCCTGCGAGGCGAGGGCACCTTTACCGTCGTCGCCCAAGACGCCGCCGCCTAACTCAAGCGAAGAGAGCCCAAGCCATGGCCGCCGCCGAAAAGCCCGTCCTGTCCCGCTACAAGGAGCGCATGGAGAAGTCCGTGCAGGCTCTGAAGGAAGATTTCGCCGGTCTGCGCACCGGTCGCGCTTCGTCCGGCCTGCTCGACCAGATCATGGTCAATGCCTATGGCTCGATGGTGCAGCTCAACACCGTGGCTTCGATCAGCGTTCCGGAGCCGCGCCAGATCAATGTCAATATTTGGGACAAGGGCGTTGTCTCGGCTGTGGAAAAGGCGATTCGAAATTCGGATCTCGGCCTGAACCCGGTCGTCGAAGGCAACAACCTGCGTATCCCGATCCCGCCGCTGACCGAAGAGCGCCGCAAGGACCTCTCCAAGATCGCTGGCAAGTACGCCGAGGCCCAGAAGGTCGCGGTACGGAACATCCGTCGCGACGCCAACGACGACCTCAAGAAGGCCGAGAAGGCGAGTGTCATCAGCGAGGATGAGCTGAAAAAGATGGAAACCGAGGTTCAGAAGATGACCGACGAGTCCATCAAGAAGGTCGACGAGGCCTTGAAAATCAAAGAGCAAGAGATCATGCAGGTTTAAGGGCCGGCCTGAGTAACGGGGACGGTTAGGGAAGGCTTGAAGCGAATGTCGGCGACGACCGGCCTGCAGGATGTTTCGGCGCGCGCTGGGGGCGATGCGTCGAACCGCTCCCTGCATGTGGCCATCATCATGGACGGGAACGGTCGCTGGGCTAAGCGGCGCGGAATGCCGCGCGCGCTTGGTCACCGCGCTGGCGTCAACGCGCTCAAGCGCACGGTCGAGGCCGCGTCGGATCTCGGCGTTGGCGTATTGACCGTTTTTGGCTTCTCGACCGAGAACTGGAGCCGTCCGGCGCACGAGGTTTCCGAGTTGATGGGTCTGCTAAAGGCCTATGTGGAATCGGATCTGGAGCGCCTGGCCCGTGAAGGCGTTCGGGTGCGGATCATTGGCCGCCGCACAGGGCTGGCTGCCGACATTCAAGAGATCATCGAGCGCGCCGAGCGCCGCACGGCCAGCAACACCAAGTTCATATTGCAGGTGGCCTTCAACTACGGCGGTCGCGCCGATATCGCCGACGCCGCCCGCGCCTTCGCTGAGGCGGTCGAGCGCGGCGAGGCGAAGGCCTCTGACCTCGACGAAGCCGCCTTCGAGGGCCTGCTGTCGACATCCGCCGCGCCGGCGCCCGATCTGATCGTGCGCACCAGCGGAGAGCAGCGGATCTCAAATTTCCTGCTGTGGGAATGCGCCTATGCCGAGCTCGTCTTTCAGGACGTGCTTTGGCCTGACTACGGACCTGAAGCGCTCTCGGCGGCCATCGCGGAATATCGCGGGCGCGACCGACGCTATGGAGGCATTGCCGCCGATGACGTCGCCGTCGCCGGCTAAGCGCTTCAACTGGAAGAATCTTCGGGTGCGGGTGCTTTCAGCCACCGTGCTCGTGCCCACGGTCGTGTCCGCCGTCTGGTTTGGCGGTGTTTGGTTCCTGGCTCTCGTCTCGGTCTGTGTCGCGCTGCTCGCCCGCGAGTGGGGCATGATGAGCGCGCCACGAGCGCCCAAGGGCGTAGCTCTTGCGATAGGCGTCGCCGTTCTGGTGGCGGTCGTGGCCGCTTTCCGCGGACACTATTATCTGACGTGGCCGCTGCTGGTCGTCGGCGCGATCCTAGCCGCCATGATCGCTCGCGGCGCGGTCGAGCGAAGGGCAGACGCCGCCTATGGCGTTATCTACATCGCTCCGGCGTGTATCGCTCTGGTGTGGTTGCGCATCGTTGACGCTGGCCTCAGCTGGACGCTTCTGCTGTTTGCGGTGACATGGTTCGCCGACATCTTCGCCTTTGTGGCGGGCAGCATCCTGAAAGGGCCCAAGCTCTGGCCAAAGTTCTCGCCCAACAAGACCTGGTCCGGGTTCTTTGGCGGCCTCGTGGCCGCTTCGATCGCCGCCGTGGGCATCGCCGCGCTCTCTGAAGTGCTGCCGGCCCTGCCGGACATGAACCTGAGCTCGCCTGTCGCCGCGCTGATCGGCTTCCTGGGCGGTCTGTCGACGATGATGGGCGATCTGTGGGAGTCGATGCTGAAGCGCCGATTCGGCGTCAAGGATTCGGGCGACCTGATCCCGGGCCACGGCGGCCTGCTGGATCGCGTCGATGGCCTGATGTTCGCGGCCATCGTGATCGCCGGGGTCCGCCTGATCTACCTCTACGGATGGGCCCGTTGACGGTCGTTCGCAAGGTTGTGATTCTGGGCTCTACGGGTTCGATCGGTGTCTCGACCCTTGGGCTGTTCGAGGCGGCTGGCGTCGAGGTCGATATCCTGGCGCTGACTGCGGGGCGCAATGTCGAGCGATTGATTGAGCAGGCCCGGCGTTGGCGCCCAGCCATCGCGGTGATCGAAGACGAAAGCCTGCTCGGTGCGCTGCGTGAAGGCCTGAAGGACACTGGTGTTCGGTCAGCGGCGGGGGCCGCGGCGATCATCGAGGCCGCAGCGATGGGCGCCGATTGGGTCATGTCGGCGATCGTCGGAGCGGCCGGCCTTGCGCCGACCCTGGCGGCGGCGCGAACAGGCGCCGTGATCGCCCTCGCCAACAAGGAGAGTCTGGTCTGCGCGGGTCCGGCCTTGTTGAGGATCGCGCGCGAGGCGGGCGGATCTGTGATTCCGGTTGATTCCGAACACTCGGCGATTTTCCAGGTGCTGCAGCCGGCCTGTATCCAACGTGTATCGCGACTGATCCTGACGGCTTCTGGCGGGCCATTCCGCACCTGGACCCGCGAACAGATGGCGGTCGCCACGCCTGAACAAGCCGTTGCTCATCCAAATTGGTCGATGGGCGCCAAGATTTCGGTCGATTCCGCGTCCATGATGAACAAGGGCCTTGAGATGATCGAGGCCTCCTATCTATTCGACACTCCGGAAGAGCGCATCGAAGCCGTGATCCACCCGCAATCGGTTATTCACAGCCTGGTGGAGTACGCAGACGGCTCGACCCTGGCCCAATTGGGCCCGCCCGACATGCGCAGCCCGATCGCGTGCGCCTTTGCGTGGCCCGATCGCCTGCCTTGGCCCGCGCCACGCCTGGATCTGGCCGCCTATGGCCAGCTGACCTTTGAGCAACCTGATCTGGAACGTTTTCCGTCCATTGGCATCGCCCGAGAGGCGATGCGGCTAGGCGGCGGCGCTCCGGCTGCTATGAACGCAGCCAATGAAGTCGCCGTGGCGGCGTTCCTTGACCGTCAGATCGGCTTTCTCGATATTGCCGCCTCGGTGGCGGGGACCCTGGAACGCATGAACAGTCTAGGGGCCTTGATGGAAGCCGACGCCGATCCTGTCGAGAGCGCCATGACGACGGACGCGAGCGCCCGCCGCATTGCGGCCGAGGTTGTACGCCAAGTTCACCGCCACAACTGAAGACGAGAACAAATCCGACATGCTCGGCTTCATGCAATCAGCGGCCGCCTACATCATCGCCTTCCCGCTGGTGATCCTGGTGGTCGTGACCGTTCACGAGCTTGGACACTTCTGGGCGGCCAAGGCCTGCAACGTGGAGATCGAGCGATTCTCGATCGGCTTTGGCCGCGCCATCTTCTCATGGCGGGATCGGGCCGGCGTCGAATGGCAGATCGGCTGGCTGCCCCTGGGCGGCTATGTGCGGTTCGCCGGGGATGAGAACGCCGCGAGCGTTCCCGATCAGCAAGATCTGGCCAGTCTGCGCACCGCGATCGAGCGTCGCGAAGGCAGCGAGGCGGTCAATCGCTATCTGCATTTCAAGCCGCTGTGGCAGAGGGCGTTCATCGTCGCGGCGGGGCCCTTGGCCAATTTCGTCCTGGCGATCACTCTGTTTGCGGTGTTGCTCGGCGTATTCGGCGAAACGGTTCGCCGACCCGTCATCACGGGCGTGAACGCCGGCAGCCCCGCGGCGACGGCCGGTTTCCGGCAGGGAGACGTGATCATCTCTGCCGACGGCCGGAAGGTGAAGAATTTCGGCGAACTGGACAACTATGCGCTGCTTCGCAGCGATGTTCCGATCCGCTTCCAGATTGAACGGGGCGGTAGGACCCTTGAGCTGGTGGCCACTCCGGCGCTCGTCGATATTTCCGATGGCTTCGGCGGCAGCCAGAAGGCCGGCTTGCTCGGCTTTGGCGCTCCGCCGCTGATCGCCAGCGTCGAGCCTGGGTCTCCCGCTGACAAGGCCGGTCTCCAACGCGGGGATGTCATCCAGCGCGCCGATGGTGCGGCGATTGGCAGTTTCGAAGACCTGACCCATTACGTAGCCAAGCGCGGCGGCAATCCTATTGCCTTCGAGGTCTACCGGGGTGGTGAGACCGTCAGTATCGTCGCTACGCCCACGCTGTTGACCCGTCCGGACGCCGACGGCAAGCCAAAGACCCGAATGCTCCTCGGTGTGGCCGGTGGCCTGCCCAGCAGCAACATTCAGCGCGTACGCTACAACCCTATCGAGGCGATCGCCGGCGGCGTCGCCCGCACTTGGGATGTGCTCGAAACCACGGTCTACTATCTGGGCCGGGTTATCCGGCTGGAGGTTTCGGCCGAACAGATCAGCGGCCCCATCGGGATCGCCAAGACCTCGGGTCAGCTGGCGCAGGCCGGCGCGGCGGGCGCAACGGACTTGCCTTCGATGCTGTTGGGTTCCGCCGTCGCCTTGATCTGGCTTTCAGCGATCCTCTCTGTCAGCGTCGGCTTCATGAACCTGCTGCCGATCCCGGTTCTGGATGGCGGGCATCTGCTATTCTACGCCTATGAAGCTATCGCCCGGCGACCGCTGGGTGCTCGCCTTCAAGCGGCTGGCTACAGGGTTGGTCTTGCGCTGCTGCTGAGTTTCATGTTGTTCGCGACTTGGAATGATCTGCAGCGCCTGAGCGTCTTCAAATTTTTCGGCGGACTGTTCTCTTGAGCGGTCGCCTTCCGTCCATGATTGGTCCCATGAACAAAATTCGCGCCCATAGCGCCGCGTTCGCCACCGGTGTGGCGCTTCTCTTCGGTTCGACCGCGATGGTCGCGCCCGCCGCAGCTTTCGCCCAGGCGGCGCAGACCAGTGTCGTGCAGCGGATCGTCGTGCAGGGCAACGAACGGATCGAGCAGGGCACGGTGATGTCCTACCTGCCGATCCAGCCGGGCGACACCGTCGACGCAGCCCGCCTCGACCTGGCGCTGAAGACGCTGGCGCGCACCGATCTCTTCGCCGACGTAAAGATCGACATGGTGTCGGGCGATCTTATCGTGAAGGTCGTCGAGAACCCGATCATCAATCAGGTGGTCTTCGAGGGAAACTCCTCCCTGAAGGAAGACAAGCTGAAGGACGAGGTCCAGATCCGTCCGCGCGGCATCTTCACGCGCGCCAAGGTCCAAGCCGACGTTCAGCGCATCATCGAGCTCTACCGTCGTTCAGGACGCATTTCGGCGACCGTGACGCCCAAGGTCGTGGAACTGCCGCAAAAGCGCGTCGATCTGGTGTTCGAGATCAACGAGGGCCCCAAGAGCGGCGTGCTGGGCATCAACTTCCTGGGTAATTCCGAGTATTCGGACAACGATCTGCGCGACGTGATCGTGACCAAGGAGTCGCACTGGTACAAGTTCCTGACCAGCAACGACAACTATGACCCCGACCGGATCGAGTATGACCGGGAGCAACTGCGCAAGCACTATCGCAACCGGGGTTATTTCGACTTCCGCGTCGTTTCATCGATGGCCGAACTCGCGCCGGACAAGAACGGCTTCGCGGTCACCTACACCCTGGATGAAGGCCCGAAGTACAAGTTCGGCAAGATCACGGTCGAGACCGAACTCAAGAAGCTTGATGGGACGCTGCTGGCCCAGATCCTGCCGGTCCGTACGGGTCAGCTCTATGAAGACGAGCGCATCGAGCAGGCCACCGACGCCCTGACCTTCGCGGCGGGCGCCGCCGGCTTCGCCTTCGTGGACGTTCGCCCCCGCTACGTGCCCAACCGCGAAACCAACACCGTCGACGTTGTCTTCCAGGTTCGCGAAGGGCCACGCGTTTACGTCGATCGTATCGACATCGTCGGCAACACCCGCACCCTCGACTACGTGCTGCGTCGCGAACTCGAAGTGGCCGAGGGCGACGCCTATAACCGCGTGCTGGTCGACCGCTCCAAGAACAACATCCGTCGCCTGGGCTTCTTCAAGGAAGTCGAGATCGAGGAAGTGCCCGGTAGCGCGCCCGATCGCACGGCTCTGCGGGTCAAGGTCGAGGAGCAGCCGACCGGCGAACTCTCGTTCAGCGCCGGCTACAGCTCGGTCGACAAGCTGGTGCTGGACGTTGGCATCACCGAGCGGAACTTCCGCGGCCGCGGCCAGAATATGCGCGGACGGATTTCCGTCGGCTCACTGCGTCAGCAGATCGATTTCGCCTTTACCGAGCCGCGCTTCCTGAACCGTAACCTGGTGGCTGGCGTGGATGTCTATTCGTTCCGCTACGATCTGAGCGACTACGCCGCCTATGACACCCGTTCGGTGGGAGGCAACGTCCGGGTCGGCTTCCCGCTGACCCAGAATGCCTCGATGAGCATGCGCTACACGCTGCGTCGCGACGAGGTGAGCGTCTCCGATGGCCTGTGCGACAGCGGCTCGGTTTCCCAGATCCTCTGCCTCCAGCGCGGCGCCTACATGACGTCACTGGTCGGCTATGGCCTGCGGATCGACAAGCGAAACGATCCGATCCAGCCCACGCGTGGCTGGTTCGCCGACCTGAACCAGGACCTGGCGGGCTTCGGCGGCGACGTGAAGTACCTGAAGACCGAGACCGACGCGGGTTGGTACTGGGGCTTCAACAAGGACTTCATCTTCAGCGCCACGGGTTCGGCGGGCTACATCGAAGGCTGGGGCGGCGACAACGTCCGCATCAATGACCGCTTCTACAAGGGCGGCACCAACTTCCGCGGCTTCGAAACGGCGGGTATCGGCCCGCGCGACATCTCGACCCAAAGCAACTCGATGGGCGCTAAGCTTTACGCGATCGGCACCTTCGAGCTGACCGTTCCGACGCTTCTGCCCGAGCAGTACGGCATCAAGGCTGCGGTGTTCAGCGACTTCGGTACGGCCGGCTTGCTTGATGACGTGGATCGCCAGTCCTCGACGGGCGTGTTCGACCCGAATATCCGCGACAACCTGGGCCTTCGCGCCTCGGCGGGCATCAGTATCGACTGGAAGTCGCCCATGGGCCCCATCCGGTTCGACTTCAGCAAGATCCTCTCCAAGGAAG
The DNA here is from genome assembly GCA_964427205.1 of uncultured Caulobacter sp. Lineage (GTDB taxonomy): Bacteria > Pseudomonadota > Alphaproteobacteria > Caulobacterales > Caulobacteraceae > Caulobacter. Next base: position 13,016 of record CAYRTE010000022.1, read on the forward strand.
ATTACGACCGGACCGAAACGTTCCGGTTCTCCACCTCCACAAGGTTCCAATGATCATGACTTCCAAGTTCCTGTCCGCGGCCGCTTCGGGCGTCGTCGCCATCGCCATGTCGACCAGCGCCATGGCCCAGACGGCTCCGGCCGCTCCGGCGATCTCGCACGGCGCGCCGATTGCGGGTGTCTGCATCTTCTCGAGCCAGCGCGCCGTCGGCTCATCGGCGGTCGGCAAGGCTGTCGACGCCCGTCTGAAGACCATCATCGCGCAAGTGAACGCCGAACTGACCGGCGAACGCACCACGCTCGACAACGAAGCCAAGGCGCTAGACGCCAAGAAAGCCACGATGGATCAAGGCGTCCTTGAGCAACAGGCCGCTGGCCTGCAGGTCAAGGCCAACGCTTGGCAGCGCAAGGGCCAACTGCGCCAGAAGGAAGTCGAAGCCACCGAGCAGAAGGCCCTGTCGCGCGTCTATCAAGAACTCGATCCGGCCATCAAACAGGTCTATCAGCAACGCACCTGCGGCATGCTGGTCGACCGCGAGTCTGTGCTGCTGGCCAACCCGGCCATGGACATCACCGACGCCGTCGTCGTGGCCCTGGACGCTCGCATCAAGACCCTGACCTTCGACCGCGAACGTCTGGACCAACCGGCCGCAGGCGCTCAAGCTCTGACGCCGCCCAAGAAATAAGCGAGTCGGCCCGGGCCACGTGCCCGGGCTCATCGCCGAGAGGACTAGATGCCGGACCCACGATTTTTCGAAGACATGGGTCCGGCGTCACTCCAGGAACTCGCGCGCCTTGGCGGGGTCGAACTGGCCGATGCAGGTCTTGGGTCGCGCTCCATCGCCCACGTCGCGCCACTCGATTCCGCCGATGGGCGAGCCGTCAGCTTCTTCTCCGACGCCAAACGTCGTGACGCGGCCGCCGGCACCCAGGCCGGGGCCTGTTTCGTTCGTCCGGAGCACCGCGATCTCCTCGCGCCGGGTTGCGCGGCCCTGTTGACGGCGCATCCGCAAGCCGCCTGGGCGGCCGCGGCGATACGGCTGCATAAGCCCCGCCGGCACGAACCGCTGTCGGCTTCCCTCCATCCCGATTGTGAACTGGAAGACGGCGTGCGGCTGTCACCCGGCGTGTCCGTGGGGCAGGGGGCGAGGATCGGCCGCGGAACCTATCTTTCGCCGGGCTGCGTGATCGGTCCAGGCGTCACTATCGGTCGTGATTGCCTGATCGGGGCCAACACGGTGATCGGCTTTGCGATCATCGGCGACAGGGTCAGCATCCATGCCGGCGCAGTGATCGGCGAGGCAGGCTTCGGCGCTGCTGGCGGACCACGGGGAATTGTCGACCTTCCCCAGCTTGGACGGGTGGTGATTCAGGATGGCGTCACCGTCGGCGCCAACAGTTGCATCGACCGGGGCGCCTTTGCCGATACGACGATTGGCGAGAACACCAAGATCGACAATCTGGTGCACGTCGCGCACAACGTCCGTCTGGGTCGCAATTGCGTGCTGGCGGCCTATACAGGGCTTTCCGGCAGCACCGTCGTTGGCGACGGGGTGGCGTTCGGCGGCAAGGCCGGCGTCGCGGATCATTTGACCATCGGCTCGGGAGCGAGCATTGGCGCCGCCGCGTCGGTGTTCAAGGACGTGCCCGCGGGCGAAACATGGACAGGGTTTCCGGCGCGACCGCTCAAGCGGTGGCTCCGAGAGACCGCATGGCTGTCACGCATGGCGGGCGGCCGGGGAACAAGGGGCTAAGTATGGGCCGAGACGTCGCCGAACCGGCGCAAACCGATATCGACATCGCCGAGATCCTGGCCAGGATTCCGCACCGCTATCCCTTCCTGCTGGTGGATCGCGCCGAGGACTATCGGCCGCACCAGTCGATCGTCGGCATCAAGTGCGTGACGATGAACGAGCCGTACTTCCAGGGCCACTTTCCGGGCAATCCCGTGATGCCTGGCGTGCTGATCGTCGAGGCCATGGCCCAGACCGGCGCGGTGTTGATGAGCAAATCGCTTGAGGTCGATACCGAGGGCAAGACCATCTTCTTCATGTCGATCGACGGCGTGCGCTTCCGCAATCCCGTGCGTCCCGGCGACGTGATCCGCATGGAGGTGGAAGTCACCCGCGCCCGCTCCAGCATCTTCAAGTTCAAGGGCGTGGCCAAGGTGGGCGACAAGGTCGCCGCCGAGGCCGAGTTCGCCGCCATGGTCGTGGAGACGCCGACCAAATGACCACGATACATCCAACCGCCATCGTCGATCCTGGCGCGAGCCTTAGCGCCGACGTCGAGATCGGGCCGTTCAGCATCGTCGGACCGGACGTGACCCTGGCGGCCGGGGTGCGGCTGATGTCTCACGTGGTGATCGAGGGCGTCACGACCCTGGGCGAGGGGTGTGTGGTGCACCCGTTCGCCAACCTTGGCGGTCCGCCCCAGCACCTGGGCCACAAGGGCGAGAAGACCGAACTGCGGATCGGCCCGCGCAATATCATCCGCGAACACGTCACCATGCACACCGGCACCGCGTCGGGCAAAGGCGTGACGGCCGTGGGCGCGGACGGCCTCTACATGGTCGGCTCGCACATCGCTCACGACTGCACTGTTGGCGACCATGTGGTGATGGCCAAGGGCGCGACCCTGGGCGGTCATGTCGCGATCGGTGACTTTGTGTTCATGGGCGGCCTGGCGGCGGCCCATCAGTTCAGCCGTATCGGCCGCTACAGCTTCATCGGTGGTCTGGCCGCCGTGACCAAGGACGTCATTCCCTATGGCTCGGTCTGGGGCAACCATGCCCACCTCGAAGGACTGAACCTGGTCGGACTGAAGCGCCGGGGCTTCTCGCGCGAGACGATCAACGCCCTGCGCGCCGCCTATCGACTGATGTTCGCCGACGAAGGCACCTTCCAGGAGCGCCTGGACGATGTCTCCGAGATCCACGCTGGCAATGCCGAGGTCATGGAGATTGTCGATTTCATCCGCGCCGACGCCAATCGACCGCTTTGCCTGCCCGAACGCGAAGTCTAGGCTCTTTCTATGCGCAAGCTTGGTCTGATCGCCGGCGGGGGCGCGCTTCCCGTCGAACTGGCGGCCCATTGCGAGGCGGCCGGGCGCCCCTTCGCCGTGATGCGGCTGCGCAGCTTCGCCGAGCCGGCTCTTGGCCGCTACCCGGGCGTCGAGGTGGGCCTTGGCGAGTTCGGAAAGATCTTCAAGGCGCTGAGGGGCGAGGGCTGCGAGGTAGTCTGCTTCGCTGGCACCGTTGAGCGCCCCGATTTCGCGGCCATCATGCCCGACCTGCGCGGTGTCTCTGTTATTCCCGGCCTGATCAAGGCCGCGCGTCAGGGCGACGATGCGCTGCTGCGCCGCGTGCTGCTTGAGTTCGAGAAGGAAGGCTTCGCGGTGGAGGGCGCGCACGAAGTCGTGGGCGAAATGACCCTGCCGCTGGGACCGCTGGGCGCTCATGAGCCCCGGCCTCAGGACGTGCCGGATATCGACCGCGCGCTTCTTGTGGCGCGTGAGATCGGCAAGCTGGATGTCGGGCAGGGGGCCGTGGTCTGCGAAGGTCTGGTGTTGGCGGTCGAGGCCCAGGAGGGGACCGACGCCATGCTTCGACGCGTCGCCGACTTGCCCCAGACCCTCCGCGGGTCCGCCGAAGATCGGCGCGGAGTCTTGGCCAAGGCGCCCAAGCCGATCCAGGAAACCCGGGTCGATCTGCCCACCATCGGCGTGGCCACCCTGCAACGGGCGGCGCGCGCTGGCCTGGCTGGTATCGTCGGTGAAGCTGGCCGCCTTCTGGTCGTGGACCGAGAGGCCGTGATCGCCTGCGCTGACGACCTTGGACTCTTCGTGCTGGGGGTTGAGCCCCAGGGCGCGGCGTGAACCGTCCGCTGACCATCATGCTGGTCGCGGCGGAGGCGTCCGGCGATTCTCTGGGCGCTGGCCTCGCCAGGGCCTTGAAGCGCCGTCTGGGCGATCAGGCTGTACGCTTCGTCGGGGTCGGCGGCGCAAAGATGGCCGCCGAGGGCATCGAGAGTCCCTTCGACATCGCCCAGCTGTCGATCATCGGCATCGTCGAGAGCCTCAGGGCCTATCCACGGGCGATGGCGCGACTGAAGGATACCCTGGCGCTGGCGGAGCGGGAAAAGCCCGATGTCGCCGTTCTGATCGACTCGTGGGGGTTCAATATCCGGCTTGCCCACGCCCTGCGTCGACAAAGCCCCGCGCTGCCCCTCGTGAAGTATGTCGCGCCCCAAGTCTGGGCCTATCGGCCTGGCCGGGCCAAGGGTCTGGCCAAGGCCGTGGATTTGCTGCTGTCGATCCAACCGATGGACAAGCCGTTCTTCGACCGGGCTGGGCTCGAAAGCGTTTTCGTCGGCAATTCCGCCTTGGCCAAGGATTTCAGCAAAGCTGATCCGGCCCGGCTGCGTGGCGCAATAGGCGCACCCGCCGACCAGCCTATCTTGCTGGTTCTACCCGGCAGCCGTCCCTCCGAGATTGAGCGGGTGATGCCGGTCTTCGAGGACGCCGTGCGCAGACTGAAGACGGGTCGCCCAAACCTCGCCGTGGTCGTGCCGGCTGCTTCCACCGTCGCCGAAGCCGTCAAGGCGCGCGTCGCTGGATGGCCGTTCCGCGCGCATGTGATCGAGGACGAGGCGCTAAAGGATGACGCCATGGTCGCGGGAACGGTCGCCCTGGCCTGTAGCGGCACCGTGACCACCGAACTGGCTCTGGCCGGCTGTCCGATGGTGGTGGGATACCGCACGGGAACTATCACCTATGGCTTGCTGAAGTTGTTGTTCAAGCAGCGCTGGGTGACCCTGCTCAACATCGCGGCCGGCAAGGCGGTGGCGCCCGAATATCTGCAAGGGGCGCTGGAGGGGGAAGCCTTGGCGCGAGCCGTCGCTGTTCGATTGGACGATCCCGACCTCCGCGCTCAACAGATTGCCGACCAGAGCGCCGCGCTTGAGCGAATGGGGCGTGGAATGTCCGACCCTTCGGAAGCCGCCGCCGAGGCTCTGTTGGCCTTTCTTGCCAAGGCGCGGCCGACGAACTGACGCGCCTTCGGGGCTATGGCCGGCGCTCGACCGTGCCTACGGCCTCCGGCCTCATGCTGCCTCTCAAGCTCGGCGCAAGCGACTTCGTTTGCCAGGTTGCGGAAAACATGGATCCTGCAAGGCGCGCATCTGCGGCTAGAGGACCACGGCGCCGACGCCGACCTGGACTCGGGCTATGGTGCGTTTCGTGGTCCATGAGGCTGGAGACCCGCTTTGGCGATCGATCCGGTAGCCCCCGCAGCACCCATCTCGCCGGTTCGGGCGACAGGGAGTTCGCCTGAGCTCGCGACGGCCCTGTCCGCGCTCGCCCGCGCCGCCCAGGCCAACAACATATCGACGCTTGGTCAGATCGTCGGAGCCGCGCACGCGGAAGCTCATACGCCGACCGGCGCGGCTTCATCCCCGGTGCGCGATGCTGGCGCCGCGGCGTCGGGTGGGGAACATCTCGTTGCGCCATCCGCGCCATCGGCCGAACCCTCTGCGGGTGACCGGCTGGCCGCGGCCGTGCGATCGGCGGCGGCTCTCGCGGCGCCGGTCCAATCAGGCTTGGCGCCGATAATGGCGGATATCGAGGCGGCGGTCGTCAGACCTGAAACGCCTCAGGCGGTGCGTCAGGCGGCCAGGGCCGTGCTCGAAAGCGCCATGCCGACAGATCGACCGATGACCTCAGCGCTTGTTCGTAACGCCGTCCAGGGCTCGGGCGTCTTCATGGAGGCCCGTCTGGCGCGAGCCGCGGTGGCCGAGCCCGTGTCGATCCCGTCTGCGTCCGGCGACATGAAGGCGGCGTTGCTGGTGTTTCGCGCAGTGGTCTCGACCTGGGTGGCCAAGACACCGGGGATCGAGCCGGATCCGTCGCGAATGCCTTCCGCCTCTGGCGGTAACGCCGCGACGGTGCGGTCAGGCCCCGAGGTTGGCGCGGTCTATACGCAGAGCGGCTCAGTCTCCCCAGCCCCCGGTCAGGGCGGCGCTCACATCGACCCACAACACCGCGCCGTCGCGGAATGGAACACGGGGCCGGGTCGGCCGCCGGTTCCCGATCCACCTGTCGCGACAGATCTCTCGCTGCGAGCGCGGTCGGCTATCCCCGGGGGCGGCGCACCATCGCTGCCGGCGCCGACTATCGAACAGAACCTGCCCGCGCCAGTCCTCTCCGCCCAGGGGTCTCGCATCGCGGCGCCCCCCCCGGCTCAGCCTTTTCTGATGGTGGGAATGATCGAGGACGAGGTCGTCGAGCCGCCCCCGCTTGTGGAGCAGGATGAAGCGAACCTGGCCCGCGATCCTCGGTCAGCAGGCCTCGCGATGGCGCCACGAGCCTCTTCCAGACCCCCGCCGCCCTATGCGGGTGGTCCTACATCAGCTCAGGCGGCCGTCCTCTCGGATTTGCCGGGGGATCTGCCGCCGGCCGAACTGGCGCGGCGTCTATTGAAGGGCGTCGATGGCGCCATCGCGCGCCAGGAACTCTCGCAGATCGCCTCGCTACCGGAGCCGCGCGGCGAGGCAGAGCGGCCGACCGAGAGTAAGGTTTCGCGGTGGGTGTTCGATCTGCCATTTCAGACCCCTCATGGCATTGCGGTCTCGCAGTTCGAGATCAGCCGCGATGGGGGAGGCGGAGGGACCGACGCTGGACGCGAGATCGAGCGAACCTGGCGCGCCCGCTTCTCGCTCGATGTGGAACCACTGGGGCCGGTCCACGTCCAGATCGCGCTGACAGGCGCCTGCGCGCGGGTGGGTCTGTGGGCAGAGAGACCGGACGCGATGGCGCGGCTTCAAGCGGGGGAAGCGGCCTTGAGCGCCGCCCTTCGAGAGGCCGAACTGTCGCCCGAAGTCGCCTTCCATGCCGGCGCCCCCGCTATGGCCGCGCCCGCGCCAGGCCGCTTCGTGGATCGGGCGTCATGACCGCGCCCGTCGGCGGCGTTCGCGGTCCCGGCAAGATCGCCGTCGCCTTGCTGTATGAGGGCGCCGACGCCCCCAAGGTCGTCGCTTCAGGACAGGGCTGGCTTGGCGAAAAGATCGTCCAGACAGCGCGTGAGCACGGTGTGCCCATCGAGGAGAACCCCGCTTTGGCCCAGGCCTTGTCGACAATCGAGATCGACGAGGAGATCCCCGAGGCGCTCTATCGCGCGGTCGCCGAGATTCTCGGCTTCCTGCTCAAACCGTAGCGGGCAAAGAAAAAGCCCCGCCTTGCGACGGGGCTTTTCCAAGCTCGTTCTGGGCGACGCCTTAGCCGCGCTTCTCAAGCGGCGTGTAGTCGCGTTGCGTGGCGCCCGTGTAGAGCTGGCGCGGACGGCCGATCTTGCGCGAGGGATCCTCGAACATTTCCTTCCACTGGCTGATCCAGCCGACGGTGCGGGCCAGGGCGAACAACACGGTGAACATGTTGGTCGGGAAGCCCATCGCGCGCAGCGTGATGCCCGAATAGAAGTCGATGTTCGGGTACAGCTTGCGGTCGATGAAGTAGGGGTCGCTGAGGGCGACCTTTTCCAGCTCCATGGCCACCTGCAGCAGGGGATCGTTGATGCCCAGCTGTTCAAGGACCTCGTAGCAGGTCTTCTGCATGACCTTGGCGCGCGGGTCGAAGTTCTTGTACACGCGGTGGCCGAAGCCCATCAGCTTGTATTTCTTGTCCTTCACGCCCTGCACATAGGTGGGGATGTTCTCGACCGTGCCGATTTCCTCGAGCATCTCGAGGGCTTCCTGGTTGGCGCCGCCATGCGACGGGCCCCACAGGCAGGCGATGCCAGCAGCAATACAGGCGAACGGGTGAGCGCCCGACGAGCCGGCCAGACGGACGGTCGATGTCGAGGCGTTCTGCTCGTGGTCGGCGTGCAGGATGAAGATGCGGTCCATGGCGCGCGTCAGGACGGGGTTGGGAACCCAGTCCTCGGCCGGCACCGAGAAGCACATGCGCAGGAAGTTTTCTGAGTAGCTCAGCTCGTTGCGGGGCGTCACGAACGGACGGCCGACACTGTATTGGAAGGCGCGCGCGGCGATGGTCGGCATCTTGGCGATCAGGCGATGAGCGCTGATCTCGCGTTGCTTGGGATCATCGACATTCAGGCTGTCGGCGTAGAACGCCGACAGGGCGCCGACTGCGCCGGTCATGATCGCCATCGGGTGGGCGTCGCGACGGAAGCCCTGGAAGAAGCTGTCGAACTGGGCGTGCAACATCGTGTGGTAGGTGATGTTGTGCTCGAACTTGGTGGCCTCCTCGGCCGTCGGCAGTTCGCCGTTCAACAGCAGATGGCAGACTTCCAGAAACGAGGACTTCTCGGCCAACTGGTCGATCGGATAGCCGCGGTGCAGCAAAACGCCGGCGTCGCCGTCGATATAGGTGATCTTGCTCTCGCAGGACGCCGTCGAGGTGAAGCCCGGATCGAACGTGAAGAGGTCGCTGTCGCCGTAGAACTTCCGGACATCGACGACGTCCGGACCGGTGCTGCCCTTGAGGATCGGCAGATCGTAGCTCTTGTCGCCGATCGTCAGTGTGGCTTTATCGGTCATGCGGGAAACCCCTTCATCGATGGAACGAGCAGTCCAAGTTTCATTTCGCGAGTGCGTTATAGGCGCCTCATGCGCGCACCACCAGCGCGTCGTCAAGACGGCCAAGTGTCTCGTCGCGACCGATGGCGGCCATGATCTTGTTAAGGTCGGGCGCCTGCGACCCTCCAGTCAGGATTCCGCGCAGCGACGGCCCGAATTTTCCAAAGCCGACGCCTTCGGATTCCGCGAAGGATTTCAACAGCGCTCCCAGATCTTCGACGTCCCAGACCGGGGTTTGGGCCAGGCGGTCGCGCAAGCGACGCAGGCGCTCGACCGTCTCTTCGGTCAGCTGTTTGGTGGTTTTTTCCTCAAGCGCGAACGGACGGATTTTCAGCGCGAAAGCACAGTGTTCAGCCAGTTCGAGGATGGTCTTGGCGCCTTCCTTGACCTGGGGAACAACGGCAAGCAAGCGCGCGGCCGCGTCGGACGGCAGGTTGGCGCCCTGGGCGATCAGGGCCTTCAGGACCAGGTCGGCCAGGCGGGCGTCATCGGCCAGGCGCAGGTGCTGGCTGTTGATGTGGTTGAGCTTGGCCCAGTCGAGTCGGGCCGGGGCCTTGACCACGTCCTTGACGTCGAACCACTCGATCGCCTGGGCGTCGCTGAACACCTCGTCGTCGCCATGGCCCCAGCCCAGGCGGGCCAGGTAGTTGCGCAGACCTTCGGGGATATAGCCCATGTCGGCGAACTCGCCGACAGCCTGAGCGCCGTGGCGTTTGGACAGCTTGGCGCCGTCGGGGCCGTGAATCAGCGGGATGTGGGCAAACGCCGGCAGCTCCCAGTCCATGGCCTGATAGATCAGGGTCTGGCGCGCGGCGTTGTTGAGGTGGTCGTCGCCCCGGATCACGTGGGTAATGCCCATGTCGTGGTCGTCGACCACGACGGCGAGATTATAGGTCGGCGCCCCGTCGGCCCGCAGCAGGACCAGGTCGTCGAGGTCGGTGTTCTTGAAGGTCACGGGACCCTTGACGAGATCGTCGACCAGGGTCTCGCCGTCGGCCGGCCCCTTGAAACGGATCACGTGCGGGGCCGACGGATCGGCCGGCGGCGGCGCGTCGCGCCAGGGCGAGCGGATGGCGTGGCCTTCGGCGCGGGCCTTTTCGCGGGCGACTTCCAGTTCCTCGACCGTCATCCAGCAGCGATAGGCGCGGCCGCGCTCCAGCAGTTGCTGGACGACCTCGGCGTGGCGCGGCGCGCGGGTGTGCTGGAACACCGGTTGCTCGTCCGACGTCAGCCCCAGCCAGTCGAGACCGTCGAAGATCGCCTGGACGGCGGCTTCGGTCGATCGTTCACGATCGGTGTCCTCGACGCGAAGAAGGAACTTCCCACCCGTATGGCGTGCATATAACCAGTTGAACAGCGCTGTGCGCGCGCCGCCGATGTGCAGGAAGCCCGTGGGCGAGGGAGCGAAGCGCGTGACCACGGCGCGGTCGGTGGAGGAGGGGTTCGACATCGAACTCAATGCTGAAAGGCTGGACGCCGCCGAGACGGCCGGGATCGCGCGCCGAGGCGCGGCTTGGGCGGCGCGTCTTAGCACGGCGCTTCGTGCGTGGCCTAGTCTGTCGACGATGTTCCGCGCCCTTCGGGACGAGACCGGCGCGAATCTGGATCGCTGGTTCCTGTGGAGCCCCGTCTGGTTCGGCCTGGGCGCGGCGGCCTATCTTGAAGCGCCCGTCGAGCCGTCGCTTCCGCCATTGGCCTTCCTGAGCGTGCTCGGCGTCATGCTGTGGTGGCTTGCTCGGTCTTCGAACAGGATCTTGCTCATCCTCGCCGCTCTGTTCGCCTTTGCGATGGCTGGGGGGCTGGCGGCGAAGATCCGCAGCGACAGGATCGCCGCGCCGGTCGTCGATGGCGAGCGCGCGCCCCGTCGGTTGGAAGGTTTCGTGGTCGATGTGGTCAGTCCGGGCGCGGGTGGGCCGCGACTGCTGATCGCTCCGGTCTCCATTGTCGGCCTAGCGCCAGCCGAGACGCCGAACAGAGTCCGGGTGACGGTAGATGCCCTCGACTTGCCGAAGCCGGGCGATGCCGTGCGACTGCGCGCCATCCTCGGTCCCCCGCCGCCTCCGGCCGCTCCTGGGTCCTATGACTTCGCCCGCGACGCCTGGTTCAACGCCGTGGGGGCTGTCGGGTTTTCATTGGGCGACATCGGTGAGGCGCATCTGGACAAGCCACCCTGGCGGCTCCGGGTGGGCATGGCGGTCAACGCCTTCCGCTGGCGTCTGGCTCAGCGGATCGTCGCTCACATGGGCCCGGAGAGCGGAGGAATCGGCGCGGCGATGGTCACCGGCCACGAGACCTGGATCACGCCCGAGCAGACCGAGGCGATGCGCGCTTCGGGACTGGCCCACATCCTTTCGATCTCAGGCCTGCACATGGCCATCGTCGGAGGCTTTGTCTTCGGCCTGACCCGACTTGGGATCGCGGCTTGGCCCTGGCTGGCCCTGCGCGCTCCAGGCAAGAAGATCGCCGCCATGGCCGGGCTCACAGCCGTGGCGACCTACCTCGTCATCTCTGGCGCGCCGCCGCCGGCCGAGCGCGCGGCGATCACCGCCAGCGTCGCCTTCGCCGCCATTCTGTTCGACCGTCAGGCCGTCACCCTCCACGGCCTGGCCCTGGCTGCGCTGATCATTCTGGCGCTTCAGCCAGAAGCGGCCGCCGCTCCTGGATTTCAGATGTCCTTCGCCGCGACGACAGCACTGATCGCTCTGGCCGAAGCCTGGCCAAGGCCGATGCGCGAAATCTCTGTGCCTTGGCCGATCCGCGTAATCCAGGCCGCCGGCGCATGGCTGGCTGTCAGCATTGGCGCAAGCTTTGTCGCCGGACTGGCCACGGGCCCCTTCGCCATGCAGCACTTCAACCGTGTGGCCATCTGGGGTTTGCCAGCCAATCTGATTGTCGCGCCGCTCTCGTCTTTCGTGATCATGCCGTTCCTGGCGTTGGGCACGGCCCTGGAGAGTATCGGCTGGGGCGAGCCTTTCCTCTTGATCGCTGGCTGGGGCGTCGAGTCGATGGTCTCGGTGGCCCGCAAATTCGAGTCGATCGGCGGTCAGGCCGTCATCGCCAGCGCGCCGCCATTCACCCTGGTCGTTGCATTCCTGGGCTTGATGATCCTCTGCCTCTGGAGCGGACGGCTCCGCTGGCTCGGCGCGCCCTTGGCCCTGGCTGTCGCCCTCTGGCCCCGACCTCCGGCGCCAGATGTCTGGATCGCCGCCGATGGCGCCACGGCCGCTGTTCGACAGGGCAAGGAGGCCATCCTCCTGCGGCCGGACAACCGCCGCTTTGGCGCTGAACTTTGGGCGCGCCGACGCGGATTGACGATCGGTGAACCGCATGGATTCGCGTGTTCGGCCTATGCCTGCCGGCCCCAAGGCGCCGCGCCCGTGGCCGTCGCCCTGTCATGGAGCCGCAAGGACACCCCGGCGCAAACGCTTGACGATCTTTGCTCAGGCGCCGAGATCGTTGTCCTGCGGGGAGGCTTCGCGGGTGCAACCCCGGCCGGGTGCGCCGATCGCATCGTCCTGACGGCGGAAGACTTCGCCATCGGTGGCGCTGCGGAACTCTATCGACGAGGCGACGCATGGTGGATTGTATGGGCGCAGCCGCTGCGAGGGCAGCGCCCATGGTCGGCGTCGCGCTGACAGTTGCTGCCACCCGTTGTCACGACCGGGCTGTATCTCTGAGGGAATTTCGGAGGATTTGATGTCGTCGCACCAACTTGCCGCTCGCCGCGCCGCCTTTCGCGCCCTGCACGATGACGGCTGTTTTATCTTGCCCAATCCATGGGACGCTGGCGGCGCTAGGCGCCTCCAGAAGCTTGGCTTCAAAGCTCTGGCGTCAACCAGCGCCGGGGCGGCCTGGGCCTTGGGCCAGGACGATGGCGGCCTGACGTGCGATCAGGTGCTGGCGCATCTGAGCATGCTTTGCGCCGCGACCGATCTTCCGGTGAATGCCGACTTCGAGGCCGGTTTCGCGGACGAGCCAGAAGGGGTCTCCGAAAACGTTCGGCTCGCCCTCGGAACAGGGATCGCCGGCCTGTCCATCGAGGATCGCATCGGCCGCGACCTCTATGAACCGACGCTCGCAGTAGAGCGGATCAGGGCGGCGCGATCGGCGATCGACGCCAGCGGTGAGGATGTGATGCTGGTCGGGCGGACTGAAGGTTTCCTGATCGGGCGCAAGGACATCTCGGCGACCATCGATCGTCTTGTCGCCTATGCCGAAGCCGGCGCCGACTGCCTCTACGCGCCCGGGGTGATCGACGTGGCGTCGGTGGCCGAGATCGTCAAGGCCGTCGCGCCCAGGCCGGTGAACGTCCTGATGGCGTGGCCGGGTCAGGCCGTCCAGCCCCTGGCGGATGTCGGTGTGCGTCGGGTCAGCGTCGGCGCGGCTCTGGCGGGGGCTGCTTGGGCGGGGTTTGACGTCGCGGCGAAGATGCTGGCTGAAGAGGGAAGGCTGCCCTAGACGCGCAGCGCCTGATCGATGGCTTCAGCGATCCGTTCAGGCGATTCGGCCCCGACGACCGCGACCTTGCCGCCGAAGATCACATAGGGCACGCCGGTTACGCCGCCCTGCACCGCCATGGAATGCTCGCGCGTCACGGATTCCTTGTCTGCGCCTTCGGACAGCAGTTGCAGCACCACCAGCCGCTCCATGCCGGCGGCTTCGGCGATATCGGCCAGCACCATGGGATCGCCAATATCGAGGCCCTGGGTGAAATAGGCGGCGAACAGGCCCTCGACCACTGCATCCTGGACGCCCGCGGTCAGCGCCCAGCGGATCAACCGATGGGCGGCGTTGGTATTGGGAGACTTGTCGATGATCTCGAAATTGAACGTGATTCCGTCATCGGCCCCGCCAGAGACCAGGGCCTCATGGACGGCCTTCAGGCGTTGCGGGTCCTTGAACTTGGCCGCCATGTAGGCCCTGCGATCGACCCCCTCCTCGGGAAGCGTCGGGTCCAGTTGGTAGGGCCTCCAGATGAGCTTGGCCTCGATATCCGGGCGCAGGGCCACGGCGGCCTTCACGCGCCGCCAGCCCAGATAGCACCACGGGCAGACAACGTCGGCGACCACATCCACGATCATCGGCTGGCTCATCGCGGTCCTCAGCTGGCTTCGCGTTGCAAGGCCCGGGCGGCGGCCCGTTCGAGCGCCTTGACCGGCCCTTCGCCGGCTTCGATCTGCGAGACGCCGATGTCGAACTCGCAGACGAACGGCGGCCGGTCTTCGCCGGCGTCGAAGGCCGTGCAGCCGATGACCGCGGCGATCCGTTCGGCGGCGGCGCGGGCGGCGTTCTGATTGGTGGCGGGCAGGGCCAGGGCGAAAACCTCGGGCGCCAGGCGAGCGGCCGTGTCCTCGACGCGGACCAGGCGGCCGACCATTGAGCCGATCTGGGGTATGGCGCGGTCCAGCCAGCCGTTCTGACGCGCCCAGACGGTCTCGGGTTTGTCGGCGACCCTCAGGACGCAGATCGAAAGCGGCCGGGAGCGTTCGCGCGCGGCGGCTGTCAGGCGAGCCAGATGGGCGGCGAACAGATCTCGCGTGAAGAGGCCGGTGGCCGCATCCATGAGGCCGGAGCTGCGCGCCTTCTCCAGCGCTCCGCGAATAGACTCGCCGCGCCGATAGTTGCGAGCCAGCTCCATCACGCGGCGCGCGGTCTCGACTTCGGGGGTTTCTGGCGAAGCAACGTCTGAAACACCCCGGTGGAACGCCTCCGACATCGTCACATAGCTCTCGGCCTTCAGATAAAGCATGGCCGGGATATGGAAGAGGCGGGTGTTGCGACGCATGCCTGCGGCGATCGACAGGGCTTCCTGCTGATTATCGCCAGCCCAGAGCACCACGGAGTCAAAAGCCCGCTCGTGCAGGTAATCGAAGGCCGTATAGGCCGTGAAGGCGCCAACCACCTCTGCGCCGCTGCGCCTGAGAGCGTTGGACAGGGCCAGGAACTGGGGGGCCGGTTCGCCGACCGCCAGGATGCGGAACGGCGAGGGCTGAGGTTCCGGCAGGTCCATCCGGCGGCCGCGCTCGCCGAAGGTCTCGAGCCGCAACTCGAACTCTTCCTCGGCGATCGCCGTGCGAACCAGTGACTCAAGCCGTAGAGCCGCCTGGGACGGATGGAGTGGCGGCGAAAGGGTCAGATCGAAGGCCTGGCTCTGGGGTCCTCCATCGAGCTCACCAATGGCGATGACGGGTAAACGGCGCGGCGCGACGGCGGCCTTCAGGCGTCGGGCTAGCGATTGGGTGTCGGGACCTGCGCTGGCGAGGTCGACGATCACAGCCTCGATTGGCAGGTCGCCAAGCGCTGCGAGGGCGGCATAAGGCCCTCGCGCGGTGATGGTCCGCCAGCCAAGCCGGTCCAGCCCCTCGGCCAACGGGCCGGCGCGCAGGTCGTCGCGCGCCACGATCAGGATTCGGGCGTCAACCGCCACACTCTACCTCCGCCCGAAATCCAACAAACGACGGCCGCACTCGGCCGTCGGGATTCGACATCGCAACATAGCAGAGGCGCTCACGGGTGATAGGGACGCAACGTCGCGTCGGTGTGGGCAAATTGCTTTTGAACAATCGCATGCGCGATGTCTCCTCGCACGTCATCTCCAAGCCCTGTCGCCAACAGCCGCTTGCATGACCGAACGTCAGGACCTTTCTAGTCGGCCCAACGACTGCGCCGAAGAGTCGATGAGGAGACCACCATGGGCCAAGGGCCACTTTCAGGACTGAAGATCGTCGAGTTCGCGGGCATCGGTCCTGGTCCGTTCTGCGGCATGCTGCTGTCCGACCTTGGCGCTGACGTGATCCGGATCGACCGCAAGGGGCAGGGGCGAGGGGGTTCGCCAGCCGACGTGACCGCGCGGGGACGCCGGTCGGTGGCGCTGGATCTCAAACAGCCGGCTTCCATCGAGGCCTGCCTCAAGCTGCTTGAAAGCGCAGATGGCCTGATCGAGGGCTTTCGGCCGGGCGTGATGGAGCGCCTGGGCCTTGGCCCGGATGTGGCGCTGGCCCGCAATCCCAAGCTTGTCTATGGCCGCATGACCGGATGGGGGCAGTTTGGCCCTTACGCCAAGGCCGCCGGCCACGACATGAACTACATCGCCATCACCGGGGCGCTGGACGCCATTGGCACCACGGATAAGCCGGTGCCGCCCTTGAATCTGGTTGGCGACTTTGGCGGCGGGGCACTCTATCTGGCGTTCGGACTGCTGGCCGGCGTGATCCATGCCCGGGCCACAGGGCAGGGTCAGACGATCGACTGCGCCATGAGCGATGGCGCCGCCTCGCTGATGGCCATGTTCTACGGCTTCAAGGCCGGCGGCATGTGGAGCGAAGGGCGCCGGTCCAATCTGCTCGATGGCGGCGCACATTTCTACGACACCTATCAGTGTAGCGATGGCGGCTGGATTTCGATCGGGTCGATCGAGCCACAGTTCTATCTGCTTCTCCTTGAAAAGACTGGGATCACCGATCCGCAGTTCCAGCACCAGATGAGCCGCGATGAGTGGCCCGAGCTGCGGGACAAGCTCGCCGCCGTGATCCGGACCAAGACCCGTGATGAATGGTGCGACCTGATGGATGGCACGGACGTCTGTTTCGCGCCGGTCCTGTCGATGGCGGAGGCGCCCACGCACGCTCACAATGCCGCCCGGGAAACCTTCGTTGAGGTGGCTGGCGTGGTGCAACCCGCGCCCGCGCCACGTTTCTCGGCGACACCCGGAAAGATACAGGGACCTCCGCCCTCGGTCGGTGGCGACAACGACACCGCGCTGGCGGACTGGGGCTTTTCCGCTGAGGCGATCGCGAACCTGAAGACCAGCGGCGCGCTCTGAAAGCTGTCGGCCAGGCTATCGATGTCGTTCAGCGTGGGTTCAGCCGCCGGTCACTAGGTTGATCACGTACCGGGCGTTGCGCCATCCGTCCCTCGATGTGGCGTTCGGTTTCAGGCTTGTCCTGCGGAGACGCGTCGCCTTCCCTGAGGCGGCGCGTCTTTGTCGTTTGGCCCCCGGGGTTGCGCCGGGCGAAGAGCGCGGGCAGGTTCCCGCCGATGCAAGACCCCCAACCCATCCGCTGGCGCGACCTGGATCTGGATCCGATCCACTGGGCGCGCGAGGTGCTGCGCGTCCTGGGCCTTGCCCTGTCCCGGATCTGGGGCCGCGACGTCATGCTCTATGTCGGCGGCGTATCGTTCTTCGCCCTGCTGGCGGTGTTTCCGGGTCTAGCGATTCTCATCGGCCTCTACAGCCTTCTGCTGACCCCGCAGCAGGCCGCCGCCCAGGCGGAAAATCTCGCGGAACTGATGCCATCGGGTGCGCGGGCCATGTTCGAAAGTGAGCTCACCCGTATCGCCCACGCGCCTGAACAGGCGGTTTCGGCCCAGAGCGCGGTCGTTCTGGTCATCGGCGCCTATGCCGCCCATCGCGGTTTCAAGGCCCTGTTGGCCGGTCTGTCGTTCATTCACGACGAAGAAGACCAGCGCGGCTTTGTCGGCTTCAACCTGATGGCCCTGTTCGTGTTGATCGCCGCCTTTGGCCTCCTGTTCGTGATGTCCGGCATTTTTCTGATTTTCCGGGTGCTCGGCAGCGCGCTCCATCTGCGCCCGCTCGAGGGCGTTCCGTGGATCCAGAGCGAGTGGACCTGGGCCAGCCTGGGTGTCGTGATCGGCATGACGCTGATCTATCGCTACGCCATGTCGCGCGCGCCCGTCGGCTGGCGGGCTTCGACCGCCGGCGGCGTCGCCGCGGCGGTCCTTTGCCTGTTCATGTCCTCAGCCAGCGCCTTCTATGTCGACAAGGTCGCCCAGCTGGGCGCCACCTATGGCTCGATCTCGGCGGTGATCATCTTCCTGATCTGGTTGTCGTGGAGCGTGAACGCCATCTTCCTGGGCGGCGCCTTGGCCACGGAGGTGGAGATCGCTCTGGATGAACGCCCCCGCGCTCTCGTAGAAGGACCGCGAGGCGTGACGCTCAAGACGCCTTCAGCACCAGAAAGCTAACCGCGCCGGCGTCTTCATCGGTGATCGCAACAACCGTTGCGCCGATGCTAGCGGCGAAGTGCGGCACGTCGATACGCGCCAGCGGATCGTCGGCGATCAGTCGCACCTCACCACCCGCGGGCGCGGCCTCCAGGGCCCGCCTCAGGCGCAGGGTCGGCACGGGGCAGCGATGTCCCCGGGCGTCGACGAGGACGGGATCACTCATCGCCAAAGACCCTCTCGGCCTCGGCGGCCGTCAGGATTCGATGCTGTCCAGGCTCGAGATCGCCGGGCAGGACCAAGCCACCGATGCGCTCCCTGTGAAGCTCGAGCACGTGGTTTCCTGTCGCCGCGAACATGCGCCGAACCTGATGATATCGGCCTTCGGTGATGGTGAGGCGGGCATGATGAGGATCGATCACGACGAGGTCCGCCGGCAGCAGGGGTTTTTCCTCGCCTTCCAGCATCAGCTCGCCTGCAGCGAACAGCGCGCCTTCCGCGCCGCTCAGCGGGCGGTCGAGCGTCGCCAGATAGGTCTTGGGCACATGGCGCTTGGGCGAGATCACCCGATGCAGATAGTCGCCATCGTCCGTGATCAGGATCAGGCCAGAGGTGTCCTTGTCGAGCCGTCCCACGGTCGACAGCCCCGGATCCCGAATGCGCCAGCGACGGGGAAGCAGGTCATAGATCCGTTCGCCGTCTTCCTTGTGCGAACAGACCACGCCCAGTGGCTTGTGCATCAGCAGAACCAGCGGCGCGGGCGGATCGACCGGCGCCCCCCGGATGGTCATGCGTTCGGGGAGGTCGGCTGTGACGGCGACCTTGGCCCCGATGTCCTTCAGGATATTGCCGTCCAGCACGACCTTGCCGCTGGAAATCAGCGCCTGAACGTCCTTGCGGCTGCCATAGCCCAGATTGGCCAGCAGCCTGTCCAGCCGCGCCATCAGGGCCTTGGTCACTTGCGGGCCTCGTAGACCTTGTAGCCGTTGGTCTCGCCGGCGAGCCGCACCTTGGTGAAATGCTCGTTCAGGATCGCTTCGTAGGGAAGGTGGCGATTGGCCACTAGCCACAGATCGCCGCCCTTGCGCAGGCTGGCGGCGGCCGTCTTGATGAAGGCCTGCCCCAGTGACCTGTCCTCACCGCCGGTCTCATGAAACGGAGGGTTGGTGACGACGAAGTCGAGCTTGTCCAGCGATGTGGCGGCCTGGCGGGCATCGTCCCAGACGAACTCCGCGCGATGGTCCTCGATATTGCGGCAAGCCGCGTCGATGGCCCGACGATCCAGATCGATCAGCGTCAACTTGGTGACCTTCGGCGAGGCCAGAACACCGCGGGCCAGCCAGCCGATGCCGCATCCGAAGTCGGCGCCGGCACCAGAAAGCGGCGGCAAGGTCTTCAGTAGCAGAGCCGTGCCCGGATCCAGCCGGTCCCAGCTGAAGACGCCCGGCTGCGTCCACAGGTCGTCGGAAGCGCGGCGCGGCGCACCCGCCTCGATCGCCGCTTCAAGCCCGACAGGCTCGGCGGGGCGAAGAGCGACGCAGATGCGATTGTGTTTCTTGGCGCTTTCGCCGACCACGCAACCGAAGGCCTCAAGCTCCTTCTTCAGTCGCAGTCCGCCACGATCCTTTGGACCAAACACCGTCAGGCGGCCGTCGATGGCCAGGGTCCTCAGCGCATGCGCGAGGGCGAACCGACGCTCCACCACGCCCGCCGGCGCCCGAATCGCGAAAGCGTCCAGCGACTGGTCCGGGATCGAAGCCAGATCGACTGCCCCGACCACCAGGGGAGAGGCCTGGATCGCGTCCGAGGCGACAGGCGCCAGATCGTGATCGGCCGGGCCGTAGAACGCGGTGCGAGCTGTAGACATTGGAATCCTGGACTTCCGCCGCGCCGGATTCTGCGAGTCCAGCGCGGCGGGGAAGGGGTGGCGGACAGAGTGGGATTCGAACCCACGGTAGACTTTCACCTACGGCGGTTTTCAAGACCGCTGCCTTAAACCACTCGGCCATCTGTCCGGAGCGGCGGCTATATCAGCGCGTCCGCGCCTTAACCAGACTGCAAAACAACTGATGCATGCTGAAAGCTCGGAAGGGCGCGCCCGCGTCGGAAAGACGTCAGCATGGTTGTGGATACGGATCTTTGGCGCGGCCTGCGAAGCGCCTGTCTGGTGGCCATGGCGGCCGCGAGCCTGGCCGCCTGTTCCACGCCCAAGCCGCGCCTGGACACGAGGGTAGACAGCGGCCGGCACGTTTCCTCCTCGCCGCGCGGACCCATGGTCTCGCCATCCGGAAAGCCTTTAAGGGGAACCGAAAAGCCGTACCAGATCAAAGGTATTTGGTATTATCCTCAGGCCGATCCGGACTATGATGTCAAGGGTATCGGCTCTTGGTACGGCGAGCAGTTTCATAACCGACGCACGGCCAATGGCGAGATTTTCGACATGGACGTCGTCTCGGCGGCGCACAAGACCTTGCCGCTGCCCAGCCTGGTCGAGGTGACCAATCTCGACAACGGCCGCCGGATGGTGGTGCGCGTCAATGATCGCGGCCCATTCGTGGGCGATCGCGTTATCGACCTCTCGCGCGCCGCCGCCGATCAGCTTGGCTATCGTCGCCAGGGCGTGGCGCGGGTGCGGGTGCGCTATGTAGGCCCTGCGCCGAAATCGTCATTCGATGCGCGTCAATATGCCCAGTCGCCTGCTTTGCCGCCGCCCGCGCCGCGCCGTGAGCCGCCGAGGCAAGACGCCGAGCCGGTCTGGCCGGCTGAACCGCCGCCGGTTCGCACCCAGATCATTCCCGCTCGCGAGACCGCCTTTAAAGTCCAGGCCGGGGCGTTCTCTAGTCGCGAGAACGCCGAACGCGCCGTGGCCCAACTCAAGACCGCGGGATGGGCGACGATCGAACCGCTTGAGCGCGCCAGTGGCACGCTCTATCGCGTCACCGTTTCGGCGGGCGAGGATGAAGGTCAGGCCTGGTCTCTCCGCGATCGGGTCGCGGCGCTGGGCTATTCCGGGGCCACCGTCCTGCGTCCCTGATCGCGCATCGCGAGGCCTCTGGACAATCGGCGCGATCCGGCCGAATTGAAACCGATGACGCGCGGATCATTCATCAGTTTCGAGGGCGGGGAGGGGGCTGGAAAGTCGACCCAGATCCGCCACCTGGCCGACCGTCTTTCAGCAGCCGGGTTTGATATCGTGCTAACCCGTGAACCGGGCGGGAGCCCTGGCGCCGAGACGATCCGGGAACTGCTGGTGAACGGCGACGCCGACCGCTGGTCGCCCGTGACGGAAACCCTTCTGATGTACGCCGCCCGTCGGGATCATCTGGAGCGGGTGATCCGCCCGGCCCTGGATCGCGGGGCGATGGTGCTTTGCGACCGCTTCGCCGACTCGACCCGCGCCTATCAAGGCGCTGGCGGAGATGCGCCAGCATCGCTGATCGCCGCGCTTGAGGATCATGTCCTGGCTGGTTCGATTCCCGATCTGACATTGATCTTTGATATTCCCGCCACGGTTGGTCTGGATCGCGCGGCGTCCCGCGGCGGCGCGGCGCGGTTCGAGTCCAAGGGGTTGGATTTCCATGAGCGCCTGCGGGCGGGATTTCTGGCGATCGCCCAGAAGGAGCCGGAGCGTTGCGCCGTGATCGACGCCAACGCGGCGCCCGACCTAGTGTTCGAATCGGTTTGGGAGGTCGTTTCGACCCGGCTGGACCTCTGACGTGGATGCGCCGCCGCATCCTCGCGACGTGTACGGGCTGGACGGCCTCAGCGCCGCCGAAGCCTCTTTCCTCGACGCCCTGGCGCGGGGCCGTCTGCATCACGCCTGGCTGCTGGTTGGTCCCGAGGGTGTTGGCAAGGCGACCCTGGCCTATCGTATGGCCCGGCGCCTGCTGGGGGCGCGGCCCGATCCTTCGCATGGCCTGCTCGGCGCGGCCCCCTCTGATGTCGTCAGTCGGCAGGTCGCCGCCCGTTCTCACCCCGATCTCATGGTGCTGGAGCGCGCGACCGATGACGGCAAGGCGCGCAAGTCCATTCCGGTCGACGAGGCGCGGCGCCTACCCGAGTTCTTCGCCAATTCTCCGGCCATCTCGCCGTACCGCGTGGCGATCATCGACGCGGCCGACGATCTGAACGTCAACGCCGCCAATGCGGTGCTCAAGACGCTTGAGGAGCCGCCTGCGCGGGGCGTGATCCTGTTGATCAGCCACGCGCCTGGAAAGCTGCTGCCGACGATTCGCTCGCGCTGCCGTCGGCTCGTCGTGCCGGCGCCGGGGGTCGAGGCTGCGACGAGCATGGTGGAGCAAAGGGCGGGACTGGCCCATCGCGACGCAGAACGCCTGGCCCGTATGGCGCATGGCGCGCCGGGCAGGGCGCTGCAACTGGCCTCCTCCGGCGCGCTGGCCATGGACGACGCCGCGAGCGAAATCCTGCGGGGCCTACCCGCCATCGATGAAGGCGCCTTGCTGGCCATGGCCGACACCTTCCGCGGGGGCGAGGGCGCGGCGCGCTTCGAGTTGCTGTTCGAGCGCCTGGCCGATCAGGTTCACGCCATGACCACGCGCCTGGCGAAGACCGGATCCTCGCCCGCACTGGATCGCTGGGCTTCTGTCTGGGAGCGCCTGTCGCGCTGGCCTGGGGAAGCCGAGGCGATCAACCTGGATCGCGCCGATGTTTTCTGGAGCGCCATCTCGGACTTGCGCGCGGCGGCCAGGACGGCGATGTGAGCCGCATGCTCATAGACAGCCACGTCAATCTCCACGCCCACCAGTATGATGAAGACCGCGACGCGGTGATCGCCCGCGCCCGCGAAGCCGGTATCGGCTTGATGGTCACCATCTGCGACAAGGTCTCGTCCTTCGAGGCCGTCCATGCCATCGCGATGGCCGAGCCCGACATCTGGTGCACGGTCGGGACCCATCCGCACGAAGCCAAGGAAAACCCCGACCTCTCTGTCGAGACCCTGGTCTCGTTGGCCAGTCGGCCTCGCGTCATCGGCATCGGCGAGTGCGGGCTGGACTTTCACTACGACTTTTCACCTCGCGACGTGCAGGCCAAGGTGTTCCGCGTCCACGCCGCCGCCGCCCGCCAGACGGGCCTGCCGCTGGTGGTGCATACTCGTGAGGCCGACGAAAACATGGCGCAGATCCTCGAAGAGGAACATGCGCGCGGCGCGTTCAAGCTGCTGATGCACTGCTACACCAGCGGTCCGGAACTGGCGGCCCGCGCCGCGGCTCTGGGCGCCTGGTTCTCGGTCTCCGGCATCGCCACCTTCAAGGCGGCCGAGGAGGTCCGGGCGATCATTCGCGACATGCCCGCCGACAAGATCATCGTCGAGACCGATTGCCCCTATCTCGCGCCCGTACCGATGCGCGGTCGCCGCAATGAGCCCGCTTACCTGCCTCATATCGTTGATAAACTCGGCGATATTCGCGGCTGGACCCGCGCCGACACCGAAGCGCGCACCGAGGATGCCTTTTTCGCTCTGTTCGACAGGATTCCGCGACCATGAGCGGCCCGCTGGAGTTCACGATCCTGGGTTCGGGCTCCTCGGGCGGCGTGCCGCGGGCCGATGGCGACTGGGGCGATTGCGACCCGTCCGACCCGCGCAATCTGCGGACGCGCTGCTCGCTTCTGGTCCGTCGTAAGGGGGAGGGCGGCCCCCTTTTCGAAACCACCATCGTCGTCGACACCTCGCCGGATTTTCGACTCCAGGCCGTGGCTGCCGGAGCCCGGCGCATGGACGCGGCGCTCTTTACCCATGATCATGCCGACCAGGCCCACGGGATCGACGATCTGAGACCATTCTTCCTCAACCAACGCAGGAAGATCCCGACCTATATGGACGAAGCCACGCGCGCCGGGCTGATGCACCGGTTCGACTATGTGTTCGAAACGCGCGGCGGCTATCCGGCCATATGCGAGCCTAAACCCTTGCCGCCTCATGGCGAGGCCTGGAGTCTGGACGGGCCTAGCGGTCAGGTTCCGGTCCAGAGCTTCGATCTGGATCACGGCAATATCCGATCCGTCGGTTTCCGATTCGGTGGCGTGGCCTACACGCCCGACGTGGCGGCCATCCCCGAGGAGAGCTGGCCCGCGCTGGCCAACCTGGATGTCTGGATCGTCGATGCTCTGCGCTGGACCCCGCATCCGACCCATGCCCACGTGGACCTCGCCCTCGAATGGATTGCCCGCGCCAAGCCGCGCCGAGCCATTCTGACGAACCTGCATATTGATCTGGATTTCAATCGATTATCGTCGAAACTTCCAGCCGGCGTGGAGCCGGCTTTCGACGGCCTGCGCGTGGTCATCTAGGAACCCGCGCACTGTCATTTTCGAAAGCCCGCTTCCGGCGCGAGCCGGACGCTTGGCATGCGGTCACCGCTCTTTCTGGCGCTGCAATGGAAATGTTGCAGTTTTTCGCTAGGGCCAGGCTATGCAAAATCCCGTTCTGCCTTTCCATGCCGATCCGCGCTCCAGGGCCGTCACGGTCTTCCTTTTTCTTGTCGGTCTGACAGCTGCGTCGCAATCTCCGGCTGACGCCCATCCCGGCCATGCCCTACAGCCCGTCGCGCCCAAGGTGCGCTCACATCGGCCCGTGGATCCGCGGGAGCGGCGCTGGCTGGCGGGTGACCACCACGTCCACAGCTGGTTCAGCGTAGGGGTCAAGCCCGCAGCCGATCCTTCCCAGCCACCCGAGCTGATCAAGGCGGGGGACGCCAGCAATCCTATCACGATCAACGCCAGCATGGCGGCCAAGCATGGCCTTTCCTGGATGGTGGCGACCGATCATGGCGGACCAAACCATTCCAAGCTGAACCGGGACGAGGCCTATCCCGAGTTGCTCCGCGCCCGGCGCGAAACGCCCCAGGTGCTGCAGTTCTGGGGCATGGAGCTGGATACCCCCGCGGCCGAGCATTCGAGCCTGATCCTTCCCCGGTCCGATCTGGAACGCGATGTGCTGTTTGGCATAGAGAGCCAATACAACCGACGTGAACCGTGGCCGGCCGATCCCGCGCGCGATCAGGAGGCCTTCATGCTTGACGCTCTGCGCCACATGCGGGCGCTGCCTCAGCCGCCCGTGGTCATCGCCAACCATCCATCCCGCACGGCGACCGAAGTGGGGCGCTACGGCCTCCTGTCACCGTCGGAACTGCGCGCCTGGAACGATACGGCGCCCGAAGTCGCGGTGGGTATGGAGGGCGCGCCGGGACACCAGGCCTCAAGTCTGAAGCCGGATGGCTCCGCCAACCCCGAAGGCGATCGAGGCGCCTATTCGCGAGCTCCGACGATGGGGGGCTTCGACCAGATGACGGCGCGGCTGGGCGGCTTCTGGGACTCCATGCTGGGCGAGGGGCGTCGCTGGTGGATCACCTCCACCTCGGATTCCCACCGACACTATACCGACGGTGGCAGCGACTTCTGGCCCGGTGAATATTCCAAGACCTATGTGAAGGCCGCGCGCACCTATGACGACGTTCTGGACGGCCTGCGCAACGGCCGGGTGTTCGTGACCCTGGGCGACCTAGTTTCAGAGGTGGAGGTGACAGCCATGACGGCCGACGGCGCCCAGCGGGCGGACATCGGCGGTCGGCTGGAGGTCGCGGCGGGCAGCGACGTGACCGTCGTCATTCGCGTTCGCGACCCGGCGGCCAAGAATTTCGGTGGGCATTCGCCCGACGTTTCGCGGATCGACCTGATCCAAGGCAATATCATGGGGCCGACGGCGGACCGTGAGCTGGATTCAAACCCGACCACACGGGTTGTCCGCAGCTTCAAGCCCGGTGTCTGGGCGCGAGAGGGCGAGCATCTGTCCATGAGCTATGTGCTCAAGGACGTGCGCGGATCCAGCTATGTTCGCGTGAGGGGCACGAACGGCGCGGAGGTCGAGCCCCAACCCGACCCGTTGGGCGAAGATCCCTGGTCCGACCTCTGGTTCTACGCCAACCCCATCTTCATCACCGTGCGGTGAGCGGCGCCTGCGGAAGTGTCACAGACCGATGCTAAGCGCCGACCATGCTGGCCGCGCTGCAGGTGACTACCGTCGACCAACGACATCGCGATGAGCCGCGTCGATGACTGATCTCGCCAGCGTCCGCGCCCAGCGCGAGGACCTGTATCATTTCATCGTTCAGCGCACCCGCGACCCCGCCGCCGCCGATGATCTGGTGCAGGAGACCTTCGCGCGCCTGCTGGCTTACGAGCGCGCGCGCACGGTCGTCGATCGCGCCGCGCTCGGATATCGCATAGCCCTCAATCTGGTGAGGGATCATTTCCGCAGCCGAAAGCGTCGGCCGGTCGAGATCCTGAACGACGACATTCCCTGCGAAGCCCCCGCACCGGAGCAGATCCTGATGCATCGTCAGAAGGTCGAGGTGTTCGGCAAAGCGCTGGACGCCATGCCGCCCCTGCGCCGCGATGTCTTCATTCGCCGTCGTCTGCATGGACAGACCTGCCGTCAGATCGCCGCCGATCTCAACATGAACGAGGCCGCCGTCGAGAAGCATGTCGTGCGTGCGCTGGAGCAGTTGCATCGTGAAGTCTCCAAGGCCGAACGCCGCCGTCCTGGAGCCCGCGCATGAGCCGCCTGACCCAGGACGCCGCGCGGTGGGTGGCTCGCCGCCTGGATTCGCCAGATGCCGATGATGGCGCCTTCGAAGCCTGGGCGTCCGCGGACCCGGCTCATGCGACGGCCTATCAGCGGCTGTGGAACACGACCCAGGACCCAGCCCTGACAGAGGCGCTTACCCGTGGCGTTGATGTCCGGGCAAGGCAATCACGTCGCGGGGTCACGAGGGCCTTTGTCGGCGGTTTGAGCCTGGCCGCCTGCGCCGTGGCGGCCGTGCTGATCTGGCCGGAACTGCAACTGTCGATGGTTCGAGCAGCATCGTTCGAGACCGCGAGCGGGCAGCACCGAACGATTGCCCTGGCCGACGGAACCCGCGTGACCCTGGATGGCGCCACCCGCCTGGAGGTCCGGTTGGGCGCTCACCGGCGGCGCGTGAAACTGGTGCGCGGCGAGGCGTTCTTCGATGTCGCTCACGACGCCGCGCGGCCTTTCATTGTCAGCGCCCCGGAAGGCTCGGCTCGGGTGCTGGGTACGGCATTTGATCTGGAGCGTGGCGGCGACCGCCTGGAACTGTCCGTCCATCGGGGACGGGTCCGGCTGGCGCCGACGGGATTGATCCATCGCTCGGCGGAGTTGACGGTCGGCCAGAGGGCGTTCGCGATCGATGGACGACTGTCAGCCACCCGGCAGTTCGATCCCGCCGCCGACGATTGGCGCTCGGGATGGCTGGAAACCGACGGGATCACACTGGAGCGATTGGTCGAGCGGCTCAATCGAGGTTCGGGCAGGCCGATCACGATCGAGGATCAAACCCTGGGCAGGCAGCGCGTCGCCGGTCGGTTCCGCCTGGATCAGCCGGACGCCCTGGTCCGCAATCTGGCCATGATGCATGGCTTCACAGCGCGCGAGCAGGACGGGCGACTGGTTCTGGCGCGGTGACCCTGCACCGACGTCGCTGAAACTTCACAAATATCACTGTCCGGAAAACCCGTCCGCCGACGTCTTCCCCGCCGAAGCCGGCGACAACGCCGCGCGATCTCGGGGATATAGCGATGACCTTCAAGACCTGGACCTGGCGCGGATCTGCCTCCGCTATCGCCCTGTTGCTGGCGAGCGCAGCGGTCGCCACGCCGAGCCTGGCGGCCGCGGCCTCGCCCGCCGCCAAGATCAATGTGACCATCCCGGCCGGGGACCTGGCTTCGGCCCTCCCGGCATTCTCGCGCGCCACGGGCCTGCAGGTCCTGGCCGATCCGGCGCTGCTGAGGGGCAAGCGGACCGGCGGGGTAAAGGGCGCTTTCGACGCCGACCGAGGCCTTAGTCAACTGCTGCGCGGTACGGGTCTGACCTTCGTGCGCAACGGCGGCAGCGCCATCCTGCGTCCCGCCGCCCAGCCAATCTCGACGGCGCCCTCCGCCGCGCCGGCCGGACGATCCGAACCGGCAATGGCGACTGGAGACGCCCAGTCCGAGGACAGCACCGCCATCGAGGAGATCGTGGTCACCGGCGGCTTCGCCAATTCCCTGGCCCGCGCCCTGGCCGACAAGCGCAAGGCCGCCAACGTTGTCGACGGAATCTCGGCCGAGGACATCGGCAAGTTCCCGTCCAACAATATCGCCGAGGCGCTTCAACGGGTCCCCGGCGTCGCCATCACCCGTGATCGGGGTGAGGGCCTGTTTATCCGCGTGCGCGGTCTGGGTCCCAACTTCCAGATCGTCACGCTGAACGGCCGCAGCGCCGCTGTGAACGAGAACATGCGCGACTCCGGCCAGAGCGGCCGTCAGTTCCGCTTCGACACCTTGCCATCCGAGCTGGTGGCTGGCGTCGAGATCGGCAAGACCCCGCTGGCCTCGCTGGACGAGGGCGCGATCGGCGGCGTCGTCGACATCAAGACCTTCCGTCCGCTGGACCTCGGCCGCACCACCGTGGCCCTGTCGGCCACCGCCAGCGCCCCGCAGTTGGCCGACGCCGTTGATCCCCGTGTTTCGGGCCTGATCAGCTGGACCAACGAGGCCCAGACCTTCGGGGTTCTCGCCGCCGCGGTCTTTGACCAGCGCACCCTGCGCCAAGATCGCATCACGGGCGTGGGCTGGAGCTATTCGGACCCGAGCACGACCCTGGGCAAGAGCCTGATCGCCCAAGGGATCAACCTCTACCCCACCTCAATCCGCCCGACCCTCGAGCGTGAGGATCGCGAGCGCAAGGGCCTGGTGCTGTCGGCCCAGTATCGTCCGACGGAAGAGACCGAGATCACCTTCGACGCCAGCTATACCAAGCTCGACGACCACTATGACGAATTGACCTATTCGGCTGACCAGCCCCTCGCCACGCTTGTGCCCGGTTCGGCGGTAATCAAGGACGGCACGCTGGTCGGCGGCACGGTGACCTCGGGCTCACAGATTGGCCGAGAGGTCAGCGATCTGGCCCACGACAATCTGATGATCGCAGGCAAAATCCGCCAGAAGCTGAGCGACTGGACCCTGACCGCCGATCTCGCCTATGCGAGGGCCTTTTCGGAGACGTCCAAACCGATCACGCGCACGCGCCTGCAAGGTGCGATCGGCCGGACGACATTCTCGATGACGCGCGCCGACGACGGAATCCCCAGCGTCAAGCTGCTGACTACCGATTTCAACAATCCGTCGCTGCTGCCATTCCGTCGCATCGAGTGGCGCGTCAACGACGCGATCGACGACGAGACCGCCATCCAGTTCGACGCGGAGCGCCCCATTGCCTGGGGGCCGTTCAGCCGCGTCCAGTTCGGCGTAAAGTACCGGGAGCGCTCGCGCGAGTACAATCGAGCCGACATCAACTACACCGCCAACCTCGCCAACAAGTTCTTCGGGGCCGAGTACTTCGACGCCTTCCCTGTCAGCGACTTCCTCGGTGACGTCGACGGAACGCTGCCGACCACCTGGGCGATGCCGGATCCGGCAGCCTTCTGGGCCCTGGCCGACAAGACGCAGAAGGGCACGCTGCGCACCGATCAGCGCAACTCGTACAATGTCTCCGAGGATATCGCAGCGGGCTACGGCCTCGCCGATCTCGACACCAGCCTGTTCGGCGCGCCTCTGCTGGGTCAGGTGGGAGCTCGCGTGGCCCATACCAAGCAGGTCTCGGCCGGCCATGCTGACAACGGTTCGGCTGCGCTGCCGGTCCGTTTCGTGGAGAGCTATACCGACGTCCTGCCGACCGCCAACTTCACCCTGGAGCTTTCCAGCGCGTTGCAGGCCCGCTTTGCCGCCGCCAAGGTGATCACCCGGCCATCGCTGGCGGACCTCGCCCCGCGCCTGACGCTGAACTCATCGGGCGTACAGCTGACCGCCGTCGGCGGCAATCCGCAGCTGCAGCCCTTCGAGGCCTGGCAATATGACGCCACTCTGGAATGGTACTTCGCTCCGGGCAGCGCCCTGATCGCCGGCGCCTTCTACAAGGACATCACCACCTTTGTTTACAACCAGAAGACCAACATCGTCGTCGACGGCCAGACCTATCAGCTGACCTCGCCCACCAATGGCGGTCAGGCGACGATCAAGGGTGTGGAACTGGCCTACCAGCACCTGTTCAAGAGCCTGCCGGCCCCGTTCGACGGTCTGGGGTTCCTGGCCAACTATACCTACACCGACACCGAGGCGACCTATTCGCCGACGCTGAAGGACGAGATGGTCAATGTCGCCAAGAACAGCTTCAATCTGACGGGCTTCTACGAGAAGGACCGCTTCGCGGCGCGCGCCAGCTATAGCTGGGTTGATGACGTGTTGCAGGACGTGGGCGGGGTTGGCCTCTCGGCGCTCAACGACAGCGCCTTTGGCTCACTGGACGCCAGCGTCAGCTACAAGATCACGCCGCAGATCACGGCGGCGGTCGAAGCGCAAAACCTGACCAACGCGGCCCAGTGGCAGTTCGTCAAGGGCGGTTGGTTCGGCGGCTACACCCACTATGGCCGCACCGTGAGCTTTGGGCTGCGCGCCAAGTTCTAAGACTCCCAACCCAACTGCACCCCTCAACTGACCCGCCCGGATCACCGGGCGGGTCTTTCTTTGTGGGCCTGTGGCAAAGCCTTGTGATCGAGAGCCCGGTCCGGGCGAGACAGCGAGATAAAATCCGCGTGGGCGAGATCCGCCGCGACGTCGAGCGGAACCAACGCCCAAAAAGGCCCGACTCCTCGCCAGCCCGCAGAGCGGCCGTTGCCAGAATAGCCGCAAGGCTCAGGACGACGCTTGAGCCCTTTGTTCGCCCGGGTCGGCGGCCGAGACCTTGAAGAAGACCGCCGCCGCGGCCGTGCAGACGATGCCGACGATACTGGTGGCGTAGGCGCTGGCGGTGAAGAACCGCAGCCAGTCCAGATCGACCATCGCGAAGTTGCGCCAGACCAGCAAGGCGACACTCCCCACATAGCCTGACGCGTCGGCCAGATAGATCAGAAAGCCGGCCGTCCCGACCTGGCCGCTGAAGGCGATCATCCGGTCGAACAGCATCGCGTTAAACGGCGTGTAAGCCATGTAGAGGCCTGCGCCCGTCAGGATCATCCAGGTGAGCGGTGACAACAGGTGAGCCTGAAACGCCAGGGTAGACGCGCCCAGCAGCACGAAGCCGGCCAGGATCACTCCGTGCATGACCAGCAGCGCCCGCAGATTGTCGCGAACCACGATCACGGCGGCCATGACCACCAGCGCGATGGCCGCGACGGGCAATTCGCTGGCGGTGAAGACGCTCGAGGCCTCGCCAAAGCCCATGGCGGTCCAAATCTCGGCGGCAAAGTTATCGCGGAAATCGCGGAACGCGGTCAGCAATACATATGCCAGCACCAGCAACACCACGCCGGGGCCATAGGCGGCCATGAAGGCCCTGCGCTGAACCTTGTCCATTGGCTGACGTCGTACACGCGCGGCCTCATCGTCCGCGCTGGGCGGGGGAAGCTGGGTGAGGGCCCAGACAGACACGGCTAGAAGCGGCATGAAGAGCACGCCGGTGGCGGCGGGCATCCAGAAGGGCGTGATATGGTGTTCCACCATCAGCCACTTGCCGACTGATTTCACGACGCCCGAGGACAGGATGAAGCTGGCGCAAAGGATCGCGCCCAACACCTCCGACGTCCGCCGGCCCTCCATGTAGCCAAACACCAGGCCCCAGATCATGCCCAGCGGCAGGCCATTCAGGAACAGGGCCGCGACGTTCCAGGGCGCGGGCGTGATCGCGAACAGCACCAGGGCGAGCCAGGACAGACCGATCAAGACCAGGATCGCCGCGCCTCGCCTGGCTGGCGCGATCTCGGAGATGACCTTGACCCCGATCATCTTCGAGATCGCGTAGCCGGCCACCTGCGCCAGCACGAGCGCGATCTTATAGTCCAGGACGAACGCCCATCCGTCCACGGCCCCGAATGTCGCGGCCGCGAACGGTTTTCTGAATGCGTACATAGAGAAGTAAGCGCAGAAACCCGCCAGGCCGGCGAAGAGCGTGAAGGCAAGCGGATGAGATCGCTCCAGCCAGCGCGGCGATGTCGTCATGGAAAACCCCTCGATGAAGGCTTGGTCTATACCAATTACATGGCGATACAGTGACGGCCTGGTCTAGCGCACGCGAATGTCGACGCTGACCTTCAAGGCGTCGTGTCGCCAGTATTCCCGGTCAAACTCGACGACGCGCCCCTGAGCGTCATAACAGGTTCGAACCACGCTAAGGCCCGGCAGGCCGGATTTGACCCGCAGGGCCTCGGCCTCGCCGCCGGTCAGGGCGCAAGGCTGCATGTCGACCTTGTTGCGCGCAACGCCAACGCCGTAGACCGACTTCAGGACGCTGGTCAGCGAGCCGTCCAGATCGTGCTCAATGAGGCCCGGCGCCGCGGATGCATCGACGATGATGCTCTCGATCAGCACCGCCCTGCCGTCGATCGAGCGCAGTCGGCGGATCCAGTACATCGGCGCGCCGACGGGGCGTGAAAAGATTTGGGCCAGCAAGCCGTCGCAGGCGATCTCGGTCTTGCTTAGCGTCTCGGTCGCTGGCCGTCGTCCCTGCGCCTCGACATAGGACATAAAGCCTTCCCAGCGTGTTGGGTCATAGACCACCGGCGGCGGCGAGACGTACCAGCCGCTGCGGCCCTTGCGGTAAACGACCCCCTCGGCCTCTAGCTGGAACAACGCCTCGCGGATGGTGCCGCGCGCTACGCCGCCGCCGATCTGTAACTGACGCTCGGAGGGCAGGCGCTCGCCAGCCTTGAACTCGCCGCCGGCGATGCGCGCGGCGATGTCGTCACGCACGCCGAGATACTGGAGAGTGTCGGGGTGTTGCATTGGACGACCTGGCCAGCGGTCGAATCCCGCCAAGACCGGAGGATGGGAGGGCGCTTGTCCAGGGTCAAGGAACTGGATCAGACCACAGACGGCTATTCTCGATCCCCTGCAAGGCGTCACGAAAGTTTCGTCGAACACCGATCAAATCTGGTCTATACCAAAAAAGTCAATGGGAGATTCAGCCGTGGTGACTGATCGTCGCGCTTGTCCGCGCGCCATCGCTGGCGGCTCGGCCAGCAGCCCAGGGGGACGCTGGCGCCCTTGAGCGCGACTCATTTTCAATGTCTTTCATGGATTTTCGATGACCTCTCTCTCCCACGCCGATGCTTTCATTGCAGAGCTGTCGGACCTGTTCGTTCGCACCGGTGACCTTCACTATGGTGAGGACGTCAGCCAGCTTGAGCACGCGTTACAGACGGCGCACCACGCCGGGGTGGACGGCGCGCCGCCTTCCTTGATCGCCGCCGCCCTGCTGCATGATGTTGGCCACATGATGCAGAAGGCCGGCGAGGACGCCGCCGATCGCGGCATCGACACGCGGCACGAGCTTATCGGCGCGGGCTATCTGGCCCGGGCCTTCGGGCCAGAGGTTACGGAACCGATCCGTCTGCACGTGGCCGCCAAGCGCTACCTGGTGACGACCCGGCCCGACTACCTGCAAGGTCTCAGCAAGGCCTCGCTGCAGAGTCTGGCCTTGCAGGGCGGGGCGATGAGCCTTGAGGAGGTCGACACCTTTCTCGCTGAGCCAGCCGCCGAGGACGCCCTGCGACTGCGGGGCTACGACGAACTGGGCAAGGCCCAGGGCATCGAGGTGGCGACCTTCGAGTCCTATCGCGCGCTTCTCCGCGATCTGATCGATCGCCGAGGGCCTGGTTTCGCTCAAGGACGAACGGTCGCCGCCGACGCCAAGGAAGGCGGAATCGAGATCAGCTAGCCCAAGAATGGCAGACGACGGATGACACCGGCGTCGACCAGAACATGATCAAGCCGTTCTCTCTTGGTGAGAGGCGGCTCTCTGGAGTCAAAGAAGCAGCATGCGGCATGAAAAATTCGACCTGGCCGTGGTCGGAGCGGGTATCGTGGGGCTGGCCCACGCCCTCGCGGCGGTCCGCCTTGGCAAGCGCGTGGTCGTCGTCGACCGCGACGCCCAGGCCAACGGGGCGTCGGTGCGCAATTTCGGCTTCGTGACCGTCACGGGCCAGGCGCGAGGCGAGGTCTGGTCGCGTGCGCGGCGGTCCAGCGCGGTCTGGAACGAGGTGGCCGCCGCCGCGGGCATTCCCATCATCCAGCGCGGCTTGACCGTCCTAGCCCGACGGCCCGAGGCCAAGGCAGTTTTGGAGGCCTTCATCGAGACCGAGATGGCCGATGGCTGCGACTGGCTGGAAGCTGGTCGGTTCGATGGTCTGCTGCCCGCCGGCGCGACCGGGCAGGGCGCCTTGCATAGCAGGTCGGATCTACGCGTGGAGTCCCGGGAGGCCATCCCGCGCCTGGCCCATTGGCTTGAGGCGGTTCACGATGTCACCTTCCTTCGCGGTGTGGCGGTGCATGGCATACAGACGGGAAGACTGGAAACTGGCGCCGGCGCCATTCTCGCCGAGGCCATCGTGGTCTGCCCGGGCGATGACCTGAGCACGCTGTTCCCGGGTGCCTTCGCCCAGGCCGGGGTCACGCGCTGCAAACTCCAGATGCTTCGGTTGGCCGATCCTGGCTGGCGGCTGCCGTCACCCGTGATGTCCGACCTCAGCCTGGTGCGCTATCTGGGCTATGCGGATCTCCCCCAAGCGGCGGCGCTGCTGGAGCGGCTCAAGGCCGAGCAGCCTGAGCATCTTGCGCATGGCGTGCACCTGATCGTGGTGCAGAGCGCCGATGGCTCGCTGGTGGTGGGCGACAGCCACCACTACGCCGCCACGCCAGACCCCTTCAGCCAGGAGCACGTGGACCAGTTGATCCTCGACGAGTTCGCCGCGGTGTTTGGCCAGGCAGCGCCGCCGGTCGTTGAACGATGGACCGGGACTTACGCCTCGGCGCGAGGCCACAGCCTGGCCGAGACTCCGATGTCCGGCGTGCGTCTGGTGACGGTGACAAGCGGAACCGGAGCCTCCACGGCCTTCGCCCTGGCCCAGGACGTCGTTGCAGACATCTACGATCTTGAAGCTGGAGACGAGACATGAGCCTGAGCGCCATCAAGGCTGTCGTCTTCGACTGGGCCGGCACCGTGGTCGACTTTGGGTGCCGCGCGCCGGTCCTGGCGCTGATCCAGGTGTTCGGCGAAAATGCCGTGGAAATCAGTGAGGCTGAGGCGCGGATCGACATGGGCAAGGCCAAGCGCGATCACATCCGCGCCCTGCTGGCCATGCCCCGTGTCGCCGAGCGCTGGCGAAAGGCGCACGGCGCGCCCGCGACCGAGGACGACGTCTCGCGCCTGCACGACGCGGTGGAGCCGATGATGCGCGCGGCCGCCCGGGAGGGGGCGCTGCTTATTCCCGGAGCGGTCGAGTTGAGCGCGCGTCTCAGATCGGACGGTGTCCGGATTGGCTCGTCCACCGGCTACACGCGCGCCATGATGGCCGACATCCTGCCCCTGGCCGCTCAGCAGGGCTATTCGCCCGATGTCGTTGTTTGCGCCGGTGAGACCCTGGAGGGCCGCCCCTCGCCCTTGATGATGTGGAAGGCGTTGGTCGAGTTGGGCGCCTGGCCCGCCAGTGCGTGCGTCAAGGTCGACGACGCCACGGTCGGAATTGGCGAAGGGCTCGCCGCGGGTGCGTGGACCGTGGGTCTCTCGGCTTCAGGCAATGGGGTGGGCCTTTCTCAAGAGGCGTTGGCCGCGCTCCCCCCGGTCGAGCGCGACCGGCGCATCACCGCCGCCGCCCAGGCGCTCTACCGAGCTGGCGCGCACTATGTCGTCGACAGCGTGGCCGAGTTGCTTCCGGTGTTGAACGACATCGCCGCCAGGATCGCCGCCGGCGGGGCTCCCGCCAGGCGCGTTGTGCGTTAGGTGGGCTCTGCGTCTGGCATGAGCCGGGATGCGCCAAGCTCGGCTTCGGCCCATTGCGCCTACTTCGCCACCACCTTTGGCAGGGCAGTGATCGGCGTCAGCACCATGTCGCGGAAGAAGGTTTCGGCGCCTTCCGACTGCAGCTGGATCGCGCCGTGGGTCAGGGGCTGGCCATTGGCCTTGAGGTCGCGGACCTCCACCACGGGCGCGCCATTGACTACGTGCACAGCGCGGTCGCCCAGCACGTAGAGATCCAAGGTGTTCCACTCGCCGGCCGGCTTTTCGGCGTCGCTGTAGGCTTCGACATTCCAGTCGGCCGTACCGCCCTTGACCATCTTGACGCGGCCGTCTGGCGCGAACCGCAGCTTGGGATTGATCAGGGTGGCATCGTCGATCACCGTGGTGACGGCGCTGATCGCGTCGCCCACGGGTACGATCATGCCGGTCGAGCCGAGCATGATCTCGAACTCCGCCGACTGGCTCCAGGTGCCCCAGACCACGCCCGGCGCGCCGTGCGAATGGTAGAGCAGGCCGTTGTTGGGCGCTTCGGTCTCGCGCGGCGCCCAGCGGCCCCTGCCCCACTTGTACTGCAGGCGCAGGTGATAGTTCTGGAAGTCGCCCTTGTGGACCAGGCTGCCCCAGGTCTTGCCATTGATGTAGAGGGCAGGCTGGCCATCCTCGACCACCACCTTGAACATCTCGGCGCTCTGGGCCGTCGCGCCGATCGGGGCGACGAGGGGGCGCTTGTAGGTCAGGGCAGGGTCCGCATAGCCCAGCCAGGCGTCCCAGTCCTTCAGGTCCTGGCCGTTGAACAGCACGGTCGCGGGGCCGGCGGGCTTGGGGATTTCGGTCAGGACCAGGGGCGGACGCGGAGCGGCCAAAGCCGGCGCGGCGGCGGCTAGGGCGGCAATAAAGGCCAGGATCTTGTACATGCGCTCTCCCTTGTCCTCTTGAGGGGACAGCGCAACCTTATCTGACAGCGTTGTCAGCACAACCCTGAGATGGTCGTAGTCTGCTTGTCTAACGGGCGGCTAGGCCAGTCGAATACGAGACGATAAGACTAGGATGTTCTGGAGGGAGCGCGACAAAACATGACGACGCCAAGCGTGGTTCTCGCCGCCGCTATCGGCCTGATGGCCGCAGCGCCCGCCCAGAACAGGCCCGAGGACACCGAAGTCTGGACACCCGATCCGGCCAAGGTCGAGCCAGCAGCGACCGCAGGCCAGTCGCCTTCTGACGCCATCGTGCTGTTCGATGGCGATGATCTGGATCAGTGGGTCTCGGCCAGGGATAGGTCGCCAGCCGGCTGGACCGTCGCGGGCGGCGTCCTGACGGTGAACAAGGCGCGGGGGAATATCGAGACCCTGCGCACGTTTCACGACTATCAGCTGCATCTGGAGTGGCGCATCCCCGCTGACATCGATGGAACCGGGCAGGGGCGCGGCAATAGCGGCGTCTTTCTGGCCTCCACCGGCCCGGGTGACGAAGGCTATGAGGTGCAAATCCTCGATTCGTATGACGCCGCCACCTACGTGAACGGACAGGCCGCGAGCGTCTACAAGCAGCATCCGCCGCTCGTGAACGCCAGCCGCAGGCCCGGTGAGTGGCAGACCTACGACATCGTCTGGCGGGCGCCGGTGTTTGGCGCGGACGGCGCGCTTGTTTCGCCAGCCACGGTGACGGTGCTGCATAACGGCGTGCTGGTTCAGGAGAACGCGGTGCTGGCTGGCGAGACGGTCTATATCGGCAAGCCCGCCTACAGGGCGCATGGCGCGGCGCCGATCAAGCTACAGGCCCATGGCGATCCCAGCGCGCCGATCAGCTTCCGTAATATTTGGCTGCGCGAGCTTGCACCTCGCCCCTAGGCCGGCGGCGGAGCGCTGCTTTCCCGCACCACAAGGCGGTGGGGCAGGGTGACATTCTGCAGGGCGCTGGCCCGGTCGGCCAGGATCTCTAGCAGCAACCGGACGACCTCATGGCCGATCTGCTCCATCGGCTGGCTGACTGTGGTCAGCTTGGGGTTCAGGTACTGGGCGAAGCGGATGTCGTCGAAGCCGACCAGCGAGACGTCCTGGGGGCAGCGCAGGCCGCGCTGGCGAATGGCCTCCAGCGCGCCCATGGCCATCTCGTCGCTGAAGCAGAAGATCGCCGTCGGTCGGCCGGGTTCGTCCAGCAGCTCGCCGGTCTGGCGCACGCCGGATTCGATCGAGAAATCACCGATGGACATGCGCAGGGCGCTGGCGCGGCCCTGGCGCTGGGCGGCGGCCAACACGCCGCTCAGGCGGTCGCTGCTGATCGGACTGGCCAGAGGTCCGGTGACGACCCCGATCCGGGTGTGACCCAGGCCGTAGAGATATTCCATGACCTCGGCGGCGGCGCGCTCATTGTCGATATGGGCGCTGGACACCGCCAGGCCCGGCCGGAACTCGCAGCCGTTGACGATCGGCGTCCGAGGGCCCTTGGCGGCGACCATGTCCGCCAGGACGTCGGGCAGGCGATGGCCCAGGAAGATCAGGCCGTCAGCCTCCTTGCGCCGGAACATGGCGGCGTACTGCTCCTCGCGGGCCTCCTCGTGGCGGGTGTCGCCCAGCAGAACCGAATAGCCCGCGGTCATTGCGGCTTCCTCGACGCCCCGGATCACTTGGGAGAAGAAGGGATTGGAGATGTCCGGCACGGTTACCAGGATCTTCTCGGTACGCAGGGTGCGCAGGCTCCTGGCCGCGAAATTGGGCTCGTAGCCTAGGCGGTTGACCGCCTCCATCACTTTGTTGCGCGTCGCTTCCAGCACCAGTTCAGGGGCGCTGAACACGCGGGAAACCGTCGCGGTGGAGACACCCGCGTCGCGCGCGACATCTTGAATGGTGGCCATCGGCGGACACTGGCGACAAGCCGCTGGCTTGGCAAGGCGCTGCTACGCCGCCACGGCATCTGTTGCGCGGCTGCCGCCTTGACTGGCCTCGCCATCGATGATTTCGATTACATCAGAGCGGACGCCGCCCAAACGGGCCCTATCAAGCCGCCTATACTGGTCGGGGAGGGCCAACCATGACGACGAGCTTCCGGCTCTTTCTGATGATGGTGCTTCAGCTGGCCATCTGGGGCGCCTGGGCGCCCAAGATATTCCCCTACATGGGCATGCTGGGCTTCGCGCCCTGGCAGCAGTCGCTGGTCGGTAGTTCATGGGGCGTGGCCGCTCTGGTCGGCATCTTCTTCTCCAACCAGTTCGCCGACCGAAATTTCGCGGCCGAGCGCTTTCTGGCGGTCAGCCACCTGATCGGCGGCCTGGCTCTGGTCGGGACCGCGCTGGCGACCAGCTTCTGGCCGTTCTTCGCCTGCTACCTGATCTTCAGCCTGGTCTATGTGCCGACCCTGTCGGTGACCAACTCCATCGCCTTCGCCAACCTGCGCAACCCGGCGGCGGACTTCGGCGCGGTGCGGATGGGCGGCACGGTGGGCTGGGTGCTGGTCAGCTGGCCCTTCGTCTTCCTGCTGGGCGCCAGCGCCACGGTCGAGCAGATGCGATGGATCTTTCTGGTCGCGGCGCTCGTCTCGTTCGTCTTCGCCGGCTACGCGCTGACCTTGCCCCACACCCCGGCCCGTAAGGACGCGCCGGGCATCGACAAGCTGGCTTGGCGACGCGCCTTCAAGCTTCTGGCGACGCCCTTCGTGCTGGTGCTGTTCATCGTCACCTTCATCGATTCAGTAATCCATAACGGCTACTTCGTGATGGCCGACGCCTTCCTGACCAACCGGGTGGGCATCGCCGGAAATCTCAGCATGGTGGTGCTGAGCCTGGGGCAGGTGGCCGAGATCCTGACCATGTTCCTGCTGGGCCGGGTGCTGGCGCGGCTGGGCTGGAAGATCACCATGATCGTCGGGGTTCTGGGTCACGCCGCGCGCTTCGCGGTCTTCGCCTTCTTCGCCGACAGCATTCCGGTGATTGTCGCCGTGCAGCTGCTGCACGGCATCTGCTACGCCTTCTTCTTCGCCACGGTTTACATCTTCGTCGACGCGGTCTTCCCCAAGGATGTCCGCTCCAGCGCCCAGGGCCTGTTCAATCTGCTGATCCTGGGCGTCGGCAATGTGGTGGCCAGTTTCCTGTTCCCGTCGCTGATCAGCCGCCTTACCCAGACCAGCGCCGATGGCGCGGCGACCGTGGACTATACCGGTCTGTTCATGGTCCCCACCGGCATGGCCCTGGCGGCGGTGTGTCTGCTGGCCCTGTTCTTCAAGCCGCCGACCCGGGCGCCGATCTCGGAGGTCGCCGACGGCGGACCGGTCGCGGCCGCCACGCCGGCCCAGCCATGACCATGCCTATCCAGAAAAAGGAAAGCCTCGTGCGCTCAACTGTTTTCGGACGTACCGTCGGCGACGCCGACCTGTCGCGGCGGGGCCTGCTGGGCGCCGGCGCAGCGGCCTTGGGCATGGCCTATGGCGGCGTCGCCAGCGCGGCGGACAAGCCATTCTTTCAGCGTCATGATCTGCCGGTCGGCATCCAACTTTACACCTTGGGTCCGGACCTCGCGAAGGCGCTGGACGCGCAATTGGCCACCCTGGCTGGGATTGGCTTCAAGTCCGTTGAGCTGGCAGGCTATCTGGGCCGCACGCCCGCCGAGCTGCGCGCCGCCTTTGATCGCGCGGGCCTGATCTGCCCCAGCGCCCACATCTCGCCCAAGGGCGCCAACGGTCCCAGCTTCAGCGGCGATCTCGCCAAGCTGGCCGACGATCTGCACGTGATCGGCGTGAAGGCCGCGATCATGCCGATCCTCTACATCCCAGATCGTCTGGGCAACGACCTGCGCCAGGCCGGCGTCCAGATGACCGCCGACGACTGGAAGTGGAACGCCGACTTCCTGAATGAGAAGGCCGCTGTCCTCAAGAAGGCCGGCATCGTCACGGGCTATCACAACCACAATTTCGAGTTTGCGCCGCTCGGTGAAACCACGGGCATGGATATCCTGCTGCAAGGCACAGATCCCAATCTCGTCACCTTCGAGCTGGACGCGGGCTGGGTAACGGCGGCGGGGCAAGACCCCATCGCCCTGATGAAAGCACACCCCGGTCGGTTCACCCAGATGCACGTCAAGGACATCAAGCCCACCACCAAGACCAATTTCGAGCTGCGCCAGGATCCGACCGAGGTTGGCGGCGGCATGATCGACTGGAAGGCGCTGTTGCCGGCCGCCTATGCCGCCGGAATCCGGGGCTTCTACTATGAGCAGGAGCCGCCATTCGCCCACGCCCGCCTGGACTCGGCCAGGATCAGCTTTGAGTATCTGGCGAAAGTGATGGCCTGATGAGCGCTCGCACGCCCCTGCGACTGGCCATGGTGGGGGGCGGTCCTGGCTCGTTCATCGGGCCGGTGCATCGCATGGCCGCCGAACTGGACGGCCGCATGCGTCTGGTGGCCGGCGTGTTCAGTCGCGATGCGGCCAAGAACGCGGCGGCGGCCGATGGCTGGGGCGTGGCGCGCGACCGGGTCTATCCCGATCACCACACGATGATCGCGGCCGAGCGGGCGCGCCCTGACGGGGTCGACCTCGTCGCCGTGGTGACGCCTAACCACCTGCACTTCGACGTCTCCGCCGCCGCTCTGCGCGGCGGTCTGCACGTGATCAGCGACAAGCCCGCGACCCTTGACCTCGCGCAGGCGCATGAGCTGGCCGACGTCGTCGCCGCATCCGGCAAGCTCTATGCCCTGACCTACACCTATACCGGCTATCCGATGGTTCGCGAGGCGCGCGAGATCGTGGCGCGCGGGGACCTCGGCGCCGTGCGCAAGGTCGTCGTCGAATACTCGCAGGGCTGGCTGTCGCGCCCGCTGGAGCGGGAGGGCAACAAGCAGGCGGACTGGCGATCCGATCCGGCCCAGTCCGGCGTCGGCGGCTGCATCGGCGACATCGGCGTCCATGCCTTCAACATCGCCGAGTTCATCACGGGGCGCCGCGTAGAGCGCCTGTGCGCGGATGTGGCCACCGTGGTTCCCGGGCGAAACCTGGACGACGACTGCAACGTGCTGCTGCGCTTTGAGGGCGGCGCGCGCGGCGTGCTCATCGCCTCGCAGATCTCGGCGGGCGCGCGCAACGGCCTGAAGATCAGCGTCTATGGCGAGCTGGGCGGGCTGACCTGGAGCCACGAGCGCCATACCGAACTGACCCTCGACTGGCTGGATGGGCCCAGCCAAGTGCTGCACGCCGGCTCGGCCTATCTGGGCGCGGGCGCGCGGGCGGTGACTCGGATCCCGACCGGCCATCCCGAGGGGTTCATCGAGGCCTTCGCCAACATCTATCGCGACTTCGCCGACGCGATAGAAGGGCAGGGTAGGGAGCTTGTGCCCGACATCGCCGAGGGCGTGCGCGGCATGGCCTTCGTCGAGCGCGCCGTGGCCGCGAGCCGCAACGACTCCGGCTGGGTGACGCTGGAAGGAGAAAGCCGATGAAGACGCTCAAGGGACCGGGGATTTTCCTGGCTCAGTTCATCGGCGGCGAGCCGCCGTTCGACAAGCTGGAGACCATGGCCGCCTGGGTGGCTGATCTCGGCTATGTCGGCGTCCAGATGCCCACCGGCGGGGCGGACTCGTTCTTCGACCTGGCCCTGGCCGCCGAGAGCCAGACCTATTGCGACGACATCGCCGGGATGTTGGCCGGCCACGGCCTGCAGATCACCGAGCTGTCGACCCACCTGCAGGGTCAACTGGTGGCCGTGCATCCGGCCTATGACGAGCTGTTCGATGGCTTTGCCCCGCCTGAGCTGCGCGGCAAGCCGGCCGAGCGCCAGGCCTGGGCGGTGGGGCAGGTCAAGGCCGCCGCGGTCGCCAGCCGGCGCCTGGGCCTGAACGCCCACGCCACCTTTTCCGGCGCTTTGGCCTGGCCTTACTTCTATCCGTGGCCGCAGCGCCCGGCCGGCCTGGTCGAGGAAGCCTTCGCTGAACTCGGCCGTCGCTGGAAGCCGATCCTCGACGTCTTCGAGACCGAGGGCGTCGACGTCTGCTACGAGATCCATCCGGGCGAGGACCTGCACGACGGCGTGACCTTCGAGCGGTTCCTTGACGAAGTGGACGGCCATCCGCGCGCCAATATCCTCTATGATCCCAGTCACTTCGTGCTGCAGCAGCTGGACTATCTGGGCTATATCGACCGCTATCACGAGCGGATCAAAGCCTTCCACGTCAAGGACGCCGAGTTCCGGCCGTCCGCTCGGTCCGGCGTCTATGGCGGCTATCAGGACTGGGCCGAGCGGCCCGGTCGCTTCCGTTCGCTGGGCGATGGCCAGGTGGACTTCAAGGCGATCTTCTCCAGGCTGGCCCAATACGACTTCCCAGGCTGGGCGGTGCTGGAGTGGGAGTGCGCCTTGAAGCATCCGGAGCAGGGCGCCCGCGAAGGCGCGCCATTCATCCGCGACCATATCATCCAGGTGACGGACCGGGCGTTTGACGACTTCGCCGGCAGCGCGCCCGACGCCGGCCGCAATCGGCGGCTATTGGGCCTTTAGACCAAACCTTCGAGGAAAACGTCCTGATGAAGTGCTCGCTTATGCTCGCTGCTGTCGTGTCGGCCATGACGACCACCGCCATGGCGGCGACGTCGGGCTCGGACGTGTTCGAGCAACGTTGCGCGGTCTGCCATTCGCTCAAGCCTGCGCCGGGCAAGATGGGGCCGCCCCTAGCCAGTGTGGTCGGCCGCAAGGCTGGAACCCTGGGCGGCTATGGCTATAGCAACGCAATGAAAGCCTCTGGCATCACCTGGAACGCCGAGACGCTGGACGCCTATCTCAAGGCTCCGGCCAAGACTGTGTCCGGCACCAAGATGCTGGTCGGCGCGCCGGACGCCCAGCAGCGCGCGGCAGTGATCCAGTACCTGACGTCGGTCAAGAAGTAGCTCAGGTCCTTGACGGCGCTCAGCGCGCCGTCAGCTCCTGGATCTCGATGTCCTTGAATTCGATGGGATGGCCCTCGCTCTGCAGGGCGATATAGCCCTCCGTGACCGGCTGGGCGCCGCGCGCAAGGATATAGGGCTTGGCCCCGCCCGCGACGGTGTCGTCGGGGTCCAGGGTCAGGCCGGCATAGCGGTGGACCACAACCCCGTCGATCCTCTGAAAGACTTCACCATTGGGCCGGACTTCCAGTTCGACCTTCGTCCAGGTCCCATCTGGAATGGTCGGCGCATTGGCCGACGGCGTGCAGTGCTCCTTGGCCTTCACGCCATCGAAGGTGATGGTGATGCCGGGCGTGCAAACCGCGCCCGTGGGGCGGGGCGCGTCGCCATCCTTGCCCAGCAGTTGGAACTCCACCGAGACGGGGAAGGGTTGCTCCACCGTCATGCTCTCGGGGCTCTGGCTATGGAACATCACGCCGCTGTTGCTGCGAGCCCAGGCGGGCGTGTCGGCAAGACCGCCCTCGGTGAGGAAGCGGTAGGTGAAACGGAGGCGATACGCTTTGAAAGGGGTCTTGTAGAACAGGTGTCCGAACTGCCCGTTCAGCGTGTCGTAGCCGGCATAGGACACCCGGATGGCGCCCTGATCGACCACGAACGTCTGGCGGTAGTTTTCGCCGACGGCGTGCTTGGCGATCTTCGGCGTCCAGCCGTCCAGGGTGCGGCCATCGAACAGCGAACGCCACGGCCCGGCCTTCACCTCTTCGGCGCGGGCTTGAACCACTAGGCCTAGCGGCAAGCAGCTTGCCAGAACGCCCAGCGCAACGCCGCGCATCGTTGTCAGGGGATGGCGGGTCCGCGCGAACTGGCAGGATGGGGTCATGGCT
This sequence comes from uncultured Caulobacter sp., assembly GCA_964427205.1. Lineage (GTDB taxonomy): Bacteria > Pseudomonadota > Alphaproteobacteria > Caulobacterales > Caulobacteraceae > Caulobacter. The sequence continues at coordinate 57,176 of CAYRTE010000022.1, forward strand.
TGGTCGTCCTCCCTTGCGCCCGACTTTTTAGGTCAATTGCCGAGCTTTCTTGCAATGTAACCCATTTCATGGAAGCCTCCAGTCAACAATTGGGGGTTCGCCGAGGTTGGCGCGTTGGGCTGTAACGGCCGGCAGCGCCCCATCGAGTGAGCGGATTAGGGAGCACTCATGGCCAACCTCAGCGGTCGCGCGCGCCGAAAAAACACCTATGACGCCATCGTCGTGGGCAGCGGCATCACCGGCGGTATCGCAGCCAAGGAGCTGACCCAGAAGGGTCTCAAGACCCTGGTGCTGGAGCGCGGACCGATGGTGCGCCACCAGCAAGACTATCCCACCGCCATGACGGCGCCCTGGGAGACCAAGTACCCGCAAGGGCAACTGCCCCAGGCTGAACTGGCCGCCAAATATTCCGTTCAGCGCCGCACCGGTTACACGATGACGGAGCAGACCCAGCACTTCTTCGTTCGCGACGACGAGAACCCCTACGTTGAGGAAAACCGCTTCGACTGGATTCGCGGCTATCACGTGGGCGGACGGTCGCTCACCTGGGGACGCCAGAGCTATCGCCACAGCCCCCTAGACTTCGAGGCCAACGCTCGCGAGGGGATCGGCGTGGACTGGCCGATCCGCTATGAGGACCTGGCGCCGTGGTACGACCACGTCGAACGGTTCATCGGCGTCTCTGGCCAGGCCGAGGGCCTGCCCCAGTTGCCCGACGGCCAGTACCAGCCGCCGATGGAGATGAACTGCGTCGAGAAGGCGTTCAAGGCCAAGTCCGAGGCGCGGTTTCCCGAGCGCCGGATCACCATGGGGCGCACGGCGCACCTGACCGATCCGACCGAGGAACAGATGAGCCTTGGCCGCACCAAATGCCAGTACCGCAACCTGTGCATTCGCGGCTGCCCGTTCGGCGCCTACTACAGCTCCAACTCCGGCGGCCTGGTGGCGGCCGAGCGTACCGGCAATCTGGTGATCCGGCCCGGCTCGATCGTCACCTCGCTGATCTATGACGAGAAGGCCGGCAAGGCGACGGGCGTGCGCATCCTGGACGCGACGACACGCCAGGAAGAGGAGTTCTATGCCGACGTCGTGTTCCTGTGCGCCTCGGCCTTCAACTCGGCCTGGATAATGATGAACTCGACCAGTTCGCGGTTCCCCAACGGCTTTGGCAATGGCAGCGACCAGTTGGGCCGCAACGTGATGGATCACCACCTGGGTGTGGGCGCGTCGGGCGAGGCTCCCGAGTTCGCCGACAAATACTATTCGGGCCGCCGGCCCAACGGCATTTACGTGCCGCGCTTCCGCAATCTGGGCGACGCCGCCACCAAGCGGAACGACTATCTGCGGGGCTTCGGCTACCAGGGGGGCGCGTCTCGCCAGGGCTGGGACCGCGACCTGGGCAAGCACAATGCTGGCAGCAGCGGCTTCGGAGCCGAGCGCAAGGCCGCGCTCAGCCAAGCTGGGCCCTGGACCATAGGTCTTGGCGGCTTTGGCGAAATCCTTCCCTATGAGGATAATCGCCTGACCCTGAACCACGAAATCCGGGACGCTTTCGGCCTGCCGACCCTGTCGATGAATGTCACCATCCGCGAGAACGAGATCGTCATGCGACGCGACATGCAGACCGCGGCGGCGGAGATGTTGGAGGCGGCAGGCTTCAAGAACGTCAAGGGTCGCGATGGAGGCTATGCGCCAGGCCTGGGCATCCATGAGATGGGCACCGCCCGCATGGGCCGCGATCCCAAGACCTCGGTGCTGAACGCCCACAATCAGGTTCACGAGTGCAAGAACGTCTATGTCACCGACGGCGCGGCAATGACCTCGGCGTCCTGCGTGAATCCGTCCCTAACCTATATGGCGCTGACCGCGCGAGCGGTCGATCACGCCGTTCAGGCGCGCAAGCGGGGAGACCTGTGATGCTCAACCGACGCGACACCCTTCGCGGTCTGGCCGTGACGATCGGGGTAGGGGCGACAGGCTGGGCCCAGCGCGCCCTGGCCGCCGCCGCTCCGGCGCCCGCCCTGACCTGGAGCCCCACGGCCCTATCGCCAGATCAGGCTCGCCTGCTCGATGTGGTCGCCGACCTGATCATCCCGGCGACAGACACGCCCGGCGCCCGCGAGGCCGGCGTGCCGCAGTTCATCGACCGCGCCCTGGCGAACTATTACGAAAAGGATCAGGCCGATAGACTGCGGACCGGTCTGACGCGCATGGAGGCCGACGCCCAGGCCGCCCATGGCGCCGCGTTCATCGCCCTGACCCCGCAGCAGCAGGTCGATCTGCTCACGGCCTATGACCGCGAAGGCGTGGAGGCCAAAGCGCAGACGCCCAGCCAAACCCACTTTTTCCCGGTGCTCGAAGATCTGGTGACGGTGGGCTATTTCACATCAGAACTCGGAGCGACCGTGGCCCTGCAGTACGATCCCGTGCCCGGCGCCTATCACGGTTGCGTGCCGCTCTCGGACATCGGCCGCGCTTGGGCGACGCGATAGCCCGCGGACGTCGAGCGGTATCGAGCCTGCACTCTGACGAAGACGTCCCGCGCGATCGGAAGGTCTGGCGGACTGATGTCGCCAGGGACCCCGTGATCCGGCTGGAACAGAAGATCGTCATACCGGGCCATCGCGGCAGCGATCACTTGTTCGGCGGGTCTTGCTGAAGCGCTAAAAAGACGCACAGATCAGACACCCGGGGCGCGATAGCCGGCTGTGGCCATCGCGCCCAGAGTTTCCTATGTCTAGTCGCCGCCGCCTGCCTTGCGGTAATCCAGCGGCGGTTTGCGATCACCGACCATGGCCTTGTAGGCGAAGTCGGCGCCGCGGCGCTTGTCCAGTTCGACCTTGGCATCGGCGATCAGCTTGGGATTGCTCAGCAGTTCCGCTCCAGCCACCGACAGGGTTTTGGCCGCGACGGCGGCTCCCTTCAGCCCGATGCTGGAGCCGGCGGCAGCGACATTCTGCCAGCTGTGACCGGCCGAACCTGGCACGAAGCTGGCCGTCGACAAGCCCACCGTGGGGGTGACCCAGCTGACGTCAGCCACGTCGGTGGAGCCGCCGCCCATCGAGCCCGAGGTGTCGGCGGGGGCATAGGTCTCCACCCGGCGCACCGAGGTCAGGTCGCCGCCGCCGTTAGGCAGGCTGGTGGCCAGGGTCTTGGCGAAGGCGGTCTCCTCGGCCGTCCAGGTGATGCCGCCCACCTGGGTGAGGGCGTCATGCATCACCTTGCCCAGCACGTCGTTGGGCAGGAGGTTGTAGACACCGCCAGTCTGTTCGAACTCGACACTGGTCTCGGTGGCCAGGGCCGCGCCGTCGGCGGCCTTCCTCACGCGGTCCATGACCGAAACGACGACCTTGGGGTCGGCATGGCGGACATAGTAGTAGACCTCAGCAAAGTCAGGCACCACGTTGGGGGCCTTGCCGCCATTGGTCACGACATAGTGAATGCGGGTGCGGTCGGGGATGTGCTCGCGCATATAGTTGGCGGCGACGTTCAGCACTTCGACGCCGTCGAGGGCCGAGCGGCCGGCCCAGGGCGCGCCGGCTGCGTGGGCTGACTTGCCGCGGAAGCGGAACTTGCCACTGATATTGGACATCGACGTACCCTGGCGGGCCGAATTTTCGTTGCCCGGGTGCCAGTGCAGGGTGACATCCACGTCGTTGAACAGGCCATCGCGGACCATGTAAACCTTGCCTGACCCGCCTTCTTCGGCGGGTGTGCCGTAGACGCGGATTTCGCCTTGCACCTTGTTCTGGATCATCCAGGTCTTGAGCGCGATGGCGCCCGCCACCGACGCCGCGCCAAACAGGTTATGGCCGCAGCCATGGCCATTGTCGGTCTCGGGCCGCGCCGTCTTGGTGGGAACAGCCGCTTGGGACAGGCCGGGCAGGGCATCGAATTCGGCCAGGATCGCTAGCACTGGGCCTTTACCGGCCTTGAAGCTGGCCACGAATCCGGTCGGTTCGCCAGCCACACCGGCCTGAACCGTGAAGCCCGCGGCCTTCAACTGCTCCTGCAGGACCAGCGTGCTCTGGGTTTCCTGATACCCCAGTTCCGCCAGGCTCCAGATCTGGAGGGCGGCCTGGTTCATCTGCGGCGTGTAGGCGTCAACGGCTGCGGTCAGCTGCCCGCGTTGGGCGGCGCTCAGCGGCGCGGCCATGGCGGTGGAGCTCATCAGCAGGGCCGTGGCCCCCAGTGCGCCGGCGGCGGTCCTTAGGATCGAAGTCAAGAAACCCTCCCTGTGTGCGGCGCGATCGACGCCGTGTCTTATCTAGACGCACGCAGGCCAGTGTTCCTCACCGCGTCATTGCTTGATCAGGGCGCGCTGATGACGATCTCGTCGGGCGAGCGGCTGACGATGCGCGCGGCGCCATAGGCCTCCAGCGAGCTGACAAAGCCTGTCACGTCGCCGGTCCTGAAACGGCCGCTCATGGCCGTGGCGGCCACTTGCTTGGAGGCGATCCGCACCTTCTGGGTCGAATAGCGGTTGAGCTCGGCGACGATGACCGACAGGGGCTGATCGTCGAACACCAAGCTGCCCGCACGCCAGGCGCTCAAGGCCGCGACATCGGCCGAGGCCAGGGTCCAGGCCGCGCCTTCGCGCTGTTCAAGCCGCGAGCCGGGCAGGAGGTCGATACTGGTTCCGCCCTCGGCATCGCCAACCCGGATCTTCCCCTCCAAGAGGCCAACCGACCAACGGTCGGGGTCAAGGCGAACATTGAAGGCGGTGCCCAGAGCGGTGATTGTGCGGCCCGACACGGCGACTACAAACGGATGTTCCGGGTCCTTGGCAACCTCGAAGAAAGCTTCCCCGCGCTCCAGCACCAGGGCGCGGCGCTCGCCCCACTCGGTGACGCGCAGGCGCGAGTCGGTGCTCAGTGTGGCAATCGATCCGTCGGCCAGGGTGATGCTGCGTCGTTCCCCGACGACAGTGCTGTAACTGGCCTGGGCAGAGGGCGCGGTGGCGGCCGGCGGGCTCTCGCGGTGTGGTCCCGTCGACGTCCAAAGCATGGTCGCCAGGCCACCGGCGCCAATCATGCCGACGATCGCGGCGGCCCAACGCCAGCGGGGCTGGGGCCGGCGTGCGGCGGCGATATCGGCTTTCAGGCCAGAGCGCACTTCGCTGAGCGCAGAGTGATCAGCGGCGAGGCCCAGGGCGTCCCAGGTCCTGCAGGTCGCGTCCCACTGGGCGGAGCGTGCAGGATCGGCGGTCAACCAGGCCTGGAAGTCACGCTGAAGCTGAGGGTCATCGGGCTGGCGCCGAAGCCGCGCGAACCATTCCGCGGCATCCGGGTCACCGGAAGGACCGAGGGTGTGGGGAGCGTGGTTCATCGGCGTCCTGCAGACGGCTCGTCACATTCCTGAGAGCCTTGGCGACATGTTTCTCGACCGAGCTAACCGAAATTCCCAGTTGCGCGGAGGCGGCTTTGTAACTCATGCCCTCGAAACGTACGAGCATGAAAGCCGCTCGGGTTCGCGCGGGCAGCTCGGCCAAGGCCTGGGCGGCGACCTGGGCCTCCTGCTTGGCCTGCAAAATGCGCTCCGGCGACCGCTCCTCGACCGGATGGTGGATGTCTTCCAGCTCACAATGCGCGTTTCGGCGCCGGACCGTATCGCGGCGATGGCGATCGAGCAGAACATTGGTGGCGGTCTGGAAGATGAAACCGGACAGATTGGCGACATCGCCGCACTGGCGGCGGCTGTGAAGGCGCAGCAGCACCTCCTGAACCAGATCATCGATGTCAGGGCCCTCTACCCGACGCCGGAAGAATGCCGTCAGAGCCTGCTTGTAGGGCAAAGAGGCCTGAGCCAGACCCTCATCCTGCATGTTCCAACCGGCGATTTTCGCCAACGCCATATCGCGATCCCCGAAACGCCAAGATTCTTTATGTTTTCGTTATGGTCGGAAGCATCGGCGTCATCGTCAAGTCATGATGGACACCTTGCCGTTCGAGGTCCACCACTGCCAAATTATGCGGCAGGGGTGGCCGGAACGCCGCCGTGACGACCCGTGGCGGACTGAACGACCACGGTTTAGGGCTTGGGGCTGGCTTTGACGTGCGGCGTAGTGGGAAGGCAGGGCCTGTGCTTCGACCTGGGGCGTGGCGTTCCGTGAACCATCCGCACCTCCTGTTTTTGAATCTGGGCCTGGCCGTGGCCGGCGTCGCCGCCTCCAGCGCCCAGGCGGCGGAACGCCACTGGATCGATATTCCGGCCCAGATGCCGCTGGCCCACGCGCTGACCACCTTTTCCACCCAGACCGATCGCGAGATCCTGTTCAAACCGGGCCTGATCGACGGGTTGCGCGCGCCGCGCGTCGTGGGACACATGGACGTTGATGTCGGACTGGCCAGGCTGCTCAAGGGGACAGATCTGACCGTGCGTCGCTTCGACGGCCGGCTGTTAATCGAAAGACCTGCGACACAGACCGCGCGCGCGGTGATCACCGCGCCAGAAGCGCGAACCGATCTCGAACCGGTGATGGTGACGGCCCTGCGCCGGCCCACCCTCGAACTTGAAACGCCGCTGTCGATGCGGGTCCTGTCAGGGGCTGACCTCGGTCGCTCGGGGATCGAGACCTTCGATCGCGCCGCCCAGCGCCTTCCGGGCCTGACCCCGACCAGCACCGGCACGGGTCGCACACGCCTCACGCTACGCGGTGTCTATGGGTCAGGCGAGGCGACCACAGCGCTCTATTACAACGATGTGCCGGTATCTGGCCCCAGCGGCACCACGGCCGATCCCGGCAGTTCGTTTCCGGAATTGTTGCTGGTGGACCTGGACCGCCTTGAGGTGCTGCGCGGTCCGCAAGGCACCCTGTATGGGGCCAGCGCCATGGGCGGGGCGGTTAAGGCGGTCTTCAGTCGCCCGGACCTAGCGACGTCCAGCCTGTCTCTGGCGGCCGAGAGCAATCTGACGGGGGGCGAGGCCGGCAGCGGCCAGACCCTCGTGCTCAATCATGCCGTGTCTCCCGGAAGGGCGGCGTTGCGACTGACGACCTATCGCCGCGAGGAAGCGGCTTTCGCCGACAATGGCCGCCTGGGCCTGCCCGACGTCAATGGCGGCCGGGTCGAGGGCGCGCGTCTGGGTCTGCTGGCTCAGCTCAGCACCAACCTGACTGCGCAACTGACCCTGGCCCTTCAGAACGGGCGGGTAGAGGACACCGGCGCGGCCGCGCCGGGCCAGCCCGCTCATGTGTCGCGCAACTTCGTGCGGACGCCGTTCGACAGCCGGATCGCCTTAGGGGATGCAGCCCTGGAATGGCGCGGAGCGGGTGCGCGCGTGACGGCGTCGGTGGCGCGCTATGACTGGAGCAGCACGCGCTTCATTGACTACACGGGAACCCTGTTGAGCGAGCGACTCAGTCCCGCCGGGTGCCAACGCTATCTTCGGCTGACCGACGGCGCGATATGCGACGCGGGTCAGATCGGCGCCTATGCCAGTTATGTCGACAGTCGGTCGCCGGGCCTGCTGCATCAGCCCATCGATCTGCGGGCGGACGTCCGCGAAGTTCGCGCCTCATCGGACGGCGGGGGGGTCTGGGCCTGGACGGCGGGCCTTTTCGACGAAACCCGCAAGGACGTGATCGACAGTCAGGTGCTGGTCGCCGACCCGGCAACCGGCCTGCCGGTCTGGACGGTCGGCTTCACGGGTCGACGGATTGTCGAGACCCGGCTGACCCAGCGCGCGGCCTATGGCGAGGTGACCCTGGGGGCCGATCGGGACACGAGCCTGACCGTGGGCGCGCGGCGGTTCATCTATGACAAGACCACGCTTGGCCAGGCCCTGGTGGTCAATGTGATCTCCGACACCTCGGCCGCCAATTTCAACACATCGGTCAGCGAACGCGGCTGGAGCTTGAAAGTGCTGGGCAGCCACTGGTTCACGCCCGACCTGCTGGGTTACGCCCAACTGTCCCAGGGCTATCGGCCCGGCGGCATCAATACGGCCCCAGGCCTGCCGTCCAGCTTGGCGGCCTACGCCGCCGATAGTCTGTGGAACCGCGAGATCGGGCTGAAGGGGTCTTGGTTCGAGGCTCGGCTTGGTCTGCAGGCGGCGCTCTACAGCATTGACTGGCAGGACATGCAATATGCGGCGGTCAGCGCCAACGGCGCCTTTGGCTTTGTCACCAATCTGGGGCGAGCCAGGATAGACGGGATTGAACTGGACGCCACATGGTCACCAGGTTCAGGCGCTCGCCTGGGCCTGAACCTGGCCGCGACCGCGCCGGTCCTGACCGAGGATCAAGCCACGGGCGAGCTGGCGGGGCTGGGCTCCAGGGGCGACACCCTGCCGGCCGTGCCCGATATCTCCCTGACCGCGTGGGGCGAGCACAGCCGCCCCTTGGGCGACGCCATGCTGACCCTCAACGCCTCGGCCGCCTATATCGGCAAATCGCGGTCCACCTTCGCATCGGCGGCGACGGCCAGCGACAACCAGAGCTTGGGAGGCGTGCTGTTGATCGACATGCGCGCGACGCTGCAGCGGGGGCCCGGCGCCTTGAGCCTGTTTGTCGAGAACGCGCTGGCTAGCGAAGACCCGCTGTTTGTGACGACAGGCCGCATGCCGCAGGTGCATGGGCCACGCCCCCGGCGCGTGGGGGTTTCGCTGCGCCTGGCCTATTGAACCAACGGTTCTGGCGTTTAGGCCCGAACGTCCTGCAGCCGCTCATAGCGGGTCCAGATGCGCTCCCAGGTGCCGCGTTTGATCGGTTCGCCCTTGCGCAGCTTGTTCCAGGTGGTTTCGCTGATGCCATAGGCGTCGGTTAGATGCTCGCGGGTGATGGCGGGCAGGCGCCGCTTCAGGCGCTCATAGTTTTCACGGGGGATCAGGATGATGTCAGGCATTGAGGTTCCGGGGCAGCGCGATAACAACATGACGCGCAAGCGTGACATCTCCTCAACGCGCCGCGTCTGAAATCAGATCGAACGCGAGGGTCATGCGAGGCTGATCGCCTTCGAACGGCACTGTGCCGTGCCACATATAGGACGGAAACAGCGCCAGCAGGCCCGGCTCGGGGCGCACGAAATGCTCGGCCGTCAGACCGGGCGCCGGGGTGGCGGGCTGGCCAAAACGTAGCCATCCGGCCTTGGTCTCGGTGTCGCGAACGGCGTCGGGCACATCGATATAGCAGGCCGACGAGAGCCAGCCCTCCGGGTGGATGTGGTCCACGTGGAAGCCGCGCGGCGCCAAACGCACCGACCACGCCCCATGGACATGATCGGAACCTCGATTGCGCCGTCGCAGCGGATCTTGGCCAGATCCCAGGGCGTCGCGATAGGCGCGGATGGGCCCCTTGATCGCGGTGAAGAACCCCTGGATGGCGGGGTCATCGCTCAGGGTCAGATTCTGGGCAGTCTGGGATCCACCACGCAGCGACTGTTCCAGTGGGTGGGCCTTCCAGGCGTGCAGGGCGATCAGGGCTGTCCTGAGATCGGCCAGATAGTCCTCCAGCCGGCTCCAGCCGGGCGGCGTATCGAGCGGTTGCGCGCGCACCATCCGGTCATAGTCATAGAGGTCCGCGCCGCGCGGATCTCTGGCCAGCCGCCAGGCGCTGGCCAGGTCGGCGATCGCCTGCTGGTCACGATCGTCACGGGTCAGCATCGCGCTGGCGATCTGGGCTGCACCGACAGCCTCGCCCAGAGCCAACCGCGCCTGGCACAGGGCGCGCATGGCGCCGGGCGAGTCCGGGAAATCGATCAGCACCCGCTGGGCCAGGTCATGGGCCTGGTGGGGCGCGACGCTGAGGCTAAGCCTGCTGAGCTCAAGGGCGAGATTGGGGTCGCCAGGCGTTGCTGCGAGGGCCGAGCGGGCGTGATCCAGAGCGGCCGCCTCGTCGATCACATGGCCCAGCATCCGGGTCTTGATCAGGGCCAGGGTGGTGTCATGCGGGGTCAGGGCCAGGGCGGTATCGATCGGCGCCAGGGCGGCTTGAGCGTCGCCGCGCCGCATCCATATCAGCTGTCCCAGATCACGCGCCGCATCTCCATAGGTAGGGCGGCGGGTCAGGGCGCGCTCGAAGGCGGCCTGGGCGTCGTCAAGGCGTCGCAGGCCTTGCAGCGCCCGGCCATAGACCAGCCAGGTCTCCGGCGCATCCAGTCCCAGGCGAAACGCTCTCTCCGCCTCGATCACGCTTTCGGCGTTGCGTCCCGCATCGCCCAGGCCGGCGGCGACATTGTGGGCGGTCGCGGCGCTGTCAGGCGCGACGGCGGCGGCGGCCTGATAGACCGCCAGAGATTGAGCCTTGTGGCCCAGGGCCTTCAGGGCGGCGGCGCTGACCGACAACATCGATACGCCGGCCTTGCCCCTGCGTATGAAGGGGCGCGCCAGGGCCTGGGCCTCTTCCGCACGGCCCTGATCCAGCAGCAGACGGCCCAGGCCGACGGCTGCCGGCTCGCAGCCGCGCTCGCGCAGCAGTATCCGGCGATAGGCTGTCTCAGCGTCCGCGACCCGACCCTGTTGCTGCAACAGCCGGGCGCCGTCGAGTTCGCGCGCGGTGGTCGGCGACAGGAAGGAGCTCATGGCGCGGGGTCCGTCTGCGGGGCGTAAAGGGGGAGGGGCGGCGGGCTGGTCATCACATTCCCGGTTGTGGCGCCCGCTGGTGTTTGGCGCCAGTCGCAGAATTTGCCAGCCACATGCTGAGGAAACAACGCGGCGCCGCGTCTTGCTTGATGACGCGCGAGGGGCGCGTCGACTGAAGATAACGGGGATCAAGCGATGCGTTCACGGACTTTCAAGCGGCTGATGGCCAGCGGTTGCGCTACGGGCGCTCTGATGCTGGGCACGGCCCAGGCCCAAACCGCACCTACCCCCGAGGCCGAGGCCCAGACCGTCGAGGCGGTGATCGTCACCGGTTCGCGCATCGCCCGCCAGGACTACTCCGCCAATAGCCCCATCGTTTCGGTCGGCGCTCAAGCGATCGAAGCCACCGGCCAGGTGACGGTGGAGAAGGCGCTGTCCCAGATGCCCCAGTTCACCGGCTCGTTCGGCCAAGGCAATACCGGCAGCACCAGTACGGGTCTGAACGGCGGCCAGTCCTATGCCAGCCTGCGTGGCCTGGGTGCCAAGCGAACCCTGATCCTGCTGGACGGTCGTCGCCTGCAGCCTTCCAATCCCGATGGCTCGGTCGACCTCAACATCATTCCGGAAGCGCTGATCGAGAACGTCGAGGTGATCACCGGCGGCGCCTCCACCGCCTATGGCTCGGACGCCACGGCGGGCGTCGTGAACTTCAAGCTGCGCCGCAACTTTGACGGCCTGACCGCCGACGCTCAGTATGGCATTTCCGAAAAGGGCGATGCGGAGTCATTCCGCCTTTCGGTCACCGCCGGTTCGGACTTCGCCGAGGACAAGGGCCACGCCGTCCTGTCGATCGACTACACTAACCGCGACCGCGCCCTGCAGAGCGCTCGCGACTACTACATCTTCCGCACCAAGGCTCCGGGCCTCAGCACCATTCCCCAAGGCACGGTGCTGTTCGGCGCCAATCTGCCGACCCTGGCGTCGGTCAACAATGTGTTCGTCGGCGCCTATGGCACACCGGCTCTGACCGGTAACGCTGCCGGCCGCTACACCGCCCAGATCGGCTTCAACACCGACCAGACCCTGTTTTCCACCTCCGGCGTGCCGGTGCTCAACTTCCGCGATCCCCAGACCGACAGCGCCTATATCGTCAATGCCAACGCCGCCGGCACGTCGCAGCAGATCAATTTTGGCTACAACGGCAGCTCGATGCAGTCGGATCTGGACCGCTATTCCGTATTCGCCAAGGTCGACTATGACCTGACCGACACCCTGAAGGTCTTTTCCCAGTTTACCTTTACCGACTACACCTCGGTGGGTGTGTCCAACCCGACCCTGGCCTCCAACGTCTATGGCCTGACTGTGCCGGTCTCCAACCCCTACATACCGGCCGATTTCCGTACGATCCTGGCCTCGCGTCCGACCCCCGGCGCGGCCTTCACCTTCTACAAGGCGCTCGATATCCTGGGTCCACGAATCCAGACCTACAGCTATGACGTGTTCCAGCTCGTCAACGGGATCAGCGGCGAAACGGCGATCAAGGACTGGACCTGGGACGCCTATGCCTCGTTCAGCCGCGCCAAGTTCGACAACGAACAGACCGGCGGCGCCAGCGCCAGCGCCGTGGCTCGGCTGCTCAACAGTCCTACCGGCGGTTCCGAACTGTGCGCTGGCGGGTTCAACCCCTTCGGCAACCTGACCCCGTCAGGCGAGTGCATCCGCTACATCTCGCGCCGCACCCTCAACCAGAACACGCTCGAACAGCAGATGGTGGAAGCAAACCTGCAGGGCTCGGCCTTCGACCTGCCGGCTGGCACCGTGAAGTTCGCCGTGGGCGTCGACTATCGCTCCAACGAATATACCTTCACGCCCGACAGCCAACTAAACCAGCCCGACGGCACCAGCGACATCCTGGGCTACAGCGTGCTGCGCGAAGCGGGCGGCTCTGTCGATACCTATGAAGCCTATGGCGAACTGCTGGTTCCTATCCTGAAGGACCTGCCGCTCATTCAGGAGTTCAACCTGGACCTCGGCTATCGCTATTCCGACTACAGCTCTGTCGGCGGCGTCCAGACCTACAAGGCCGATTTCGACTGGAAGATCGTCGATGCGGTGCGTCTGCGCGGCGGCTACAATCGCGCCATCCGGGCCCCCAGCGTTGGCGAACTCTATGCCCCGGTCTCGACCGGCAGCGTCGCGATCGGCACCGCTTCGGCCACCACCACCAACGGCGATCCGTGCGATACCCGTTCGTCCTATCGCCAGGGCGCAAGCGGCGCGCAGGTCCGGGCGCTGTGCCTGACCCAGGGTGTGCCGACCGCAATCATCGACAGCTATCAACTCGGCACCGCCCAGGTGTTCGCCCTGACCGGCGGCAATCCCGACCTGCAGGAAGAAACCGCCGACACCTATTCGTTCGGCGCCGTGCTGCGCTCGCCGTTCCAGTCGCCGTTGCTAAGCCGGATAACCGCCTCGATCGACTGGTACGATATCAAGGTGCAGGACGCGGTCGGCAGCCTGTCGATCGTCAATGCCTTCCAGTTCTGCTTCAACTCGGGCGGCGCCAATCCGACCTATGACCCGGCCAACAGCTACTGCCAGTTGCTGACCCGCAACCCGGCCAGCGGCGTGCCGACCAATCCGGTACAGCCCCTGCTGAACCTGGGCCAGTTCCAGACCACCGGCGTGGACATGCAGTTCGACTGGGCCGTTGATCTGTCCGACCTGGGTCTGGGCGACAATTCCGGCGGCCTGGCCCTCAATGTGGCGCTGGGCTACACGGACAAGTTCAGGGTCCAGTCCCTGCCGGGCGCCAAGACCTACGACTATGTCGGCACGATCGGCACGGCCGTCGAGAGCGGCGCGGGCACGGCGCACCCGAAGTGGAAGTCGGTCACCAGCGCGACCTATACTTGGGGCCCCGCCAGTCTGGGCCTGCGCTGGCGCTATATCGAGGCGATGGAAAACTCCGCCAAGGTCGTCACCCCCACCAGCACCTCGCGGGGCGTCAAGGCCTACCACGCCTTCGACCTCAACAGCCGCGTGAAGCTGCCTTGGGAAACCGATCTGCGTTTCGGGATCAACAACCTGTTCAACAAGGCCCCACCGCAAGTGGGTGATACCGAAGGCAACTACGACCCCCAGAACTACGATGTCCTGGGCCGGTCCTTCTATCTGGGTGTGCGCAAGCGCTTCTAGACCGCCGCTCCCCCGCGGTGGAAGGGCGCCGGCCGCTGGCCGGCGCCCTTTGTCGTTCCAGGATCGAAGTTGCCATTCTGTCGCATGTGCAATGCGACCCGGCCCATGTTGCTGAGGGGAGGGGGCGCACACGCGGCGCATTTTGACCCACCCCCTGGCGGTCTTCGTTGGGTGGTTCGGGACGTGGTGGATACCCTGAGCACCATGGCAGGATCGTCGGCGGAAGAATCGTGCCCTCGCACGCAATTCAACATCCGTTGTTCTTGCTGACCATCGAGTTGCCGAGAACGATGGTGCTGGAGCTGAGCGAGCGGTCGAAAGCCTTGCCTGTGGATCTGCGTCGGCGCTGGACGTACGCCGCTGCGGGCGGCGCGTGCACCGATCTGTCTAGTGAGTTCCAGGACATCAGATCCAAGCTGCAACCGATCGCTCAGGCGCAGGTCGCCAGTCCCAGGGTTGAAGTCAGAAAATCGCGAAACGACACAGCTGCGATGCAGGAATTGGAATTCAGTGACAACAAGGCCGAAAAAGGGAGGCTCAATCCAATTGTCGTCTAAGGTATATTATCAGCAGAGCCCGCATGTTCGACGGTGTTGCACATTGCCGTATTCCAGTAGCGAGCCCCC
>CAYRTE010000023.1:0-67469 GCA_964427205.1 uncultured Caulobacter sp.
ACCGAAGCGTCCGGGTTCCGGTAAGGCCTCAACAGGGCCACCTGGCGGGACGCTGACGGATAACGGTCGCGCGGAGCGCACGGCTTCGTCGAAACGGTACCTTCTATCCAATCCTCCGGACGTGGTCCGGACGCTCCGCGACCCTTTCCACCAACTCGGCGGCTTCCCGCGCGAGGGTGCGTCGCCGTGTCCGGGGCGCTGGAACCGCCAGATCACTTGACGGCGATCACTTACGGCCCGACGCTGTCTGAAAAATACGGGGAGGGCGGCGTCAGCTTGGACAAGGCGATGCTGATTCAGCTTATCGGCTCGGCGATCGCGATCAGCGCGCTCGTCGGCATAGCGGCCTGGGCGGGTATCGCCCGACCGACACCGCCGCTCGACGCGGCGGGCCTTGCCGCGTTGCTGGCGGAGGAGTTTCCCGACCATCACCCCACCGCGACGTGGATCTCCGCCGACGGCCTTGGCGCCCTGGCGCGGAATGGCGACACGGTGCTGGTCCTGTGGAGACGGGGCGACGGCTATGTCGCTCGCGAGCTGGCCTGGCCGGTCGTGGCCGCGGCGCGACCGAAGAATGGCCGACTGGTCCTGAAGACGGGCGACGCCGCTCCGGTGTTCGCCGTCGCCGATGATGTCTGGCCTCCGCAAGTCCTGGTCGCCCAAAAGGAAATGGTCGCATGAAGGCGCAATTTGATCCCGTCCAGATGGCGATCCCGTTCTTCGTCCTGGCGGTCATCCTCGAGATCGTCCTGGCCCGGATGGGCAAGGCCAAGGCCCATTACGAGACCCGCGACACGGCCATGTCGCTGACCATGGGCCTGGGCAGCACCATCGCCGGCCTGCTGACCGCCGGGCTGATCTTCGCCGCCACGCTGTGGGTCTATCAGCACCGGATCTTCACCATCCCGATGACGGCGGTGTGGGCCTGGGTGATCCTCTTCCTCGCTGAGGACCTGACCTATTATTGGTTCCACCGCCTGGCTCACGAGCGCCGGTTCTGGTGGGCCAGCCACGTCAATCACCACACCTCGACCCACTACAACCTGTCGACCGCCCTGCGTCAGACCTGGACCGGCGGGGCGGCGGGCACCTGGCTGCTGTGGCTGCCGTTGTCATTCCTGGGCTTTCCGCCGGCCATGGTGGCCATCCAGAAGGGGATCAGCCTCGTCTACCAGTTCTGGATCCACACCGAGGCGATCAATCGCATGCCGCGCTGGTTCGAGGCGGTGTTCAACACGCCGTCGCATCACCGGGTGCACCACGCCCGCAACCCCCGCTATCTGGACGCCAACTATGCCGGCATCCTGATCATCTGGGACCGGATGTTCGGCACCTTCATCCCCGAGGTCGACGAGGAGCCGTGTCGCTATGGCACGGTCAAGAACCTCGGCAATTTCAACCTGTTGCACAACGTGTTCCACGAGTGGATCGGCATCGGCAAGGATCTGGCCGGTTCGAAGTCGCCGCGCGAGGCGCTGGGTTATGTGTTCGGTCCGCCGGGATGGAGCCCGGACGGGTCACGGGATACGTCTCACACACTGAAAGCCAAATGGCGCGCGCGCGCCGGTGTGGATTCGGGGCAGGGCATCGAGGCCCCGCACGATGAAGATTGCGCGCTCGGAAAAAGGGAATAATCCTGACGCTCAATTTTGAGGGCTCGTCGTGACCAGATACGTGATCAACTTCGAGACGGACCCAGAGGCGATGAGCCGCGGGTTCGATCAGGCCAAGACCCTGCAGCCACCGCCGGGTGCGTCCCGCCCGGCGGCTTTCGCCACCACCGAGTGGCTCAAACGTGGTCCTGTTTCAGCCAGCTACGACTCTGCGAGCGGCGCTTTTCAGACGTTCGAACCCCTGAGGTTTGGTCCCGACCGCGCCAAATCGGCGGAGACGGAGTCGGAGACTGAGTCGGTGATCGCGCCCTGGACCCTGACCCTCACCCCGCGTCTGGACAAATAGGCGCCAGCGCGGAATGTCGCCCCGGTGGGCGGGGCTGGGCCTCAGTCCCGCAGCAGCGGCAGGCTGAGCCCCGTGGCCGGCCGCGCCGCCAGGATCTCGCGGCGGAACCGGAACAGCTCGGCCGGGCGGCCGCCGGTCTCGGCGTCCAGACGGCCCAGACCCTCGACCAGTTCCTCGCGCTCGACCACGCGGCGGAAATTCTGCTTGTGCAGCGGCACCCCGGCTATGGCCTCGACGGTGCGCTGCAGGGTCGACAGGGTGAACTCGTCGGGCGTCAGCTCGAAGACCACGGGGCGGTACTTGATCTTGCCCCGCAGCCGCGACAGGCCGGTGGCCAGGATGCGGCGGTGATCGGAGATCATCGGCTCGCCCAGGGCCGCAGACAGGGCGGCGGGTTCGGCCGGATCGTCGCCGTCGGCCCGGGCCTGGTCGCGGGCGGCCTCGGGGGCCAGGCCCGCTTCGTAGAGCAGCTCATAGCGCTCCAGCACCCGCTCCTCGTTCCACGGCGCGCCGTCCAGGGCGAAGGCCAGCCGGGCCCGGGACCACTTGCCGGCGTCACCCTCGGCCCAGCGCCGGAGGGCCGGGGCCAGAACGGCGTCCAACAGGGCGGGACGACCCTGACGCCAGTCCTCCCACGGGAAGAACCGCGACCAGGGCGCCCAGACGGTGTCTGGCGCGTCGGTGTCGATGGCGTCGGGGGTCAGGCCCAGATAGCCGACCGAGACGACCCGCGCGGCGCCGGCTCCGACCTCGGCCCGGGGTGCGTCGCGACCCTTGTCGCCGAAGGTGTAGAGCTGCTCGACATAGCCCAGCTGGAACCGGGTCTGCTCGGTGACGAAGGCCCGCAGACCCAGCTCGAAAGTGCGATGGCCCTCCGGATCGAACGGGCCGAACGGCAGACCGGCCAGGGGGGAGGCGACATCGGTGATGGCGTCATGCGGCCGAACGGTCAGCACCACGGCCTCGCCGTCGCGGATGGCGACGACCACGGCCGAAAGCCCGATGACGACTGATGCGCTCATTCGGTGTCGAACGCCGCGTCCGCCGGCGACTCGAAGCCCGCCGCCTTGGACAGCACATGGAAGCGCTGAACGTAACGGGCCTGGGCCTCGAACGGCTGCAGTGGGGTGATGTGCAGCTCATAGCCGACCGGCGGCGCGCCGAAGATGGTCAGCGACTCGGCATGCTCAAAGCCGGCCAACTGGGTGGCCTCGAAGAAGGCGCAGGCGCGGTCGGCCTGCTTGATCAGCTTCTTGATCGTCGGCGGCGTCTTCACGGGCAGGCCAAAGCGGATGTGAATCGCATCCTCCAGCCGGGCTTCGAAATCCTTGTAGCTGACGCCAAGCGCCGCCTTGAAAGGGCTGATCATGTCGCCGATCACGTACTCCGACGCATCGTGCAGCAGGGCCGCCAGCCGCCAGCGCGGCTCCAGGTCTGGCTTGATGTGAGCGGCGATCTCCTCGACCACCAGGCTGTGCTGAGCGACGGAAAAGCCATGCTCGCCAATGGTCTGGCCATTCCAGCGAGCCACCCGGGCCAGGCCGTGGGCGATATCCTCGATCTCGATATCCATCGGCGACGGGTCGAGCAGATCCAGCCTCCGACCGGAGAGCATTCTCTGCCAAGCGCGGGGCGCCGCGCCCCTATGCAGCCCTTTGGCCACGAGATCGTTCCTTGTGGTGAAGGTGGATTGACTGACCCATCGGTTGACAAAGATCAATGATGGGTACGCCCTGACCTGTGGAAATGCGCGCCAAAGGAGTTCGATCATGAGCTGGGCAAGAATTATGGCTCCACTGGCGGGAGTGCAGGCCGACAGGGATCTCCTGGCGTCGGCGGCCACTCTGGCCAAGGCCTTCGAGGCGGAGCTGGCCTGTGTCCACGCTCCCGCGGACATCGCCGACCTCATGCCCTGGATGGGCGAGGGGTTCATGGGCGGGGTGCAGGTCACCGCGCTGGAAAGCCTGAAGGAGGCCGCCGTGGAAGGCGCCCGCGCCGTCGGGGTTCTGGCGGCCGAGATCGGCTATGCGCGAACCCGCGTCATCAGTCTGGAATCGCCCGTCTGGGCGGGTCTGGCCATGGAAGGCCGTCTCTCGGACGTGATCGTCTTCGACAATGCCGCCGCGCGCGGCAAGGGTCCCCTGGCCGAGGCGTTCCAGCAGCTGGTCGCCGACGAGCAGCGCCCGATCATCGTCGCTCGTCCTGGTCTGAAGGTCGGCGGCGTGGCCGTGGTCGCCTGGGACGGCGGCAAGGAAGCCAGCCGAGCCATGCGCACGGCCTTGCCCTTGCTGCAAAAGGCCTCGTCGGTGATCGTCGCCGGCGCGCCGGCCGCATCCTCGCGCAACTTCGATCTTGGGCGACTGGTCGAGTTCCTGGCCGCTCGCGGCGTCACCGCGACCAGCCAGACCCTGCAGGGAACCGGTGACGCCGCTGGCCTGCTTCTGGGCACGGCGCGCGAGGCCGGAGCCGACTTCCTGGTCGCCGGGGCCTTCGGGCATCCGCGTCTGCAGGAGTTCATCTTCGGCGGCACGACCCGCAGCCTCCTGAACAGCGATGGTCCTTCGCTGTTCCTTTCGCACTAACCTGTTCGTCAATCCTTCAAGGGAGGCTTAAATGTCCCTGTCTCGCATCGTGATGCGTCTTGCCCGCAATCCTGGCACCGAGTTCGCCGGGGGCGATGATCATCGCGGCTATGCGCTGACCGCGCCCTTGACCGCCGACGGCCACCTTGATGAGGTCGCTTACGCCAAGAGCAAGGCGGCCTGCAGCGTCCGCCGCTTCGCGCCCGACGAAGAGGCCGTGGACGGCCTTCTGGCGCGCAAGGGAACGCACTGGTTCTTCGACTACGACGCTTCCGACAGCACCGATGACGAACCGGTCCACCGGCTGGGCGAGCACCGGTTTGCCCTGGGTGAATATGTCACCGTGACCGACGAGGATGGCCGGCCCCTGACCTACAAGGTGATGGAGGTCGTTCCGGTTCAGGCCTGAGGTCAGCCGCCGACGTTGTGACGGACCAGGGCCTTCATGTCCTTGAACACGTCATGATCGCCGGAGTCGCGGTTCTTGGCCTTGATGGTTGCGACGGCGAGCGGCCCCCCCTTGGGTCCGCGCGCCTCGTAGCCGACAACGCGATAGCCGCTGGGCGCCTTGTCGCTGGCCAGGATCAGCGTCGAGCGAATCGAGTCGCCGCGCTTGCTATGGCGGATTTCGGCGCCGTCGTCGCTGGCGCGGATGTTGACGGCGCCGTCTCCATCCTCGTCGTCGTTGGCGGTGATACTGACCGTCTCCTTGCGGTCGTCGCCCCTGACTGTGACATTCTTGTCGATCTTGACCTCGGAGGCGCCGCCTTCGTTGCTGTTGATCGTGATGTGGCCGATCTTGATGTCGGCGCCGTCGTCGCTGGCGTCGATCCGCAGGCCGGGCAAGTGGATGCTGGTCTTGTTGCGCTCCGGCTTCTCGCCGGTCTTCGGCTCGGTGGCGGGCTTTAGCGCGGGCATCAGGGCTTTGAGTTCGGTCTCGATCGGCGCTAGGGCGTCCTCGGCGTCGCCGCCGTTGAGGGCGACCAACCGCAGCACCACTTCGGCCTCGGCGCCAGCATAGGCGCAGGAAAGCCCGTCGGCCGCGACGCTGACGCGTTTGAGATCACCCTGCATTTCCGGGCAGTCAAGCTTGGAGATCACACGGACCGCTTCACGGCGCATGTGCCGTTCTTGCTTCTCGGTCTTCACCGTTTCGGCGCGATGACAACCCGCCAACGCCAGCGCGCTGCTGGCGGCCAACATGGCGATCCAAGTCGAATGACGCATGACCATCCCTCTGATTTCAGGGGGAAGGTGAGGGCGTGCGCGCAAGCCGTCCAGTGAATTCCGGGTAAGGCCCTATTGCCCCGGACGGCCGCCGGCGCCCTCGCGCCGGGCCAGGAAAGCCAGGCGCTCGAACAGGTGGACATCCTGCTCGTTCTTCAGCAGGGCGCCGTGCAGCGGCGGGATCAGCTTGGTCGGATCCTTCTCGCGGAGCATGCTTTCGTCGATGTCCTCGACCATCAGCAGTTTCAGCCAGTCGAGAAGTTCAGACGTCGAGGGCTTCTTCTTCAGGCCAGGCACCTTGCGCATGTCGTAAAAGATCCGCAGGGCCTCGGCGACGAGCTTCTGCTTGATGCCCGGATAGTGGACGTCAACGATCGCCTGCATCGTCGCCTCCTCGGGGAAGCGGATGTAGTGGAAGAAGCAGCGGCGCAGGAAGGCGTCCGGCAGTTCCTTCTCATTGTTGGAGGTGATGATGATGATCGGACGGACCTTGGCCGAGATCGTCTCGCCGGTCTCGTAGACATAGAACTCCATCCGATCCAGCTCTTGCAGCAGATCGTTGGGGAATTCGATGTCGGCCTTGTCGATCTCGTCAATCAGCAGGACCGGGCGCACTGGGCTCTCGAAGGCCTCCCAGAGCTTGCCCTTCTTGATGTAGTTCCTGACGTCCTTGACGCGCTCCTCGCCCAGTTGGCTGTCGCGCAGACGGGTGACGGCGTCATATTCGTAGAGGCCCTGGTGAGCCTTTGTCGTCGATTTGATATGCCAGGTCAGCAGGGGCGCGCCCATGGCCTTGGCGACCTCGTAAGCCAGTACGGTCTTGCCGGTGCCGGGTTCGCCCTTAATCAGAAGGGGTCGCTCAAGCGCCACGGCGGCGTTGACCGCGACCTTGAGGTCCTCGGTCGCCACGTAGTCGGAAGTGCCTTCGAAGCGCTGTCGCATGCCTATCCCCGGTCAAGATCGTTCGAACAAGCGTTCGAAGTCCGTCAAACTACTGACCGCCGCGCCTTTGGCAAGGGTATGGCTTCGACTGAAGTTCAGTCTGGAATGGGCGACTCCAAGGCCTCCGCAGCGTAACCCTTGTCGATCAGACGCTGACGGGCGGCAGGGCGGATCGCTCGCCACTCATCGGCCAGCAGGCCGAGCCCGACGACGTTGGCGGGTTGGCCGTTCTTGACCACATGGCCCCGAAACAGGGCTTCGCGCTGGAAGCCGTGGGTCATGTGCAGACGCCAGGCCACAGTGTTTGTCTCCAGCACCTCGGACCAAAGTTTTCGCAGTTCAAGCCTGAAAAAGGCGTGATCCAGGACCTTGAACTCAGCAAATCCGCCTACTCCCCGACCGCGTACGGTGGGATCGGCGATATAGCGGGCAATAGTCGCGCGGCCTTGGATGGTGTCGATATCGGCCAGATTTGTCAGGCCGACCGGAGCATCCTCGGCCTCGATCACCCAGAAACGGCGGCGACTATCACCCGCGATCCCGTTGAACCAGCGATTATGCTCCTCGGCGCTGATCTGATGATCCGAATACATGAACGCCGAGACCTGAGGACTGGCGCGCCAGGTTAGCAGGCGGGCGCGGTCCGCTTCGTCCAGCGATCGCAGGGACGCCCTGGTCATATCCGGCGATCTCCCCCCAACGAGGCCAGGTCAGGGCGGGTCCGCATGAAGGCGCGGACATCCCCGGAAGAAAAGCCCGCATTGTCTGGATAGAGCGCTTCATAAACCGCCCGCACAAACTCAAGGTCGTCGGGGCGGTCGACGGTCCATCGCACCTCGCCCTCGGCGGCGGACTGGGAATGGGCGGCCAACCGGAAGCGGTCGGGGTGGCGATAGAGGAACGGCGTTACATGCTCGCGATCATGGGCGTCAACGGCTTCAGCCAAGGCGATGTGCAAGGCGCGCGTTGTCATGACCTCGACGTCGAGTCCCTTTGGAAAGGTGCGAGGCTGTGCGACATTCGAGGTGTAGTCCGCGCCGCTTGCCTGGTGCAGTTCGATCGTGGCGTCGATGACATCCGGATCGGCGAGAGGGCAGTCTGCGGTCAGGCGCACCACATCGCCGGTCTCTGCCCATTGCTCGAGCGTGGTTCCGAACCGCCCCAGAACATCATTGAGATCACCGCGATGAACGGCGATCCCGGCCTGATCCAGAACGTGCGCCAAGGTGTCATCGCTGGGTTCATGCGAGGTGGCCACCACGATTCTGTCCAAGCGGCGGGCGCGCTTTACGCGTTCGATCTGGCGCAGGATCATCGGCGCGCCCGCCACATCTGCCAGCACCTTGCCGGGTAGCCGGCTTGAGGACATCCGGGCCTGAAGGATCGCCAGGGTCATGGCTTTGCCCTCCTAGGCTGTGAAGGTTTCTCTCAACGCCTGCGCGACCCGGGTCATGACCGGGGTCCAGTCCCCGAAGTCCTCTGTCGCGAAGCAGCGCGCTTGCGGATACCAAGGATAGACGTCGGTTCCCAAGCGGGTCCAGACCGCCGCACCGGTGAGCAGCCAGATCGGGGCTCCGCACGCGCCGGCCAGGTTGATGGTGGCGTTGGAAAAGCCGATCACGAGATCCATGGCGCAACACAGGGCGGCGACGTCGTCGAGATCCTGTTTCAGGTCAATGCCGGGGGGCTGCCAGATATCAACGCCGAACTCAGTCTTGGCCAGCGCGATCTCCTCGTCGCAATCGCCGTACTGAAGGTTCACGAAGGTGACGCCCGGAGTTTCCAGGACCGGCCGCCACTTATCAAAGGGCGAAAACTGCCGGTTGCGCTCGCCGTTCAGCTTCAGGCTTTTCCACAACAGACCGACTTTCGGTCCCTTGGGCGCGGCCTCCAGCTGCTCGCGCCAGTAGGCGACCCGCTCAGGATCGGCGACCAGATAGTTGGGGCGGTTGGGGAATGACTCAGCCGTGGGGCGCAAAACCGACAGCAGCGACCCGATCGGCGCCCACATGTCGATCTTGCTCCAATCTTCGACGAAGGGCGCCGTGCGGCGGGCGCGACCTTCCAGTGCAACCGTGCGGTGGGCGGTCACATCGACGCCGGGGAAAGAGCGCTCGAACAACGGGATCAGGCGGCGTTCCACCGCGACAGACAAGGTTCCTTCGGGGCCCAGGGACTCGATCACGTCTGGCAACATGTTGGCGAACATCACCTCGTCCCCGAGGCCCTGCTCGGCGCAAATCATCATCCGCTTGCCTTCAAAAGTCTGGTCCGGCGTCCAGCGAGGCGCGTCGATCAGGAAGAGCGGGGCGTCGGAAAGATCGGGCGAGAAGCGGGTTTCGTAGGCGAGCCAGCCTTCGCGCACTTGACCCAAGGAGAGCAGCACCGTCGCGCGGGCGAATTTCATCATCGCCAAGTCTTCCAGGGCGCTGGTGTTTGCGATCGCGGAGTCGCAATCCGCCAGAGCGCCGGCGGCGTCGCCCAGGTCGAGCCGCGCATAGGCGCGATTGTGATAGCCGTTGGCGAGGGTCGGTGCGAGGCGAAGCGCCTCGTCGAAGAAGGTGAGGGCCTGCTGGCCATCGCCCAGGCTGCACATCACCGTGCCCAAGGTATTCCACAGGAGAGGCTGTTCCTGGTCCTGCATGATGGCGGGCTTGAGAATCTCGATGGCGTCGACGCACTGGTTGAGGTCGCGCAGGGCGCAGGCCAGATTGTTCACCGCCTCCACGCAATCTGGTCGGGCAAGGCGATAGTGGGCGAAGAATTTCGCCGCGATCTCCGGCATGTTCATGCGGAAGGCCAGGCGACCCAGGTCGCCGGCCACCGGGCCATGGTCGGTCAGAAGCTGCAGGGCCGCCTCGTACGCACGCATCGACGACATAAAGTCGCCAGTCTTTTCGCGGGCGATGGCCAGGACGTGCCACGCAACCCCATGGCGCTCGTCCTTCTCAAGCACTTCAAGCGCAAGGGCGTCGGCTTTTCCGTAGTCTTGCGCATGGATGGCGGCGATGGCCCGGGACAGTAGGCGAGCGGTCTTTTGATTCTTGAGTTCCCCCGCGGCCTTGTTCAGGCGCGCCAGAGCCTCGGCCGACGCGGAGTCGCCCATCGTGATTCCGGTGATTCCGCGCTGGACGATCGCCGCCGCGACGATCTCCTGCTGGGCCAGCGTGCTGACGGAGCCCTCTAGGGCGCGTTTGCGAGACATGATCGGACCTTGCGGGTTTGGAGTTAACCATCCTCTGAGGCACTATGCTTAACTGAGTCCTAAGCTGCGGCTCACGGTCACAGGGACAGCAAGACGGCGTTAACCCGCGTTGATCTAGCTTCTGCCTCATGCTCGCCAATCGTGGCGGACCGGGTTCTCGTGGCGAATGCAGAAAGGAACGGCATAACGTGCCTTTGAAGCTTTCGCTGAAGCCCGGCGAGAAGTTCGTTTTGAATGGCGCGGTGGTCCAGAATGGCGACCGCCGCGGCGTTCTCGTGCTTCAGAACAAGGCCTCTGTCCTTCGAGAGAAGGACATCATGCAGCCGGATCAGGTGACGACGCCATCACGTCGCATCTATTTCCCGGTCATGATGATGTACCTTGAAGAGAGTGTCGCGGAACGGTTCTACGAGGATTTCGCCACCCGCCTGAACGAGTTCATGAGTGTGGTTCGTAACCCGGCCGTGCTGTCCGATTGCATCGCGATCTCAAAGCACGTCATGGCGCGCGAGTATTATAAAGCGCTCATGTTGAGCCGAAAATTGATCGAGTACGAAGACGAGAGGTTGGGGCATGTCTCTTCGAGCCTATCAGCAGGCGGCGACGAGGGCTGAAAATCCGCGTGAGCTGGAATACCGCCTTTTCGGGCAGGTGACGCGCGCCCTCATGGATGCGTCTCAAGCTCCTGAGGACGATATCGCCAAGCGTATCGATGCGCTCGACTGGAATCGCCGTGTGTGGTCGGCGATGGCCACCGACTGCTCCTTGCCCGAAAATTCCCTGGCGCCCGAGCTGCGCGCCAGCATCATTTCGCTCAGCCTGTGGGTTGGTCGCCACTCCAGCGCCGTGATGCGCAAGGAGGAGGATTTCGAGCCGCTGATCGATATCAACCGGACGATCATGCAAGGCTTGGCGGGGCGCGTCGACGGCGCCTGATCTGTCAGGCGCCAATTGCCTAGCCTGTTTAGGAACTTCCTGCCGCCCGGCGAATCTTGCATTCGCCGGGCGGTGTTGTTTCAGGCTTGAGGTTTGGATAACTCGATAAAAATCAGCAGCTTAGATTTTGGCTTCGCGTGAGCGCGAGTGGCCTGTCCCTTGCGATGGTTACCGTAGGCAAAACGCCCAGCCGGCTCGCGCCGGAGAAATCCGACCAAAACGGTAGGTGACCTATGATGAACTCAATCAACACGAACGCTGGCGCCCTTATCGCGCTGCAAAACCTCAACTCAACCAACTCGGAGCTTGCAACAACTCAAGGCCGCATCAACACCGGTAAGAAGGTCGGTAGCGCCAAGGATAATGGCGCGATCTGGTCGATGGCCAAGATGCAGAGCACCAGCGCGAGCTCGTTGAACGCCGTGAAGGATTCCCTCCAGCGCGGTCAATCGACGATCGATGTGGCGCTCGCAGCTGGCGATACGATCACGGATCTGCTCAGCAAGATGAAGGAAAAGGCCCTGGCCGCTTCCGACACCTCGCTGAACACCGCGAGCTTCAACGCCCTGAAGGCCGATTTCGAGTCGCTGCGTGACCAGATCACGAAGGCGGCCACGAATGCCAAGTTCAATGGCGTCAGCATTGCTGACGGTTCGACGAACGGGCTGACCTTCCTGGCGAACGCCGATGGCGCCGGCTTCACCGTCGCTGCTCAGAACCTTAGCCTTGTGGGCATTGGTCTGGCCACGACGTCGACGTTTACTGATGCTGCCACTGCCAAGACGATGATCGCAGATATAACCAAGTCTCTCACCACGGCGACCAACAAGCTGTCGTCCCTGGGCACTAGCTCCGTCGGTCTGGACACGCACCTGACCTTCGTCGGCAAGCTTCAGGACAGCCTGGACACCGGTGTGGGCAACCTGGTTGATGCTGATCTGGCTAAGGAAAGCGCCAAGCTCCAGTCGCTGCAGACCAAGCAGCAATTGGGTGTGCAGGCGCTGTCGATTGCGAACCAAACCCCGCAGTCGATCCTGTCGCTGTTCAAGTGATCCGACATGCCGGGCGACCTTCGGGTCGCCCGGCGCCTCTTTCGCCGGGCGATTCGTGCCCGGCAGAAATTACCCATGACCAACGGCCCCCGGCAGAAATTGCCGGGGGCCGTTGTCGTAAACAGACCTATAACGCAACCTTTTCAGTATCTTGGCGGGTTTTGCCGAGTGGGCAGCTTTGGCCCGGTCATTGCTTCCTACCTTTTCGAGCAAAAAGCTCCCGGCAGTCAAAATGACGTCGGACCACCTTGAAAAGGAACATTCGTAATGGCGCTGAATAGCATCAACACGAACGCCGGCGCTCTCATCGCGCTGCAAAACCTGAACTCCACCAATTCGGAACTCCAGACCGTCCAACAGCGCATCAACACCGGCAAGAAGGTGGGCAGCGCCAAGGACAACGGCGCGATCTGGGCGACCGCCAAGAACCAGTCCTCCACCGCATCCTCGCTGAACGCCGTCAAGGACTCGCTGCAGCGCGGCCAATCGACCATCGACGTGGCCCTGGCCGCCGGTGATACGATTACCGACCTGCTGGGCAAGATGAAGGAAAAGGCCCTGGCCGCTTCCGACACCTCGCTCAACACCGCCAGCTTCAACGCCCTGAAGGCCGACTTTGAATCCCTGCGCGATCAGGTGACCAAGGCCGCCACGAACGCCAAGTTCAATGGCGTCAGCATCGCCGACGGCTCGACCACCAAGCTGACCTTCCTGGCCAACCAGGACGGCTCGGGCTTCACGGTCACCGCCCAGACGCTGTCGCTGACCGGCATCGGCCTGGCGGCCGGCTCGACCTTCACCGACGCCGCCACCGCCAAGACCATGATCGGCACGGTGACCACGGCCCTGGGCACGGCGACCAACAAGCTGGCCTCGCTGGGCACCAGCTCGACGGGCCTCGACACTCACCTGACCTTCGTCGGCAAGCTGCAAGACGCCCTCGACGCCGGCGTGGGCAACCTGGTTGACGCCGACCTCGCCAAGGAAAGCGCCAAGCTGCAGTCGCTGCAAACCAAGCAGCAACTGGGCATCCAGGCACTGTCGATCGCCAACCAAGCTTCGTCATCCATCCTGAGCCTGTTCCGCTAAGGAACGGAGGAGGCGGGTCCCTCGCGGATCCGCCTCCGCCTCTTTCAGGCCTGAAGGCGAGGAGAACCCGAACCACCAGAGGACGCCGCCGCGAAGGCGCTGGCGCAAGGAGAAATGGAAACCAAAGCCGCTTTGTCGGCCATCGCAGCCGATACGGCCCCCTCGGGCCAATATTCCAAGTTCACCGCCCCGGAGTCATCCGCGGGCGCTGTCGTCGTTTCCGAAACGCGCGCTGATTCGGTTGAGCCCCAGCCGGGCGACCTTCGACTGGTGATCGAGCAGGACGAGAACAGTGGGGTGTTCATCTACAAGACGGTGGATCGCCGGACCGGCGAAACATTGCAGATCGTGCCGCGTGAGGACGTGCTGAAACTCAAGCACGCCGCCACTTATGACCCAGGCGCCGTCTACGACGGCCTGACCTGAAGCGCCCGATAGCGCGCCTTAACCCTGCGACGCCGGGTCGCGGGGTGAGCGGGTTATGGTTTATTTCCGTTAACCATAACCTTACCTTCTGATCCTACGGTCGGTTCCGTGAGGGCTCGCTCGCTGAGAAGCGCGCGAACCAAACCCGGAAAAAATTTCCGATCGGAGGCCGCGAATGACGCTTAGCGTCAACACCAATCAGCCCGCGCTGATTGCTCTGCAGAACCTGAACAAGACCAATGATGACATGCAGGGCGTTCAAACCCGCATCAACACGGGTCTGACAGTCTCCAGCGCCAAGGACAACGCGGCGGTCTGGTCCATCGCCCAGGAACAGCGCGCGGACATGAACGCGCTGTCCGCGGTCAAGATGAGCCTGGATCGAGCGACGTCGGTCGCGGACGTGGCGCTTGCCGCGGGCGAATCGATTTCGGATCTGCTCAGCCTGATGCGCGAGAAGGTCGTCGCGGCCAAGGACACGTCGCTGACCACCAAGTCGCGCCAGGCTTTGAACTCCGACTTCCAGGGCCTGGTCAAGAATCTCTCCCAGGTGCTTTCCAGCGCCACCTTCGATGGCGCCAACCTGCTGAACGGCAGTCTCACGGCCGACGTCTCCTTCCTGGCCGATGCCGACGCTGGAACGGCGATCACGCTGAACCTGCAGAACCTGTCGCTCGGGGGGACGATCAACACCCTGACCGCCACCGACGACATCCTGGATGTCGCCAACGCCACCAACGTCCTGACCCGTCTGGACGCCACGATGGGCGCGGTGAACCAGGCTGTCGGCAACATCGGCACCCAGGCCAAGCAGATCGAGGCGCACCACACCTTCGTTTCCCGGCTATCGGACGTGCTGGAAACCGGCGTGGGCAATCTGGTCGACGCCGATCTGGCCAAGGAAAGCGCACGCCTGCAGGCCCTGCAGGTCAAGCAGCAACTGGGCGCCCAGGCTTTGTCGATCGCCAACTCGGCGCCGCAGATCATTCTGAAGCTCTTCAACGGCTAGTCGCCGGACGCGGTCTCCGCGCCAGCGCTCTAGGCCATCGGAGGCGCGCGGGGTACGCTTTGCTAAGGCGTCAGGGGGAATCGGCCGGGATGATCGACCTTCGCGATTTACAGGACCAGGATGAGGGCGTGCTGTTTCAGTGGCGCTCCGAACCTGAGGTCGATCGTTGGATGTCGGACGCGGCCTTTCCCAGCCGGGAGGCCCATGCGGCCTGGTTCGACAGTCTTCGCAACGATCCCGACATGCGCGGCTGGATGATCACGCGGGCAGGGGGGGCTGCGGGTCTTCTGACCCTGTCTGGCCTGCTCAGCCATCACCGCCGCGCGAGCTGGAACTGGTTTCTGGGCTCGGCGGAGGCCCGGGGCCGCGGCGTTGGCCGGGCCGCCCAGGTGCTGGGGCTTGATCGCGCCTTCGGCGAGCTTGGTCTGCACAAGGTTTTCGCCGAGGTGATGGCCGACAATGACGCCGCGCTGAAGGCCCAGGTCGCGACTGGCTTTCGGCGCGAAGGCTATCTGCGGGGCCATGTTCTCAAGAACGGCGTCGCTCGCGATGTCGTTCTGCTGGGAATCCTGGCCTCGGAGTGGAGTCAGTTGCGCGAAGCGGCGCGTCGCAGCTTGACCGAAGCGCACCTAATCGCCGCGTAACCAAAGGTCTTAACGAGTCTTCAGCGTTACGCGTTCAAATAGAAGCGGGGTGCTCCGCGTACCCCGACAGGAATCGCCGTGATCACTTTCGATACCAGCGTACTGCTCGGCTACTATCAGGCTCGCACGGGCCAGCTGAACGGCGCGTCGGCCACGGCGACTTCCCCGTCCAAGTCCAAGGCCGTGGTGCCGACCGCGCCGTGGATGTCCGGGGGCACGGAACCCAGCGCTCTGGTCAAGGCGGCCCTGAGCGGCCGCAAGTTCGTCGATGAGGCGGGCAATGCCTCCAGCCTCAAGGGCGCGAGCGGCGACTACAAGAAGCTTTTCGCCACTTACCAGGCGCTCAATACCCTTTCAGCAATCGCCGCGCGGGCCGCCGAAAAGGGCGTCACCGACAGCGAGCTCAAGAGACTGCAGACCGCCCTGACCAAGGGACTGTCGGAAGTCACGACCTACACCCAGAACATGAGCCTGGATCAGGGGCGCCTGACGCCGGGCGCGGTGATGGCGACCGACCGTTCGACCGTTGGCGTGCCCAAGAACGTCTATAGCTACATCACCGACACGATCTACAGCGGCGAGTCCGACGACGAAGTGCCCAAGTTCCAGGGCAATGTCAGCTTCGATCTGGCCGTCAAGAAGTTCGGCGTCACGACAAACGTGACCATGAATCTGCTTGATATGGGGGCGACGCCCCGGACGATGTCCAATGTCGTCAGCTTCATGAACAGCAAGCTGAAGGCCGAAGGTTTCGAGACCAGCTTCGCCGTTGAACGCAAGGTCGGCGAGACCCGAACCGTGCAGGTCAATGGTCAGCCGGTGACGCTACCCGCGACCGGCGACGACTTCGCGCTGCGGGTGAAGGGCGACTCGACCGAGCAACTGACCTTCACCGCGACAGCCTCGTCTCCCGCCGTCTACATCACGACGGCGGCCGGCAATCCCGATCCGGACAAGGACACCAAGACCGACGATGCGGTCATTGAAAATACCCTGACCAAGTACAGCGCCGCTGGCGGCGGGCAGCCGGGCGACAAGTTGTTCTCCGAGACCCTGCAGGGCACGATCTCCAGCGTTCGCAAGACGGTGTCCGGATCCGACGGCTCGATCTACATGCTGGCCGACGTCACCAAGGACGTGGACGGCCAGGTGATCAAGGGCGACCAGGACGTCGCGCTCCTCAAGTACGACTCCGCCGGCCATCTTCTGTATGCCCGCAGCCTGGGCGCCACGGACTCGGCGAGCGGCCTGAACCTTGCGGTCGCCGACGACGGTAGCGTGGCCGTCGCCGGCTCCGTGACCGGCCGACTGCAGGGCGCGGTCGATGGGCCGATCAATTCCGACGCGACCTCGGGCAAGACCGACAGCTTCGTGACGCGCTACGACGCCAAGGGCGACGAGCAGTGGACGGTGCGACGGGGCGCCATGCTGGAAGACGAGGCGACGGCGGTCGCTTTCGGATCCGATGGCATCCTCTATGTCGGCGGACGGTCCAAGTCCGACCTGCCGGGTTCGACCTCGGCCGCGGGCGGCGAGTATGATTCCTATCTGACGGCCTTCGCCACTGACCTGAACGGAGGCCCCAAGGCCCTGTTTACTCAGAAGTTCGGCACCTCAGAAAACGACTCCGTCTCGGACATTGTCGTGAACGGATCGCAGGTAGTCGTCGGCGGCAAGGAAAACGGCAACGCCATTCTGCGCAGCTTCACCGTGGCGCCGACTGTCGTCACAGAGAACGCCACGTCGATGACGTCCGCTGGCGTGATGGTGACCACGCCGGTGACTTACACCAAGGCCGCCACCCTGTCGGCGGGCGCCGTCCGCGATCTGGGCTCGCTGAAGGGCGGCGAGATGGTCGGCCTGAAGATCGACGGCGGCCAGCTTTATGTGGGCGGCCATACCTCGAATGGCGCGCTGAGCCTTGGCAATACGACAGCCGTCGCATCCGGGGGTTCCGATGGCTTTGTGGGGCGTCTGTCGCTCGACCTGACCGACACCAGCGCCGACACCCTGGCCTACTATGGCGGTACGGGCGACGACACCGTGACGGGAATGGCCGTCTCGAACGGCTCGGCCTGGCTGGTGGGCGCGGCGGGCAAGAACCTCGAAGGCCAGACAACAGTTGGCGAGAAGGATGGCTATGTCGCGCAGATCGACGTCGCCACCGGCGCTGTCTCCTGGTCGCAGCGGCTGACCGGCAAGGATGGCTATGCGACGCCGACCTCGATCGCCGTCGACCAGGCCGGCTCCAGCAGTCTCGACGCCTTTGGCCTGCCCAAGGGCAAGATGGATTTCACCCAGTCCGAGCGCCTCGTCTCCGCGACGGCCGCCCGCGCGGGTGACACCTTCCAGATTCGCACCCGCGAGCGCGGCACGCTGACCACGATCACCATCGACGCCAAGGACACACTTGAAACCCTGGCCGACAAGATCAAGCGCGCTTCGGGTTTCCGGGCCAAGGTCGAGATGTCCAGCGACGGCAACGCGCGCAAGCTGAAGATCAGTCCCGCTTATGCGACCTCGACGATCGAGGTTCTGGCGGGGAAGGGCGGCACTGACGTCCTTCAGGCCCTGGGTCTGGCCTCCGGCGTTGTTCGCAACACCAAGGTCGAGAGCGGCAAGACGGTTTCGGCCGACGGCGGGGGGCCTGTATTTGGCCTTCAGCTGACGCCCGAGCTCGACCTGTCGGACGAGGCAGGTCGCAAGAACGCCACTTCGGTGATCACGCGCGCGATGTCGGCGGTGCGCACCGCCTATCGCGAAATCGCCGACATCGCGATGGGCGTCGACAGCAGCGCCGGCGCCACTTCGGGCAAGACCGGGGGCACGGTGCCGGCCTATCTGAAGAACCAGATTTCCAATTATCAGGCCGCGCTGAACCGTTTGACGGGTGGATAGTCGTGCTGGCGGCCCTGTGGCGCTTGAAAGCGTCATCTTCGCGTCGTAGCCAGTGTTCATGGAACTTCTGAAAGACCGACGCATCGTTCTGGCGGGCGGCGCCGCGCTGGCGCTCCTGGCTGGCCTCGGCATCGCGATCGTCCTGCTGGGCGGCAAGGGCAAGCCGACCGAACCTCCTCCCGCCTCGCGCGCGGGCTTGATCGTCGAGACCGGACGGGCCGACGACACCAAGCTGGACCCGGCGCGACCGCTGCGATGCTTCGTGGGCGGCCAGTTCGTCGGCGAGACCACCCTGGCCGAATGCGCCAAGAAGAATGGCGTCGCCACGGGCGCTCTGGATGTGGGCGTCGACGAGACCGGCGCCCTGGCCGCCGCCGATCAGGCCGGCACGGTCCTCACGCCCCTGCCGCCGCCGACCATCGACGCCCCGCCGACATCGGCCGTGTCGCCAGGACCCGCGCCGTCGCCGACAGCGACGGCCTCAAGCACGCCGCTCGCGGCCTGTTGGCGCTACGCCGGAGCCGAGTGGCGCCGTTTGCCGGGCGACATCACCCTGAGCGCCTGCGCCCAGACCCTGTTCGCCGGCCGCTGCGAGCGTCCGGGCGGGGCCACCTATGGTCGCTGGGGCGAGGAAACCCTGCGGCTGGTTCCAGGCCGTGTCGAAGCTTCCTCAGACAACCGTTCCTTCCACACCGTGATCGACCAGGGACCGAACTGCTCGATCCCGGCCGCCGGCTAAGACGAGTACCGCCATGCGCCGTCCGATCCTGATCGCCGCCTCCGTCGTCGCCGCGGGTCTCGCGCTGTCGGCCTGTGAAAAGCAAATCAAGGCGCCCTTCGAAAAGGGCGTCTGCTTCCATGTCGCCACCAACAAGGACAAGACGCTGCGGTTCAACCCGGTGGAGCGCAATGTCCCATCGATGGAGCAATGCGCGGCGACGCTCGAAGGCATGCGGATTCGTTTCATGCGCATGGGCAGTCCCAACCGCACCCTGACGGGCTCCTATCAAGGCAGCTTCATCTTCGTGGAGAAGGAAGGGATCTATCTGGGCCAGACCTATGACGGAGCCCGCTTCATGTCGCTGGTTCGCACGGGTGATGGCCGGCTGGCGGTGCCGGGCGCGATCCGCGAGGTTCCCGCTCAATAACGCTTCGTGGGCCATGCCTGGCTATCGTCCACAGGAACGTATTGAGAACAAATTGAGTTGACCCGGCCACTCCATTAACGTCTTGATCAGATTCTGGCGCATGGGTCGCCGGGCGTGAACAAGGTCGAAGCGATGGCGGGCAGCGTCAACAAGGTCATTTTGGTTGGCAACCTCGGGGCCGACCCCGAAATACGCAGCCTGAGTTCCGGTGACCGTGTCGCCAATCTGCGCATCGCCACCTCGGAAAGCTGGCGCGACCGCACCTCGGGCGAGCGCAAGGAAAAGACCGAGTGGCACCGGGTCGTGATCTTCAACGACAATCTGGTGAAGGTGGCCGAGCAGTATCTGCGCAAGGGCTCGACGGTCTATATCGAGGGCGCGATCCAGACCCGCAAATGGACCGACAATACTGGCGCCGAAAAGTATTCCACCGAGATCGTGCTGCAGAAGTTCCGCGGTGAACTGACCATGCTGGGCGGTCGCGGCGACGGCGCGGGCGCGTCCTCGGGCGGTGGCGATGACGGCTATTCCAGTGGCGGCGGCAACTATGGCGGCGGCGGCGGCGGCGGCGGCGCGCCGCGCAGCCAGCCCAGCGGCCCGCGCGAGAGCTTCTCGGCCGACCTGGACGACGAAATCCCGTTCTAGAGCGGAATAAGGCCAGAAACGTCAATAACGGTCGGCTCCTCAAGGAGCCGGCCGTTTTTGTAGGGCCCGCCTGTTTCGATCGGCTGGGCAAGCTCGCCAGGATCAGCAGGAAACTAGCGCCGAAGAGCTTTCGGGCGCTCAGCGTTCTTCAGTATCGCCAGTCTCATCCGCTTTTCGCTCGGGGGCATGGCTTTGCCTGTGCGGCGTGGGACGACGGCGCGCCCCATTTCACCAGGATGTGCATCGGCATCTAAGAGGGGCGGTCCGGCTTCAGGCCGCCGACCTCGATTTGGACCGCGAGGATCAGACACGGCTCGGCCTGGACCCTTCCAGCG
Organism: uncultured Caulobacter sp.; assembly: GCA_964427205.1. Taxonomy (GTDB): domain Bacteria; phylum Pseudomonadota; class Alphaproteobacteria; order Caulobacterales; family Caulobacteraceae; genus Caulobacter. The sequence goes on from CAYRTE010000023.1 coordinate 20,098, forward strand.
CGCGCGGCCAGTTGGCGCTGATCGACAAGATGGAGGCAATCATGTCTGCGGTCCCAGCGGGGGCGCCGCCCCAGGGTTGCATGTTATAATATAACAATACCTCTTGCACGGGCCGTTGGGGTGGCTTAACAAGGTGTTATATTATAACACTTTGGAGATCGCCATGTCCCTGGCGTCCAGCCCGTCTCATTCCGTTCGCATCGACAAGCGCCTGCCGGTGACCGTGCTGTCGGGCTTTCTGGGGGCGGGCAAGACCACCCTGCTCAATCATGTGTTGGGCAACCGCGAAGGCAAGAAGGTCGCGGTGATCGTCAACGACATGAGCGAGGTCAATATCGACGCGATGCTGGTCGCCGAGGGCGGGGCGGATCTGTCGCGCACCGACGAGACTCTGGTGGAGATGTCGAATGGCTGCATCTGCTGCACGCTCCGCGACGACCTCCTGCTGGAGGTCCGCCGCCTGGCCGCCGAGCGCCGCTTCGACTACCTGCTGATCGAATCGACGGGCATTTCCGAGCCGATGCCGATCGCCGCCACCTTTGATTTCCGCGACGAGTCCGATCAGAGCCTTTCCGACGTGGCCCGGCTGGACACCATGGTCACCGTGGTTGACGCCTATAATTTCCTGAAGGACTACGCTTCGCGCGACCGCCTGGCTGATCGCGGGGAGACGGCCGGGGAGGGCGATCACCGGACCGTGGTCGATCTGCTGGTCGAACAGATCGAATTTGCCGACGTCATCGTCCTCAACAAGACCGATCTGGTCAACGCCGCCGAACTGGGCCGGCTGAGAGGGATCATCGCCACCTTCAATCCCCAGGCCCGGATCGTGACCTCAGAACGCGGCGCGGTCGCGCTCGATGACGTTCTGAACACCCGATTGTTCGACTACGCCAAGGCAGAGGGCGCGGCGGGCTGGCAGAAGGCCCTGATGGGCGAGGTGCTGCCCGAGACAGAGGAATACGGCATCAGCCATTTCGTCTACCGCGCCTCCAGGCCGTTCCATCCGGAAAAGCTCAAGGCCTGGCTGGCGAGCGAGTGGCCGGGCGTCATTCGCTCCAAGGGCTTCTTCTGGCTGGCCACGCGCTATGATCGGGTCGGCGGATGGAGTCAGGCCGGCGCGGTGACCCAGACCGAACCTCATGGCCGATGGTGGGCCACCGCGCCCCGCGACCAATGGCCAAACGATCCGGTCTGGCTGGACGCCATCATGAAGGTCTGGAAGGCCCCGCACGGCGATCGCCGTCAGGAGATCGTTCTGATCGGTCAGGACATGGACCGCGCGGCCCTGACCAAGGGCTTCGACGACTGCCTGATCTCACCACTGCAGTTTGGTCTGGGACCAAAGGCCTGGACCAAGCTGCCCGATCCCTTCCCAAGCTGGGGTTGATCATGCGCCGGGATCGAAAGTCGGCCGCTCACCGGGCCAGGAAAGGGCAGGTCGCGCCGCTGCCAGAGGATGGTGAGCCTTCCCTGGATTGGGTGGCGTCGACCTTGGGCGTCAGTCTGGAAGACGCGGACTGGCTACTGATCCTCTATCGCTTTGAGGTGTTGCACGAGCGGGTCTGGGGCGCGGCGGCCTCGGCGCGCCAGCGATACTATTGCGAGGCGCTGGAGGCTCAGCCGTGATCGGACATATGCTCCCGACCCTGGTTCTGGCCTTGCGCCTGAAGATCATCGGCCCACGAGCTTCGGCCGCCTTCTGGATCGTTCGAAGCCATTCCCGCGGCTTGCTGACCTATGAGCGGATCTTGCTGGAATCGTGGCGCGCACGTGATCGCCATGAGCGCGTCTATCAGCAGATGTGTCGACTTTGGGACGACACCCAAGGCCCGGCGTCCCCGCCCGCACGATCAGGGACGTCAGGCGAGCCGTGCTGAACACGACTTCGACGCCGCCAATCGCTTTACGAGGAACCACCATGAACGCAGCCATCGCCAAGACCCTGGACCTGTCGGCGATCGGGCTGACGGTGCTCTGCCTGATTCATTGCCTGGCGGCGCCGTTCTTGGCTCTGGCCCTGCCTTTGCTCGGCGGCTGGGCGGCAGCCGAATGGGTCCATGTGCTGTTTGTCTTGATCGCCGCGCCGCTGGCCCTGGCGGCCTTGGTCGACTGGCCGGCGCGTCGCCCCACCAGTTGGCGGGCGGTGGCCATGGCCCTGGTCGGCCTGAGCTTCATGCTGGCCGGCGCCCTGGACTTCCCGCGCCCGGTCTGGGAGCGGCCAATCACCTTGGTGGGAGGCCTTCTGCTGGCCTGCGCCCATATCCTCAACTGGCGCCGTCGCCACGAAGGCGGCTCCCACGGCAACTGAGGGTTCGCGGCGCCTTGCGTCGCGACCGCTTATGTAACAAATAATATTACATGAAACGAGACAGCCGCCTTTCCGTCGCCCTGCACGTGCTGCTGCATATGGCCTGCCGCGAAACCCCCATGACCTCCGAAGAGATGGCGGCCTGCGCCGGCGCCCATCCGGTGGTCATCCGGCGCACCTTCGCGGGCCTTCGCGATGCTGGGATCGTCGTCTCGACCAAGGGCCATGGCGGCGGCTGGCGGCTGGGCCGGGCCCTGTCCGCGATCAGCCTGGCCCAGGTGCAGGACGCTCTGGACGAGCCGATCATCGCCCTGGGCAAGGCCGAAGAAATGCCCGGCTGCCTTCTTGAGAAGGCGGTCAATCTCGCCCTCGACGAGGCCGTCGCCCAAGCGCGCGCCCTCCTGGCCCGAAAGCTGGCGACCATCAGTCTGGCCGACCTGTTCGCCGGGATCGACGCCACCCAAATCCCTCTTCCCAAGGATCATACCCATGCTTGACGCCATCATCATCGGGGGCGGCTTCGCCGGACTGTCGGCCGCCATGCAGTTGGCCCGCGCCCGCCGCCGGATTCTGGTGGTCGACGCTGGTCTGCCGCGAAACCGCTTCGCCGACGCCTCGCACGGATTCTTTGGCCAGGACGGCAGGGCTCCCGCCCGCATCACCCAGGAGGCCGCGTGCCAGGTCGCCGCCTATCCGACCGTAGAGATCGCGCGCGGCGAGGCGTTGGAGGCCCAGGCCTTGCCCGGAGGCTTCGCGGTGACCCTGGCTGGCGCCCGGCGCGTGACCGCGCGGCGTCTGGTGCTGGCCACCGGGGTGATCGACATTCTGCCCGAAATTCCAGGCCTGAAGGAACGCTGGGGCTCAAGCGTGCTGCATTGCCCCTATTGCCACGGCTATGAGCATCGCGATCGGCCACTGGGCGTGCTGGCGGGCCACCCGATGTCGGCCCACCAGGCCGCGATGATCCCCGACTGGGGCCCCACCACGCTGTTTACCCAGGGGCTGTTCGCGCCGGATGACGAGCAGCGCGCCCTGCTGGATGCGCGTGGCGTGGTGATCGAGCCTATACCGGTCGTCGCCCTGTTGGGCGGGACAGCGAACCTGGAGGGTGTGCGTTTAGCCGATGGCCGTGTCGTGGCCATGGAGGGCCTGTTCGTCGCGCCCGCCCAGCGCATGGCCAGTCCGCTGGCCGAGCAGCTGGGCTGCGCCTTCGATGATGGTCCTATGGGGCCGATCATCCGCACTGACGCCTGGAAAGCTACAACCGTGCCCGGCGTCTACGCGGCCGGCGATGCGGCCCGTCCAATGCAGAACGCCACCTTCGCCTCGGCCGACGGGGTCCTGGCCGGTATCGCGGCTCACCAGTCGCTGGTCCGGGACGTAACGCTGGCGGCCTAGACCCTTTCTGACCTGATGGCTGGCTCTAGATCAAAGCATCCTTGCGGAGGAACGGTTGAAGCGATGGCTATCAGTCTGCGCCGATCGACGCGGCGATGGCGTCAGGTCGGGCGCACCTCGAGTTCGGCGGCGTCGACATGCTCGGTGTGGCCAAAGCCCTTGCGATAGTCGAGCACCGAAATCACCACCGGAGTGATGCAGAACAGCGCCAGCTCTTCATCCCCCGTGGCGAAGACGCCGGAAATCTGCGGGAACCTGGCCAGAAACAGGCGGCCTACGGATGTGATCTCCGCCGGGTCGGTGAGGCGCGCCGCCGTGCCGCCGAGCGACAGGCCGCGAATCTGGTCCCAGGACTCGTAGGGCAGGTCGACCACCGCCGACACGCGAGGATCACGCGCCAGATTGCGCGCCTTCTGCGATCGCGCCGAGCATCCGAAATAGATCGAAAGCCCGTCGCTGACATACGAGACGGTGGTGGCCTGCGGACCGCCGTCCTCGCGCAGCGTCGCCAGGGTTAGATCCCTGCCGGCCTCGAGGAGAGCCAGGATCTCGTGTCGGATGGACTGTTCCATGATTGTCTTCCTGTTGGCTGACAAGCGGGCGGGCAGCGGACCTACGCCAGCTTGGCGACAGCCGGGATGCCACGTCGCCGAGGCTGGTCCGCCTACGTGGTGGCGACCCGAAGCGCCTGCCGGGTCGCGAGCCGCGCGTCTTATGCTTGCGGCTGGGTCGCGTCGTCGACGCGCGGCGAGCTCGCGGCGCGTGTCACGGCGTCCATGCCGCCGAGCATCAACTGGGCGTTCGCGGCGAGAAAATCCTCGGGCCCATGGGCCCTGGACAGGGCCGCGAAATAGCGGGCGTAGAGGTCGCAGTTCTGGCTCCAGGCCCTGGTGATCGTGTCCTGGCCGTCATGGACGGTGGTCAACAGGGCGCCGAAGATGGTGTCTGCGCCGTTCGGCGCCTGGGCGGACTTGGCCATGGGAGGTCTCCGTTGCTGGCGGGCCGATCATGCGCCCTACGGCCGGGCCAAATTTGACGCGCGTCAAAACGCATCGGCCACCTGCGTCGCAGGATCGCGTCGCTTTCCAGGAGCTGCAGGCTGGCGTCAGGCCGACGCGGCCTTGGAGCTGACGATACGACCGTCCAGCATGTGCACGCGACGGTCCGCGGCTCTCGCGAAACCCTCGTCATGCGTGACGCAGACCACGGCGCGGCCCTCCTCGTGCGCCAGGCGCTGGAACTCCTCGATCACACGGCGGGTGTTGAGGCTGTCGAGATTGCCAGTGGGTTCGTCGCACAGTAGCAGGGCCGGATCATTGGCCAAGGCGCGGGCGATGGCCACCCGCTGGCGCTGCCCCCCCGACAGCCGATCCGGCCGCCGGGCCTCCAGGCCGGAAAGATCCAGCTTGGCGCAAAGGCCGGTCACGCGCGCGGCGATCTGGGTGTCGGACAGCCGGCCCAGCCGCTGCATCGGCAGGGCGATGTTGGCTCCCGCCGTCAGTTCGGGCAGCAGGAAATGGAACTGGAAGACAAAGCCGATATGTTCCAGGCGCAGCCGCGTGCGCGCCGCGTCTGCCAGCGCGCTGGTCGCCCGGCCGTCGATCAGCACTTCGCCGGCGTCAGGACGGTCCAGCAGGCCCAGGAGATAGAGCAGGGAGGACTTGCCGCAGCCCGACGGGCCGACGATGGCGACCAACTCGCCGGCGGCGACAGTCAGTGACACGGCGTCGACGAGGGTGAAAGGCTCCGGGTCGGTCAGCCTGCGGGTCAGGTCGCGCCCCTCGAGACGCACGGTCATGCCGCGCCCCTGAGCACCGACACCGGATCCACGCGGGCGACCTTGCGCGCGGGCAGCCAGGCGGCCAGCAGGGCCGCCGCCAGGGAGGCGCCGCCGGCGATCAGGTACTGACCCGGCCCGCGATCGAGCGGCAGCACCAGCGGCTTCCCGCCCATCGTCAGTGGCAGACGGGCCAGGGTCTCAAGCAGGCCTGTGCCGATGGCGAAGCCCAGCACCGCGCCCAGCAGCGCGATCACCAGCCCCTCCATCAGGAAAATGGCCTGCACGTCCAGGGCCGAAAACCCCATCGCCCGCAGGATGGCGATGTCGCGCCGCTTGTCGGCGACGCTGTTGGAGACAGCGGTGTAGATCCCGAAGCTGGCGACGATCAGGATCGCCAGGATGACCGCGTACATGATGACGTTGCGCACCACGAGAAGGTTGAGAATGTCGGCCGATCGTTCCTGCCAGGACTCCCACTTGTAGCCCCATCGACCTTCGAGAGCCTGGGCCACGCGCCGGGCGTCGTCCGGATTGGCCAGCCGCACGTGCAACTGATTGACGATATTGGGTCTGGCGAACAGAACCTGGGCTGTGCGCAGCAGCCCGTAGGCGACGGTGTCTCCCGCATAGAATCCCGCCTGGGCGTCTGGCTCGATCAAGGCCAGGACCCGCATGCGCTGCAAGGCGCCGCTCGAGGCGGTGACGACCAGGGTGTCGCCGCGACGCGCGCCCAGGCGCTCGGCCATCGGACGGCTGATGATCAGGCCGTCGGGGCGCGCCTGAAGGTCGGCCAGACGACCGCCGCTCAGGGTCTCGTCGATCTTGGTCAACCGCCCTTCGAGACGCGGCTCGACGCCGCTCAACGCGACCGCGGCGGTCCGGCCGGCGTAGCCGATGGTCACCGCGCCCGACAGGGACGGCGCGGCCAGGGCGCCCGGCTGGCTCCGGGCGTCGGCCAGCATCGCTGGCCAGTCCTTTAAACCGCGAACCTCCTCCTGCGGGCGCAGCCCCTTGATCGCCACGGCGGCCCCGGAAAACACGGTCAGCGCGGGTTGCCGGTTCGGAAGGCGACGTTCGTCGCGCACGATGATGTGCGGGGCGGTGTCGATCAGGGTACGGATAAAGTCCTTCTGGGAGCCGACCATCATTCCCGACACCGCCAGGAAGAAGCCGACGCCGATGGCGACGCCGAGCGTGGCCACGAAGGTCGCGCGGGCGCGAACCCACAGATGGGCGAAGGCGATGCCCGCCAGCACCCTCGGCGTGGCGGCGGTCATGGATTCGCGTCCCGCACGCGCGCTCCGTCGCGCAGGTCCTTCGGCGGGCTGAGGATGATCCTCGCGTCCGACGCCAGACCCGAGACAATCTCCGCCTGGTCGCCGCTGGCCGCGCCCACCACGACCAGCTTGCGCCGCGCCCTGCCATTGACCTCAACCCAGACCGCGCCGTCGGAAACGGCCTTCGAGGGGGCCAGGATGACGTTCTGGCGCCGGGCCGTGATCAGGTTCAGTTCGACGGTCATGCCGGGTCGAAGCGGAGACCCAGGCGGCAAACCGACGCGAACCCTGAAGACCCGGCCGGTCGCGTCGCCGACCGGGGTGATCTGATCGACCCTGCCGGTGAAGGTGCGTCCGGCAAAGCCATCAGCGCTGATGAGCGCCGTCTGCCCCACCGTCAGCCGCGCCACGTCGCGCTCGTCGACATCGGCGGTGACGCGCCGCCGCGCCGGATCAGCCACCAGGAACAATACCGTTCCGGCTTTCGCCAGATCGCCAGGCTCGGCGTCCCGCCGCAGCACCTGCCCGGCGATCGGCGCGGTGATCCGATAGTCGGCCAGCCGGGCCCAGGCGCTGGCCGCCGCCGCTTCGGCCGCCTTGCGTTGGGCCTGGGCGTCGTCATCTGCGGCCGGCGCGGCGAAGCCGGCCTGTCTGAGGCGCAGGGTCCGGGCGGCGACCACCCGGGTCTGGGCGGCCAGGGCCTCGGCCTGGAGGGCCGCGCCGCGTTGCGGTCCGTCGTCGAGTTGGGCCAGGAGCTGTCCGCGCGCCACGGCTTGGCCTTCCTCGACCGCCACGGTCCGGATCGGCGCGGTGACGACCGGCGCGATGTGAGCCTGGCGCGTCTGTTCGACGAGGCCCGAGGCGTAGACCACGTCCACGGCGAGGCCACGCTTGACGCGATCGATCTGGACGGCACGCGGAACCAGCGCGAGCGCGACGCCGGCCAGCGCAACGACAAGGATCAGGAACGCCGCCAGGCTTGCCCGGGGCCGCCCGAAAAAGCGACTGGCCCAGGTCGTGGGCGCTGGGACGGATGGGGCGAGGGTTTCCGCCGGCGCGCCGGCAGGGGGAAGGGAAGCCTCGTCCAAGGGCGTCTCCAGCTGGAACCGATCGTGACCTCCCATCTTGGCGCGCTGGCGGCGGCCGTACTTTGTTGTCCATCAATTTCAGGCGCCGTCATTGCGGCAGGATGCGAGCCTCAGAGGAGGCGCGCATGCGATTTTCACGTCGGAAGGCCCTGGCGGGACTGGTGGGTGTGATCGCCCCGGCGCCGGGACGGGCTCTGGCGCGCCCCGCTCCGCCAGACGGCGCCCCGGACGCCACGGCGACCTTCGCCGCCGATACCGTGGCTCTGGGTGTTGGCTATAGCTGGGGCGGCGGCCGACTGACCTTCAGGGACCGCAACTTCAACTTCACCGTCACCGGCCTGACGCTGCTCGGCGTCGGCGCAGACCGGGTCGAGGGCAGGGCCGAAATCTATCACCTCAAGACGGTGAGGGATTTCGAGGGCGTCTACATGCTGGCGGCGGCGGTCGGCGTGTTTGTCACCTTGAGCGGCGCGACCGCCGTGCTGCGCAACGCCAAGGGCGTGGAAATCCGGCTCTGGGCGAAGGGGCAGGGCGTCAGCCTCGCCATCGCCGCCGGCGGCGCTCACATCAAGCTCGGCTGAGCGCGGGCGCGAGACGCCCGAAGTTCCGTCGCTCGGAAAATCACGGCGATTGACGCCGGTCAAAGGCCAGGGCCCGCAACGGACCACACTTTCATCGCGCCGCTCGGGCGCTCAGATCGATGGAGCGTTAGACATGAGCCTGCAAGACAGCAAATCCCTCATCCCGGCTTTCGGCCAACAGGCCTCTCACATGTTCGCGCCGCTGCAGCGCGAGATTGATCGTCTCTTTGGCGAATTTGGTCGCGGCCTGGAGACCTTTGTCACGCCGAGTCTCGACCTTAGCGAAACCGCTCAAGGGGTGGAGATCAAGCTCGACGTGCCCGGCTTCAAGGACAATGAAATCGCCGTCACCGTCGAGGACGACGTCCTGACCATCGCCGGCGAGAAGGCCTCGGAGACCGAGGACAAGTCCAAGACCTATCGCGTCGTCGAGCGGCGCTCGGGCGCCTTTTCGCGATCGATCACCCTGCCGCGCGCCGTCGATAGCGAAAGGATCGTCGCCTCCCTGGCCGACGGCGTCCTGACCATCACCGCGCCCAAGGTCGCCGAGTCCGGCGGACGGACCATCGCCATCCAGGCGTCCAAGCCGGCAGACGTCGCCTGACGTGCGGGCCATGGTCCTCGACCAGGGGCGGCTGACCTTGGTCAGTCGCCCGACGCCCCGGTTCGGGCCCCAGGACCTGCTGGTTCGGGTGCGGGCGTGCGGCGTCTGCCGGACCGATCTGCATCTGCTGGACGGTGACCTGCCCTCATCGGGACCCATCGTGCCAGGTCATGAGGTCGTCGGTGTGGTCGAGGCCATGGGTGACGAGGTCCAGGGCTGGACGCTTGGCCAGCGGGTCGGCGTGGCCTGGCTGGGCGGGACCTGCGGCCGCTGTCGATATTGTCGGGACGACGCCGAAAATCTCTGCGACGCGCCGGTCTTCACCGGTTGGAGCCGTGATGGCGGTTATGCCGAGTTGATGGCGGCGGACGCGCGTTTCGCTCTGCCGATTCCGGACGGCCTTGAGGACACCCAGGCCGCGCCGTTGCTGTGCGCGGGGCTGATCGGCTTTCGGGCCTGGCGACTGGCGTGCGCCCAGACACGCGTCCAGCGCCTGGGCCTCTATGGCTTTGGCGCGGCGGGCCATCTGCTGGCCCAGCTCGCTGTCGCCGAAGGCCAGGCGGTGGCGGCGTTTACCAGCCCCGGGGACCTGGCGGCCCAGGCCCTGGCGCGGTCCCTGGGTTGCTTCTGGGCCGGGGACTCCAGCCAACCGCCGCCCGAGCCGCTCGACGCGGCCATCCTGTTCGCGCCGGTCGGCGCGTTGGTCCCAGTCGCCCTGCGGGCGGTGCGGAAGGGCGGGGTGGTGGTCTGCGGCGGCATCCACATGAGTCAGATTCCCGCCTTCGACTACGCTGATCTCTGGGGCGAGCGCCGGCTCATCTCGGTAGCCAATCTGACGCGGCAGGACGGGCGGGACTATCTGCCCCGGGCCCTGGCCGCCAAGGTTCGCGCGCATGTCACGACCTATCGCCTGGAGCAGGCGGGCAAGGCGCTGGAGGACCTCAGGGAGGGGCGTCTGATCGGCGCGGCGGTTCTTACTCCGCCGTGACGACGCGCGCGGCGCGGGGCGAGCGTGTCTTCAGTTCCCCGTCGAGCAGCCACGCCCAAGACGTCTCGGCGCTATGCGCCGCATGGCTTCGGCGGTCGGGCCTTGAGAGTTCCAAGTGGCTTTTCGCGCTGCTGCAAGCCGCGCCCGACGACAGCGCTAGGATCTGCTGGCGGCCCGGCAAGCGGCGCAGCATCCCCAACCTTCGTCACGGAGATGTACGACATGGAAGGACCTCTGAGCGAGTTGCTGTACGTGAGCCGCAGTCGATTGACCCTGACCCAGGGCGCTGATCGGGTCGCCGATATCGTTCGGGTTTCGCTCGAACGCAACGCGGCGCTTGGCGTGACCGGGGCTCTGGTTTGGACGGGCGAGGCTTTCGCGCAGATCCTTGAGGGTTCGGAGGATGCGCTGGAAGCTCTGATGGTCAGCATCGGTAGAGACGAACGGCATGAGAAGCTCAGCGTGCTGCGGAGGGGGCCGATACAGCATCGTCGCTTCGCCGGCTGGGCGCTGGCCTATGCTGGCGGGGCGACCTTCATCGCCGGCCTGGTCGAGCCGCTGCTGACGCAGAGCGCAATGGTTTCGGACGCCGCCGTGGACAAGCTGGTCCGCGCCCTGCGCGCCTTTGCTTGACGGAGGTCGAGCCCGGCCGGCCAAGGCGTGGTGATCATCACCGCGACACGTCTGGCTTCGCCGAAACGCGATCAAAGGCTGTCAGGCGATCCACGCGTGGCGCCGCAGCCATGGCGCGCTCGGAGGGTCGCGTCAGGCCACAGCCAACTGAGCCAGTCGCCGTGCGGCCAGGACCCGGAACCGGCGACAGCCGTCCAGCGCGATCAGCCCGTCGGCCTGAAGCTGGGTGAACATCCGCGAGACGGTCTCGATGCTCAGGCCCAGATGATCGGCGATGTCCTGCCGGCTCATCGGCAGCTCGCAGCAGCTGGGCTGACGCTCGGCCATCTGCGACAGGAAGCCGGCGACCTTTTCCAGCGCGCTCTTGCGCGCCAGAAGCATCATGTGTTCGTGGGCCCGCTCGAGTTCCGCGCCCGTCGCGTTCCAGATCTGCCGCTCCAGCCTCAGGCCGGCTTCTCCATGATGCTTTAGCGAGGCGCGCCTGGCGACCAGGACGCGGGTTGGCCCCAGCGCTTCGGCCGAGGCGCGATGGAACGGGCCGGTCTCAAGCCCGAAGAGGTCGCCCGGATAGTAGAAGCCTGCGATCTGACGACGCCCGTCGCTGAGCAGGCGTGAGGCGCGCACCGCGCCGCTCTCCACCTGATAGACCATGTCGGTCTCTTCATCCTGAGCGTAGACCTCCTCGCCGCACGCGAAGGTCATTCTCACCCAGATGTCCCCAAAAAGCCCGGGTCCGAAGTGAGGCAGCGCGGTCTCGCGACAGGCGATGGTCTCTGGAATTCCTGGCATCGACATGACAAGCGCTCCTTCGAAACGGTGATGCAACGATAGGATGTGCGATCGCCGCCGCCCATTGTGGACAATACTTAGAGCTGGTCCGGATTACAGGTTTCGTGGCCGGGAACGCGTATCGTTCTCAGTAGAGCGCAAGGTCATCCGTAGAATCCCGCATAGGCGCGTGTCGGATTCATCCTTAGCCTTGGCGCTCCAAGCCAAAGGAGGCGGCAATGAAGACGGTGCTGTTGCTGGTGCATGACGACGCGGGCCAGGAGGCGAGGCTGCAGGCGGCCCTGGATCTGACCCGGGCCCTGGACGGCCATCTGACCTGCGTCGACGTCACGCCGATCCCTGTGCTGGTCGGCGACGTCAGCGGCGCGGTCCAGGCGATGGTCCTGGCCGAGGAACGCAAGGTCGAGGCGGCCAACAAGGCCGCCCTGGAAGCGCGGATGCTCCATGAGGGGACGCCGTGGGACTGGATCGACACGACCGGTGACTTCACGCGCTGCCTGATGCGGGAGGCGGGCCTGGCGGATCTGATCGTCGTCAACTGCAAGCGCGAGACCTTGCTTTCGCTTGAGCCGCGAGGGGTCGTGACCGAGGTCCTGGCCCAGGCGCGCTGCCCGGTGGTCGCTGTCCCCGACACCAGTCGTGGCTTCGACGCCGCCGGCCCGGCCCTGGTGGCCTGGGACGGTTCGGCGGCGAACATGGCCACGCTCCGCGCCAGCGTCCCCCTGCTAAGGATGGCCCAGTCTGTCTGTCTGTTTTCAGTGGCGGACGGCGGCAAGGGCGCGCCGGTCGAGGCGGCGGCCGCCTACCTGTCCCGTCACGGCGTTCACGCCGAACTCGAGCAGGTGGCCGCCGAGGGGCGAAAGCCCGATGTCTGGATCCTGGCCGCCTGCCGGGCGCGCGGGGCGGGCTACTGCGTGATGGGCGCCTTCGGGCAGGGGAGGCTGACTGAATCGTTGTTTGGCGGCGTGACCCGTCGGATGCTCGACGCCGCCGAACTGCCTTTGGTGCTTGGGCGCTAGGCCTTGCGCTCGCCCAGCAAGCGCCCGCCCGGCGAAACTCAAAGTCTCGCGAAAGTCAGTCCGCAGCAGGACTCGATGGCTGAGCTGTCGCGGGCCGGGGACGAGGGGCCGCCCGACCCGTTCGACGGTCCGGCAGACCTTCTCAATCGCTCGGTCAGCGCCCTGATCGCGCAGGCCAGCGGCGGACTATCGCCAGCCTCCTTGGTCGGGGCGTTCGCGGACTGGAGCAGCCATCTGGCTATCGCGCCCGGACGGCAGGCGCAGCTGTGGGTCAAGGCGGGGCGGAAGGCCGCGCGCTTGGCCGACTATACAAGACGCGCCTGCCTGGAGGGCGCCGCCGCGACGCCGTGCATTACGCCCTTGCCGCAGGACCATCGCTTTTCAGATCCTGCCTGGCGCTCCTGGCCCTTCAATGTCCTCAGTCAGGCCTTTTTGCTCGGGCAACAGTGGTGGGACGCGGCGGGGTCCGCTGTTCCAGGTGTCACGGAGCGCCACGAGGCCATGGTTCGCTTCGCCGCCCGCCAGGCGCTCGACACCCTCGCGCCCAGCAACTTCATCGCCACCAATCCGGTCGTACAGGCCAGAATTGTCCAGACTGGCGGGCTGTGCCTGGCCTTCGGCGCGCGCAACTGGGCGCAGGATCTGCAATCGGCCCTGCGCCGTGAGCGTCCCGTCGGCGCGGAGGCTTTCAGACCAGGACACGAGGTCGCCGCCACCCCGGGCGAGGTGGTGTTCCGTAATGATCTGATCGAGCTGATCCGCTACGCGCCGACGACCGAGACGCTCGCCCCCGAGCCGGTGCTGATCGTCCCGGCCTGGATCATGAAATATTACATCCTGGATCTTTCGCCGGAGAACTCGCTGGTTCGCTGGCTCACCAGCCAGGGCTTTTGCGTGTTCATGATTTCATGGCGCAACCCGGGACCCGGCGATCGGGATGTGTCGCTCGACGACTATCGACGCCTGGGCGTCATGGCCGCCCTGGAGGAGGTCCGCGGCCAGACGGGCGCCCACCGGATTCACGCGGCCGGCTATTGCCTTGGCGGGACCCTGCTGGCCATCGCCGCCGCGGCCCTGGCGCGCGACGGCGACGACAGGCTGGCCTCCGTGACGCTGATGGCGGCCCAGACCGATTTTAGCGAACCTGGCGAACTGGGCCTGTTCATCGATGCGGGACAGGTGCGGTTCCTAGAGGACCTGATGTGGGCCCAGGGCTATCTGGACGCGCGCCAGATGAGCGGCGCGTTCCAGTTGTTGCGCTCCAACGATCTGGTCTGGTCGCGGATCATCACCGCCTATCTGCTGGGCGAACGCGCGCCCATGACCGATCTGGCGGCCTGGAACAGCGACGGCACGCGTCTGCCTTTCACCATGCACAGTCAGTATCTGCGATCTCTGTTCCTGGACAACGACCTTGCCGAAGGACGCTTCGAGGTCGAAGGCCGGCCGATCTCGCTTGAGGACATCCAGGCGCCGATCTTCGCGGTGGCCACCGAATGGGACCACGTGGCGCCCTGGCGCTCGGTCTTCAAGCTGCATCACCTGACGGATGCAGCCCTGACCTTCCTTCTGACCAGCGGCGGCCACAATGCCGGCATTGTCTCCGAGCCGGGACGGACGGATCGCCACTATCGGTGTCACACGCGACCTCAACATGGCCGCCATGCCGATTCCACGGATTGGCTTTCCCAGGCAACGTCGGGCGAAGGCTCTTGGTGGCCGGTATGGGGCGACTGGCTAAGGTCGCTTTCGAGCCCGGAGGCGCCGGCGGCGGATCTCGTCCGCTCTGGTGTGGATCGCAAGCCTCTGGGCGCGGCCCCGGGCGTCTACGTTCTGGAGCGTTGATCGCGACCAGGTCGGGGCTATGGGCGCCTGGAGGCATGACGCTCTGACGGTGATGTTCGGTTTTGCGCTGGCTGATCCCCAGTTCGATCGCGATATTCTTTTTAACTCGCCTTCGACATTGCGCAGCAGCGGCAGCTCAAGCGGGCGGTGGCTCTTGCCATCTCTTTGCCTGCCGCGCCAATAGGAAGCGGCCGGAGCTTTGAGGCGACAATGATCCAGACACGACTGAAAGGCGCCGAACGACGCGAGCGGTTTCTCGATGCGGCCGCGCAGATTGTGATCGAGCAGGGCGTCGCTGCGGTCACGATGGACGGCGTGGCGCATCTGACCGGTGTCACCAAGGCGTTGGGCTATCGTTATTTCACGGACCGCGACGACCTGCTGACGGCGCTGTTCGACCGAGAAACCCAGATCTATGTCGAGCGTCTGGCCAGCGAGATCGGTCCGCAGTCGAGCTTCGAGGACTGGGTGCGCGGCGCCCTGAAATACTGGTGTCGCCGCGCCGACGAGCGGGGCGAGCTTTTCATGCGCCTTGTTCGGGACTGCGGACCTCTGGCGGAGCGAGCGCGGAGCAACCGCAAGGCGGACGCCGAGGGCTGGGCGCTGGGGCTGCAGAAGGCCTTCGGTCTCCCGCCGCGCCAGGCCAAGCAATATGCCTGGTTCATGGTGGCCGGGACGGCGGGCGCCCTGGACGCGCGCGATGGTGATGACGAAGCCATGATCGATGCGATCACCCTGGCGGTTGTCGCCGGCGCCAAGGCCCTGGCCAAGAAATATGGCGAACCGCGCCCCGCCAAGACGGCCTAGGTGATCCAGGCGACGGTCACGCGGTTCCAATTCGCCATAGACTGCGCCCGGACGAACGCCTGTTCGAAAGTCGTTGCCATGCGCATTAAGTGACGATAGCGTTACTTAAGCGTTCCGGGCCCGGATGCTGATCCCATCGAAGCGGTGAGCCTATCTGGTTTCACCCCTCGCTTTCGACGACCGCCGTCTTGGCGGGCGACGACGGCTTGCGCCCAAGCAGACACAAAAGAAGCCGCCAGCGGCTCAAGGAGGAACGCGCCATGCCTATCCAACCGCGCCCGTCGCGAGTCCGTAAGACCCAGCTGTTCATGGGGGCGTCCCTGGGCGTCGCTGCTCAGCTGGCCGCCAGCAGCGCGTGGGCGGAGGACGCGGCGGCGCCCGTCGTCAATCCAACCATCACCGTCGATGAGATCATGGTCACCGCCCAGAAGCGGGCCGAAAACGTGCAGGATGTGCCGCTCGCCATCACCGCCGTGCGCGGCGAGGCGCTGGCCGCCATGAACATCACGCAACCCCAGCAGCTGTCGCTGATCGATCCCAGTGTCCGCTTCAAGCAGAGCCTGAGCAGCAGCGCTTCGGGGCTGACGATCCGCGGTGTGGGGACCAGCAGCTTCTCGGCCGGGATCGAGCAGAGCATCTCCACGGTCGTTGATGGCGTGGTGCTGGCCGATCCCGCCAGCCTGGCCACATTGGCGGATGTCGAGCGCGTCGAGATCCTGCGCGGCCCCCAGGGAATGCTGTTTGGCAAGAACGCCTCGGCCGGGCTGGTGCACTTCATCACCAACCGGCCCCGGCTGAACGAGAACAGCGGCCAGCTGCATGTCCAGTACGGCGAGCGAGGCGAACAGATCCTGCAGGCCATCGGCAATGTCGCCATCGGCGATACGCTGGCTCTGCGTCTGGTCGCCACGCACAATCAGCGCGACGGCCTGATCCGCAATGTCGCCAAGGACAACGCCTTCACCGATCCGCAGGACGTCAGCACCCTGACGCTGAAAGCCCTGTGGCGGCCCAGCGACGACCTGACCGTTTATTTCTCGGCCGATCGCACCGACAACGACGCCTTCTGCTGCTCCTCGACCTGGCGCAAGGTTACGCCCGGCTTTGCCCCGGCCGTGACTAACGCCCGCTATGGCATCGTCGCCGGTCCCAAGAACCTGCAGGTGGCCGCCAATGGTCCGTCTGAGGGCAAGTCGACCGCCCAGGGCGGGACACTTCAGGTCGACTACGATCTCGGCGACCTGACCCTGACCTCGATCAGCGCCTATCGTTCGGTCAAGCGTCAGGCCTTCTATGACGGCGACCTGACGCCGGTCAGCTATGTCGACATCAATGGCGGGGCAGGGAAGACCGACTGGCTCAGCCAGGAACTGCGTCTGACCTCGCCCATCGGCGAGCGGTTCGACTATGTGGCCGGCCTGTATCTCTATCATTCGAAAGCGTCGTCGCTGATCCGGCAGCGTGGCCAGCTCAGCTGGATCGTGCCCGCCTCCAACGGCGCGGTGGTTCCGATCATTCCCGGCGCGCCGTTGGGCACGATCTTCGAGACCTCGACCGTCAATGACATCAACTCGACCAGCCTGGCGGGCTTCGGCCAGGTTGGCCTTCACATCACGCCCAAGCTGGACCTGATCGCCGGAGCACGAGTCACACGTGACGAGATCACCCTGGACTATCGCCGCGCTCCGACGCCCGGGGCGGTCTACATCCCCGGTTCGGTGACCCTGGCCCTGCACCAGGAGGTCAACAACACCAACCTCTCCTGGCGGGTGGGTCCGCGCTACAATTTCAGCGACGACATCATGGCCTATGCGACGGTGTCGCGCGGCTACAAGGGGCCCGGCTTCAGCGGTCTGAGCGCCGCCACCGCCGTGGCCGAGCAGCGCGTGCAGCCGGAAATCCCGACCAGCTACGAGGCGGGCGTGAAGGCTGCCTTCCTGGATCGCCGCCTGATCCTCAACGCCAATGTCTACAGCACCACGGTCAAGAACTTCCAGGCTCAGGTCTCCGACCTGACCAGCGCAACCTATTCCTCCCGGATCACCAATGCCGGCGAGATCAAGACTCGCGGCGTCGAGGCCAACCTGATGGCGCGGCCGATGGCCGGCCTCAGCATCACGGCTGGAGTCGCCTACACCCACGCTCGTTATGCCGACTTCAACGGCGTGCAGTGCTATTTCGGCCAGCCCAAGATCGCCCAGGGCGGTCCGTGCAGCGCGCCGCCGGCCAATCCCACCTCGCTGGACGGCTTTTTCAACGCCAAGGGCTTCAGCCTCGCCGGTGTTCCTGACTGGGTCTACGGCCTGAGCGCGGTCTATGAGCGCTCGCTGACGCCGGACCTGCGGGGCTTCTTCCAGGCCAACTGGAACTGGCAGAGCGACGTCAACTACGCCATCAGCGGCGATCCGGGTGCGCTTCAGAAAGCCTATGGTCTGCTGGGCGGCCGGGTGGGCGTCTCGGCGCCGGACAAGGCCTGGAGCGTGGCGCTGTACGCCAGCAACCTGCTCGACAAGCGCTACGCCGCCCAGATCACGCCGTCGCCGGTCACCGCCCTCAATCCCGGCGGCTACGCCCAGTACTTCAGCCCGGATTCGGTGCGTCGGGTGGGGGTCGCGCTGGACGTCGCCTTCTAGAATCCGGTCGCGCCGCGCCCTTGCAATAGGCGCCTGAGGGGCGAGGCGGCCAGCGTCGGCGCGAGCGGCCTGGCCAGACAGTGTCTCGCCCCCTTTTTCCGCAACCATCACATTGCTCAAGGAGAGCCGAATGAAAAAGCTTATGGGACGCCGCGCGTCGCTGGGCGCGCTGGCCGGCCTCGCAGCCGCGCCGCTGCTGGCTTCGAACGCCCACGCCAAGGCCGCCACGCCGATGCCGCCGGTGACGATCTATCATCTGGAAGGTCGGCGGTCGGAACGACTCGTCTGGCTGATGGAAGAGCTGGGCCTGCCTTACGACCTGAAGTTCAAGCGCGGCGACCTGGCCGGCTCCATGGCCATGATCCGCGAGTTCAGCCCCGTGGTTCCCATGGCGCCGACCGTGAAATATGGCGATCAGGTCCTGGTCGAGTCCGGGGCGATTATCGAGCTAATCCTGAACCGCCATGCGCCTGGCAAGCTTCAGCCCGCGCTCGATAGCCGGGACTATCCCGACTATTTGATGTGGATGCACTTCGCCGAGGGCAGCCTGGCGGCGCGCCTGTTCTCCGACTATCGCGCCTGGATGGCGCAGCCGCCGAAGGCGCGCTCGCGCCTCGTCGACTCCGAGGCCGTCGTCCAGTTCGCGGAAGACTTCCTGGGCAAGCATCCCTGGTTCGGTGGTCCCGCGTTCTCCGGCGCGGATATCATGATGATGTTCCCGCTCAACGCGGCCACGGGCCTCAATCTCGTCGAGGTCTCGCAATTTCCCAACGTCGCGGCCTGGAAGGCCAGGATCGAGGCCCGTCCAGCCTACCAGCGCATGCTCGCCAAGGCCCGCCCCGACGGCATGATCGGTAGCTTGCCGCGCTTGCCCCAGCACGCTCCGTCTGGTCCGCGCGAAGCGCCGACCGCGCCGAAATAGGCGGCGGTTCCCGCGCGATCCCAGCTCGCAACGGGTCTCGATGACCATTCGTTGCGGGCTGGCCCCTGGGGGGCTCAAGGCGTCCGTGAGGCGGACGCTTGTTCAGCCACGCCAGGCGCTTGCTGTCTTTCAAGCCTCCGCCGTTGGGGCCTTGCGGGTTTTCCAAAGCGACCAGCCCACACCCGCAGCCAGGATGGCGAAGGTGATCGACAGGGACAGGGCGGCGGGGAACTTCTCCCACCCCAGGGCGTCTGCGACGAAGATCTTGCCGCCGATGAACACCAGCAACACCGCCAGAGCATGTTTCAGATAGGCGAAGCGATGCAGGACCGCCGCGAGCGCGAAATACAGGGCGCGCAAACCGAGGATCGCCATGATGTTGGAGGTGTAGACGATGTAGGGGTCGGTGGTGATGGCGAAGATCGCGGGCACCGAGTCGACGGCGAACACCAAGTCGGCCAGTTCCACCAGCACCAGGGCCAGGAACAGCGGCGTGGCCAGACGGGCGACCTTGCCGGTGCGGCGGTCGACGCCCTGGACGAAGAAGCGGTCGCCATGCAGCGTGTCGCTGACCGGCAGCACGCGGCGCAGCCATTTCAGGGCGGGGTTGTTGTTCAGGTCGATGGGCCTGTCGCCCACCAGCAGCATCTTCACGCCGGTCAGGATCAGGAAGGCGGCGAACAGATACAGCACCCAGCCAAACTGGCTGACCAGGGCCGCGCCGACGCCGATCATGATGGCCCGCAGCACGATCACGCCCAGCACGCCCCAGAACAGCACCCGGTGCTGGAGGGTCCGCGGAATGGCGAAGAAGCCGAAGATCAGGGCGATGATGAAGACATTGTCGATCGCCAGGCTTTTTTCGATCACGAAGCCGGTCAGATATTCGACCCCGGCGGTCGCGCCCAGCTGCATCCAGACCAGCCCGCCAAAGCCCAGGCCCAGGCTGATATAGACAAACGACATCACCAGGCTTTCGCGGACGCCGATCTCGCGTGTCTTGCGATGCAGGACGCCCAGGTCGAACGCCAGCAGGGCGATGACCGCCAGCAGGAATCCCGCCCACATCCAGAGCGGCTTGCCGATCATCGGCAGGGTTAGGAAGTCCATGGCTTGGCTCACGTCCAGGCGACCGCCACAACGCGGCTGTCAGAGCCGGTCGGGGCGGGCGCGGTCTCAGGAAACTGGGTGGTGTGGGGGCTCGCTTAGACCCGGATGTCGAGCTTGCCGCTGTTCAGGGGCCGCGATGCCGGCGCCCGCTCCAGCGGATCTGGCGGCGGCACGGGCTTGGCGGTGGGGTGACTGGCGTGGGAGGCGGCCTGAACAAGCGCCTGCTGAGCCAGCCGCAGCGAAACCCAAGCTGTCGCGGGGGTATGGCCGCCGACTCTCACCGGGGACCCCGGGCGGTGATCAGCTCGAACTGGATTGGGTCGAGCCCCAGTAACTTGCAGATCCGCAGCAGGGCGTCGCGCTCTTCGGCGTCGAGGCCGTCATCCGCCACAGCCACGGCGCAGGCCGAGTTCACGACAACCCGGGCCGCATCGTCGCGTCCGCGCAGGCGGCGGACAGCCATCTCGGCCTCGAACCGGGCGGCTTCGGGATCCTGCTCAAAGCGTTGGTCGAGGGCTTCAAAGGCTTCCAGCGCGTCCTCAACGCCAAAGACGGCGAAGACCGCCAGACCCCGCATCCTTTCCAGCATTCGCGCCCGCTCCTCGGCGGTGACCCAGCCATCGGCATGGGACACCAGCGCGCAGGCGGCGACCAAAGCGTCCAGGTGCTCCAGTTGCGAAGGTGTCCAGGCGTCGGTTATGCGCGAACGCGTGGCGTGAATGGGATTCAAAGACATCGATTGCTCTCCTCTGTTGGGAGGGCGCGCCCGATGTCGGGCTTGCTGGGCTCTGGGGGAACAACCCTCTGGACCCGGCATCGAGCGCACCCGATGCGGTCCGACATCACGATCGCGCCGTTCGGCGTCGCGTTTCGTCAGAGGGGCCCGGCCCGCTTACGACAGATTGGACTCAAAACGCGCCGATGCAAGGTGATGGCTGATTGATCTTCAGCATGGCCTAGATGAGATATCGAAATCACAACTGGACTCCCCCGGGCTTGGGCAGGGGTTCAAGTCTCTGCCGGTCAAGGGCGGAGAGGATGTAGTCCGCCAGTCGCTCGGCGGCGGGCGCCGCGCCGCCGCGCGCCTTGATCAAAGCGATCTCGGCGTCCTGCAGCTGCGGCAGATCCTCGGTCAGGATCGTCAGGTCATCCGGGGCCATTTCGCGGGGCAGGACGCTGACCCCAAGCCCTCCCCGCAGGGCGGCCAGCTGTCCCGCCAGGGAGGGGCTGGTATAGGTGGCGCGCCAGGCGCGGCCACTGGCTTCCAGCGCGGCGACGGCGCGCTTGCGATAGACGCAGGGCGAAGGCGCGGCGACCAGCGGCATCGGTCCGTCACGGCGGACGATATCAGAATCCAGGCCGACCCAGACCAGAGGCTCCCTCCAGACCCGCACCCCCAGATCGGGACCCAGCGGCTCACGCTTGACCAGGGCGAAGTCCAGGGCGCCCTCGCGAAGCTGGTCGAGGAGGTTGAGCGTCAGATCGCAGGTGACGGTGAGAGCCACCCTGGGGTGACTTCGGGCGAAGGCGCCCAGCACCGACGGCAGATGAAGGGTCGCGAAATCCTCGGGCGCGCCCAGTCGCACCTCGCCCTCGACATCGTCAGCCGCCAGGCCCGCGAGGATGTCGTCGTTCAGCCGCAACAGGCGACGGGCCTGGGGCAGAAACGCTTCTCCGTGCTCGGTCAGGACGACGTGACGTGGATCCCGCGACAGCAGCGACTGACCGAGCTGGGCCTCCAGACGGCGCACCTGCAGGCTGATGGCTGACTGCGACCGTCCCAGTCGACCGCCGGCTCGGGTGAAGCTTTTCTGCTCACACACCACCAGGAAGGTGCGCACGAGATCCAGATCCAGATTGGTCAGGCGGGGCATGACGGCTCCATGATGATGATTTGTGATTATACAAATGACCAAAATCAACAATGGAAATCGAACAGCGTCCCTTAGAGCAGCCGCGCGCCGGTAGGGCGCGGCGGCCGGAGCGCTTCGTGGATATCATCACCCAAACTCTTTCCGCGGCGGGAACCAATCTCCTGCAGCCGGCGGTGCTGTTTTTCGCCCTGGGCGTTCTGGCCGCCCTGGCGCGCTCGGACCTGGCCTTGCCTCGCGAAGCGGCCAAGACCCTTGCCTTGGTCCTGATGCTCTGCATCGGCTTCAAGGGCGGCGTGGAGGCGCGGGCCCATGGCCTGGACTCCGGCTTCCTCAAGGCCGCGGGCCTGGGCCTGGCCCTAAGCGCCATCATGCCCCTGCCGGCCTATCTTCTGCTGCGCCGCGCCGGGCTGAACACGGTGACGGCCGCCGCCACCGCCGCCCACTACGGGTCGGTCTCCGTGGTGACCTTCGCGGCCGGACAGAGCTACCTGACCTCGATCAACCAGGCGCCGGGCGGCTACATGTCGGCGGTGCTGGCCCTTATGGAGACGCCGGCCCTGCTGACGGCCATCGCGATCGCCGTGTTCGGCGATCGGCAGGGCGCGGACCGGCCTCCGATCGGGCGACTGACCCATGAAGTGCTTCTGAACGCCGCCAGCGTCATACTGGTGGGCAGCTTCATCATTGGCCTGCTCACCGGCCCTGCCGGGGGCGCGAAACTCGCGGTGTTCTCCGGGCCGGTGTTCCAGGGGGTCCTGTGTCTGTTCCTGCTGGATCTGGGCGCCAAGGCTGGGCGGCATCTGGCCAACGCCCGGGGCCTGGATGGCCGGGTGCTGGCCATGGGCCTGGTCCTGCCCATCCTGGGCGGCGCGATTGGCCTGGCCGCCGGGCGACTGGCCGGACTGGGGGCTGGCGACCTTGCCGCCCTGGCGGTGCTCGCCGGCTCAGCTTCCTATATCGCCGCGCCGGCCGCGATGGGTCTGGCCCTGCCCAAGGCGGACGCAGGGATCTATCTGACCCTTTCGCTGGGCGTGACCTTCCCGTTCAATCTGGCCTTGGGCATACCGCTCTACAGCCTCGCGGCCCATTGGCTAACCGCGTGAGGCCCTTGACCCCGCCGCGAGGCGCATCAACCGACCATGGAGTGCATGAACTCCAGTTTGGCGACGGGCTCCAGCGGGCCGGCGGCCTTCAGCAGCTTGAAGGCGTCGTCGGCGGCCTGGAGGGCATGGTCGATGTCGGCCTCGGTCATGGCGGTGTTGATGAACATGTTGTGCCAGGGGTGGAAATAGACGCCGCGCTTGAGCAGGGCGTTGTTCCAGAAATAGCCCTTCGCGCCGGTCGGATCCTCGTCGACCATGATCAAGGGCATCTGGACGGGTCCGGTCTGGCGCAGGCCAACGCCATGACGGCCGGCCACCTCGTCCAGACCCGTGCGCAGACGCTGGCCCAGGACGATGGTCCGCTCGAGATAGTCGGTTTCGGCGATCAGCTTCATCGTCGCCAGCGAGGCGGCCATGGGCGCCGCCGAGAACCAGAATGAGCCGGTAGCGTAGATGGTGGCGGCGGCGAAGCGGGCGATGTCGGCGCCCAGCAGGGCCGAGATCGGGTGGCCGTTGGCGATGGCCTTGCCCCAGCTGGACAGGTCGGGTTTGACGCCCACCAGCGCCCAGCTGGAATCGCGAGCCAGGCGGAAGCCCGCCCGCACGTCGTCGATGATCAGCAGCGCGCCGTGCTCGTCGCACAGCTCGCGGGCGCGGCGGGCGTATTCGGGCGTCGGCGCCTCCTGGTCGATGAAGGTGTCGTGCTTGATCGGCGAGGCGAAGATGCCGGCCAGATCCGAGCCGGCTTCGCGCACGGCGGCTTCCAGGCTCTCGACGTCGTTATAGTCGTAGAACACCTGGTTGGCGCGATCCGCGGGGGTGACGCCGTTCTTGAGGGGCGTGCACCACGGCGCGGCGCCGTGATAGGCGCCCCTGGCCAGGACGATGGTGTTTTTCTTGGTGAAATTGCGGGCGATCATCAGCGCCATGGTCGTGGCGTCGGTGCCGTTCTTGCAGAACATCGCCCAGTCGGCGTGACTGACCTGGCGGGTCATGGCTTCGGCCAGTTCCACCATGGCCTGGCCGGGGCCAGTCATCGTATCGCCCTGCTGCATCCGCTCGACATAGGCCGCGTCGATGCCGGCATGGGCATAGCCGAACAGGTTGGGGCCATAACCGCACATGAAGTCGACATAGCGGTTGCCGTCGACGTCCCACAGATAGGCGCCCTGGGCGCGGTCGAAGAACTGCGGATAGTCGTCGGGCAGCAGCATGACCGACTGGTGGCCGTACATGCCGTTGGGGATCACGGCCATGGCGCGCTCGCGCAGCGCGCTGTCCTTGCTGTTGGTCCAGGTCATGTCGAGCCCTCCGCCATAAGATAGTTTTGACTATCATAAAGACCGAGGCATAGTGAGAGTCAACGCATGGGGGACGAACGGCGATGAAGACCGGCTTAGCATGTATTGGCCTGACGACCTTGGACGTGGTGGCGCGCGCGATCGACGCCTTGCCCCAGGGCGAGGGGACCACCCTGATCGAAGGCATCGCCTGCGCGCCCGCCGGTACGGCGGCCGGGGCGGCGATGGTCGCGGCCAGGCTGGGGATGCCCGTGACGCTGGCCTCGGCGGTGGGCGATGACCTGATCGGCCGCTTCATCCGCATGGCCCTGGACGAGGCGGGCGTCGACCTTTCGGCGCTGGAGACGATGCCGGGCCTGCCCAGCTCCACCACCGTGCTGGCGGTCGACTCGGCCGGACGGCGGCCCAACTTCCACGCCCTGGGCGCCGGGATGCTGGCCTGGGCCTCGCCGGCCGCGCTCGAGGTGGCGACCTCGGCGCGCTTCTTTCACTATGCGGGCATCGGCGGGCCCCGATTGGATGGCGGAGCGGGCGCGGATCTTGCCCGGGCCGCGCGCGAGGCCGGCGCGATCGTGACCTGCGACCTTATCTCGCCCCAGGCCTCGGCGATGGACGAGCTAACGCGCCTGGCGCCCTTCATCGACTATTTCATGCCCAGCGCGGCCGAGGCCAAGGCCCTGACCGGCCTGGACGACCTGTTCGCCGCCGCCGATGTGTTTCGCGGCCTGGGGATCGGCGGCTGCCTGATCAAGAACGGCGGCCAGGGCTCGGTGATCGTGCTGGACGATATCCGCGCCACCCTGCCGGCCTATGCGATCACTCCGGTGGACACCACCAGCTGCGGCGACTCCTATTGCGCGGGCTTCATCGCGGCGCTGGATCGCGGCTGGCCGCCGCTGGAGGCCGCGCGGTTCGCTACGGCGACCTCGGCCCTGGTGGCCCAGGGGCTGGCGACGTTGGGCAAGCTGGAGAGCTTCGAGGCCACCGAACTTGCGATGGGCCAGATGACCTTGAACGGAGCGGGCTGATGGCGGCGATCATGGACGAGGGCACCCTGCGGCTGCGCATGGCCCAGGTGATGAAGGCCATGGACGAGCGCGGCCTTAATCGCGGCACGTCGGGCAATGTCTCGGCGCGTTGCGGCGCGGCCATGCTGGTGACGCCCAGCGGCGTGCCGGCCAGTCAGCTGACGCCCGAGCACATGGTGCTGGTCCAGCCTGACGGCTCCTCCGCGCCGGGCGCGCTGAAGCCCTCCAGCGAATGGCGGATGCATCAGGGCCTGCTCGATCGACGGCCCGACATCAACGCCGTGGTCCACTGCCACTCGCGCCACGCCACCATCCTGGCCTGCGCCGGCCGGCCCATTCCGGCGGTGCATTACATGGTCGCCGTCAGCGGCGGGACCAGCGTGCCGGTCGCGCCCTACGCCACTTTCGGATCGCCAGAGCTAGCGGAGGCCGTGGTCGAGGCGCTGGACGGCCGCTACGCCGCCCTGATGGCCAATCACGGCCAGATCGTTGTGGCCCCCAGCCTGGATTTCGCCCTGGCGATCGCCGAGGAGATCGAGGAGCAGGCGGCGGTCTATTGGGGGACCCTCGCCATCGGCGGTCCGACCCTGCTGGCGGAAGACGAGATGCACACCATCCTGCAGCGCTTCAAATCCTACGGGCAGCGCGGATGAGCGGGCTTGAGACTGTCGGTGACCAGCCGCTGGCCGTGACGTCGCCGCCCAGACACGAGGCCGCGGTCAGTCAGGGCATAGGCGTCGTCGCCCTACTGATCGCGGGTCTGCAACCGGTGATCCTGGGCGCGCTGGAGCGGGAAGGCCGGCTCAGCACCGCCGAGATCGGCCTGGCCGCCACGGTCGAGCTGATGGCCCTGGGCGTGGCCTGCGGCCTGGCGGCGGCCTTTCTGAAGCCCACCCATATTCGCCTGAAGATCGCCCTGGCCTGCCTGGCCCATGCCGGCGCCATGCTCGCCACCACCTTGACCAGCGGCGCGGAGGTGATCCTGGCGCGCGGCGTGGCGGGGGGCTGCGCCGGGGTGATGCTGTGGCTGGCTATCGGCGTCATCGCCCGCTCGTCGCGTCCCGAGCGCGCCGCGGGCGTCTTCGTCACGGTCCAGACCTTCGCCCAGCTGGTGTTGGCGGCGGCCTTGCCGGCGCTGGTCATGGGTCTCTGGGGCGTCAATGGCGCGCTGGTCACTCTGGCGGTGATCTCGCTGCTGGCCGCCGGCGCGGCCCTCGCCGGACCTGACCGCTTCTCCGTCCTGCCCAAGCCAGAGGGCGAAGGCGGCAAGCTGGGCGCCGCGCCGCTGGGCGGACTGCTGGCGGTCTTTCTCTACATGGCCTTCATCGTGGCCCTGTGGGTCTATCTGGAGCCGCTGGCCGCGCAAGCCGGGCTGTCGCCCCGCGAGGCGGGGCTGGCCGTCGCCCTGGCCCTGGGCCTTCAGGTGCTGGGCGGCGCCGCCGCCACCCTGGTCGGCGACCGCGCGCCACCGGCCCGCATCCTGATCGCGGTGGGCCTGATCAACGCCGTCATCCTGGCGGTGCTATGGAGCGGCCCAGGGCGAGGCCTGTTCGTGGCCTGCGTGGCGGCGTTCGGCTTCCTGTGGCTGTTTGCCCTGCCGTTCCAGACCCTGCTGCTGATCCGCCTGGACCCGACGCGCCGCGCCGCGATGCAGTTGGGCGCCGCCCAGCTGCTGGGCAGCAGCGCCGGCCCGCTGGCGGCATCGCTTGTGGTGGGGGATGGCGAGGTGCGCCGCGCGTTGGCCCTGTCGGCCGTCTGTCTGGCGGCCGCCCTGGCGCTGATCAGCCTGCTGGCGTCGCGGACGCGGGTCTCGTCCGCGTCAGGTGCTGATAGTACAGGCTGACCATCCAGCAGATCTCTTCGTTGATGCGGTCCTCGTCCTGGTCCGGCTCTTCCAGCACCATTTCGGTCGCGGCGTACATCATCTGGGTCGTCAGGCGGGTGGCCGTGTGAAGGCGGTCCTCGTCGACCCCGGGATTGGCCTGGCGCAGGAGATCGAACAGCGCGAGGGCGATGGTGTCGCGAGAGGTGGTGCGCACCTCCTGCAGCACCGGCAGCGCGCGCAGGGCCCGCAGAATCCAGTCGCCGCCGGGGAAGGCGCGGGTCACCGCATTGACCTGTTTCTGCAGGTCGCGGTTCTTGGCGACGGAGTCTTCCAATGATGTGAAGCGCGTGCCGCCGTTCTCAAGCCAGGCCAGCACCACCTGGTCCTGGGCGTCCATCAGGCGATGGGCCAGCTCCTTGAGCAGGGCGTACTTGTTGGGGAAATAGCGATAGAGGGCTGGCGGGGTCAGGCCCGCGCGCTGGCACACCAGATTGGTGGTCAGGCGCTCAAAGCCCACCTCGGCCAGCAGCTCGCCGGCCGTGGTCAGGATGACCTCGAACGTGTCGATGCCGCGCTGCCGCGACGGGCGCGACTTGGTGTCGAGGGAGGGTGCCGGACTGTTGGCGGCGGAGCGTCTTGCCATGGGGTTCCTGAACGGCCCGGATCGGGGATCGCCGACAGATAGCAAGAACCCCCTCCCGCGACGAGGCCGCAAAGGCCCCGTCGCGCGGACGCACCCCTAGTAGTGGTAGCGGAGGAAGGCGCCGATGCTGCGCGGCCGGTTCATGCTCAGCAGGTCCTCGCCCAGGCTGTCGATGTTGGAGATCGAAACCACATACGACTTGTCGAACAAGTTGCGGGCGAAGACGCCGGCCTCGATGGCCTGATCGGGCGAGCGCCAGCTGAGCTGGGCGCCGGCCAGCCAGACCGCGTCCTGCGACAGGCGCTCGGCGTTGCTGTTGTCGAAATAGACCCTGGAGGCATAGTTGGCGTCGACATTGGCCACGACCGCGCCGCCCGACGGCAGGGTCGCGACATAGGTGGCGGCGGCGTTGAACGTCACCTTGGGCGACTGCGGCAGCCAATTGCCGCTGAAGTCCTGGCCCTCGCTGAAATATTCGCCGTACTTGGCGTGCAGCAGCGAGACGCCCGCGGTCAGGGTCAGGGGCTGGATCGGCCGCGCGGTCAGCTCGGCCTCGCCACCATAGACCTCGGAGTTGGCCGCGTTGTCGAGCACCAGCACCGACAGGCCGTTGCGCAGCGCCTGGGCGAACACCTGCTGGTTCTTGTAGTCGTAGTAGAAGCCCGACACGTTCAGACGCAGCCGACGGTCAAAGAACTCCGTCTTCGCCCCAAGCTCGAAGGCGTCGAGGGTTTCGTTGTCATAGGGCTCGACCTCCTCGGGCGTGGTGGCCAGGCCGCCGAAGAAGCCGCCGCTCTTGTAGCCGCGATTATAGGTGGCGTAGACGCTGGCGTCGGGCGTCACCTCGTAGCGCAGGCCCAGCCGTCCGGAGAGCGCCGAGAAGGTCTTCTTCTGGTCGGAGGTCAGCAGGACGATCAGCCCGTCCTCGATCTGGCTCTGATAGTTCATGTGCTTGTCGTCGGCCGACCAGCGCAGGCCCACCGTGCCGGTCAGCCTGTCGCTGAACCGGTAGTCGGCCTGACCGAAGACGGCGTAACCCTTGGTCTTCTGGGTATAGGGCCAGCCGAACACCGCGACGCTGTCGGCGGGGCTGAGGCCTTCGGGATTGTCGGGCGTGGCGAACAGCGGTCGGATCTCGCGCAGGGTGTCCTGGCGCGTGTTGTCCTTGACGGTCTCGTCCATGAAATAGGCCCCGACCACCCAGTTGAGGGCGGCGGCGCTGTCGTTGGATTGCAGGCGAAGTTCCTGGGTGAACTGCTGCTGGCGGGAGCGGTAGTTGATCTCCAGCATCTGCAGCGGGCTGCCGTCCGTATTCTCGACGGCGTTGCGATGCGCCCACTGCCAGGCGGTGACCGAGACCAGCGACACGCCGCCAAACGTCCAGGTGGCCTGGTTGGAGGCGCCGAACAGGTCGACCTTGTCCTTGCCCTCCAGATTGGAGTCGATCGCGCGGTCGTTGTCGTCGGTGTCGGCATAGCCCAGCAGGTCGGTGCACTCGCCGCTGGCGTAGGCGTTCGCGGCGCACAGACCGTTGGGACCAGTGGCGCCGGCCGTGGCCGGGAACAGGGCGCGGTGCTGCGGGGCGATGGCGTCGCCGCGATTCACATAGCGGCTGGCCTGGGTCAGCATCTCGAAATCGTCGGTGGGCGTATAGAGCAGCGACAGCCGGCCCGCCCAGTGATGGGCGGCGTTGACGTCGTTTCCGGTCACTCGGTTGAAGGTGTAGCCATCGTCCTTGACCACCTGGCCGGCGACCCGGAAGGCCAGCTTGTCGGCGATGATCGGACCGCCCATGGCCGCCTCGGCGGTGATGGCGTTGAAGCTGCCGTATTCCAGCGCGGTGTCGACGGTGAAGGCCTGGCTGGGGCGCTTGGTGGTGACATTGATCGCGCCGCCATTGGTGTTGCGGCCATAGAGGGTGCCCTGCGGCCCGCGCAGCACCTCGACCTGGGCCAGGTCGAAGAAGCCGGCCATCTGGGCCAGGGGCGAGCCGACATAGACGCCATCGACATAGACGCCCACGCCGCTGGAGGCGTTGGGGTTGAAGTCGCTGAGACCCACGCCGCGAATATAAATCTTGGGATTGGCGGCCGCGTCATTGGCGCTGATCCGCAGGCCGGGCGCCATGTTGTTGAGCCCCATGACATTGCCGACGCCGCGCGCGGCCAGGGTGTCGGCGGTCAGGGCGGTGACCGAGACCGGCACGTCCTGAAGATTCTCGGCGCGCTTCTGGGCGGTGACGACGATCTCTGCGATCGCCGTGTCGTTGTCGGCGGGCGCCGCTGTTTGGGCCGAAGCCAGACCCGCCGAAAGCGCCAGCATGGCGCAGCCCGTGAACATAGCCGTTTTCATATTCCGGTCCCCTAGATCCGGTACTTACGACCGGTGCGCTCATACGATAATAAAAACTATCTCAACGCAAGGGCCGGAAGGGCAAGCTGTCGCGACGCGCCGAAGCGCCAGTCGCTGGCAATGCATGGTTTGAAGGCGGCGCTGACCCGAAAACGGTCCAAGGCGGCGCTGGTTCGAAGCCGGTCATTGTTGGTGCGCAAAATCCCCTCATTTCAGAGCGGGAACTCACCGCGGGCGACAAATGTTGGCGGTGGCAATTCTGAAGGTTGGCTTGTGGGCAGGATGCCGACAGCGAATTTCGCTTATATAGCGGCCCTTGCGCCGAACGACGGTGCGCCAGTGTCTGGACGGGAGCTTCGCGAAGGTGGCCAGTTCTCGTGTATTCGCTATGGACACTGACGCGTCGCGCCGTGGCGAAAAGTGGCGCGTCCTGGCGTATTCTTTCGGGCTCCCGCCCGCCCTGAACTCTTTGATTATTCTATAAAATGCAACAATTCCAAGCACATCGATTTAGCGTTGCCCCCATGATGGACTGGAGCGATCGGCACTGCCGGTCGTTGCACCGGACCTTGTCGAGCCGCGCGCTGCTCTATTCGGAGATGGTGACCAGCGGCGCTGTCGTGCATGGCGACCGCGACAAGCTGCTGGGGTTCGACGCCGGGCAACATCCGGTGGCGCTGCAGCTGGGGGGATCCGATCCCGCGGAACTGGCGCTGGCGGCGCGGATCGGTGAGGACTTCGGCTACGACGAGATCAATCTGAACGTCGGCTGCCCCTCCGACCGGGTGCAAAGCGGCCGGTTCGGCGCCTGCCTGATGCGCGAACCGCAACTGGTGGCCGAGTGCATGGCGGCGATCAAGGACGCGGTGTCGGTTCCGGCCACGGTGAAGTGCCGGATCGGGGTCGATGACCAGAATCCAGAGGAAAGCCTGTTTGCCCTGGTCGACGCCAGCGCCGCAGCGGGGATCGACAGTTTCGTGGTCCATGCCCGTAAGGCCTGGCTCCAGGGGCTTTCGCCGAAGGAAAACCGCGACATTCCCCCGCTGGACTATGAACTGGTCTATCGGCTCAAGCGCGAACGGCCCGACCTGACCATCGTGCTCAATGGCGGGATCACCGATCTTGATGCGGTCGAGACCCACCTGGCCCATGTCGATGGCGTGATGTTGGGACGTTCCGCCTATCACGAGCCCGGTTTGCTGGGCGCGGTGGACCGGCGGGTGTTTGGCGAGGCTGTCGCCGATGTTTCGGAATTCGAGGCGGTGGAGCGCTTCAAGCCCTATCTCGCCGAGAAGCTGGCGGCGGGCGTCCATCTGGCGGCGATGAGCCGGCACATGCTGGGTCTGTTCCACGGGCTGCCGGGCGCTCGGGCCTGGCGGCGGATTCTGACGGTCGAAGGCGTTCCCGCCGGAGCGGGGATCGAGGTCGTGGACCGGGCCCTGGACGCGGTGCGTCAGGCGCTGGAGGCGCGGGAAGCCCGGTTCGCGGAGAGCGCTTCCGCCTAGGGGTGCAGGATCAGTGCGCGGGGCGTGGCCTCGAAGCGCGACAGGCGGCCCAGATAGCTCATGCCCAGCAGCGAGGTTTCGAGGCCTTTCTCGATGACCAGGGCGTCGACGTCGCGCACCCGGGCGCCGGCGATGGCGACACTGGCCAGTTTCACCGATGCGGCGCGCGTGCGGCCGTCGGCGGTGATGACACTGTAGTCGTAGGTCAGCTTGTCGGTGTCGATGCCCAGGCGCTGAGCGTCGGCCAGGCTCAGCGAAACGGCGGTGGCGCCGGTGTCGACCAGGAACCGCACGGCCTTGCCGTCGACCGCCGCTTCAGCCCAGAAGTGTCCATCGGCGCCCTTGGTGAGCTGGGCCGCGCCGTCCGAGCCTCCGAGGGTGGCGCTGGCCGCCGTCGGGGCGCGTAGCTCAGGATGGCGCAGGTCGTCGAGGGACACCACGGCCTTGGCGGCTCCCACCGCCGAAAGCGCTCCCACCATCGCGATTGCCGCGAACTTCAACATCGAAGACACCCCGCCTTGAAGGCTTTGTGGCCGTTTTCTTCGGCCGTTGAGGGGCACCCTAGAGCGACAGGCGTTTGCAAGCGGTGAATCGGATGGTCGAAATATTGCGTATAGTTAATGATGCGGTAAGGCGGGTCGTCGTTTTCCGATAAGGACTGTGATTAAACCTGTGTAATGAAATACATGTCCTCGAATTAACTTCAGGTGTGTTCGAAGCGGCAGTATCAGCTCGCCGAGCAAAGAGTTGCTTATCGAGGGAACGCACAATGAAAACGATCATCATCGCCGCCGTCATTGCTTCGGCGCTGACCGGTGTCGCTCAGGCCGCACCGAAGGTATCCGACAAAGAGTTCCTGCAGGCGGCGCGCTGTCGCGGCCTGGCGGCGTCCGAAGGGCTCGGCCCGGTCGACACCGCGGCCGTTGACCTGCTGCTGCGCACCGAAGGCTATCCGCGCGCGCTGTCGCTCAAGCTGTCCGCCAACACCAAGATGAAGGCGGCCCAGGCCCAAGGCGACAAGGCCGAGGGCGCGAAGAAGGAAAAGCTTCTGGCTGAACGCCAGGATACCTGCGCCAGCTGGCTGCAGGGCGGCCAGTAAGTTTCAGGCCTGGCCTGCCATAAGGCTGGCTATGGGATCTGGGCGATCGGGGAGGGCGGCCATGATCTCGGCCCTCTCCTGATCGCTCAGTCGACCCCAGCTCGCGATCTCCGGCAGGGTGCGTCGGCAGCCAAGGCAATAGCCGCTGGCGCCGTCCACGGCGCAGACCTTCACGCAGGGCGTGACGATCGGGCGGGGCGGGGTGGCGGTCGGGTTCATCAGCCGATTGTTTCCGCTTCCGTCCCGGCGCGCAATCCCAAGGTCGGCTAGCCAACCGACTTTACAAGACCGGACGCGGGCGCCAAAGCCCGCGCCATGACCGCTTCACCGTTCGACGACATTCGCGCCCTGGCCTACAGCCCTCCGTCGGCCGCCGCCGCGCCCGCCCTGGGTCAGTCCGACCGACTGGCGGAAATCTCCTCCTGGCTCACCGCCTGGACCGGCAAGACCCCGCCGGCCGTGAACCGGCCGGTGGTGGCGCTGTATGCTGGCGCGCGTCAGGGCGTGGGGCCGCGCGGCTATGCGCGCGACCGCCTGGAAGCCGTGGCCTCCGGCGGCGCGACCGTCTGTCGCCTGGCGGGCGCGCAGGGCGCGGGGCTGGAAGCCTTCGACCTGGCCGTGGATCGGCCGACGCCCAACGCCGTCGACAAGGCCGCGATGAGCGAGAAGGAATGCGCCGCCACCATGGCCTTTGGCATGGAGGCCCTGGCCAAGCAGCCCGACCTGCTGGTTCCCGGCGTCATCGCCGCTGAAACCGACATGATCGCTTCATGCATTGCTCTGGCCCTGTTTGGCGGCGAGGCCAGCGACTGGACCGAAGCGCCGGATCTGGTGGTCGCCGCCGTCGAGCGGGCCCGGGAGGAGGGTGGTCTCGACGATCCGCTGCAGGTTCTGCGCCAGCTGGGCGGTCGCGAAACCGCCGCCGTCGCGGGCGCCATTCTCGCGGCGCGGGTCCAGAAGATCCCGGTGCTGCTGGACGGCTACGCCGCCTGCGCCGCCGCCGCCGTGCTTCACCGCATCGATCCGGAGCTGCTGGATCACTGCCTCGCCGCCCATGTGGGTCCGGCGAAAGGCCATGGCCGACTACTGGCGGCCATCGACAAGC
Source organism: uncultured Caulobacter sp. (assembly GCA_964427205.1). Lineage (GTDB taxonomy): Bacteria > Pseudomonadota > Alphaproteobacteria > Caulobacterales > Caulobacteraceae > Caulobacter. Next base: position 53,718 of record CAYRTE010000023.1, read on the forward strand.
GGCCGCTTCTGGCGCTCGATATCGCCGACGAGGAGGGGGTGGGCGGCGCCAGCGCTCTCGCCCTCGTCAAGCTGGCTTGCGAAGCGCGGTAGCGATCAACTGAACGCGGATCATATTCGCTTCCGTTGACGCTAACGTCATCTTTCCAAACGCTCGTTCGACATCTATCGTGGCGCCCGACACAACAAATCGGCCCTCCTCCAAGAGGCCGAAACCGGGAGCCCGCCATGAATCTCGACTTCTCGCCCGAGGACGTCGCTTTCCGCGACGAAGTCCGCGCCTTCATCGCCGAGAACTATCCGGCCGGCCTGCGTGAAAAGCAGGAAGAGGGCGAGGAGATGGCCAAGGAAGACTTCCTCTCCTGGCACCGCATCCTGGCCCAGAAGGGTTGGGTGGCCCCGGCCTGGCCGGAAAAGTTCGGCGGTCCGGGCTGGACGTCGGTTCAGCGCTACATTTGGTCGGAAGAGACCGCCCGCGCAGACTGCGTGCCGATCCTGCCCTTCGGGATCAACATGGTCGGGCCGGTGATCTACACCTTCGGGACCCCCGAGCAGAAGGAGCGCTTCCTGCCGCAGACCCTGTCGGGCGACATCTGGTGGTCGCAGGGCTACAGCGAGCCGGGCGCCGGTTCCGATCTGGCCAGCCTGAAGACCAAGGCCGAACGCTTCACCGGCGATGACGGCAAGGAATATTATCTGGTCAACGGCCAGAAGACCTGGACCACCATGGCCCAGTACGGCGACTGGATCTTCTGCCTGGTCCGCACCGACCCGACCGCCAAGATCCAGGAAGGCATCTCGTTCCTGCTGATCGACATGAAGTCGCCGGGCGTCACCGTGCGTCCGATCATCACCCTGGGCGGCGAGCACGAGGTCAACGAGGTCTGGCTGGAGAACGTCAAGGTGCCGGTCGAGAACCGCATCTTCGACGAGAACAAGGGCTGGACCTGCGCCAAGTTCCTGCTGGCCCACGAACGCTCCGGTATCGCCGGCGTCGCCCGCTCCAAGCGCGGCATCGAGCGTATCCGCCAGATCGCCTCGACCGAGCTGTCGGATGACGGCGAAAGCCTGCTGGCCGATCCGGCCTTCAAGCGCAAGGTCGCCGAACTGGAAATCGACCTGACGGCCCTGGAATTCACCGAGCTGCGCACCCTGGCGGGCGAAGCGTCCGGCAAGGGCCCCGGTCCTGAGTCCAGCGTGCTGAAGATCAAGGGCACCGAGATCCAGCAGCGGATCACCGAACTGGTTCTGGAAGCGGCCGGCCACTATGGCGCGCCTTACTTCCGGGGCTTCCCGAACGACGGCGACAACGCCCACCCGATCGGACCGGACTTCGCTCATCGCGCCGCGCCGCACTATTTCAACGTCCGCAAGACGTCGATCTATGGCGGCTCCAACGAGATCCAGCGCAACATCATCGCCAAGATGGTGCTGGGACTCTAGCGAACTGTCGTCCCGGAGAGCCGCGGAGCGGCTCATCCGGGACCGGCTAATTCACAGACCTTGACGGTCCCGGCTCTTCCACCCGCCTTCGCGGGCATGCGGCCGGGATGACAAAACAAAAAGACGGGAAACCCTGGGATGGATTTCAATTTCACCGAAGAGCAGTCGATGGTCCGCGACACGGTCGCGAGCTTCCTGCAGGACAAGTACGACTTCGAGACCCGCCGCAAGATCGTGGCCTCGGAAAGCGGTTGGCGAGCTGATCACTGGAAGGCCTTCGCCGAGGAGCTCGGCATCCTGGGCGCTTCGTTCAGCGAAGAGCTGGGCGGTCTGGGCGGCGGCGCCATCGACAACATGATCATCATGGAAGAGTTCGGCAAAGCCCTCGTCATCGAGCCCTATCTGGGCACGGTCGTGGTCGGCGGCGGCTTCATGAAGCATTCGGGCTATGCCGGCGCGGCCTCGGTCATCGAAGGCATTATCGGCGGCTCGACCACCATCGCCTTCGCCTATGCCGAGCCGCAGGGCCGCTACACCTGGCGCGACCTGAAGACGACCGCCAAGAAGGACGGCTCGGGCTATATCCTCAACGGCCACAAGGCCGTCGTGGTCGGCGCGCCGTTCGCCAGCCACCTGATCGTCACGGCACGCACGGGCGGCGCCCAGCGCGACGCCGGCGGCGTGTCGGTGTTCCTGGTCGACAAGAGCCTGCCGGGCATCGTCACCCGCGACTACCCCACCGTGGACGGCAACCGCGCCTCGGAAGTCTATTTCGAGAACGTCTCGATCCCGGCCGACGCCCTGATCGGCGTCGAGGGTGAAGGCCTGCCGCTGGTCGACAAGGTGATCGACGAAGCCACGGCCGCTGTTGGCGCCGAGGCTGTCGGCGTGCTGCGCAAGCTGCACGAAAACACTCTGGACTACGCCAAGCAGCGCAAGCAGTTCGGCACCGCCATCGCCAACTTCCAGGTGCTGCAGCACCGCATGGTCGACATGTTCATCAATGTCGAACAGGCCGTCTCGATGACCTACATGGCCACCATCAAGATCGATGAAGACGCCGCGACCCGCGCCAAGGCGGTTTCGTCGATGAAGGTGCAGATCGGCCGGGCCTGCAAGTTCGTGGGCCAGAACGCCATCCAGATCCATGGTGGCATGGGCATGACCGACGAACTGGCCATCGGTCACTATTTCAAGCGCGCCTCGATCATCGAAGGCCTGTTCGGCTCGGTCGATCACCACCTGAAGCGCTACGAATCCCTGTCGTTCGACGCCGCCGCCTAGCGGTTGGGCGGCGACGCCCACGGAACATCGACCGGAACTGAAGGAGCCGCCTGCGTCACGCCGACGCGGGCGGCTTTTTCTTCACCCTGTCGCGGATTCACCGCCCAAGCCCGCTCAAGCCCGCCGTTCAATCCTTCGACCACACGATGGAGGCAGGCCGATGACAGGCGGGGACATGGGAAACGAGCGGATCATGACCGATGAGGCGATCGCTCTCGTTGAGGCCAACGCCCGTCTGCTGATCGATCAGGTGCGCGCGGCAAAGCTGACCGCGTCCCAGCTCGAGGCGGCGCTCGCCCTGGTGGTGGGCGTTGTCGCAAACGATCCGGACTTGCAGGGAGGTGTTGTGTTGCAACGGATCGCGGGCCAGGTGCGGCTGTGCGCCGACGTGCCGGAACTGGCAGCCGAAACCATCGGCTGTGACATCGAGCGGGTGAACCCGGCCATTCTGCGCGCAGCCGCGGGCGTACTCTGCGATGTCGAAGGGGCGGCAGAGGCCTTCGAAGCGCCGGGTGAGCCAGTCACCCTTCACTAGGGTGAAAACGACAGTGTACGGATTGAATTTCTGACGAATATCAGAGGATCAAGACGGCATCATCCGTGCGCTGATATAGTCCTTATACGGAATAAAATCACTTGCGGCCCGGCCGCTTCGGCGCATGCTTTGCCGCGACGCGCTGACGACTAGGAGGGGACCGCCCCTGTAAGCCGCGCGCGTCTCCTGGTCCAACGGCCTGTCTGGGAGACGCCGCCATGAATGTATCGAAGATGAACCACGCTATGCTGTCCTTCGCCCTTCTGGGCGGCATGCTGGTCGGGTCCAAACCAAGTTCGACGGCGAAGCCGCCGAAGTCGTCTTCACGGCCCTCGAGCCGGAGCTAGACTTGAAGGGCGATCCGCGCGAGGCGGATCGCCCTTTGGCGTTACGGCTTGGCGGCCGTATTGCAGTCGGCGATGCCGGCTTCATCCAGCGTTTCGCCGCGATAGTTGAAGGACACGATCGCGCCCAGCTCGGCCGCCACCTTGCGACAGGCCCGGCCAATCGGCAGCGACTTCACCTGCGGCGAGGCGCAGACATCGCCGTTACAGCGCCAGGCGGCGCCGTCCTGGATCAGGCTGGGAATCTTGGACGGAGCCTTCAGCTTCACAACAGCGCCCTCGGCGGCGAAGGCGCCGGTCGACAGGGCGGAAGCCGCGACGAGCGCGGTCAGAAAAATACGCATGACTGTTTCCTTTATCCCCTCGGCCGACGGGGAGGTCGACCAAGCGCGAAAGTGCGTTGCGTTTTAAAACTAAGTCAAGAGCCGAACGCTCGTTTGAGGCCCGCTTTGATAGAATTCGGCGTCCCATGACAAGAGCGCTGTTGTCACCTCTTCGGCTTTCTCGACCGAGCGCCACGTATCGGCCAGGGCCGGCGGAGTCAGGCCCTCATCGATGGTGTGCTGCAACAGGGCAAACAGCGGATCCCAGAAGCCGCGGGGATTGTGGAAGACGATCGGCTTCTGATGAAGGTCCAGCCGCCGCCAGGACAGCAGCTCGATGATCTCTTCCAGCGTGCCGATGCCGCCCGGCAGCACGACGAAGGCGTCGGCCTGTTCGAACATCAGCATCTTCCGCTCGTGCATGTTGTTGACGACGATGGTCTCGACGTCATCGAACGGCTGCTCGCGACCGGTCAGGAACTTGGGGATGATCCCGAGCACGCGTCCTCCGGCGGCATGGGCGCCGCGCGCCGTGGCGCCCATCAGGCCCACGCCCCCGCCGCCATAGATCAGCTTCAGGCCCGCCTGGGCGAAGCTGGCCCCGATCTGGCCGGCGGCCGCGATGAAGGCCGGATCGGCGTCATTGGAAGAACCGCAATAGACGCAGACGGAGTCCAGGCGCCTAGACTCATCGGGCATCGTCGTCCACTCCAGCAAAAGAAAAGGCGCGCCGCGGCGGCGCGCCACCTATTTAGAAGCCGGCGCGGTTCGTCGCGTCGACATGAGCCTCTCATGATCAGGATTCGCACCGCCCGTTTCAAGTTGATGCTCGCCCGAGGCGGTGTCATCGGGCTGCTGGCTGGCTCGAGCCTGATGGTCGCGGCTTGCGACGGCGGCCGGCGGGACGAGTGGCGACCCAAGGCCGCGCCCGCCTCGACCCAAACCGACGCCGCCGAAGCCGGCTATATCGCGCCGCCTCACGTCAAGCAGGCCGAGCATAGACCCGCGGGTCTGGTGCTGAAGGGGGAGGGCGCGCCCAACGCCAGTCTGCGACTGGGCGCGCCGACCGGCGAAGTGCTGCTGGGCCAGATCGACTCGCTCGGACAATGGAGCCTGACGGTCCCGCCCAGCAATCGTGTTCGCCTCTACGGAATGTCGATGACTCGTGGCGGCCGGACGGTTCAGGCCGAAGGCTATGTGATGGTCGCGCCAGACGGCGAAGTCGCTCTGCTGCGGGCCGGTTCGGGCGCCTTGCGCCTGGCGCCGGGCTCGTCTTCGCCCGCCATCCTGGCGGTCGATGTCGATCCGGAGGGCGGCGCGGTGATCTCGGGCATGGCCACGCCGGGCGCGGGTCTTGGCGTACGGGTCGACAGGACGCCGCGGGCCGTGGGGCAGGCGTCCGAGGACGGGCGCTTTTCCCTGTCCCTCAGCGAGACGCTAGGAAATGGCGAGCATGACATCCAGGTCAGCGGCGAGGGCGGCGAGCAGAGGATCAGGGTCGTGGTCTCGCCCGCCGCGCCGCTTGTCGACGGACCGGTTCGCGCCCAGCGCGTCGACACCGGGTGGCGCGTGGACTGGATGACGCCAGGCGGAGGGGTGCAGACCACCCTGATCATCCAGGCCTCGGGCGCATGAGAGGTTTCGGCTCGGCGCCGTCAGCACGCCAGGCGGTGACGGGCGCGATCGCGCCGCCCGCAGTTCGTGTTCGCTTCTGGAGCGCGATGGGCGACCTTTTCCGGCTGGTGCTGCGCTCGAACGCGCCGGGCCTGCGCTGGCGGGTGACCCTGGCCCTGGCCTTCACCCTGATCGGCAAGGCCCTGGGTGTGCTGGCGCCCCTGCTGCTGGGCGCGGCGGTCAACCGACTGGCGGCGGGGCAGGGCGCGGCGGCGACCGTCACCTGGACCTTCGCGGGACTGGCGGCGGGTTGGGCCCTAGTGCGCTTCATCTCGGCGGCGGCGCCTCAGGCGCGGGACGCGGTGTTCACGCCGGTGGCCCAGGCGGCCCAGAACCGGGCGGCGGTGGAGACCTTCGCCCACGCCCTGTCACTGTCCATCGATTTTCATCAGTCCAAGCGCACGGGATCGCTTTCGCGAGTGATCGACCGGGGCGCGCGGTCGATGGATTTCCTGCTGCGCAGCCTGGTCTTCAATCTGGGCCCGACCGCCATTGAGCTGCTGATGGCGGCCGCTGTGCTGGCCAAGGCCTATGACTGGCGGTTTGCGGCCATCGCCCTGCTGACCGTCGGCGTCTATGGCTACATCACCTTCGCGATTTCCGACTGGCGCATCGGCCATCGCCGCGCGCTCAACGAGGCCGACGCCGAGGCCGCGGGCAGGGCGGTGGACTCGCTGATCAACTACGAAACGGTCAAGTCCTTCGGTGGCGAGGACCGCGCGGTCGGCGGCTACAAGAGCGCGCTCGATGTCTATGGCGACGCGCAGGTCAAGGCGACCAACTCCCTGACCGTGCTCAACACCGTGCAGGCCGCAGTGATGAGCCTGGGTCTGGGCGCGATGGCCGTGCTGGCGGGCATGGAAGCCTCGGCGGGGCGCATGGGGCCTGGCGACGTCACGGCCGCCGTGCTGATCCTGATCAATCTCTATGCCCCGCTCAACATCCTGGGCTTTGCCTATCGCGAGATCCGCCAGTCATTCATCGACATGGAGGCCATGCTCGATCTGCGTCGCCAGAGCGCCGACGTGGCCGATGCGCCCGACGCCATCGACCTGCCGCCCAGCGCTGATCATCGCGGCGGCGCCGTGGTGTTCGAGGCCGTATCGTTCCAGCATGGCGCGCGGTCGGAGGGGCTGAAGGATGTCAGCTTCTCGATCCCGCCGGGAACCACGGTGGCGATCGTCGGACCGTCGGGCGCGGGAAAGACCACGCTGGTGCGTCTGGCGCTACGGATGATCGATCCGCAGGCTGGAAGGATCACCCTCGACGGCTGTGACCTGCGCGACCTGCGGCAGGCCTCGCTGCGCCGCGCGATCGCCCTGGTGCCGCAGGACGTGGCGCTCTTCAACGACACCGTGCTCAGCAATATCGGGTTCGCGCGACCCGAAGCCACCGAGGCTGAGATCTGGGCGGCTGCCGAGGCCGCCGAACTGGGCGAGTTCATCCGCAACCTGCCCGAGGGCATGGCCACCAAGGTCGGCGAGCGGGGTCTCAAGCTGTCCGGCGGCGAGCGGCAGCGGGTCGGCATCGCCCGGGCGCTGCTGGCCCAGCCGCGCGTGCTGATCCTGGACGAGGCCACCAGCGCCCTGGACAGCCGCACCGAGGCGGCCATTCAGGAGACGCTGCGCAAAGCCAGGGCTGGACGCACGACCCTGGTGGTGGCGCATCGTCTTTCCACCATCGCCGACGCCGATGAGATCGTGGTGCTGCGCCGGGGCAAGATCGTCGAGCGCGGCGCCCATGCCGTGCTGCTGGAGGCCGGCGGCGAGTATGCGGCGCTTTGGCGACGCCAGACGCGCGAGAAGCCGGCGGCCTGATCACCCTTCGCGCGCTAGCGTCGAGGGGCTATATCCATCGCACACAGTCTGGGAGTTTTCGCCTTGCGCTATCTGCACACCATGGTCCGCGTACGCGATCTGGACGCCTCGCTGCGGTTCTATTGCGAAGGCCTGGGCCTGACCGAGATGTACCGGATGGAAAACGACAAGGGGCGCTTCACCCTGGTGTTTCTGGCCGCGCCGGAAGACGTCGAACTGGCCCGGGAGCGCAACGCGCCCTTGGTCGAGCTGACCTATAACTGGGATCCCGAGAACTATGACGGCGGCCGCAATTTCGGTCACCTGGCCTACCGGGTCGACGACATCTACGAGACCTGCCAGCGCCTGATGGACATGGGCGTGATCATCAACCGGCCGCCCCGCGACGGCCACATGGCGTTCGTGCGCTCGCCGGACAATATCTCGGTGGAACTGCTGCAGGATGGCAGTCTGCCGGCCGCCGAGCCTTGGGCGTCTATGCCCAATACCGGCGCCTGGTAGGTCAGATCAGGCGCGGGCCGAGGCCATCTCCTCAAGTCGCCGGCGGGGGTGGTCGGCGATGGCCGCCCACATCAGCTGTTCCAGGCGCAGACGATAGGCGGCGTCATAGCCGGCCGTGAAGGGCGACTGGTCGGCGCCGGGCGGATCGGCCGCGATGGCCCGCGCCAGCTGCTTTCTGGCCAGAACCGCCTCGCGATTGACGGGGACCTCCATGCGCTCCACCGCGATCCAGCTATCCAGTTCGATGGTCGCCTTGACGGCGGTCTGGATCAGGGTGGGCAGGGAGTGGATATCCTGACGCACCTCGATCTGCATGGCTGGAACGATGGCCCTGGGATCGGCGACCTTGAACTGGAGCGTGGCGACAACGCGTTGCAGGGTCGCGGGCCAATGGTCGTCGGCAGTGATCATGGTTAAGCCATAGCGCCGACGACGGCGTCGGTGAAGGGCCGCGTAGCGCTGTTCGTTCGGTCATGGAACCCGACCGCGATCAAGCGCGCCGACCTGGCCCTCAAAATGGGGAATTCGTCCGTCTGGACGCACAGTCAAGCCCGCGCTGGTCGCGCGAAACAAGGCTCGGAAGGATCTGGAGGGAAAGCGCGACCTTCGCCGAAGCGAAGGTCGCAGCTCAAGCCGGAGGTGGCTCCGCGGGTAGGATTCGAACCTACGACCAGCCGGTTAACAGCCGGCTGCTCTACCACTGAGCTACCGCGGAACAGGTCGCCTCAGGAAGAGGCCGGGTGATAGCCGCCTCATTGACTCGGCGCAAGCGCCTTCGAACAAAAAAACAGCCCGGCTTGCGGCCGGGCTGTGGAAAGTCAGTGATGGTGGGGTGTCTTCAATGAAGACAGCTGAAAACTGCGTGATTATGGTTAATCGGACCTTAATTTGGGTGGCTGCCAAAAGGTCGCGGCCCATCCTTTGGCGCCTTGGCGTGCGTTCGCATTGCCTTGAGGGGAGGGGCGGACCTATAAGCGGCTCGAACGCCTAGTCCGACCGAGGGATTCCATGAGCACCGATTTCGCCGCCGCGCGGCTGAACATGGTGGAAAGCCAGATCCGCACCGCCGACGTCACCGACCTGCCTCTACAGGACGCGCTGCGCGTGGTGGCTCGCGAGGCCGTGGTCCCGGCCAGCAAGGCCTATCTGGCCTATGCCGACGCCGAGGTCGAATATGCGCCTGGCCGCTGGCTGCTGCGCCCGCGCGACGTGGGCAAGCTGCTGCAGTATCTGAAGCCCCGCGCGGGCGAGAAAGCCCTGGCCATCGCCGCGCCCTATGCGGCGGCCGTGCTTGAAGCCATGGGCCTTTCGGTCACCCGCCTGGATGGCGACGATCTGAAGAGCCCGGTCGGCGCTGGCTATGACGTCATCATCTGCGAAGGCGCGGTCGGCGCGGCGCCCGCCGGCTGGACCAGGGCCTTGGCCGTCGGCGGTCGTCTGGGCGTCGTCGAACGCGCAGGCCCCGTGGGCCAGGCGACGATCTATGTTCATGCCGAAGAGGGTGTCGGACGCCGGACGGTGTTCGACTCGACGCCGCCTGTTCTGGCGGGTTTCTCCGCTGAACCGGGTTTTGCATTCTAGCCCGAACCGCGCGGGGGCGTTTGTCGTTGTGGAAACATGCGCGCAACGTGAGCGTGAAAAAAGCTTAACTGGCGGCCGGTGGCTCTCAGCCCTACACGCGATCATATATAAGTGCGGGCGCGAGCTTCGCGTGTCTTGGGGATAGAACTTGATGTCGAATAGCCGTCGGGCCGGATTGTTGGCCGCCGCTTGCAGCTTGGGCCTGATGGCCGGCTTCGTGTCCGCCGCCCAGGCCGAGACGCTGACCGACGCGATCGCCCTGGCGTACCAGACCAATCCCACGCTGCAGCAGCAGCGCGCCACCCAGCGCGCGACCGACGAAAGCGTCGTGCAGGCCAAGACGGCGTTCCGGCCGACGGCCAGCCTTTCGGCTGAAGTCACCGAGTCGCGGAGCGATCCGAACGGCGGCGTGCGCGTCGAAAGCTCGGGCAGCGGCGCGACCCTTTCGATCAGCCAGCCGCTCTATACGGGCGGCAAGGCCAGCGCCAACCTGACCGCCGCCGAGGCCGACGTGCTGGCGGCCCGCGAAGGCCTGCGCAATGTCGAGCAGAATGTCCTGATCAATGTGATCCAGGCCTATGTGGACGTTCGTCGCGACCAGGAGCGCCTGCGTATCTCGCAAGAGAATGTCGAGGTTCTGAACCGGCAACTGGACGAATCCAACGCGCGCTTCGAAGTGGGCGAGATCACCCGCACCGACGTCGCCCAGTCGCAGGCCCGCCGCGCCGCAGCCCAGGCCGCGCTGAGCTCGGCCCAGGCCCAGCTTTCCATTAGCCGCGCCAGCTATGCCGCGATCGTGGGTCAAAATCCGACCGACCTGGTCGCCGAGCCCTCGCTGGCCGCCTTGCTGCCGCCGACGGTGGAACAGGCTTTCGACGCCGCCGAAAACAACAATCCGCAGGTCGCGGCCGCGCGTTTCAACGAACGCGCCGCGGCGGCTCGCGTCGCTTCGGCCCGCGCCTCGCGCCGTCCGACCGTGTCGGCCCGCGCGACGCTGGGCTATGACGCCAGCGAGATCAGTGGTCGCGGCGACCAGTTCGCCGACTATGACCGGCAGTTGACCGGCGCCGTCAGCGCGTCGATCCCGCTGTTCACGGGCGGTCTGATTTCTTCTCAGGTCCGCGCCGCCGCTGAACGCGAAAACGCCGCCCATATCGCCGTGGAAGGCGCCAAGCGCACCGCCCTGCAGTCGGTCTCGAACGCCTGGAGCAACCTGCTGGCCTCGCGTTCGAACCTGGTGTCGAACGAAGAGCAGGTTCGCGCCGCCCGCATCGCCTTCGAAGGCGTGCGCCAAGAGCAGCAGGTCGGCCTGCGCACCACGCTGGACGTGCTGAACGCCCAGCAGGAACTGCGCTCGGCCGAACTGGCCCTGGTCTCGGCCCGCCGTGACGAATATGTCGCCAGCGCCGCCGTGCTTCAGGCCATGGGCGCGCTCGACATCGCCTCTCTGGCCCCGGACGTGGCCAAGTACGACCCCAAGACCTCGTACAACCGCGTCAATCACGCCCTGGGCTGGGTGCCGTGGGAGCCGGTGGTTCAGGTGATCGACAAGGTCGGGGCCCCGTCCACAAAGCCCTCCTCGAAGTAAGTTTCACCGCGTCGATTTCGCCCACCTGCGATCCTTGCGCTTGCTTAACCTGCGCAAGTCTGCACCATCCGGGGTAAGCGCCCCTTGGGTGCGCAAGGATTCGTACCTCTTTCCGACGGCCCCCGCACATGTCCGACCAGAGCTCTCAAGAACCGACGATGGAGGAGATCCTCGCCTCCATCCGGCGCATCATCTCCGAAGATGACGCTCCGGCGGAGCCCGAGGCGGCCGCCGCTCCCGAGCCCGAGCCTGAACCCGAGCCCGAGTATCAGGCCCCGGCCGAGGACGACGTGCTTGAGCTGACCGATCCGATCGCGCCCGAGCCGGCCGACGAGTCCGAGCAGGAACCGGTCGAGAGCGTCGGTGATCTGGACGTCTATTCGCCGCCCGCGCCTGAACCGGAACCGGCCTACACGCCGCCAGCTTCGTCGTTCAATCGCGACGAAGTGGCCGACAACCTGGTTGGCGATCATGCCGCCAGCCTGGCCGCCAGCGCGTTCGGCAGCCTGAGCTCGGCCCTGCTGATGCCCAAGGACGGCCGCACCTTGGAAGACGTGGTGCGCGAACTGCTGCGCCCGCTGCTCAAGGAGTGGCTGGACCAGAACCTGCCGCGCATCGTCGAGGCCAAGGTCGAGGAAGAAGTCCACCGCATCGCGCGCGGGCGCGGGTAAAATCGGGTTTCGCGGCGGCGCTGATCGCCGCGCGGACCTCGAAACCTGAAGAGGCGGTCGCTAGGCGGCCGCCTTTTTCCGTTCAAATCCCTCCTGAATCCAGGTCGCCCGGTTTCGCGCGGCGGCCGCAGATGGCATACCCGCACCGCCATGCTTGACAAGACCTTCGATCCCAAAGCCGTCGAACCCCGCCTGTACGCCGCCTGGGAGGCCTCCGGGGCCTTCAAGCCGAGCGAGGATCCGAACGCCGAGCCGTTCGTGATCGTCATCCCGCCGCCGAACGTGACGGGCTCGCTGCACATCGGCCACGCGCTGAACAACACGCTGCAGGACGTGCTGACGCGCTTCCACCGCATGCGCGGCAAGGCCGCCCTGTGGCTGCCGGGCACCGACCACGCGGGCATCGCCACCCAGATGGTCGTCGAGCGTCAGTTGGCCGCCGCCGGCAATGTGGGGCGTCGCGAGATGGGCCGCGAGGCCTTTGTCGAGAAGATCTGGGAATGGAAGGCCGAAAGCGGCGGCACCATCGTCAACCAGCTGCGCCGCCTGGGGGCCAGCTGCGACTGGTCGCGCGAGCGCTTCACCCTGGACGAGGGCCTGTCGGCCGCCGTCCGCAAGGTGTTCGTGCAGCTCTACAAGCAGAACCTGCTGTATCGCGACAAGCGCCTGGTCAACTGGGACCCGCAGTTCCAGACCGCCATCTCCGACCTCGAGGTCGAGCAGAAGGAGGTCGACGGCGCCTATTGGCACTTCGCCTATCCGCTGGCCGACGGCGTGACCTATCAGCATCCGGTCGCCTTCGACGACGAGGGCAAGGCCACCGAGTTCGAGACCCGCGACTATATCGTCGTGGCCACCACGCGTCCGGAGACCATGCTGGGTGACACCGGCGTGGCCGTCCACCCCAAGGACGAGCGCTACACGGATCTGGTCGGCAAGTTCGTGACCCTGCCGATCGTCGGCCGCCGCATCCCGATCGTCGCCGACGACTATGCCGACCCGACCAAGGGCTCGGGCGCGGTGAAGATCACCCCGGCCCATGACTTCAATGACTTCGGCGTCGGCAAGCGCCACAATCTGCCCGCGATCAACATTATGGATACGCAGGGTCGGATTAAGCGGCGTCGGCGAGATGAGGTCGAATTCAATCGGCACATTTCGACACCTGAGGCGGATGACCTCGATGAGGATGTGCGGGCGATTGCACTTATCCCTGAAGAACTGCGCGGCCTTGACCGGTTCGTCGCGCGCAAGGCCATCGTCGCCCGCGCCGAGGAAGAGGGTTGGCTGAAGGAGATCGAGAAGACCCGGCACATGGTCCCGCACGGCGACCGCTCCGGCGTGGTCATCGAGCCCTATCTGACCGATCAGTGGTACGTCGACGCCAAGACCCTGGCCCAGCCGGCCCTGAAGGCCGTCGAGAACGGCGACACCGTCTTCGAGCCCAGGCACTGGGAAAAGACTTATTTCGAATGGCTGCGGAATATCGAGCCCTGGTGCGTGTCGCGCCAGCTGTGGTGGGGTCACCGCATCCCCGCCTGGTTCGGCGAGGACGGCCACATCTTCGTCGAGGAGACGGAGGAGGAGGCCTATGCCGCCGCCATCCTGCACTATGGCGACGAAGCCCCGGTGCTGAAGCGTGACGAAGACGTCCTCGACACCTGGTTCTCGTCCGCCCTGTGGCCGTTCTCCACCCTGGGCTGGCCCGAAAAGACCGAGGATCTGGCGCGCTTCTACCCGACCAGCACCCTGGTCACCGGCTTTGACATCATCTTCTTCTGGGTCGCCCGGATGATGATGATGGGCATCCACTTCATGGGCGAAGTCCCGTTCAAGCAGGTGTTCATCAACGCCCTCGTCCGTGACGAGAAGGGCGCCAAGATGAGCAAGTCCAAGGGCAATGTCCTGGACCCGCTCGTTTTGATCGACGAGCTGGGCTGCGACGCGGTGCGTTTCACCATGACGGCGATGTCGGGCCAGGCGCGCGACATC
>CAYRTE010000023.1:67479-69594 GCA_964427205.1 uncultured Caulobacter sp.
CCAAGCAGCGCATCGAAGGCTATCGCAACTTCGGCACCAAGCTGTGGAACGCCTCGCGCTTCGCTCAGATGAACGAGTGCGTCCGTGTCGAGGGCTTCGATCCGGCCACCGTGCAACAGCCGATCAACAAGTGGATCCGCGGCGAGACGGTCAAGACCGTCGCCGAGGTGACCCGCGCCCTTGAGGCGCCGTCGTTCGATGCGGCCGCCAGCGCGCTCTACAAGTTCATCTGGAACGTGTTCTGCGACTGGTATCTGGAACTGGCCAAGCCGATCCTGAACGGCGACGACGCCGCCGCCAAGGCCGAGACCCGCGCCACCGCCGCCTGGGCGCTGGACGTGATCCTCAAGATTCTGCACCCGGTGATGCCGTTCATCACCGAGGAACTGTGGGACAAGACCGCCCTGTTTGGTCCCAAGCGCGACGGCATGCTGATCGTCGAAAAGTGGCCGGAGCTGCCGGACAGCTGGATCGACGCCGAGGCCGAGGCCGAGATCGGCTGGCTGGTCGACACGGTCAGCGAGATCCGCTCGGTCCGCGCCGAGATGAACGTGCCGCCGGGCGCCAAGCCGCCGCTGACGGTGATCGGCGCCAATGCCGAGACCAAGGCCCGCCTGGTTCGCCATCGCGACCTGCTGTTGACCCTGGCCCGCCTGGACAGCGCCCGAGAGGCCGACGCGCCGCCAGCCGGCGCGGTACCCTTCGTGCTGGGTGAAGCGACCGGCGCCTTGGCCATCGCCGAGTTCATCGACCTGGCGGCCGAAAAGGCCCGCCTGACCAAGGAGATCGCCGGCCACGCCGTCGATATCGACAAGGCCGCCAAGAAGCTGGGCAATCCCGACTTCCTGGCCCGCGCCAAGGAAGAGGCGATCACCGAAAACCGTGAACGCCTGGCCGAAGCCGAGGCCGCCAAGGCCAAGCTGGAAGCGGCGCTCAGCCGGCTGGCGGCGGTCGGGTAGGGGGCTCAGTCCGACGGCCGCCCCGGTCCTATGGATTTGGGGCGGCTGTCAGGCCTCCATGGGTGAACTCAGCCCGCCGGTCTGCGGCTGCCGAATAGCGGACGGTTATGACTTCCGAGAAGGGTAGTTGTCGGACTCGACGTCGCTACCCTCCTCGTGAAAGGTATGCCGATGCCAATCCAGTTCTTGCCGGGCGGCGATGCTAGTGTGGGCCGCCGCTTCAATCTGTTTGCGGATGAATTTGCGTACGCGATGGGCTCGGAATTCGATTTTCAGAAAGTCGAGCTTTCGAAGCCTGACACCATCGTTCTGAACCTGCTGTGCATTGATCCGGCCCGTGGCGCAGTGCCCAACGGCACCACTCACAAACGTTCAGCAGCTGAGTTTTGGACGTCTTACAATGTCGATCACGCCGCCTTCATGTCTCCCAACATTGAAGCGCAGATAGCCGCGATCAGAGATGGCCTGATTGCGGCTATCGAGCAGGTTCCATCATCGCGAATGCCCGAAAGCGTAAAGGATGCTCTGGCGCGGGCCGCAAAGATCGCTGCGACAAAGCTTGTGTCTGAGCTAAGTCGCCTTCCACGCTGAGTCCGAGTTGGGTCGAAAGCAGATATTGGGACCGGTCCAACAAGCGGACGCCCCGCGTCCCGCTCATCCTTAAATCTCACGTGCCGGTCTGACCAACCTGGACAGACCGGCGATCGTCTCGCCGTGAGATTTAAGGATGGCTCCCTTCGGCGCGAAGGGGGGCGGGACGCCGGATTGAAACCTTCTCCCAGAGGTAGAAGGAGGGGCCCGCCGCGTAGCGGTGGGAGGATGAGGGGTTACGCTGATAGCCGGAGTGCCGGCCCGCCGTCTGACGCCGTAACCCCTCACCTCCCACGCCTGCGGCGCGGGTCCCTCCTCTCCCTATGGGAGAGGGTTGGGGAATGGGGATAGCGCGCAGTTTATCCCCATACTTTCCGAAACAAACCCCAGCCCAATCAACCTCTTATAAAATAGTTGATCGCGCCAATCCTCAGAGCTCAAACCGCCCGTATTCTTGAGCTTGTCCCCGTCGCAGGGGGAGGGCGCGTGGTACCGGCCCAAGGCGGCGATGGCGATGGGGATGGAGCTGAGCGGGGCCGCGACGCCCTGGAAGGCGGGTCGAGGT
>CAYRTE010000024.1:0-64233 GCA_964427205.1 uncultured Caulobacter sp.
CGGCCATGAACCTGAAGTGGTTCTCCCGAGCCCTGCGCGCGCCGTTCACCGCGCCCTCAATCATGGAACAGGCCTCAGCTCCCCCCAAGATCGAGGGCGGAAATCTGGCCAAGGATCTGGATTGGGCCAATCTCATCCGGCAAGCGCAGACCCGCTTCCCCGACGCCGAGGTGCGGATCATCACTCTGCCGGCCAAGGCGGGCGGGTTGATCTCGATCAGACTGCGCCAGCAGGCCGAGTGGCTGCCCAACGGCCGGACGATGGCGTGGTTCGATCCCGCCAATGGCCGCATGGTCGCCGCGCGCGACGCTCAGACCCTGCCCCTGGGCTCGCGGATCACCAATGCCGACTTCCCTCTGCACGCGGCTAAGGTCGGGGGGCTAGCCTATCGCTTGGTGATGACCGTGTCGGGCCTGGCCCTGACCCTGCTGGGCATGCTGGCCGTCGTGACCTTCTGGGGCAATCCCAGCGGGCTGCCGAGACGCCGAAAGGTCCGCTCCGTAAAATCGACCTCGCTGCGCGCGCCCGAAACGGGCGCCCTACGCTAGCCGATAAGTCCCACAGCATCCCTTCCCTGACCGAGCACGTCCTGATCTCAGTCGTCGCTTCGCCAGGACCGGAACTTGAGATCGCTCCAGGTCCAGACATTCAGCCGCCGGCGCCGATGGCAATGACGACACGTTGCGATGATCATGCGGGCGCCTCTTCGGTGACAAGAAGCACGCCGCGCCCAGAAGCATCGCGGCTTTTGCGCCATCGACCCAGGCCACTATAGCGCGATTGCGCGGATACCCAGACTCGCCCAACGTGAGTAGATCAAAGAGAGCGGAAGCAAGTCGGATAAACTCGTTCGCCGAACTAAGATATTTTAACGAATGCAACTAGATGGCGTGAGAAGAGCTTGAATATTTAAGGCCGCGTTAAGCTCTACGGTGAGACGTCCATCCTTTAGCATCCCGGAATGGAACTAGAGCCGATGAGCCAGGATCATGATGTAGCCGACCGCTTGGCGTTCATGGGGCTGGACGATCGCGCGCGACAGGCGCTGCGCGATCTGCGGCCGCTCATTCGAAAGGAAATCGGCCCCGCGCTTTCCGCCTTCTACGGCAAGGTCAAGACGACGCCGGAGACCAGCAAGTTCTTCAGGGACGAGCGGCACATGGACGCCGCCAGCAGTCGCCAGGCGGCGCACTGGGATGTGATCGCCCAGGCCGAGTTCAGCGACACCTATGTCAATACGGTCCGGACCATCGGGCAGGTTCACGCGCGCATTGGCCTGGAGCCGCGCTGGTATATCGGCGGCTATGCCATGGTCATGGACCGGCTGCTGCGCGCCACCGTCGACTCGCTCTGGCCCAAGGGCTTCATGGCCAAGGGCGACCCCGCCCAGGCCGGTGAAGCGGTTAGCGCCTTGATGAAGGCGGTGATGCTCGACATGGATTTCGCCATCTCGATCTATCTCGAAACTATCGAAGCCGAGCGCCAGCAACTCGAGGCCGCGCGTATCGAGAACGAGCAATGCCAGACCAGGCTGGTTGAAAGCCTGGCCGAAGCGCTGGCCCATCTGGCCAAGGGAGATCTGGTCAGCCGGTTGGACGACGACGTGAAGCCCGAGTTCCAGAAGCTGAAGGACGATTTCAACAGCGCTGTCAGCACCCTCGAACAGGCCATGAATCGCATTTCGGGCGTGACCGGCAATATCCGTGCGGGTTCGGATGAAATCGGCGTCGCCTCCGACGACATGTCGCGCCGCACCGAGCAGCAGGCCGCCAGCCTGGAACAGACGGCCGCCGCCCTGGATCAGATCACCTCGACCGTGCGCCGCTCGGCGGCGGACGCCAAACAGGCCTCCGAGGTCGTGGCCGGCGCCAAGACCGAGGCTGAACGCTCGGGCATCGTGGTCGATCAGGCCGTGGCCGCCATGGGCGAGATCGAAGGCTCTTCGCGCGAAATCGGCAATATCATCGGTGTCATCGACGAGATCGCCTTCCAGACCAATCTTCTGGCGCTGAACGCCGGCGTCGAAGCTGCGCGCGCGGGCGACGCTGGTCGGGGCTTCGCGGTCGTGGCGCAGGAAGTGCGAGCCCTGGCCCAGCGCTCCGCCGACGCGGCCAAGGAGATCAAGACCCTGATCTCGTCCTCGACCCAGCAGGTCAGCCAGGGCGTGAACCTGGTCGGACAAACCGGCGACGCCCTGCGCGGGATTGTCGCCAAGGTCGCCGAGATTGACACCCTGATCGTCCAGATCTCGGCCTCGGCCCAGGAACAGGCCACCGGCCTGCACGAGGTCAACACCGCGGTCAATCAGATGGATCAGGTGACTCAGCAGAACGCCGCCATGGTCGAACAGACGACGGCGGCGACACACTCGCTCAAGGATCAGACGGCCGAACTGGTCAATCTGATCTCGGTCTTCCGCGTCAGCGGTTCGCGGCCCGCCGCGCCCGCCCGTCCCGCGGCCCGACACGCCGCCCCAGCTCCCTCGCCGGCCAGCCGGCCAGGGTCCGGCTCGCGTCTTGCCGCGCGGGGCTCGGCCGCCACGGCGGTCCGCGAGGAGTGGGAAGAGTTCTGAGGAAAGCCGCGGCGCACGGCCACCGCGCCGCCCGGAAGCGGTACGGAACCTTCACGGCGCCGGCGTTGGCGTCCATCGGCGACTATTCAGCGACGCACTTGGCGGCACTGTCGAAGCCCTTGCCGGCCGTCAGGTTGCCAATGCCGCCCGTGTGGTAAGATCAGATTCCAAGATTCTGACGATGATGGGCTGCGCTAAGAACATGACCCCGGCCAAGAGCATGCTAGAGCTCGGGATGTCGATGATCACCCAGCCTTGAGACCCTTGCGTCGCGGGTTCGCTCAATCCTCGATGAGTAGCCGCAGGTTCGAACAGCCGAGAGGCGCCAATTGCCGACATTGGAGCCGCTTCAGAAAGACGACTCCAAGAAAGGTCCGTTGAGCAGTCCTACCCCCCGCCTAAGCCGCCAAGGGGCGACGAACGGACGGAAGCGAGCGGGCCTGAGGCGGGGCGATCTCGAACCGTCCGACCAGTGCGGCCAAACCGCGCGCCTCTGACTTGAGGTTAGAGGCGGCGGCTGTCGCTTCTTCGACCATGGCCGCGTTCTGCTGGGTGACCTGATCCATCTGGTTGACGGCGGTGTTGACCTGGTTGAGCCCGATCGCCTGTTCCTGCGACGACTGAGCGATCTCGCCGATCAGCGCGTCGATGGACGCCACCTTGTCGACGATGCCGCCGAGGGTCTGGCCGGTCTCGGTGACCAGCCGCACGCCGCGGGCGACCTGCTGGCCACTGGTGGCGATCAGCACCTTGATCTCCCTGGCGGCCTCGGCCGAGCGCTGGGCCAGGGAGCGGACCTCCTGGGCGACGACCGCGAAGCCGCGCCCGGCGTCGCCGGCCCGAGCCGCCTCGACCCCGGCGTTCAGGGCCAGAAGGTTGGTCTGGAAGGCGATCTCGTCGATGACGCCGATGATCTGGGCCACTTGGGTGGCGCTGGTTTCGATCTCGCCCATGGCGACGATAGCGTCGCGCATCACCTCGCCAGAGCGGGTGGCGTCCAGGCGCGCGCCGGTCGCGGCCGCGGCGGCCTGCTTGGCGCCGTCGGCGCTACGGCGAACCGTGGCTGTGATCTCGTCCAGGGCGGCGGCGGTCTCTTCGAGGCTGGCGGCCTGCTGTTCAGTACGGCGCGACAGGTCATCCGAAGCCGAGGCGATCTCGCTGGAACCGCTCTGCAGGTTGTCGGTCGCGCTGGCGATGGCGTTCATCGCGTCCTGCAGTGCTTCGACTGAGGCGTTGAAATCCAGCTTGATGCGCTCGTAGCGGCCTTCGAACGGCGCGTCGATCCGGGCGGTCAAATCGCCGTCGGCCAAACCCTTGAGGCTGGCGGCCAGGGTCGAAACCACCAAGTTCTGGATGGACTCGGTGCGATCACGTTCGGCCTTCGTGGCCGCTCGGGCCTGGTGGGCGGCGGTGATGTCGGTGGCGAACTTGATGATCTTGTAGGGCTTGCCGTCGGCGTCGAATACCGGGTTGTAGGCCCCCTGGATCCAGATCTCGCCGCCGCCGTTGGCGACGCGCCGGAACTGATCGGCGAAGAACTCGCCGGCGCGCAGACGCGCCCAGAACTCGGCGTAGGTCTGGCTGGCCGCGTCGGCCGGATCAACGAACAGGCTGTGATGGCGACCTTGGATGTCGCTCAGCCGATAGCCCATAGTGGCCAGGAAGTTTTCGTTGGCGTCGATGATGGTCCCGTCGAGCTGAAACTCGATCACCGCCTGCGAACGATGGATGGCGGCGACGATGGCCTCCAGGTCCGCGATTTGCGCCTTTTGCGCCGCTGCGCGCGTCTTCCCGATGCCGAACATTGACGAATTTTCCAGGAGGCTTGGCCCTCAGGAACGGCTTCTACAGGCCTATGCTTAAAGCTTGATTATATCGAGTGAGATATTTTTTCCGTCGATAGGCTTTGAATGCATATTAACCCTTTGCCCGTAATCTACCGGGTGTCATTTATCCTCGCGCGGACGTTTCATGGGCCATGCCGACCAAAACGCTACCGTCCCGCCCGTGGTCACTCCTGCCGACCAGAGCTATGCCGACCTGCATCTCGACAAGCAGCTTTGCCTGGCGCTGCAAATTTCCAGCAGCCTTGTCACCAAGGTCTATCGCGGGCTGCTCGAGCCGCTGGGCCTGACCCATCCGCAATACTTGGTGCTGATCGCCCTTTGGGAGCAGACCGAGCGTTGCAGCATGGGCGACCTGAGGCGGGCCCTGTGCATGGACACGGGCGCGGTCACGCCGCTGGTCAAGCGCATGGAGGCCAACGGCCTGCTCAAGCGCTCGCGCGATGTGGCCGACGAGCGCCGGGTGTGGGTGGACCTCACCGACGCAGGCTGGGCCTTGCGGGACAAGGTCGTCGAGGTCCGCCGAGGCGTCGTGGCGCGCCTGCCATTGTCGGGCGATGAGATCGCGGCGATGCGGGCGGGCCTTCAGGCCCTGAACGCCGGGATGCTGGCGACCCTGCCCCCCGTACGGTGAGGCCGCCGAAGGGTCGCGAGGGTCGCGTTCCAGCTTGCGCCGTTTGCAGACTTTGGCGCGCCTCCAGGAACCGGACTTTCAGCACTTGATCTGGGCGGCTATCACTAGGAGCTGTGGACACTTAACGCATCCAGAGTATGGCGGCGGCGAGGTGTAGGACGGCGAGGTAGTTTCTCGCCGTCTTCTCGAAGCGGGTAGGCGATGGCGCTCTTGCAGTGAGGCCCGACTTGCCCGACAGCTCGGCGAGATATGAACCTCGGGGGATTGATGAAACGTTTGTGGGCGGTCGCAGCGGCGATCATTGCTTTGATGGCCGGCAATGAGACAGCTTGGGCGGCAGAACTCAATCCTGCCTGTCGCGCGCCGGGCCACCCTGTCAGCGAACAGGGCTTCGTCCAGATCGGGGGCATTCGGCAATGGGTAGCGGTGGACGGCCAGGATTGCGCCAATCCGGTGGTGCTGATTGTTCACGGCGGACCGGGCAACCCCAACACACCCTTCGCTCGCAACCTATTCAGCGGCTGGGCAAAAGAATTCACCGTCGTCCAATGGGACCAGCGCGGTGCGGGAAAGACCTATGGCGAGAACAAACCCGCCGAAGATGAACCCTTGACGATGGCGCGGCTGACCGAAGACGGAGTCGAGATGGCGCGCTACGCGGCCCGGCGTTTCGGCAAGCGCCAGGTGATACTTATGGGCGGCTCGTGGGGCTCGGCCCTGGCCGTCAACATCGCTATGGCGCAGCCGGAGCTGTTCAGCGCCTACGTCGGCACAGCCCAGCTGGTGAACTATCAACTGGACATGCAGGCCAGCTACGCCAAGACACTGGCGTTAGCGAAGGCCGCCGGCGATGCGGAATCGCTCGCCAGGCTACAGCCGTTGGGACCGCCGCCTTGGACCGATCCCCGCGCCTTTGGGATCCTCCGCCGCATCACCCGAAAGTACGAAGCCCAAGGCGCCGAAGCGCCGCCCAAGGACTGGTTCGCCTTCGGTCCCGGCTACGACACCCCTGCTTACGAGGCTGACTACACGGCGGGCGAGGACTATTCCTTCCTGAACTTTGTCGGCTTGCACGGCGACGGTATGGGGCCGCGGATCGACCTGCGAAAGCTGGGGACCAAGTTCGCCATGCCAATCTGGATTCTGCAGGGAGAGGCGGACCTCGTGACGCCCGCAGACGTCTCCAAGCCGTACTTCGACGCGATCGAGGCGCCGAAGAAGACTTGGGTCACCCTGCCGCGCACGGGACACGACCCAAACCGGATCATGATCGACGGGCAGCTGGCGGCGCTGAAGGCGGCGGCGGGAACCCGCCAGCCCACGACACTCTTGTACCGGGCCATTCGGCGTGTCGCGCGATAGCTTTCTGTAAGGCTTCTAGAAGACGCACCATTGCTCCGCCCCGTATGGGCGGCGGAGCGCCATAACCGGACTCAAGCACTGCTCCAGAAACACGACGTTCAGCCCGGTTGTCGTTCGGCGCTCGGTTCCGACCTAGGCGCTGGCGACACAAGCCGCGTGAAGGACCTCGTCGATCGCCGACAGGAGGCCAGCGGCTTCCACAGGCTTGGCCAGATGCCGGTCGGCGCCCGCTTCGAAGCTGGCCCGCAGATGCTCGGGCAGGACGTTGGCGGTCAGCATGATGACTGGACACGGCCGCCGCCCGAGCAGGCGTTCGTGCCCGCGAATCTCACGAGTCGCGCTCAGCCCGTCGAGCACCGGCATCTGCATGTCCATCAACACTAGGTCGAAGGTCTGGGCAGTGAAGGCGTCGACCGCTTGGCGCCCGTCGCAAACCGCGACTAACTCAACGCCGACCTCGGTCAGGATCAATTCGATGACCTGGCGATTTACCGGATGATCCTCGGCCAGGAGGATCCGGAGCGCCCGTTCTTCCAATTGCGGCCCCGCGACAGGGTGGGGCGCAGCGTTCGCGCGGACCAGCGGCAGTTCGAACGCGAACGTCGAGCCTTGACCGGGGGACGACCGCGCCGCCAATTCGCCGCCCATGGCCCGAACCAAGTCCACGCAGATCGACAGTCCCAGGCCCGAACCGCCATAGCGACGGGTGATCGAGTCGTCGGCCTGGGCGAAGCGGTCGAAGATCCTGGCCTTTGCGGCGTCGTCGAAGCCGATGCCTGTGTCCGTCACTTCGAACCGCCAGGCCTCGTCACGATCCTCCACCACCAGCCGCAGCGACCCGGCGTTGGTGAACTTCACGCCGTTGCTCAGGAGATTACCCAAGACCTGCTTGAGCCGAAGACCATCGCCGCTCACCCATCGCGGGCCAAGGGGGATGCGAACGTCGTAGTCGACTCCCTTGGCTTCCGCCGCGGGCCGGTGCAGGTCGCTGACCTCACACGCCAGCGCGCAAAGGTCGAAGGTTTCCTGCACCAGATGCAGCGCGCCCTCCTCCAATCGCGCCAGGTCCAGTACGTCACTGAGCAGTCCTTCCAGGGTTCGGGCCGCCCCGGTCATCGAGCGTAACAAGTTGCGTTGGTCGGGCGTCAGGGCCGTGCGTGACAGCACGTCTCCTAGCCCCAAGATCCCGTTGAGGGGCGTGCGGATCTCGTGGCTCATATTGGCCAGGAAGCGCGTCTTGGCCTCACTGGCGACGCGAACCTGATTGAGCGCCTCGCGGTCGGACATGTCCCGGATGATGGCGCCGACCATTATGCGGTCGCCATCGCGCCACATTGACAAAGACAGGCTGGCGGGAAACTCCGTTCCGTCTCGGCGGAGCGCCGGAACCTCCACCGCCCCCTGCAAGGTCGGCCTACCGCCATTGCATAGGCGGGCGAAGCCGCGATGGTGTTGGGCGCGCAGATGAGGGGGAATGATCATGGCCAGTGGTTGGCCAAGGGCCTCG
Source organism: uncultured Caulobacter sp. (assembly GCA_964427205.1). Lineage (GTDB taxonomy): Bacteria > Pseudomonadota > Alphaproteobacteria > Caulobacterales > Caulobacteraceae > Caulobacter. Next base: position 7,920 of record CAYRTE010000024.1, read on the forward strand.
CTGGCGGAGTACCCTAACAGCGTTTCGGCCGCAGCGTTCCAATGGGTGATGATTTGCGTCTCGTCGACGATCAGCACCCCGTCCGAGGTGCCCTCGAACAGTTGTGACAGGAAAAGCTTCTCCAGCCGCGTTTCCAGGCGTTCCGCGATGATCAGGGCCAAGAAGTCCAGTTGCGACAGCATCGCCGAGGTGAACGGGCGTGGCCCGTTACTGGTGACGCATACCGTGCCGACGACCTGGCCTTGCACGGTTATCGGCGACCCAGCATAGGCGCCGACGTAGTCGATCTGGCGATACTCGGGGTCGGCTGCGACGTCTTCGATGACCAGGGGCGAGGCGGTTCTAACAACCTTGTCGCAAAAGGCTTCCGAGCGCGGCAGGCTGCGAGCCTCGGCGCCGGCTGAGGCCTTGAACCAGACGTCCTCGGCGCCAACGAGCGACACAAAGCCGCCGTCGGCCTGCGTGGCGGCGCGGGCGGCCTCGGCGATAAGATCAAACGCGCGTTCCGATTTGGCGTTCAGCAGCTGCAGGGACTGAAGGATTATCAGCCGTCTGGCTTCTGCACTTGGCGCCGCGCCATCGTCCAAGGCCTCGTCTCCCCATTTTCGCCGACCCTAGAACAACAAGGTTTGACGACCAGTCTCGTTGCGGTGAGGTCAATCGTCGCAGTCACCTCATTGTCGCCAGACTGCGGCGTCCGGCCGCACTCGCGTTTAGGAGGGCGTTTATTCGCCGGGCCTAAGCCTAGGCGTCGAAAAGTCGGTGTGGCGCGAGACTATGCTTCAGTCAGAAGTTCAACATGCATTCGACGTCATGGCCTGGGAGCTAGAGCTTGCGGGGGCGCGATGCATCTTCCTCGACACGCTCATCGGCAAACTGCTGGCGACCGTCACGCCGGAACTGCGCGAGCAATTGCTCGAAGGCCTGCAGGCCGTTGATCTTCTCAGCCAACACCTCACGGGCCTGTCCAGCTTCTCGCGCCAACTGAGCCAAGGCGAAGAGAGCCTCGGGACCCTGGATGTCGCTCCAGCCCTGAAAACCATCACCCTAGGCGCTCTGGCCGATCGCATGACCACTTCCTTTGGCGGCGCTGAGGCCGGCCTTGGGGATGGCGACGACGCCGGCGAATTGGATCTGTTCTGATGCGCACGCCGACCGGAACGCCGCGGTGTTGAGTTCCTGCGCACGCACCAGCAAGGTTCTGGTGGTCGACCCCGACCGCGCGGTCCTGGAGATGCTGCAAATCCGGCTGGATGTCGCGGGCTTTCACCCGCTCGCGGCACGTACCGGAACCGGGGCGCTTGAGATCCTGCGCAACATGCGACCCGCCGCCCTCGTGCTCGACGCTGCGGTCGCGGAAATGCCCGCCTTTGATGTGCTGACGTTGATCCAGCGCGACCGCGCGCACCTGGCCTGCCCGATCCTGTTGACCGGCAGGAAGCTCAGCGTTGAGGATGTCAAGAGCGCGGCCACCCTAGGGGTGCAGACCTGCATGGCTAAGCCCTACAGCGGCGCGGACCTGCTCGACCGGGTGGCCAAGCTGCTCAAGGTCGCCAAGGCCGGCCTGACCGGTGCCAGCCCTGATACGCAACGACCGCCCGCGCCGTCGGGTTTGCAAGAAATCCTGCTCTAGCCGAGGCTCCGAGGCGTTCATGACCAAGACCGTTCTGCTGGTGGACGTCGAAGAGGAGCGCGCCTCGTTCGCGCTCGTGGCTGCGGGAAGCAGGCCCGCCAGTGTGGTCTGGACGCCGTGCGCGAACCAAGACGAGCTGATGACATCCCTCCGACGGGCGCTGGCCGGCTCCGAGGGTGAGCTTTGCGCCGCCGCCTTCGCGGCGCCCGGGCCGGTGGTCTCCGGGGTCATCCAGCTCACGCACGTCCCCATGAGGCTCGATCAGTCCTGGCTGGAGCGAGAACTTGGCGTACCCGTCGTGCGACTGGTCAATGATTTCTCGGCCAGGGCCATGGCTATGCCGCTGCTCGATGACGACAGCCTGGAACAGCTGGGCGGAACCCGGTTGCCCGGTCAAGCGCCGGCCGCCGCGCTCGGCCCCAGCGGTGGCCTCGGGGTTGCGATCCTCAATCCCGACGGCTTCGTCGGCTGGGTCGCATCGGCCGGGGAAGGCGGCCACGCCTGTCTCCCGGCGATCAGCGCACGGCAGTCGGAGGTGATTGAACGCCTCCGGAGCCGCGATCCCCATGTTTCGGCCGACCGGGTGCTGTCAGACCGCGGCGTGCTGGAAATCGCCGGCGCGATTAGCGCCTTGGACAGCTCGCCAAGCCCTGCAGCGACGATCGCCGCCCTGATTGAAGCGGCCAAGGCCGGAGACCCCGTCGCCCTTGAGGCTTTTCATCTCTTCTCTGAATGGCTCGGCGTGGTGGCCGGCGATCTGGCCCTGACAGCGGGCGCGCGCAGCGGCGTCTACGTGTTCAGCCCTATGGTCCTGGCCTGGAGGGATCTTTTCGATCGAGACCTTTGCCGAAAAGCCTTCGAAGCCAAGGGGCGGATGTCCGGCTATGTGACCGACATTCCCCTCTATCTCGTCACCGAGCAAAATTGCGGCCTCTTGGGCCTATCGACGCTCTTCGAAGCGAGTTGAGCAAGTGCTGGCTGTTGTCTGTCTGATCGAACTCACGAACGCGTCGCTGTGTCACTGCCGACCCGCCGGTTTCGCCGCTGACACGTCGCGCCCCGCGTGCAATCTGCCGGCATGACCGCCCTTGCCTGCCTGAAAGTCACGATCGGCGAAGAGCTCCGCTTTGGCGACAACGAAACCATGGCCGCCGTGGTCGCCAAGGTCGCCGGCGCCTATCTTGAAACGACCTGGCTTTGGCCCAGGCGGTTCGGCCTCGTGGCGCCGTTCTCGTTCGTCTTGGCCGATCCTCGGGCGACCAAGCTCGATGCGCGCGAACTGCAGGCGCTGGCTCGCGCCCTGCAGCACAAGCTCTTTGGCGACAAGGGCGATGGCGAGATCGCGCTTCTGATGTTCGAGGGCGACCAAGCCGACGTGATGCGCTTTGCGGGCATCCCGGCCCATCAGGTTTCCGCCTTGCTGGCCGGCGAGGACGACGGCTCGTTTCTGGGCAGGGTTTGCAAGATTACGCCGACCGAGGTCACCTCGATCGTCCCCAAGGGCGGCCCGGTCGCAGGCGCCCCGCCCATGGAGGAGTTGGCGCAAGAGCCTCTCACGCCTTCCCCGGCCCGCGTCGCCTACCGCGGGGTTTTCCATATCGCGCGACAGATTTTCATCGGCAATGTCGCCGTGTGGCGCGAGGAATCCGCCTCGAGCGGCTTTGGATTCGAACCGCCCACGGCCGATGGCGACGTGGCCGAACACGACATTCCAACGCTGCGCGGCGCGCTTGCGATGCTGGACACGCTGACGGTCGGTGTCGTCTTTTTCCCGCTGAGCTTTTCCACCCTGGTCAAGCCGAGCGCCCGGGCTGAGCTGACACCGCACCTGGACGCCCTCCCCAGGAGCCGGCGCGGACAGTTGGCGGCGGCGATCTACGACACGCCAAGGGCGCCGTCGTTTTCTGCCCTCTCGCAGATCAAACGCTACCTTGACCCCTATTTCAGCCGGATCGACCTGCGGGTCAGCGATCCTGCCTTCCAGATCGACGACCTGCCGCCGGCCGCCGCCGCCAGTGTGACACTGGTCCTGCCAAGCGGCGCCGAAGGGGTTCGCTTGGCCGCGATCGCCCGCTTTATGCGGGAGAACCCGGCTTATCGCCGCAAAGGGGTTTGGCAGGGGATCGGCGACGTCAGGACCCGTCGCGAGTTGAACGCCTGCGTGGAACAGGGCGCGCCTTTTCTGACCGGGTCGGCGATCACCGACCTGCTCGAAGCCCCAACCGCCGTCCTCCCCTGCCCGCATCTGCACCTCCCCCTGCATGACTGGGCCGGCGACTGACCGATCGCCCGCTGTCCAAGGCGCGCCAGATGTGGAAGTTGAACCAACTTCAGACTCCGGACCTTTAGCTGGAAGCGCCCACGGCGACGGCCCCACCTACACCTCAATATGCGCTTGTGCGCATAAGCGCAGAGAAATATGGAGAGTTATGTTTCAGACGATCCAGCTTCTCAACGCCCTGGCTGAACCCACCCGACTCGCCGCTGTTCGGCTGCTCTGGGATGGCGCCGAGCACTGCCTTTGCGAGCTCATGGCAGAGCTGGGCGCCTCGCAGTCGCGGATGTCCCGCCACATGAGCGCGCTCAAGCAGGTCGGGCTGGTCGTGGACCGGCGCGAAGCCCAATGGGTTCGCTACCGTCGCAATCCAGACCTGTCGCCTGCGATCACGTCGCTCGTGGACGCAGCCCTCCGCAGTATTCCTGAACTCGAAATGCAGAGGGCCGCATGAGCGTCGAACCGTCCTTGATCCAGCGCAGGCCGCGCCTGGATCGCTCCGCGGCAATCTGGATCGCAGTGACGGCGCTCGCCGTGACCGCCTGGTTCGTCGTTTATGGCCAGCTCAAGCCCTTCTCACAGTGGGCGGTCGCCCACCTGCCCCTGACGCCCGGCAGCCACTCGGCCGAAGCGATTGAGTTCTTCATCTACGACACACCCAAGGTGCTGATGCTACTAACCTTGGTGGTGTTTGGCATGGGGGTGGTGCGCAGCTTCTTCTCGCCCGAGCGCACCCGCGCGGTCCTGGCCGGCCGGCGCGAAGGCCTGGGCAACATCGCCGCGGCGGCGCTGGGCATTGTCACGCCGTTCTGTTCCTGTTCGGCGGTTCCGATCTTCGTGGGTTTTGTCTCGGCCGGCGTACCTTTGGGGGTCACCTTCTCCTTTCTGATTGCCGCCCCGATGGTCAATGAGGTGGCTCTGGGCCTGCTGTTCGCCCTGGTCGGCTGGAAGGTCGCCCTGACCTATCTGGCCTTCGGCCTCACCATAGCGATCGTTGCGGGCTGGGTGATTGGCCGCCTGCATCTGGAAGGCTGGCTTGAGCCGTGGGTGCGCGAGGTTCGCTCGGGCGAGGCCGATCTCTCGGGCGACCACCTGACGGTAGTCGACCGGCTGAAGGCGGGGCTCGCCGCCATGGGCGAGATCGTCGGCAAGGTCTGGCTCTGGATCATCGCCGGCATCGCGGCTGGCGCCTTCATCCACGGCTATGTGCCCGCCGAACTCCTGGCCCAGATCATGGGGCGAGACGCCTGGTGGTCGGTGCCGGCGGCCGTGCTCATGGGCATCCCCATGTATTCCAATGCGGCCGGCATCATCCCGGTGATCGAGGCCCTGCTCGGCAAGGGCGCGGCTCTGGGCACGGTGCTGGCCTTCATGATGTCGGTGATCGCCCTGTCACTCCCGGAGATGATCATCTTGCGAAAGGTGCTCAGCCTCAAATTGATCGCCGTCTTCGTTGGCGTCGTGGCCTGCGGGATTCTCGCGGTCGGCTACCTGTTCAATTTCCTCTTCACCTGAGAAAGCGCGAGCGATGAAAAACGTGAAGGTCCTAGGCCCCGGTTGCAAGCGCTGTGAGGCGACCGAAGAGATGGTCCGCAAGGAGGCCGCGAGACAGGGGCTCGAAGTCGAGATCGAAAAGGTCAGCGACTATGCCGCCATCGCCGGGTACGGGATTCTCTCGACGCCCGGGATCGTCATTGACGGCAAGGTCGTCCATGCGGGCGGGCTGCCCAAGTCCGATGATCTCGCCAGGTGGCTCGCGGCATAAGCCTCTCGGCAACGGGAGCGCCCATGGGCGAACAATACGCCTTCCCTTCCGCTGCTTGTTGCAGGAACTGAACATGTTGGAATACCGCGTCAACGCCACCCGCCAGGACCAGCACGGCAGCCTGGCCACCTGCAAGTCGGCCCAGATCGTCCTCGACACGGACATCAAGGGGCGTCTTGACGCCTTCAATCCAGCAGAGCTGTTCCTGGCCTCGATCGCCGCCTGCATGATCAAGGGCATCGAGCGTGTGACGCCCATGCTGAACTTCGATTTCCGCGGTGTCGAAGTGCGCCTGCACGGTGTCCGCCAGGACGCTCCGCCCCTGATGATCTCGGTCGACTATGAACTGATTGTCGACACCGACGAAGACGATCATCGGCTGGACCTGCTGCACACCAATGTCCGCAAGTACGGCACGATCTCCAACACCGTGGCGCGGGCCACCCGCCTTGAGGGCGTCATCAAGCGCAAGACCTGACCGCTGCGGACGCCACCCGGCGCCTGCGACCCATCCAAGGAAGCCTTCCCATGACCGACACCGAAGCCATGCAACGCGTGCTCTTTCTCAGCGACGGCGGTCCAGAGTTAGCGGTGATGGCGGCGAGCCTTCTGGAGGCCCGCGACCCGGGACGCTTTGCGATCTACAGCACCGGGATGGACGCCGATCCGGTCTCGTCCAAGGCGATTGGCGTGATGCGGGACATTGGCCTTGATATCTCCGCCCGCCCGCTCAGCACGCTGGGCGACTTCAACAGCATCCGCTTCGATCATGTCGTCACCCTGTGCGATCAGGTGGACAATTCTTGCCTCGACTTCCCCAGGGACCAGGACGTCACTCACTGGCAAATCGCCGACCCATCACTTGTTCAGGGGACCAACGAGCAGGTGCTGGAAGCCTATCGACAAGCCCGCGAGGCGTTGGCGGTCCGTGTCGAGGTCTGGTCGACCCGCTGATTGACCGACTCAAGTTCTTGTTCGTTCACCAACTCCGACCCTAGTCACGGTCGGATCGCGCGATGCTGCGCGCCGATTGCGAACACTGGCTTCCCGCCGGAAACCCGACCAATCGGGTTGCTTTAGCGAACGGCGCAGCACGACGTCGACGTGACGCCAGGCGCCATAATCCGCCGAACTCACCGGTTCGGTGGCGCGGCGGTGATGGCCCCGGGCGTCGCCCTGCTGCGCCAAGTCGTGCCGCCTCACCGCCTCGGCGCCGCCATCGGCTGGAATGCGCTGACCGTCGCGCTCGCCACGGCGACCGGCCCCTCCTTGGGCGCGTTGATCCTCTCGGCAACAAGCTGGCCCTGGCTGTTAGCCCTGAACCTACCGATCGGCGCGGCGGCGCTCTTGGCCAGCCGCGCCCTGCCCCGCTCGCCTGGCTCCGCGCGAGCGCTGGATCTCGTCAGCATCGCTCTCAACGGCGGTGTCTTCGCCGCTTGGTCGTCGGCGTGGACCTGCTGGCGACCCGGCCGCACCTTTCCATCGTCCTGTTGCTCGGCGCCGGAGCGACCCTAACTTTGCTGGTGCGTCGCGAGGTGCCCAAGGCGTTGCCCCTGGTCCCACTGGACCTGTTGCGCGTGCGTTCCATAGGCCTCTCGGCGGCCACCTCGGTGTGCCTCTTCACCGGCCAGACCGCGACCCTGGTGGCGCTGCCTTTCTACCTGCAGCATAGCTTGGGCCTCAGCCCATTGCAGACGGCGCTTTACATCACTCCGTGGCCGTTGACGGTGGCGATCACCGCGCCGGTCGCTGGCCATCTGTCCGACCGTGTCTCGACCGCCTGGCTCTGCGCCCTGGGCGGCGCCGTGCTCGCCCTGGGCCTTTGCGCGATGGCGATCTGGGCTACGAGCGCGCGCCAGATCCTGATTCCCTGCGTCATGCTGTGCGGTCTGGGCTTTGGCCTGTTTCAGGCGCCCAACAACCGCAATCTGTTCCTGGGCGCGCCTCCGGAACGTAGCGGGGCGGCCGGCGGCTTGCAGGGAACGGCCCGCCTGACCGGCCAGACCGCCGGCGCTGTGCTCATGACGGCGCTCTTCACCGCCACCTCCGTGGACCTGGCGCCAAGACTCGGCTTGGGGATCGGGGCCGCGCTCGCCTTGACGGCCGGTGTCGTCAGCATTCTGCGGGCCGGACGCGAGGGCTTGTCCCCCGCGCCGCCGGCGCCCCCATGATCGTCGGTCTGGCGCCAAGAGCGACGTAAGAAACAATTCTGAGGTTGGGCGAGACTGCTTGGTGGTTCTCTGCCAGTTGGCATCGCGTGGCGGTAGAGCCGGTCACCGTCGAATGACGGGAGCTCCCTTGTTCCGGCACAACCGCGAACCTGACACGTTCGCCAGTTTCGGGCTCGCCTATGCCGATCAGCAAGGCGCCAGCTTGCATTCATCCCCAATCGCGCCTCCCAAGGCCTTCCCATACGCGGTGCGTTCGAAAGCCGTAAGTCACCAATGTAAGTGACTAGTCACTAGCTTTCACGTATCATCGTCTTTATGGCACGCCAGAACCTCCCCGCCGCCCAGCGCCGCGATATGATTGTGGAGACGGTCGTTGACCTCGCCGCTACGAACAATCCGGCCGAAATCACAACCGGACAAATCGCCCAGCACATGGGCCTGTCCCAAGGCGCGCTCTTCCGACACTTTCCCACCAAGGACGCAGTGTGGGGTTCGGTCATGGTCTGGACCGCCGACCAACTCACACAGCGCTTCGACAAGGCCTTCGCGCAGGAGCCGTCGCCCTTGTCCGCTCTTGAGGCGATGTTCATGGCCCATGTCGGGTTCGTCGCCGCCCGACCGGGCGTGCCCCGGATCTTGTTCGGAGAGCTCCAGCGCACGGGCGACACGGCCGCGAAGCGCGGCGCGAGAGCTTTGATGGACGGCTATCGGACCCGCGTCATGGGGCTCGTCGAGCGCGGCAAGGCCGATAGCGCCCTGCCCGACGATCTGGATGCCGAGGCCGCGGCGATGCTGTTCGTCGGAACGATCCAGGGCCTTGTGATGCAGGCCATGATCTCCGGGGATTTCGCGACGATGCAGACCATGGCTCGCCGGGTCTTCGGCATCTACCTCAAGGGCATCGGGGCGCGGACATGAAAATTTCCCTGCCGGGCAATCGTCGGACGTGGATGTTGATCGCCGTCCTGACGTTGCTGGGCGTGGCGTTCGCCTATGTGGCGCTGCGCTCCGGCCCGCTTGCGCCGGTATCGGTCACCCTGGTGACGGTCGAGGAAAGGGCGATCTCGCCCTCCCTGTTTGGGATCGGCGCGGTGGAGGCGCGCTATACGCACCGCGTCGGTCCTACGACGGCCGGGCGAGTCCGGGCGCTGCTGGTGGATGTCGGGGACCATGTCGTTGCGGGCCAACCGCTCGCCGAAATCGATCCGATCGATCTTGATGAGCGCATCACCGCGCAACAGGGCGCCGAGGGCCGAGCGGCGGCGTTGGAACGCACGGCGCAGGCGCAACTCGCCGACGCCGATGCGCGGGCGCGGCTGGCGCAAGCCCAGGCCAGGCGAGCCGAACAGTTGCTCGACGGCGGCTGGGTCTCCGATGCGGCGGTCGACACGCGGCGCCAGGAATTGCAGGTGGCGGCAGCCGGGTCGGCGGCGGCGCGGGCCAATCTCGCCGCCGCAACGCAGGACCGCGGGCGGGCGGGCGCGGAAAGCGCGGCGCTCCTTCGCCAAAGGTCCAATTTGCGCCTTGTCGCCCCCGCCGATGGTCTCGTCGTCCGCCGTGTAGTGGAACCGGGGACCACGGTTGTAGTCGGGCAGGCCGTCGTCGAAATCATCGACCCCACCAACCTCTGGATCAACACCCGCTTTGACCAGATCCAATCGACTGGCCTCGCGCCCGGTTTGCGGGCCCAAGTGGTGCTCCGGTCGCGGAGCGGAACCCCGCTCGAAGGCCGGGTCATCCGCACCGAGCCCATGGCCGACGCGGTCACCGAAGAATTGCTGGCCAAGATCGGCTTTGAAGCCGGTGAGCTGCCTCCCGTAGGGGAACTGGCGGAGGTGACTGTGACCTTGCCGCCCGCCAGGAGAACACCGACCGTTCCGAACGCTGCCATTCATCGCGTCCAGGGCGAGACCGGCGTCTGGGTTATCGCAGAGGGCAAGCTGAGGTTTCGGCCCGTCGCAACCGGCGCCACCGATCTAGACGGTAGGGTCCAGGTGTTGAGCGGCCTGGAACCGGGCGAGCGGGTTGTGGCCTACAGCCAGCGCGGCCTCACCGCCCGCACCCGAATCCGGATCGTCGATCAGCTCGCCGGCGGCCGGCGATGATCAGCCTAGCGGGACGTGACATCCTTCATGACTGGGGGAAATTCGTTTTCACCGGCATCGGCCTGGGGCTACTCATCGGCGTCACCCTGACCATGGCCGGTGTCTATCGCGGCATGGTTGATGACGCTCAGGCAATGCTGGACAACAGCGGCGCGGACTTGTGGGTGGTGCAGAAGGACACGCTCGGCCCCTATGCCGAACCCTCGAGCATCCCTGACGATATCGACAGGTCGATCCGCACCATGCGCGGGGTCGCCCGAGCAGCCAACGTCACTTACCTGACCATGCAGATCGACCATGCCGGAAGCGATGTCCGGGTCATGGTGGTCGGCGCTGAAACCGCCTCGCCCGGCGAGCCCGGCCAGCCGCCGCATCTGGTCGCCGGGCGTCAGATCGTGCGCGCCCACTATGAGGCGGTCGCCGATGTGAAGACCGGATTTCGTCTAGGCGACGCCGTGCAGGTGCGGCGCAATCGCTACACGATTGTCGGGCTGACCAGCCGCATGGTGTCGTCGGGCGGCGATCCCATGCTGTTCATCCCCCTGAAGGACGCCCAGCAGGCCCAGTTCCAGAAGGACAGCGACGCGATCGTCCGCCAGCGGGCGCGCACGGCCCAGAACCCGGCGCTAAACCCGCCAGGCAATCCTAGCGTAATCGAGGCCGTGACCGCTTCACAGGCCAACAACCCCTATGTGAATGCGGTTCTGGTGCAGATCGAGCCGGGCTACAGCCCGGATCAGGCGGCCGTAGCCATACGGCGCTGGCAACGACTGACCGTCTATACCAGGGCCGAGATGGAACGGATTCTGGTCGAAAAACTGATCGCCACCTCAGCGCGCCAGATTGGCATGTTCCTCGTCATTCTGGCCATCGTCAGCGCGGCGATCGTCGCCTTCATCATCTACACGCTGACCATGGGCAAGATTCGGGAGATCGCGGTGCTGAAGCTGATCGGCACGCGCAACCGGACCATCTCGTTCATGATCCTGCAGCAGGCGCTCGGACTGGGTCTGATCGGATTTGTCGTCGGCAAGATCGCCGCGACGGTCTGGGCGCCGATCTTTCCCAAATATGTGCTGTTGTTGTCGAGCGACGCGCTACGAGGTTTCGTGGCGGTGATGGTGATCTGTGCGGTCGCAAGCCTGCTCGCCATCCGCGCCGCACTCCGGGTCGACCCTGCGGAGGCCATCGGTGGCTGACGGCATCCGCATCGAGAATCTCGTCAAGACCTATGGTGAAGGCGAGACCGCGGTCCATGCGCTGCGGGGCGTGGACATGTATGTGGCCCCCGGAGAGGTCGTCGGCCTGATCGGCCCTTCAGGATCGGGCAAGAGCACCCTGCTCAAATGCCTGGGCGCGGTGATCGAGCCGACATCAGGCCGGATGACGATCGGTAAAGAGACCATCTACGACGACGGCTGGAAAATTCCGGACCTGCGCGCCCTGAGGCGGGACCGGATCGGCTTCGTTTTCCAGGCCCCCTATCTGATCCCGTTTCTTGACGTCACCGACAATGTCGCACTGCTGCCGATGCTGGCCGGTGTCGGCAACGCCGAGGCCCGCGCTCGCGCCACGAAGCTGCTTACAGCCCTCGATGTCGTCCATCGCGCCAAGGCCATGCCTTCGCAACTGTCCGGTGGAGAACAACAACGCGTGGCCATTGCCCGCGCGCTGGTGAGCGAGCCGCCGGTCATTCTCGCCGACGAGCCAACCGCTCCGCTCGACGGCGAGCGCGCGCTGGCGGTGATCAAGATTCTGAACGACATGGCGGCCCGCTACCAGACCGCGATCATCATCGTCACTCATGACGAGAAGATCATCCCAACGTTCAAACGCCTTTACCACATCCGGGATGGGCGGACGCACGAGGAAATCCGCGACGATGGACCCGCAGCCTGAGCTGGAGCGGACTTTTCGACCAAAACCCCACCCAATGGCCGGCGCAGCCGGACACCGTCGAAGCGCTACCGGCACCCCGATCGGGTGCGGTCTTCAGCGTTTTCCAAGCCAGCGGTCTGATGATTGAAAGCCAATCCAATCCAGCAGATCGGGCGGCGCATAGGATTCAATAGGCGCGCGCCCATCTTCTTGCAGGGCCGTCCGCGCCTGAGGCCGGTTGGGTAGTTTTACGAGATCGTGAGGGACGTGGTTGAGTGGTCCGAACCCACCCTTCTTTGACCTTTGGTACGGCCGAGGCGATCGGACAGCTTGGCGCCATGTGTGGACGGCTCCCCGTTGGCAAGGGTTGATCTGATGTTCTGCTAGGCTTGGTCGGTGCGGCCATGTGTTCGACCTGTTGGTGCGGTACGCATGACCGCTGGCCATAATGCCTTCCGCGAAGATGGGTCCCGACCAAAAGCACGCGCTCGAGGCGCGATGGCGCGAATGGGTTTTCCCGTCTTCCGGTATCGACCGGCTGTCGCATTACATCTCGTCCGCCCTTCCCAAGTTCGTCGGCCGCGGCGTGGCGCCGAGCCTGTCTTCTAAGCCGGCTGCGGCTCCCGATAGCGCTCGCCGCTGGTCATGATCGCCCAGATCATTCGGGCGTTCTTGTTGGCGAGCGCGACGGCCGCGACCTTCGGCGTTCGCCGAGCCAGCAGTTGCACGAGCCACGGCCGACGCGTGCCGTTGCGTTGCGCGTAGCGGACGACGGCCAGTGCGCCGACCACCAGCAGCTGTCGCAGGTATCGATCGCCCTGCTTGGTGATGCCGCCGAGCCGCTCCTTGCCGCCGCTGGAGTTCTGTCGAGGGACCAGGCCGATCCAGGCCGCCAGATTGCGGCCGGTTTTGAAGGCCTCCGGATCGGCAACAGCGGCGACCATGGCGCTGGCCAGCAGCGGCCCGACGCCGGGGATTTCCATCAACCGCCGGCCAGCCTCTGTGGCGCGGGCATTGGTCCGGATCAGCCGATCGTTCTCGAGGATTTGCACATTCACCAGCCGAAGCTGATCAACCAGCATGGTGAGACACACGCGCGCTTCTCGCGTCACTCGCTCGTCCGCGCCATCGAGGATCACCGCTATCAACTTGCCGAGCCCTTCTCGACCGATCGCGGCAGTCAGGCCGAACTCGGCCATGTGCCCCCGGATCGCGTTGGAGAGCTGGGTGCGCTGACGCGTCAGGACCAGCCGTGTCCGATGCAGCACCATCACGCCCTGTTGCTCGGGCGACTTCACCGGCACAAACCGCATCGTCGGCCGGGTCACTGCCTCGCAGATGGCCTCTGCGTCGGCCATGTCGTTCTTCTGACGCTTCAGATAGGGCTTCACGTAGCTGGGCGGCATCAGCCGCGCCTCATGCCCCAGCTTGATCAGCTCGCGCGCCCAGTGATGGGATGCGCCGCACGCCTCGATGCCGACGAGACAGGGCTCCAGCTTGGCGAAGAACGGCAGCAACCGCGCTCGCGGCAGCTTCTGTCGAATGACAACGACGCCTTCCGCGTCGACCCCGTGTACCTGGAACACCGACTTGGCGATGTCCAAACCGATCGTGACAACCTGACCCATGGCCCTTCCTCCAGCTCAAACCGGAAGCCGATGCTGCCGGTGGGGTGGAGAGCCGTCCACAGCATCACTAGCGGACATTGGTGCCGGTCCGGAAAGACGACATTCACGTCAAAGCGGACACTAGAAGGCATCCGGCAAAAAGACGTTTGAGAGAGCGCCCCCTCTACAAGGGCAGCCTAGTGGCGCGGCGCCGGGGCGCAAGGCGGCGTGGCGCTATAGCGCCTCATACCGACTGTCAGGGTCGCATCTTGAATTTTGTCAGAAACTCGCATAAGTTTCCGACAACGGTGACCCATGGCCCTCCCTGAACGCCTCCTTGAATATGCTCGCACCCTACCTGAGGGCGCGCCTTTGCGTGCCAAGGAGCTCCTGCATCTAGGATCTCGCGAGGCGGTGGATCAGGCGATGACGCGTCTGGCCCGGAGCGGCGACCTGAGCCGGATTAGCCGGGGCGTCTACTTGCTGCCGGTCAAGGGGCGGTTCGGGGTCAAGGCCCCTCCCCTTTCGACCTTGCTTAAGGCGCTCTCCTCGGCGACCGGCGAGGTCTTCGCGGTCCATGGCGCCGCCGCGGCCAATGCGCTGGGACTCAGCACCCAGGTCCCGATGAAGCCGGTCTATCTGACCTCGGGTCGCAGTCGTCGCCTCAAGGTCGGGGGGCAGGTGCTCGACCTGCGTCATGCTCCCGAGTGGCTACTGCTCCTGCCCGACGAGCGGGTCGGCGACGCCTTGCGGGCGCTGTCCTGGAGCGGTCGCGAAGAGGCTGGATCGGTGCTCAAGCAGCTGCGCGGCAAGCTCACGCCCAGCGATCGCGACACCTTGCTGACGCTGCGAGGGCGCTTGCCGTCCTGGCTGGCCCAGGAAATTTCTGGCCTCGCCCATGGTTGACCCCTTCCTGGGCCTTGGGCGGGACGACCGGCGTGACGCGCTCGCGGCGGCGGCGGGCCGGGGCCTGGAACGGGCTCCGGCCCTGCTCGAAAAGGACGTCTGGGTCGTCTGGTGCCTGCAGGCCCTTTTCGCCGCGCCATTCGGCGCACACCTGGTGTTCAAAGGCGGCACGTCGCTGTCGAAGGCCTACGACGTCATCGAGCGGTTCTCCGAGGACGTCGACCTGACCTACGACATCCGCAGCCTGGTCGACGATCCGGCGGCGGGCGATCCGGCGGATCTGACGGCATCGCGCGTTCGCGCTCTGACCAAGGACATCCGCAAGACGCTGTTGCCCGACCTGCTCGACAACGTCATTGCGCCCTTCCTGACCGAACGGCTGGCGGCCGAGCGTCTTGTGGCCCGCATTGAGCGCGACGGCGTCGATCTGCTGCTCATCTACGAGGCCGCCGTCGAGTATCCGGCTTATGTGCAGCCTCGGATCAAGCTGGAGTTTGGCGCGCGTTCGACGGGCGAGCCGGCCGAGCCTCGCGATGTGACCTGTTACATGGCGGCGGTCTTTCCGGAGCTGTCGTTTCCGCAGCCCACGCCACGCGTCATGCAGCCGGCGCGGACCTTTTGGGAAAAGGCCACGGCCATCCACGTCTTCTGCCTGGTGGGGCATTTCCGCGGAGGCGCGGGGTTCGCGCGGCACTGGTACGACCTGCTTCGACTCGAGACGGCCGGCTTCGCCGACACAGCACTGGCCGATCGCGACCTGGCCAAGGCCGTCGCCGATCACAAGTCCAAGTTCTTCGTCGAAAAGACCGCCGATGATCAGGTGATCGACTACTACGCCGCCGTTGGCGGCGGCCTTCGCCTGGTGGCCGACGGCGAGGCCTACGACGCCCTGGCCGCCGACTACGCGGCCATGGTGGACGCGGGCTATCTCGAGGGAGACACCGAGCCCTTCTCCGATCTGATGGCGCGCTGCCAGGCCCTGCAGGATCGGATCAATCTCGCCATGGCCGATCAGGCGCCTGGGCCGGGGGAGCCCTGAACTTCGACATGCCGCCCTATCGCCCGACCTCACCGACCAGCAATCTACCAGGTTCCGAACCGGGCAACCGGGTCAGCGAGGTCACGCGCCGCGACATCATCGACGAGCTGCGCCTGTCCAAGGTCGACTGGGCCGGTCGGTTGGACGAGGTGAAGTTCCTGTCCAGGATCTTCGACCTGAGCGCCCTTCCCTCTCGCGACAACCGCCACAAGACCATGGAGGGCGAGGTCGGCCGCCACCGGGTCTGGTGGGGCGAGGTCGATTGGGACGATGACTGGATCTATGACGACGCGCGGCTGGACCTGCTGCATTGCCCCGACGACGTCTTCCTCAACTTTCTCTGCCAGATGGTTCATCCCATCGTGCGCGAGGACAGCGTCGAAGCCCTGGGCCTGGCCGATCTCTTCAGTCGCCATCTCAAGGTCGACGGCTATGAGATCGCTGCGGCCAGCACCATTTCCGGCAAGCCGGTGTTCGTCGGCCGCCCCTTGATCGGTGGGTTCGGCGCGGGTGCCGATCCCGCGCGTCCGGTCGCCGACGGCTTTGCCTCCGAGGCCATCTCCGCCCAGATCACGCGTATGGAAACGGCCGTGCGTGACGATCCGGCCTTGGCGATCGGCTCGGCCAAGGAGTTCCTGGAAACCGTCTCCAAGGGCGTCCTCTCGCGCTTGGGCGTGGAGGTCACCGGCCGGGAGGACCTGCCCAAGCTCGTTCACATGGCGCGCCAGGCGCTTGAACTTGATGTCGGGCGCAGCGCCGAGGAGACGCTCAAGCGAACCTTGGGAAGCCTGGCCACCCTCACCCAGGGCGTGGCCGAGCTGCGCGGCCAGATGGGCACCGGTCATGGCCCCCATCCGGAAGCGCGCGCGCCGACCCCGGCCATCGCGCGCCTGGCCGTCGGATCGGCCGTCACGCTCGGGGTCTTTCTGTTCGAGACCTATAGCGAGCGCGAGGCGGCGAGCCCCGGGCCCGCCGACCCAGCCTAGGGCGTCAGCCGCCCAGGATCGCGGGCCGCTTCACCTTCGGCAGGTGGAGGCGGCGGTCGAAGCGCCGCGTCGCCGAGATGGATGTTTCCCAAGACAGGCCTGGACGGTGGGCTTCGGCGGCTCGACATTCCAACCGGGTCTGAAGCCGCTGAGTCGGCGTACGGGGGGACAGGCGATGGCGCGCGAACGACGCCAGTTCAGCGAGGCCGAGATCGTGGCCGCCTACGACGAGGGCGTGCTCCTAGCCCTGATCGTCGACGAGTTCCGAGGCGCCGAACCGTCCGTCATCACGGCCCACGCGGCGCTCTGCGCGGGACTCCACAACAGCGGGCGCATCGACATCCTGTCATTGGCCCAGGGAGCCGCCTTCGAGGCGCTGCCGTCGTTTCGGTTCTACGCCACCCACCGTTTCTTCGAGCCCCTGATTCCGCATCTTCAGGCGCCCCCACTGGCCATGGCGGTCTTCGTCGACCGCCTGGTGGCCCTGGGTGGAAACGACGGCGCCGCCGGATGGCCCAAGAACGCCTTCGAAATCTGGTGCGCCCAGGACCCGGCGCGGATCGAAGCGGTGCTCAACGCCGCGCGGGCGGGCGATGCGGTCGCCACGAGGGTGATGGATGCGGCCCTGACGGCGAACGGGCGCCAGGCGACGGCTCTGGCGTTCCTGGACGACGGCCCCAGCGCAACTTGGCCGATGGTGATCCATGCCCTGGGACGGCTGAAGCTCTCGGCCGACGATATGCTCTTGGTGCTCGCGGCGCTCGACCGGGACCTGCCCTCGCCGCCTGGTGACCTGGCCCAGGCCCAGAGGATCGAGGTCGCCGTCAAGCTATCCAAGGCGATCGGAGAGGACGCGAGTGTTCGGCTGGGATCGATCCTGCGGCGCAGTCTCGTCGACGCCGAAGCCCTGACTCTCAACGCCGCCGCCCGGGCGCTGTGGCTCGACCGCGCGGCTCTGTCCGATCCCTTGGTGATCATGTTGCTGGAGGCGCTGGCCAAGCTTGATCCGAGTTATGGGGGCGTCATCGCTAATCTGGATCAGGGCCTGGGCGCACTGCTCGGCGGATCCATGGCGGACGAGTCCATAGGGTTCGTCGAACGGTATGTCGCCCAGCACAATGTCCGGCTGGAGCACTTCGACAGGTTTCTGCGCGAACTGTTTTCGGGCGAGGCCGAGCGCCGCGATCGTGTCTTCGTCCGGTGGATGATCGGCGACGTCCAGCGCCTGGCCCAGGGCTGCGCCGACGCCCTGCGCGGGCGGGAGATGGCCGGCGAGCCCATCTCGCTGGGGCTGAGGACCCAAGGCCTGACCGAGCGCCAGGCCGTGCGCCTGTGCAAGCGGGCCGTCGGCTACTTCTTCGTCCAGCCGGTGACGGCCGCGTCGATCCTCGTGGCCGTGCTGCGCGAGGGACCGCCGCAGGCGGTGGAGGCGGCCGGGGCGCTGTTGTTCGACCCGCTGCTGATCAACTACGGGGGCAAGACCCGCGAGTACCTACTGACCATCGGCGGGGACGACCCGGCGCACGCGGCGATCCAGCAGGCTCTGGCCCGGACCGACGCCTATGTGGAGGCCTTGCGATCGGTGGGCGACATCAAGGAGCTACGCCCTCCCGAACTCCACCTGATCATCGCCCAACGTCTGCACCAGGAGACGATGCGTAAGGCCCGCAAGGAGGCCGACGAGCAGTCGGCATTCAAGGACATCTTCACCAACTCCCTCATTCTGCATGGACCTAAGTTCAGATCCTGGCGGGTCGGGCCCGACGGCAAGCGCCAGGCCTTCGACATGGTCCTGCAGACCCACGGGTTCAGCGTCGAGCTGCCGCGCACAGAAGTCGTCGATCCGGTCGATCTGGACTATCGGCTGCGCCGTTACTGCCTCGAGACCGAGGAGGACGAGGCGTGAAGCTGATCCTGACCGAGTATCTATCGTCCCTGCGCGAGCGCGACGAGCTGGACGCGCTGATGCCGTCGCTGCTGAGCGAACTGGGCTTTACGGTGCTGTCGCGTCCCGGTCGCGGCACCCGTCAGTACGGTGTCGACTTCGCCGCCGTGGGTCCCGACGAGAAGGGCGAAAGGTCGGTCTTCCTGTTTTCGATCAAGGCCGGAAACCTTGACCGGGCTCACTGGAACGACGGCGATCAGGCCCTGCGCCCGTCCCTGGACGAGATCCAGGACGTCTATATTCCGCGGCGGATCCCCGTGAAGCACCGCGACCTGAAGGTGGTGATCTGCATCTGCTTTGGCGGCCGGATGCTCGAGAACGTCCAGGACCAGATCGAAGGTTACGCCGAGCAGCGCACGAGCGATCGTCTGTCGTTCGAGACCTGGAACGGCGACAAGATCGCTGGCCTTCTGCTGGACGGCGTGCTGCGCGAGGCCGTGCTGCCCGAGGACCTGAAGACCTCGTTCCGCAAGGCCGTGGCCATGGTCGACGAACCGGACGTTTCGGTGCGCCATTTCGAGGACCTAGTCGAGGCGCTGACCAAGCGCGCCATGGTCAGCGGCAAGGCGGCCGTTACCGCCGCGCGCCAGGCCTATATCGCGCTCTGGACGCTCTTTGTCTGGGGGCGGACGGCCGACAACATCGAGGCGCCCTACCAGACCAGCGAGCTTTGCGTGCTCACCGCTTGGGAGTTCCTAAAGCCCTACATCGGCAAGACCACCAAGGACGCCAAGGCCATGACCTTGGCCTTCAAGTCGATCGAGCACCTGCATAAGACGATCCTGGCCGCCTATGTCGGCGACAAGATCCTGCCCCACGTGGGCAAGCAGCACGGCCTGTCCCTGGCTATCGGCACACGCAGCCCGCTGGACGTTAATCTGTGCATGTTCGAGGTCCTGGGCCGCTTGTCGCTGCTGGGCCTGTGGCAGATCTGCGCCCTTCAGCGTTCGGGCCGGCAGGCGACGCCACAGGACCTTGCCTTCTTCAGGCAGATCGTCGAGGCGGGAATCGAGTTGATCGACAACAACCCCTCCCTCTGCCTGCCGATCCGCGACGACCAGGCCGTCGAGATCGCGCTCTTCCTGCACCTTTGGTGGCAGGCCTATCCTGATCGCCGGCCGGGCCACGACTGGATCGTGGAGATGGTTGGACGTCTGGACGTGACCCTGGCGCTGCATGGCCGCTACACCTGCGTCCTGACCAACTACGCCGACCTGGCCTCCCATCCGGCCGAGAAGACCACGGCCTATCGCCGGGAGGTCACCGGCGGCAGCACCCTGATCCCGATGCTGGCGGCCTACTGCGTGGCCTTGGGCGATGGCGAGACCCTGACGCGGCTCAGGCGCATGTACGAGCACATGCTCTCCCACTGCAATCTGCAGACCTGGATCCCCGACGAGGACAGCGAGGCCTCGCTCTATGTCGGAGGCGCGTCGCACGGTGTGGCGCTGAGCGACCTTCCTTTGACGGACACCGGCGCCGACCTGGTCGAGATCCTCTGGGAAGAGGTGATGGGCAGCAAGGCCTGGAGCCGGCTGTCGGCCATCAGCACGGGCTATTGGCCGGTTTTCCTCCTGGCCTGTCGTCGCCATCGGCTGCCGGTGCCGCCGCAGGTCTGGATCGCCGGAGCGGCCGAGGCCTTGGGACTGACCCAGCCTCAACCAGATCCGCAACCGGCGAGCTAGGCGCAGTAAAGCGATCGGGCCTCTTGCCGACTGCGGCGCTTCGCGGCAATCTCAGGGGCAGCGGTTTTCGACAATCGCAGACGCCGGAGCCTTCGGGCATGCGCTGAACCCAAGTCGAGCAGCATGACGATCCAGCCTCACCTTGCGGATTCCTCGCGCGGGTCGCTGGCCAGGTTGCGGGCAATCCGGCGCCCGCTTCGCCGCCACGATCCGTCCAGAAGGAAAGATCCGTGATGGACCCGATGACCTCGATCGGCGGCCGCTTCGTGCCGCCCAGCGACAAGGACTTCTCGATCCGGTCGCGACGACTGCAGTTGCTGGTCGGCGAGCCGTACCAGAAATCCCAGGAATGGCTGTCGCGCCTCTATGGCTTCGCCAACGCCTATGAGCTGCGCCAGGCGCTCAAACAATCGGCCAGCGTCGGACCCTTTGACGAGGACCTGGAGGACGGCGGCGAAGAACGCCGCCATCGCCTTCGGCTCGCCGTCGCCTATCCCAGGCCCGAAGATTCCATCGCGGCATTCCGGCGTCACCTGGTGGCGGACATGGGCCTTTTCGCCACCCCGGACGGCCATGAGACGCGCCATGCGCAGATGACCGATCAGTTGGCCTTTTTCCTGGGCGAGAAGAGCGCCTCGCCCTACGTCACGGCGGGGTGGTCGAGCCAGAACGAGGCGGTGCTTCATCGCACGCCCCTGGGCGAGGAGGTCGATAACGCCATAGGGCGCGCCCAGGATGAACCGGACGGGAGGAAGCGCCAGACGATGCTATGGCGCCTGGCGGCCGATCATCCCGACAATCCTTGGGTCCACGCCGAGATCCTGGATGATGAGATGGAGGTCGTGGCCACCCTGACCGGCCTTGCCCAGGCCGTCGAGACACGTCGGCTCTATCGCAGCGCCCGCCGCCTCGTGACCCACTTCCGCCGGCTCTACGGCGACAAGGAGCACTTGGCGATCGCCACCAAGCTCTTCGTGCGCTCGCCGTTCGGGGCCGACGCCCACGGCTATGCGCTCTCCCTGGCCACCGCCGGCAAGTTGGCCATGGCCGCCGGCGACCATGGCGATGCGGCGCGCAAGTTCCGCCGTCTGCGCCGGATGGATCGCGTGTCCCGCCTCGTGCCCGAGCCAATCACGATCGACCCGATGGGCGTGAGCCGCTTCCTGGACGTCGCTCTGCTCAATACTGGCCGGGGGACTTCTAGGCGGCGGATCAGGCCCAATTTCGAGAGGCTGGGCGATCATAAGACAACCTGGCGGATCTATTGCGATTTCGCCGCGAAGGTCGTCGCGAAGGACCTCATCGCCGTGCGCGACGGCTTGGCCGATATCGTGCTGCTCCATGGTCTTGGGGCGTTGCGCGTCGATCTCGCCGAAGCCCTGATCGAGGTTGATGATCGCCTACGAGTCCCCTTCCCCTACCTTGGGCGGCTGGAGCCTCGGCACTTCTTCTTGGCCACCGACCAGCTGTGGCGAGAGCGTTCGGAGGTCACACGCTCGGTCCTGGCGGTGCTCGAGAGCGCGGCGGTGTCGCGGGCGGGGGCGGCGCTCTCACGGCTGGAAAGTCGCGGGCGGGAATCCGAACTCCCCGCGGCCGTGTCTAGGTTGCAGCAAGCAATCGATGCGGCCTGGAGCCACGAGGCGTAGTGACCGCGGCCGCCTAACTTGAAGCGTCATGCCACGCCCCGTAAGCGTCACCTGAAGCGAGGACGGGGAGTGGCATGGACGCGGCGGAAATTGTCGACAAAGTCGGGGCCGGCGTGCTGGCGGCGCTGGACACCTGCGAGCGCTTCTTGGGCATCGAGGCGTTCGCCTTCCAAAACGCCGACATCAATCCCGAGTATATCACGACCGTGAAGGTGGCCGAGAAGCTCACCGCTCCCGAGCGGGTGGTGTCCCTCGAGGCGTCAATGAAAAGGCTTCGGGGCAACGCCGCCGGCGTCGGACGCTGGAACAACTTCAAATCCAAGACGGCCTGGGGGGCGATCGCGGAAGCAATCAGAAAGGCGAACTACGCCTTTGGCAAAGAGCGCGTCGACATCCGGGTCGACGAAGCCTCGGGCGACCGTCCGCCCTTGCTGATCGTCGAGGCCAAGCTTGGAGTCCACAACACCAAGGGCGTGGAGAAGGACATCGACCGCTTGGTCAAGCTATTCGATCTCTATGAGGACACCGGGGCGCTGGCCAACCACGCCATGTACGGCGCGGTCGTGTTCCACGCGATGCAGGAGCAAGGCACCGAGGACACCCTGCCCGACTTCTCCAAGAAAATGTTCGACCATATCGAAGGTCACCTGAAGGTGCTTCGCGCGGCGCGACCGCAGCTGAATTTGAGGGCTGGTCCGCTGAGCGCCACCTTGAGGGTCGGAGACATCTGCGGCGACATCGAAGTCCATCCCGACGGTTGGGTCGAGCGGAAGTTCGAAAAGCATGGCTATGCCTTCCAGGCTGGTTTGGTTTTGATCGGCAACGCTCCGGACGTCCTTACGGTGAAGCTCTAACCGGCTTAGCCTTTTTACGAGCCCCTTCCCGCCGCAGCGATCTCAGGCCTCCGGGCGCGCCACGAAGCGGCTTTGGGCCTGGCGCGCCGCCAAGGAACCACGATCGGCCAAAATCGCCAGGGTCGGCCGCAGGCGTTGGGCGAGCGCCGGCCGGCGAACCAGAAGGTCGCCGAGGATCGTGGCGGCATGGTTGACCGTATCGCCAGCCTCCCAGAACTCTTCGTCGTCGGCGCATGTCCCGACGATATGCTCGATCCACGGCAAGGCCCAGGTCTCCAGTTGGTCAAGCGAGAAGCGGTCGCAGAACTTGAAGAGGCAGTAGGCCTGCCGTTCGCCATCACCGACCTTGCGGGCCCAGGCGTCAATTCGCGGGAGGACATGCTCTAGGTGTGGCCAATCGGGCGGTAGGGGCGAGCCGTACGGACCCACGAAACCCGCCGCGCCGACGGCGTCCCATCGGTCGCGCCAGGCGGGGCGGCCGTGCTCCATCACCCAGCGGGCGGCCGGATCCCATAGCGACCAGAACACCGCGTCGGGTGCCTTGCCGGACTTTACGAGGTCGTCGGTCATAGCCTGAAGGACCTGGCCCATGTGATCGACCGCGTGCTCGCGCTCCGTGAACCGGGTCAGTGGCGCCCAGATCGGCGGCGAGGACGCCGCGCCTGGCCAAGCATAGTTGAGCCGTCCGACCAAGGTGCTGAGGGCCCGGGCAAGCTTGAAGGGGTAGTCGTTCTGACGCCATTCCTTCAGCGGGCCTTCGCATTGCCTACGGATCGCGTCGGCCAGCTTTCCAAGGTAGTCGGCCAAGGCGCGCGCGACCTCGAGGCGCGCGGTGATCTGCGTAACCGGCAGGACTTCCAGGATCTTCTCCAAGCGAAAGGGGTCCAAGCCCACCGTCGAAAGGCCCATGACGTGTTCGACCGGCCGACGCCAGTTCTTGGTCAGTCGCAAGATGCGACGCACGGGATTGGGCGGCAGGGGAAGCGATCGTGGGACGGTCCGTCCGAGATCCCTCAGCCCGCGCGTGAACCCGTGCTGGGCGCGGCGAGTCATCCACGCCTTGCGCCGCTCATCCTCCTTGTCCCGGGGCGGAGCGCCGCGCCAATGAACGCACTGGTGGATGGCGGCCCAGAGTACGCTCCAAGCCGCTCTGGGGGCCGCTGCGAATGAGATCGCCCCAACGGCTTGGGCATTGGCTGCATACGACGAGCTCGTGGCAAGTTCGAGCAAGGCGGCGATGGCGATCTTGTCGTTCGGATCGCGGTTGACCAAGGCGCCAAGGCCTTTGGCGGCGAGTCCGACCGCCTCGCTAGCCGCCAGGGCCGAATGCCCGCCCACGCCGGCCGGCGGGGCGAACCTGGCGATGTCGACGAGCAGGGACCGCAGCCAGTTCCTCTCCCGCCGGACCAGCTCATCGTCACCCTGCAGCGCCACCACGGCGGCGGCGCCGACCATGCCGTTCAGGCCCAGCTGTTGTTGGAGATAGAGGTCCTCGCCCTGAGGGGGGCCGTTGGCCAAGATCGCCTTGGACCGCTCCAGCGCTTCCTCCAAGGTCATGCGATCATCGATCCGACCCGCATCCAGGCTGGATCGCACCCAATTGACCAGCCCCATAGCCGCCGAGATTTTCGCGCGATGGGCCTCAGCTTGAGCCATCTCCGCGGCGGTCGCCGGGTCCGGTTCGATGGTGACCTGAAACCCGCTGGGATGATCGGTGAGCTTGATGTTCTCGCGCCGGGTATCGACGCGGTAGCGCGCGATCTGCGCCTCGTGGCCGGCCATCACTTCAGGCTGGTCCAACTCGTCTTCGTAATTGGCCAGGTCCTGGCCCGACCAAGTCTCGACACGGGCGCGATAGGCGCTCGCGGCCGGCTCGTCGGCCATCAGCATGAAGGGTAGCGCTAGGTCCATCCGGATGTGCTGACGATTGGCGTAGCGTTTGCCGACCTCCAGCACTTCCTCGCGGGCGTGGTCAAAGATGAAGACAAACGGCTGGGTCGCCCAGGTCTGGTCGTCCGAATAACGGGCGACCTCGAAATTCCACACCCGCGGCTCGGCCAAGATCGGTCCAATGTGGTCGATCTGCGCAGGCGTGTTGATGTGCTCGACGGCCAAGGCGATGCAAGGCGAGAGGGTGGCATTGAGGCCGTGGGGCCTTAGCACTCGACGAAACAAGACATCGAGTTGCACGCCCTGGGCGGCTTGTTTGGCAAGCCACAGGTCCAGCGCCATGTAGAGCGCGCCAAGCGGTGTTGGGCCAACCGCGCCACGCGCCCAGCGATAGGTGAAGTCGTCGCCCCAGAGCGGCACATCGCCCCAGGGAAAGCGGACGATCAGCTTGCGGGCGCGCCGGCCTTCGCGCTGGCGCATGTAGTGGCGGAAGTTGACGGCGGCGCGCTTCTCGAACTTGCGCAGCAATCGCAGCGCCTGGTCCGGATCAGCGTCGAACAGTTGATCGAAGCCGTAGGCGCTTGGCGCCGCGGTGCCGGATATCGGATCGTTCAGGCCGCTGAAATCGAGGCCCGACCAGCGCGACCTTCGGAACATATGGTCGCGAACCCGCGGGAACGGTGGGGCGACATGAGCGATCACCAGGTCGACATAGGCGCGGGGCAACGCCGAGGGCAGCTGGCGCGGGGCCTTGAGCAACTGCTCGACATCGACGCGCCGTCTCCTCTTGCCCCCGAGCCGGGCGAGATAGGATTCCACGAGCGCCGGATTGGAGGCGACCCCAAGGGTCAAGCAGAGCCTTAGCTCTTTTTCCAAATCACGCCTCCCCCCGTAGCCGAGATCAGGATCGCCGAACGGATCGCGCGACTCCTCGCCGTCCGGCGGATGGTTGGCGTCCTCGATGGTGACCAACCAGTCGTGACAGACCTTCACGATGGCTCGACCGATGCCGTGCGGAAAGCCCTCGGTGGCGCGCAACCAGATCTCGGCAATCTGCGCCAAGCGGGGATAGACCTTTGGAGGCCACGAGGCCCATCGCAGGGTCGACCAGAGCAGAAACGGCCGCCAGCTGCGACTGGGCTGAGGCAGGGCTGCGGCGATGCGCAGGCGTTCAAGGTCGGTCTTGCCTGGCAGGTTGAGGATGCGGTCATTCGGCCGCGCCTCCAGGACTAGCAAGGTCTCGAGCAGCCGCTCCAGGAGCGCTGATCCGTCGGCAAGGAGCATGGGCTCCATCGCCGTGAGCAGGCTCGCGCTCTTCTCCGAGTAGAGCGCAGCGGTCAGGGCGGTGCGTCCCCAGGCCGGGTCAAGGTCGGTGACCTCGGTGAGCCGAGCGACCATTCCGCGCCAGGCCTCGACGCCGGCCGTTTCCAAGATGATCTGGGCGGCAAGCCGAACCGCGCGTAGCCACCAAAGCGGCTGGTCGGCCTTGCGCAGGCGTTCGGGGAGGTCCTGCCAATCCTTGACGAAGGCGCGGGCTAGCGCCCAGTCCTCGTAGACGTCGTGGCTGAAGGTCACCGCGTCACGATGAGCCTGTACGCGCACATGATCCTCGTCGATCAGGGCCTGCAGACCGACCGGATCGATTTCCGCCCTCCCGACCTCGCGGCCGGGCCGATCAACCAGGAAGCCGGCGATCTGGGCGATGGCCGTGTCACGCTCTGGACGCCGGGGAAACGAACGCTGGCCCCGGGTCGCCCAGCGGGTCGCCGATGCGATTTCCGCGCCGACGCCGGGCGCTTCCGGATCGCTCAGGTGCTCGCGAAGAGTGAACAGTTCATGGTTGCGGCCGCTGAGGTCGTCGCGATCGAGCAACGGGGCCAATTGTGGAATGTGCTCGGCCACGAACGCGACGTCTTCGGGGTCTAGCGGCTCGATCCCAAGCTCGATCCCGGTCGCCAGACCGGCGTGTTCGAGCGCGTTGCGGACGATGTCCTGCCCTCGAACGGTCCGCCCGGTCGTCAAGATTTTCCAGGCTTGGCCAGCCGGTTGCCCGGCGATCGCCGAAAGGAGGTCAACAACGACGCCTCGACGTTCCGATAGAAGTAGTCGATCGGCGCCGTCGATGGCCAGGAGCGCCCGGCCCGAGCCACCGAATTCGGCAATCAGCGTTGTCGCGTCGATGTCTGCGCCAAGCCGCCGGGCATGGTCGTTCCAGTGTCGCGCCTCAACGCGGTCCTCCTTGATCAGGACCACGGGTCCGGAAAACCCCGCCACCAAGCGCGCCAGTGTCCCGGACTTTCCGCACCCGGCCTCGCCGGTTAGACGGAGCGCGCGAGCGCCGGCCAAATCCTGGCGGGCCGCATCGTGAACCGTCGGGCGCAGAAGGCTGATCTGGCCCAAGATCGTTTCGATGCTGGCCCGGGCCCGGTCGCTCTCGGCCAGGATCCGGGCCAAAGCCTTGCGGTGGGAAACCGATCCCGCGAAGGCGAACCGCGCACCAAACTCGGCGATCAAGGCTGCTCTGTCGAAGGAGGCCGAAAGTCTCGCCTTATTTAAGCTCAGGCTCCGCAGGCCATGACAGAGATCGGCCGCGCCCGGTCCGCCCGCCTCTAGGCACGCGGCCAGCCGATCGGCCATCGCCTGATCGTCGCGCGAGGCGTCAAGGCCAAAATCGACCTCCACAAGAGACAGGCGCCTCAGAACCCGCCAGACCTCCTCGCCATCCTCGACCCCGAGGGTGTTTCGAACGGCCTTGAGGATGTTGCGCTTCCCGGCGTTGAGGGTCCTGGGCGCCCGCCAACGCTCGAAGAAGTCCTCGGCGTTCAGGGCCGCCCTGGCGGCCTGGACTAGGCTGTCGGCGTCGGTGATCGACGGCGAGAGGCGATCGCTGACGATCGAGGCTGACCAGGGCGCGTCTGGGTGGGCCTGATCGTGGGCAAGGATTGCCCGCGCCAGCGGCGCGAAGCCCTCGTTGTCGCCGATTGTGAACTGTCGGCGAACCTGTACGAAGGCGCTGTGGCGCAGGCCCGACCCGTCCTCGCCCGACAGCACTAAATCGTCGAAACCGCGAGGGCCTGTGCGGCGCTGCTGGTGAAGCCGATCGACCACGACGTCCTTCGGAAGGGCTCGATGACCGACGCCCGCAATAATCACGCTCATCGCGTCGGCGACGACGGAGGCTTCCAGGTCGCCGCCGGCGGCGCCGGTGGAATCATAGGCGCCGCCAATCGCGATGGCGGCTTCCTTTCCAGGCTCGGCGCTTTCCAGAGTCATGGTGGGAATCGAGAGGTTGGTGATGATTCGCGGGTCGACCGGTGATCAGGCCCCCAATCTACCCGCACCCGCAATCCCCTGCCCGCGCCCATCCGCGCGCGGCCGAGGTTGGCAATGGCTGACCTTTGAACTTCGCCGCCTGGGAACCACTGCCCGCCAATGGCGCGGGTAGTCTTGTCCGCCCCTCCGTGAGCGTTCGGAGCTTACCCAATGAAGCGGTGCGTTTGGCTGACATTGAACAGGGCCATGGGGCAGCGCGGTTATCTGACCCTCTGGCCTCCAACCGAGCTCAGCGCCTTGAGGGCCCTGGGAGTGTTGAGCTTAGCCGTTCAGATGCTGCCAGACCTTCGAGATCACCACGGCCCCTTCGCCGACGGACGAGGCGACGCGCTTGACCGAACCAGCGCGTACGTCGCCCACCGCGAAGACGCCCGGCTCGGAGGTGGCGTAGGGCGAAGCGCCGCCCGCCCCTCCCCGGTCAGGACGAAGCCCTTGTCGTCGAGCTTCACCAGGTCCGACAGCCAGGTCGTGTTGGGGGCGGCCCCCACCATGATGAACAGCGCGCAGGTGGATTGGGTGCGCGTCGCCCCATCGTCGACATTGCGGATGGTGACCGCGTCGAGCTTGCTGTCGCCGTGCAGTCCGACAACCTCGGCGCGGTATTCGATCGTGATCCTGGGGTCCCCTCCCCACGGCTGTGCTGAGCCGTCTTGATCGCCTGAATCGCGGCCTGGCTGGCGATCACCCGGCCTGGTCGATCGCCGCCTAGTGAGAAGGCTCGGGCGGAAGCTTCAGGTTCCTGAGCACCTTTGGCAGTCCGCCGCCGGCGACGAGCAGGGAGACGATGAAGCCCCACTGCGAGCAATATTGCGAGATCCCTGGCCGCAAACGCCGTGCCGTCCGGTAGTATAAGCGGCATCATTCCCGCCGCCCGGAAGCGGAACTTTCAAGGGGCCGAGAAGAGTCAGGTCTGCCCGATCGCGGGATCGCCTCGGCGGGGCGGTGGCCGGTGCCAGGAAGCGGACCTTCCCAAGGTCGCCTAAGAGTCACGAATTGCCGGGACGTTCTACCGACTCATCCAAAACCTCTGTCCGCAATAGCCGGCCTGAGGACAGCCGCCGCGACAGCGCCTCCAGAAATCCCGCGTAGCGCTCCTGGCCTTTCGCGTTCTGCGCCTTCTGGTCCCCGGCGCTGAGGCTCGGGGTGGCTGTGAGCCACGCCTTCACGAACAGAGCAATCGCCTCGCTTGAGATCGTTACGTCCCTCTCCAAACGCTCCAAGTCCCTGGCAATACGATCTAGGCGCCGAACCACGGCGGCCTCCGCCGCCTCATCACTGTCGGGCGACAGATAGCTGGCGACGGCTGCCTGCATGATCTCGGACTTCGACCGCTTCATGCGCCGCGCAGCGGCGTCCAAG
Source organism: uncultured Caulobacter sp. (assembly GCA_964427205.1). Taxonomy (GTDB): domain Bacteria; phylum Pseudomonadota; class Alphaproteobacteria; order Caulobacterales; family Caulobacteraceae; genus Caulobacter. The sequence continues at coordinate 36,997 of CAYRTE010000024.1, forward strand.
GCCAGTGAAAGATCTCGCGCCAGGAAGACTTTAGTCTGAACCTTCATGACGCCCTCACAGCGGAATGCCGTCATCGGGGTCGAGGGCGGCGACACGGGCCGCGGCCCTGAACCGCCGGGTCTGTTCGGCTTGCAGGGACTCATCGGTGTCTACTTCCGGGTCCAACCAGGTCTCGGGCGCGATGGGCGACGGCGGTGTCTCGGCGGGCGCTTCAAACTCAGGTTCGATCCGATGCCCGCCCTCGTCGGCGACCTCGCCAGATCTGCCCTGTGGGGCGGTCCCGGCGCCGATCACCGAGGGCCAATCCGAAGGCGCGTCGGGCGACAAGGGGCACAGCTTGGTCGGCGGCTTCGTCACGCGACCGGCTAGCTCCTTGTCCAGGTAATAGCGAACCTTGGTCGCGCGGATCGGCGGCACGCCTGACACTTGCACTAGGGCCTCGTCCGGCGGAAGCTGCATGACCTCGCCCGGCGTGAGCAGGGGCCGCGCGGTTTCCTGACGGCTGACCATCAAGTGGCCGAGCCAGGGTGATAGCCGGTGTCCGGCGTAATTCTTCATCGCCCGCATCTCAGTGGCGGTGCCCAGACTGTCGCTGATCCGGCGTGCGGTGCGCTCGTCGTTAGTCGAAAACGCGACGCGGACATGGCAATTGTCGAGGATGGAATTGTTCTCCCCATACGCCTTGGCGATCTGATTCAAACTCTGCGCAATTAGAAAGGCCTTGATCCGGTAGCCGGCCATGAACGCCATGGCCTGCTCGAAAAAGTCGAGCCGCCCTAGAGCCGGAAACTCGTCGAGCATGAGCAGCAGGCGCGGCCGATGCTGTACGCTTTTCAGGTCCTCGGTAAGTCGACGTCCGATCTGGTTGAGGATCAGGCGGATGAGCGGGCGCGTTCGACTGATATCCGAGGGCGGCACGACCAAGTAGAGCGTCACCGGGCGGCCAGGAACGACGAGGTCGTCGATGCGCCAATCGCACCGCGCGGTCACCGCCGAGACGATCGGATCCCGATAGAGTCCCAGGAAGCTCATCGCCGTCGACAACACCCCCGAGCGCTCGTTATCGCTCTTGTTGAGCAACTCCCGCGCGGCGGATGCGACGACGGGATGGACCGCTTCGCCTAGGTGCCGCGTCGCCATCATGGCCCGAAGGGTCGCCTCGATCGTGCGCTTGGGATCGGCCAGGAAATTGGCGACTCCGGCCAGGGTCTTGTCAGGCTCGGCATAGAGGACGTGGAGAATGGCGCCGACCAGGAGGGTGTGGCTGGTTTTATCCCAGTGGGACCGGCGTTCGAGCGCACCGTCTGGGTCTACCAGAATGTCGGCGATATTCTGAGCGTCCCTCACTTCGGTCGGACCGCGCCGAACCTCCAAGAGAGGATTGTAGGCGCTGGAGGCGGCGTTGGTCGGATCGAACAGCAGCACCGGACCGACACCGGCCCGGCAGGTTGCCGTCAGGTCCCAGTTCTCACCCTTGATGTCATGAACGACCGCAGAGCCCGGCCAAGTCAGAAGAGTCGGGACGACCAACCCCACGCCCTTGCCCGACCGCGTCGGCGCAAAGCACAGGACATGCTCGGGGCCGTCGTGGCGAAGGTAGTGCTCCTTCAATCGCCCGAGCACGACGCCATCGGCGCCCAGCAGGCCAGCCGCCCTCGCCTCCTCCAAGCTGGCCCACCGGGCGGAGCCGTAGGTCGTCACCTTCTTGGCCTCACGGGTGCGCCAAACCGACATGCCGATCGCCACGACGACGGCGACCAAGGCCCCGCCCGCCGCCATGAACGCGCCGCGCACGAACACGTCTGGCGCATAGGCTTCGTAGACGAACCACCACACAAAGAAGGCCGGCGGCGGATAGATCGGCCAGCCGCCGATCCGAAACCAGGGCGGTCCCAGCTGCGGCTGGAAGCCAAGGCTCCAGGCCGTCCACTCGGTCGCCAGCCAGACGCCAGCCAAGGCCAAAAGGGCGACCACAAGGATCTGACCCCAAAGAATTTTCGTTCCGCTCATGATGGGGTCCTGCTCCTCAAAGCCCGATCCCCCGCTTGCGCCCCAACGCCCAATCCATCCCGCCGCCGGGGCTCATCGTGCCCCTGACCTCTTGGCCCAACCGCTCCTCGATCCCGCGCGTCCAAGGCACGAGCTGGAACCCAAGACCGTCGTCAATCATCGCAAAGCGGCCCGAGACAAGATCGACGCGGCGCTGGTAGACGCCCGCCACCTGGTCGCCGGGCTTGGTCTCGGTCCAGGCTCCCCCGGTCTCTCGCGCGATATTGTCGGCGATCCGCGCCAACTCCTGGGTTCTGAGCGTTGCGATCAGTCTCGATTTCGGCCGCCCCAGACGATCCGCCAAACCCTGTGCGGCGAGACGGGCGCGCCGCTTCTCGATCGCGTCTCGAACCTCGCGGCCAAAGCCGCTGGTCGCCAATTCGGCTGGCTCCCGCACGACCAACTGCCGGTCCAGCCAAGTGGCGCCCGACGCAGTCACCTGACGGTCAATCGACAGGCCGGACCGATGGACCAACTCCAGCGCGGGCTTCTCGCCCTCGACACGACGGGAGCGAACCTCCACCAGGCCGCCAACCGGTGTATCGCCCGTCGCGCCAAGGTCGCGGAACCGGAAGTGATGAAGCCGACCATCGACACCATCGACCACGGCGTAGGCGCTGCCGTTGAGCTCATCGTGAAGGCCGCGATCGACCAGCTTACCGACCACCGGCGCTTCGAGATCTTCGGCTTGAATCCGCAGGTCAGAGAGGTCTCGGTCGGCGTCCCGGATCGTCTTGTGCAGGGTCTTGATGATGTCGCCGCGCTCGCCCAAGGCGCGAAGGGTCGGTTCCAAGTCCTCGGCGAGCCGCCAGCGGCCGCTGTGCTCTTCGGCCAGACCGAGCCGCTCCAGGTATTGAGCTCTCCCGATCAGACGCGGCGGCACACGGTCGGCCTGTCCCGCCCCAGGCCGAAGGTCGACCAGGCCATCCTCGCCGATCCGACCTTTGAGGGTGCGGTCTAGGCTCGTCCAGCGCTCGGCCTCGACCTCGCGATCAAGGCTGGCGGCCAGCTCGGCCGGGGTGCGCGGACCCAACTCAAGAGAGACCAGAGCCTCGGCCTGTCGCCGCAGGCCTTGGGTGATGTAGTCGGGGTCGACCACGAGATCTCGCCCATCGTCACCGACACCGCGGATCAAGACATGGACATGGGGATGGTCGGTGTTCCAGTGGTCGACGGCCACCCAGTCCAGCCGCGTGCCGAGATCCTTTTCAGCGCGGGCCATCAGGTCGCGCGTGGGGGCTCGCAGGTCGTCCAGTTTCGCGGCGTCCTCGGGCGAAATGATGAAACGAAAATGGTGCCGATCATCCTCGCACCGCTCGGCAAAGGCGGCGTGATCGGCCGTCCCATCGCGATCGAACATCTCGGCAGAGGCGCCGTCTCGCGTGACGCCTTCGCGCCGCAGATAGCGAAGGTGCATGGCCAGCGGCGCGGCCCGATATCGGCTACCGCGATGACGGACGATCCGCCCCTTGACGATGACGCGTCGATTGCCGAGGCGACCTCGCCGCCCTGCATCGCGTCCACGGCCTGAGCGCCGAAAGCCACTGCGGCCTTTCAGGTCCAGCGCGCCCAGCCCACTGCGCCGGGCGGCTCCGACAACCTCTTGGACAAACCCACGGGATTGGCCGACGCCGCTCGCGCCGCGATCGCCGATGCGCCCCAGGCGGACGAAAAACTCGTGATCGTCGGTCATCGGGTCCGGCCCTCGACGTTGGTCCCGGACAAGCCATTGATGTCTTGAGAAAAGCATTGGAATCCGGGACCCGGCCTAAAACCAAGGTCCCGGAAATTCTTCAACACCACCAAGGCCATGGACCTGAAAGGTCCCGGCCCTTTAATCTCGCCATCTTCCCCTGCCCTGTGTTCAGCCCTCCCCCGCTCTTCTCCCGACCTCTTTCCATGGACCAAATGCTGCACGGCGCTCATGGCCTGCGCTCCTGGTCCGCGTCATCCAGGAAGGTCATTGCGGTCGCCCTCTCGGGACCTTGGCGATCGGCGCCAGCGCGCTCGACGAACAGGCCGGCCGCTCGCCAATCGCCGGGCCTCCCATGGAGAACCATCGACGGCGCGGCTCCTCGATCGACCAACCGGGCCTCGACACGCGCGACGTAGGCGAGGGTTTCTGGCGGCAAGCGCCTGGCGCCCGCGAGATAGGCCTGATAGCGCGTGGGCCCGGCGTTGTAGGCGGCGAGGAAGCCTTGGCGGCCAAAGCGATCATAGAGTTCGCGCAAATACGCCGCCCCGGCCAAGACGTTGTCGCGGCGATCAAAGGGATCAACGCCAAGCCCGAGATCAGCGCGGAACTGACGCCAGGTCGCCGGCATCAGCTGCATCAAACCCATGGCGCCTTTGATCGAGACGGCGTTGCGCTCGCCGCCGCTCTCGACCGCGATCACCGCCTCAATCCACGCGACAGGAACGCCAAACCGAAGCGACGCCTCGTCGATCGCCGCCACCAGCCCATCGACATTCCGGGGCCGATCTTCCGCCAAAGCGGACACGGCGGCCGTCAGGGCGAACCCCACCGCCAGCGCAAGAGAGCATGCGGTCGCGCGTCTGGCGCGCGGCGTCCTTGACGTCGTCCCGCCAATAAAGAGCGTGCAGTCGTGCTCGTCGCCGTCAAGGGAAGCGCGCGAGGCGCGCCGGCCCGAGGGCCGCCCTTGACCGCGACTGCGCGCGACCGCCGACGGTGTCTTGGCCGGGACGAGGAAAGGTCGGTCAAGACGGCCGAACAAGGAAAGGAGGGGCGCGAACGACACCTCAGCGGTCCCAAGTCCAGAGCGGGCGAAGGCGGCCGGCGACGCAATGGCGCGGAAGCGGCCCGAAATAGCGTCCGTCCAGGCTGCGCGGCGCATCCGGGTTGAGCAGGAAGACCTCGTCGGCGCGCAAGGTCCGGCATGCGCTGTAGGCGGCAAGCGGCCGACCAAGGTGATCGCGATGTCGTGGTCTTGCGACGACGCGACCATCGATGCGGATGAGGCCGCTTTGCCCGCAGACGCTCTGCCCGCCGACTGCCGCCACGTGCTTAATCAGCGGAACATTGAGCGGGAGGTAGCCGCGGATCGCCATCCATCGCGCCAGGCCCGGCGGCGGATTCACCAGCGCCAAATCGCCGACCGACGGTTCGCTGTCGGCTAGCCAATAGAAGCCCAAAGGCGCGCTGGCCGTCGTGTTGAAGATCAGGCGCTTGGCCGGTTGAAACAACCAGCCCGCCGACAGCAGCAGGCACGCCGCGCCGCCGACCAGCAGGAGTCGCTTGCGGGTCTTGCTCATCGGCCGAGCCTCCGACGCAGAAGCCAGGCGCGATGCCGTGCGCGGTCATAAACACGCGGCGACAGCCCGACACCGAGGCGGGCGCCGACATGTCGCCAGTGATCGGGCGCGACGTCCTGTGCCCTGAGGCCCAAACCTTCGACAGCGTCGATCGCGGCGAGGACGGCCTGGACCTTGGACCAGCCCTTGAGATTGAGCAGGATTTCAGCGCCCGGAGCGACATAGGGATAGGTGGTGAACCCCTCCCCTGGCGACACGGCGCGCAAGATCGCGATGCGGGACTCGACCGTGCCGTAGTCGCCCGAGCGCCAGCGGACCAGAGCGAAGACGGCATCAGGCCTGAACTCGACGAGCCGCCGGCGGCGGTCGATGATGCGCTCGCCCGCCTGCGCTCCGAAACGGATCCAGCGCTCGATCTGGCCTTCCAGCCACAGTAATTCGACCTGCGTGTTCACGGCTCGCGGCCTTCGGTCGTCGCCGGGGCGGCGGCGAAGGCGGTCGAGACGGCCGCATGGCGTTTGGCTGGAGAGACGAATTGGGCGTTGGGGTCGCTCGTCGAGATGCGCGCCCCGCGCTCCGACCAGGCCTGCAAGTCATCCAACGTGTAGACGACCCGGCCGCCGATCTTACGATAGACGGGACCAGTTCCGTAGGAGCGATGCTTCTCAAGCGTGCGATCAGACAGGCCCAGAAAGCGCGCGGCTTCAGCCGTCCGAAGGTGTCGCGGAGGTCCGATCGTGCCGTTGCTGCTCATGGCGCATCCTCGGCGACGCTCGGATAAGGCCGGCGTCGTTCGGATAGGCTGGCGTGGCCTAAGGCCTCTGGGGGATGGCGAAGATTGAGGGGCTCAGTTTTCGCCACCCCTGGCCGCGCCGCTTAGGGCCGGCGCAACAGCTTCAGGTAACCGCCTCGCATGAGCCGGCGGCCAGTCTGAACCAGCCGGATCGTCGCATCGCGAATGGTGGTCGTTTTCCAGCCGGCTCCATCGACCGCTTCTGCGCCGAAGATCTGCTCCGCGATACTGCGGTAGCTCTCTTGATTTAGAGAGCCGTCCAAAGCGCGTAGTGCGCGTTCGAGCCGCTGGCGTTGGGCGCTCGCAAGGCCGGTTGGCGGCGCGTGTCCGCTCCTCGCGGTGGCGTGTAGCCGGCGCGCGGCTTCCATTCGAATGCGGAAATCGCGGTCAAACGAAAGCGCCACGACCACCGGTCCTTCGACGCTCGCCCGGCCAGCGAGGAACACTTGAAGATCATCGGCCAAGCGCAGGTGAAGCCCATCCTCATCGTGGCGAGCGTTGGTCGGCGGTTTGGGCAGGTCGAGGTCCACGATCGATCGCGTCTCTGCAGCAACAGCGGTGACGACGACGGCGGGCGCGGCCTCCGCGCGCCAATACACGTCGACATTTGGCGACGGGGTGGTCGGATCGGCGAAGAAACGCAGTCCCCACACGCGATCAACAGGCGTCCGCGCGTCACGACCATGATCGTATTCGCGGCGATAGAGTGGGTTTCGGCGGAGGAACTCCCAAGCATAGCCCGCTGGGGTAAGAGCGCGGCAAGCGTCGACGCCCGCGCCCTGAGCGCCGGACGCAGTCTGTCCAGTGCGAGCATCGGACCCAGCCATGCGGCAATCGCGCAGGACAAATTGAGGTTGCGCGAGTTCAATCGAACGGCTCGGGCCGTTGGCTGCAACGACCGATATGGTGCTGGGGGTTGCCCCCCAGAATCGGGCGGGCATTTTCTCAATATTGGGGCTTCGCCCCCCATCTTCGAGCAGCGGCGTGTTAGCGCGAGCCAGCTCGGCAGGGTGTTCTCACTGTCGTCCGTGCGCAGACTTAGGCGATCTCGCCCATCAATTCTGCTGCCGTCACACCGAGTGTCCTGGCTAGCCTGACGACCGTCGTGAAGCTCGGATTACGCTCACCGCGCTCCAGATATCCGATGTAGTTCCGATGTAGTTCGGCTCGCTCAGCCAGCTCTTCCTGGCTTAGCTCGATTGCCCTGCGTCTGCGCCGAATTTCGCGCCCCAACGCGGCGAGATCCGCGTTCCCAACCACGCCTCAATTTCGTTGGGACAGCCGCCAATCACTACATACTGACAGTGTGTATCTTCAAGCAATCAACAGATCGTTCGCGACGATAATCACTCCCTATTTCCCGCTTTCTCCAAACAACGCCGAAATTGGTACGTTCAATGCTTTAGCAATATCGACTAGCATTTCAAAACTCGGAGAACGTTCAGCGCGCTCAAGGCAACCGATATGATTACGATGCCTTCCAATTCTACCTCCGAGTTCTTCCTGGCTGATTCCCATAGCCTTCCGATGGCGACGAATTTCGCGTCCTAAAGCTATAAGTTCGACATTCTCAACCACGCTGGACAGTCGCCGCGCGATGATTCAATCTCTACACACTGACAGTGTGTATTTTCGGCCTCCACCAGGCTTTGACGAAGGGCGCGTCCTCATAGACGCCACTCGCGAGTCCAGAACCCAAGATCATGACCTTGGCCCGACCAGGCTTCGCCTTCACCGACGAGCTCTCCGAGCAGAAGCCCAATGATACGGACGGGCTCTACCGGGAACACGCCGACTGGCTCGTCGGTACGATCCGCCACCGGTACGGCGCTGAGTTTGCCGACGACGTGACCCAAGAAACTTTCGTCTGGGTCGCCGCGCACGCGCCGCAGGAAGCCTTGCGCCACCCCCGAGCCTATCTCCTGCAGATCGCCAGCAACTTCGCAAAGAACCGTCTGCGCGACGGACGCCGGCGCACCGCACAGCCGCTTGACGATCACGTGCTTGACGCCGTCTCCGTCCAACCAACGCAGTTGCAGGCGGTCATTTTCCGGGAGATCATGCTGGCTCTGCCGCAAAAGTTGCGCGATGTTTTCGTCCTGAAACACATCCGCGGCTTGAAGCTCGAGGAGATCGCGCAGTTGCTCGGCATTTCCGTCAAGACGGTCGAGAAGCGGCTTCAAAAAGCTCGGTCGCTTTGCGGCGCGGCGATGCGCGATTGAGCCGGCCGTGCCCATGACCAAGGACATTCCGCGACCCAGCCCAGCGGAAGAAAAGGCCGCCTATTTCTACGGCCGCATCAACTCGACGGTGATCGACAACCGCGACATCCGCGAATGGGAAGAGTGGCTCAAGGACGCGGAAAACCGCCGGGCCTATGAGCGCCTTTCACAGTTTCTCGCCGGCGCGGAAGCCATGAGTGACGACCCCCAGCTCAATGCGTTCGCCGACCAAGCCATCGCGCGCGGTCGTAAGTCAGCCGCCGGGACCTCCGGCGGTTGGCGCAAGGCGCGCTGGGGCGGCGGCCTGGTGCTGGCCGCCGCCGTGATCTTGTCTGTGGCCATGTTCGCCGCGCCCCATGGCGAGCGCTATCGCTCGGCCGTGGGCGAGCGCAAGGTCGTGTCGCTGGCCGATGGCTCCCGGGTTGTGCTCAACACCGACAGCGAACTTCGGGTACGACTGGAGAAGCAACAGCGCCGGATCGAGCTGGTCCGCGGCCAGGCGCTGTTCGACGTCGCCCATGACGCGACGCGCCCATTCATCGTTCGCGCCGGCGACACCCAGGTGCGCGCGATCGGCACCCGGTTCGACGTCTATCGGCGCGCCGACGACGTGCGCGTCACCCTGAGCCAAGGCAGAGTCGAGGTGCGGGAGGACTCGCGCGCCGCGGATGCTTGGACCTTGTCGCCAGGCGAGCAGCTGATCGTCAGCAAGAAAGCGCCCAATCTGCGCCCAGTGGCCGCCGACGTCGGCGCCGCGACCAGCTGGACAACCGGACAATTGACGTTCCACGCCGTGCCGCTGTCGGACGCCGTCGCCGAGGTCAATCGCTACAGCCGCAGGAAGGTCGTGCTGGCGGCGAACGCTCCGCGCGATCAACTGGTCTTTGGCAATTTCCCGACCGGGGACGTCGAAGCGTTCGTGATCGGCACGAGCGATATGCTGGGCCTGGAACGCCACGAACGCGAAAACGGCCGGACCATCGAGTTAAGCGCCCGCAGAGCCGCGTCGCCATAGCGTCATATTTATTTCACAGCGTGGTAGGGGAAAACGCCTTCCCGAGTGCCTCCCCCACATCGCCGACCTCAAGAACCGATCAAGGGGATCAGGTTCGTCGGCGAGCCGGGGGTGTTTGAATGTCGCTTTCGTATCGTCGAGTCTTGTTGGCATGGACCGCGCCCGTCGCCTGCCTGACCGCGCTCCCAATCGGAGCCCAGGCGGCAGAGCCGGCCATCGCCGTGGAGATCCAGGCCGGGCCGCTTGATGCGGCGCTGATGTCGTTAGCCACCCAGGCCCGATTGAAGATCATGTTCACTCAGGAGCTTGTCGCGGGTCGCAGAGCGCCGGCCATACGAGGCCGATTGACCGCCCGCGATGCCCTGGTTCGCCTGCTTCGCGGCACGGACATCGAAATCCACGAGCCCGCGCCCGGCGTGCTGGTTCTGCACGCCCGAACGGCCGCCATGCAGCGCTCCGCGCCTGGCGGCCCCACAACGGTCGTGGCCGATCAGCTCGCATCGGTCGCCGCCTCCGATTCGTCGCAGGCTGAGGCGGAGCCGCCAATCACCGAAGGCGCCGCGCCGGGCGAGGCCTTCATGGTCTCCGAGATCGTGGTGGGCAGCCACATTCGGGGTGTGCGCGACGGCGCTTCGCCGGTCGTGGTTCTGACTCGCAGCGACATCGATCGCGCCGGCCACGCCAGCATCGCCGACGCGCTCTCGGCTATGCCTCAAGCGTTCGGCGGCGCGGCGAGCGAGGATTCGGCCTCGACCGGCGCTGATCCCAACGGCACGAACCTCACCCGCGGAACCGGCGTCAATCTACGCGGGCTGGGCGTCAACGCCACCTTGGTGTTGGTCAACGGCCGCCGCATGGCGGGAGCCGGCTACAATGGCGATTTCAACGACGTTTCCAGCATCCCGATGGCGGCCGTCGACCATGCCGACGTGCTGCTCGACGGTGCCTCGGCCATCTATGGCTCCGACGCGGTGGGCGGCGTGGTCAACATCGCCTTGCGCACCAAGCTCGATGGCGGCGAGACTTATCTGCGCGGGGGCCTGGCCACCCAAGGGGGCTATCGCCAGTATCAGTTCAGCCAGGCGCTCGGCCGGCAGTGGTCGAACGGTCACGTGTTGCTGGCTTACGAGTATGCGGGCCACACCCGACTGGCCGGTGTTGATCGCGACTACGCCGGCAACGCCGACCTGCGCCCTCTAGGCGGCGCCGATCACCGTCGCAACACCTACAGTCACCCAGGCAACATCCTCCGTCTCAACAGCTCGGGAGCGCTGGTTCCGACCTACGCCATTCCCGGCGGACAGAACGGCGTGGGACTGCAGCCCAGCAGCTTCATCGCCGGCACCTCCAACCTGGAAAACCAGCGCGGCGCCTATTCGGTTCTTCCCCATCAGGTCCGCAATAGCGTCCTGGCCGCGATCGAGCAGGATCTCGGCGATCGCGTGACCCTTTCGGCCGACGCCCGCTACAGCCAGCGGGAGTTTGCCACCCGCGGCTCGGCGCCGATCACCAATCTGGTGGTCACAGCCGCCAATCCCTACTTCGTCTCACCGACCGGCGCAGCCTCCGAACGCATCGCCTATTCGTTCCAGAACGAACTGGGCGGCGGCATTGTCGAGGGCCGCTCCGAGAGCCTAGCCGCGAGCCTCGGCGTGGACGTGCGCCTGCCCCACGGTTGGGCCGCCAACCTCTACGGCGCCTATGCGCAGGAGCTGGGCGACAGCAAGTCGCGCAACATCCTCAACACCACCTTTCTGGCCGAGGCGGCCGGCGTCAGCGCCGACAGTCCCCTGACCGCCTTCAGCGCAACGCGCGACGGCTACTTTAACCCCTATATCGGCCAGGGCTCCAATCCCCGCGCCGTGTTGGACTTCATCAGCGCGGGTCGTGATCACATCAATTCGCGTAGCGAGACGCGGTCGATCAATGTTCAAGCCGATGGCCCGGTGATGTCCCTGCCCGGCGGCGTCCTGCGCTTGGCCGTGGGTGGGCAGATCCGTCACGAAGGGCTGCGAACGGGCGGCGACGTCTTCACCTCCGGTTACGCGGCGCGTTCGCGCACCCGGCGTCATACCGATCGAGAGGTGAGAAGCGCTTTCGCCGAATTGAACGCGCCCCTGGTCGGCGCCGACAACGCCCGCCCCGGGATCCAGCGCCTGGAGCTGTCGCTGGCCGGGCGGATCGAGGACTATGACGATGTCGGCACGACCACCAACCCCAAGGTCGGCGTCATCTGGTCGCCCATCGCCGATCTGGCGCTGAAGGCGAGCTACGGGACCTCGTTCCGGGCCCCGGCCCTGCCGGAGCTGTCGACGCCCTACACCATCTCGCCCACCGTCCTGCCCTATAACGGCGGCCAGACGCCGGTGCTCCTGCTGAGCGGCGGCAATCCGGACCTCATGCCCGAGACCGCCAAGAGCTGGTCCACAACGGTGGAATGGACGCCGTCGGCGACGCCAGGCCTGAGGCTGGCGGCGACGCTGTTCGAGGTCCGATTCAAGGGCCGGATCGCCGCGCCCGTGCTCGACAATGTCGAGCTGTCGCTGACTTCGGCGGAGTTCGCGCCGTTCCGGACCTTCGTCAGCCCCGCCACCAATGCGGCGGATCGCGCCAAGGTTCTGGCCTTGGTCAATGATAGCCACGCCGTTCAGACAGGGCTCTACGATCTGGACACCTATGGGGCCATCGTCGAGGCCCGCAACGTCAACACCGGCAGCCTTGATGTCCGGGGCCTGGACCTGTCGGGCGGCTACCAGACAACCGTCAAAGGCGATCTGCTGTCGTTCGACGGATCGTTGTCCTGGATGATGCGCTATGCGCGTAAGGTCACGCCAACCTCCAGCGCCACGCAGTTGGCGGGCACGGCCGGCTATCCGGCCGACCTGCGCGCCCGGGTCTCGGCCACGTGGACGCACGGGGCGAGCGCCACCACCGTCGGGATCAATCACCTCGGCGACAGTCACGACGAGATCGGGCGGCGGATCGAGCCCTGGACGACGTTGGACCTGCAAATCCGGCTGCAACCCCGGTCCCAAGCCTTCGCCTGGCGCGGCCTGACTCTGGCGCTGAATGTCCAGAACCTGCTGGACACCGACCCGCCGTTCTACGACTCGCCGCTGGCCATCGGATATGACCCCGCCAACGCCGACCCGGTCGGCCGGCTTGTGTCGCTCCAGCTGACCAAGGCCTGGTAGGCCTCTGCCCCTCCCAAAATGAGTCAGAACCGATGAAACGCCTCGCGGTGGTCGCGGTCGGCTGGGCGCTTTGCGCCGGCCCGGCCCATGCCGAACCCTTCACGGTCGATCGCCTGTTGGCGCTGGAGCAACTGGGGCCGATTTCGGTCGACCCCAGCCAGCGCTGGCTGGTGGTGCAGGTCTTCGGGCGCTGGGACAGCGCGCCGCGTTTCGATCTGGACGATCTCAGCCGTTATGGGGTCGGTCAGGTGCGGGTGTTTGATCTGAAGGCCAGCGGCCAGGAGCGCGCGCTGGGGCTGCCGGCCGGGGCCGGCTACGTCGCAGGCCCCGTCTCTCCCGATGGCGAGCGACTGGCGCTCTGTCGCCTGGTCGGCCGGGTGTGGGAACTGGGGGTCGTCGACCTGCGGCGCGGCGGCGTGACCTGGCTTGGCGTGACACCGCGGTTCCCTACCTGGGGCCGTACTCTGGCTTGGCGAGACGACGCGCGACTTGTAGTCGCCGCCGCCGACCCCGCCGCGCCGGAGGTCGCCTTAGGGATCGGCTGGCGCGGGCAGGCGCGGATCAGCGAGGGGTGGGCGCGAACGGCCCAAGGCGCGCCGGGCCTTACGGTGCTCGGCAGTGGTCGCTATCGCGGCCTCACCCCGCGCGGCCCAGAAGGCGCGTTGATCGAGATCGACCTGGCCTCGGGCCAGCGAAGGAGCCTGGCCCAGGGCGATTTCGTCGATTTCGAAGTGTCGCCGACGCAGGACAAGATCGCCGCCCTGGCCGAGGGCGAAGACATCCAGCCCAGCGATGACACCGCGGCGACCAGCGGGACCTTCTCGCGCCGGCGACGCCTGATGCTCGTCGACCTCAAGACCGGCTCGTCCCGGGAGCCCTGCCCGACTTGCGACGTCATGAGCCGCTTTCTGGCCTGGGCGCCGAGCGGCGAGGCGCTTCTTGTCTTTGCCCGAAAGGGCTCCGGCGCCTGGCGCGCAGGCGGCTACTGGCGGGTGTCGGCGGTGTCGGGCGCGGCCACGCCGCTGGCGCTTGGCGCGCGCGAGCCCGCGCTCGTCAAGACCGGCGACAATGGCGAGATGGCGCGCGGCGCCTGGCTTGACGGTTATCCCGCCGTACCCCTGCGGGAAGTCGCCACCGACGGCCGCACCGACTGGTTCCAGGTCAAGGGCGACGGGCAGCGCAATCTGACACGCGCCTTGCCCGCCCCGGCCAGGCTTGTCGCGGTGGACGACCATGCTTGGATCATGGCTACGGCCGAGCAGGCTTGGCGTGTGAGCGCCAAGGGCGCGATGGCTTTGGCGATCGCGCCAAGCGATATCACCGCCCTCGCCGCGCCCGAAGACGGTGAGCGGCTAGCGATCAACACCTCGCCGTCGACAGCCGGGCTAGCTGTCCTTCACGCCCGGCCGAACGGACAGGATTTGAGGTTGTGGGATGGCGCGCCCCTCCCCGCGCTGATGGGCCAGGCGCGCCTGGCCGCCGTGGCGACGTCGACGCGGCAGATGATCGACATCAGCCGTAACGACAAGGGTGTCGAGACCGTGGGCCTACGAAGCCCTGGTCAAGCGCGCCGCAGTCTCCTCGACGTGAACGCCGCGCTGGACGGCGTCGACTTTGTCCAGCCGGTCGCCGTGCGCCATCTCGGCATCGACGGCGAGGCCCTGACCAGTTGGCTTTATCTGCCGCCCAAAGCCCGCAACGGCGCGCGGGCGCCGGTGGTGATCATCCCCTATCCGGGAGAGCCGTTGACCCGGCCGCCCGCCAGCCAGAACGCGCCGGCCGCCCGCCTGGTCACCAACGCCCAGATCTTGGCCCCGCGCGGCTACGCCGTCCTGATCCCAAGTCTGCCCTATCGGACTGGCCAGGAGCCAATGGCGGGGTTGGCCGCCCAGATGCTCGCGGCCCTAGACGCCGCAGCCAAAGCCCAGCCGATCGATCCGGACAGGGCGGCGATCTGGGGGCACAGTTACGGCGCCTATGCTGCGGTGGCCGCCGCGACCCAGAGCGACCGGTTCAAGGCGATCATCGCCTCGGCGGCGACCACCAACCTGGTCAGCGCCTACGGACGGCTTGGCCCGATGGTCAACGCCAATCCTGAGGTCGGCCTGCCCGTGGTCGCCTCGGCCGGGTGGCTGGAGACGGGACAGGCGCGGATGGGCGTCCCGCCTTGGACCGACCCCGCGCGCTACCTGCGCAACAGTCCTGTGCTGTTCGCCGATAGGATCCGCGCTCCGATCCTGATGTTCTACGGCGACAACGACAAGGATCTCTCCCAGCCCCAAGGCCTGTTCGCCGCCCTCTATCGTCAGGACCGCGATGCGATCTTCGTGACCTATCGCGGCGAGGGCCATGTCGTGTCGAGCCCGGGCAATGTCCGCGACCAGTACGCGCGGATCTTCGCGTTTCTGGACGAACGGCTGGGACCGACTAGGCCGCCGGTCTCGCTACGGCCCTAGAACCGGCGCCGTCGATGCGCGCCTCCCAGGCGCGTACCCACGCCTCGACCGCCAGGGCCACGAAGACTTCGGAGACCTCGTCATTCCAGATCAAGTTCTCGGGCGTGAGGATCTCCTCCAGGCGATCACGCCGCACCAGGCCTTCGGAGACCAGCCGTCCATCGAGCAGGTAAGGCCGCAGGAACGTCAGACTGGCCGCCAAGCTGCGAGAGAAGAAATAGGCGACGTCGCCCTTGCCGTGGCGCTGGAGAACGCTCGCCGGCAGGCGGCCGGCGAAAGCCGCTCGTGCGAACGGGCGATCAGTTGGCCCCAACGCCAGGCGCGGCGCCGGAATGGTGAGGACGAGCTCCAGAACCGGCTGGCTGAGCAGCGGGTCGATAACGTCGCCGGCGCGGTGGCGAAGGCTCTCGCCGAACGAGCCCAGATTGTTGGTGATCGAACGAATCTGCACCCGCTTGGCGGGGCTGACGCCCGACAGGTCTCGCAGCCACGGATGCAGGGCCGGCGCGGCCCCGGCCACCCGTTCGGCGAGGAACCCAGGCGCAGGCGCGAAGGCCACAGGCGAGGTCCACCGGCGGGCCGCCTCGCCGATCAGGCTCCAGGCGGTGCGGCCGCGCCGTTGCGCCAACCTGGCCAAGGCCTGGACTCGCCCGCCCATCGCCGGCGCGCCCCGCAGCAGGTCTCCCGCGAGCTCAGTGCTTGGCATCTGAAAGAGCACCGCGTCGCCCCCGCGACCGGTAAACAGTGCGCCTCCCCCCGAAAGGCGCATCGCCAAGTCAGCGTCGTGATCGGGATCGCCGCCGATATGGCTGGGTCGGGGGCCGGCAGCGGAGAAGGCCAGCTTGTCCCCGTTCAACACGAGTTCGCCGCGAGCGACGCAGGTCAGGTCGGCGTCGACGAGCTCGGCGACCGCCTGGGCGTAGGGGCGCTCATCGGCCTCGATCTGCGGCCAATAATGATTGATCGCCGAGAACCGCGCGCCAAGCGCCGAACGCAGTGACGCGGCGATGATCGCCGAGTCGATCCCACCGGAGATTTCACAGAGGATTTGTCCACGCCCTCCGGCCCAGGCGGCGACCACCCCGTCGATCACCCGGGCCAGGTCCTCGGGCTTTGCTCGACGATCTGGCCGCCGGGCGAAGGCCGCTGGCGACCATAGCCGGATGGCCGATTGGCCGGGCTGGGTGAGCACACCGGGCGTGAGGCTCTCGACCGCCTTCAGGGGCGCGCGGTCGCTGGTCGCTGCCTTCTGCCGCAGGATCGCGGCGACCACGGTCCAGTCGATGGCCAGGTCGCGCGGCCACAGATCAGGATCGTCAGGCAGGCGCGAGGCGACAATGGCCAAGCCGTCGCGGCGCCAGGTCAGCGCCTCCAGCGCGCCCACAGGGTCGCGAAGCACCCGCGCGGCCCCGTCCTCACTGGTCAAAACCGCGACGTATCGTCCCCAGGCGCGCTCCACCAAATCCTGGGCCAACTCCAGCGGACTGCGCCGGCCACCCAGCAGGTGGACCTCCAGGGGCCAAGCGCGACCATCCTTGGCTGCGGCCGCATCGAACAGATCGCCGATCACCACCCCGCCCACACCCGGCAGCAAGGTGACGGGCGGCGGGTGCGCCGTCTCGACCAGGACGATTAAGCTCTCGCGCCGCGCGGCGATCCGCCAGGCGCCCATCGCTGCAAGGCCTTGCCCGGCCGCCTCCATAGCTTCGCGGTCAGCGCCCGACAGGGCCTCAATGACGATGTAATCACGCATTTAGACCATCATGATGGGGTGAAAGCTTCGGACGCGTTCGACCTCGTCGTCGAGCACCACCGTCCCCTGCTGTAGCCAGCAATGGGCTTCGAAAGGCCAGGTTCGAACCCCGAACACCCAGCCGGGCCTATGACCCAGAGTCGAAAGGTGAAGGCGCAGTTGCAGGCTTCGCATCAGACAGACTCCGCCCCGAGGCAGCCAGGGCGCCAGCCGACGAAAGCCGCCCACCTCCTCCAGCAGCGCCTGGCTCGCCGCCTCTCTCGCCGCTGGCGCGGGGCCGGCCAGAGCGATCAGATCCTTCAGGGCCAATCGTCTGATCGCGCGGCCGGCCCGCCGGTTGGCGCTCAAGGCCCTTAAGGTCCGATCAAGCTTCGACAGGCCCGTCGTCGGCATCGGCAAGGCGCGCTCGACCGGCGGCGGCAGGACCCGCGCCGTGAGCGTGGCGACAGGCGTCAACAAACCCGCCTCAAGCAACTGCGCGGCGCCGAGCGCGGCCATTTCGGCGACTTCGACGCTCCCATCACCGGCAACCTGCAACCAACGCGCTCCGTCCACGAGGCAGAAGTAGGCGTCGGCGCCGACGTCGAGAAACACCAGGTCGTCGCCAATCGCGACGGCATGAACGTCGGACGCCAGGTGGAAACGCTTCACGGTCGACCTCTATGCGAACGAGCCGGAGCGGCGGCGATACGCCGCCGGCCACAAGTCCCTGGATCAGCCGAACATCCAGCGTTCGGTCGGATTGAGGGCCTCACGCGTGCCGACGATGTCGGAGGCGTGGGTCAGGCGTTTGGCGGATCCGACCCGGATCAGGGTCGCGGTGGGAACTTTGGTCATGATGACCTCCTGTCGTGGAAAGGCCGTATGCGCGGCCCTTGTCGGACGCAAAGCGTGCGCCTCGCCTGGCGGCCCTAGCCGACCAGATAGCGGCAAGTCGGATCGACAGGCTTCAAAAGCCCAAACAGATCGCAGGCCTGGGTGAGGCGCATGGCTGGCCCCAGTCGTACGATCTTGAATCGAGAGTCGTGGGCCACGACGCGCTCCAAGGCTTGGGCCTGCCGGGTCCGGATTACGTCATGTCGAAGGGCCAAGCGCCCCGGGAGGGACGCTTGGCCCGCGACGCTCAGCCGGCCAGGTAGCGCTGCGACGGGTCGCTGGGCTCCTTGGTCCCGACGATGTCGGAGGCCTGGGTCAGGCTCTTGGCCGAGCCCAGGCGGACGAGTTGGAACTTGCGGTCTTGGGTCATGAAATCCTCCGGTCGTTGATCAGCCGCAGATTGCGGCCCGACCATGAGGCGACCCGGCCGGCGTATATTCAAACTATATCCGGGCTATATTTCGAGGCGGGCGACGGTGGCTTGCAGGATCGCCGCGGAGGCACGGGCACGGCGACGGAAATAGGCCCGCGCAACGCCGCCCAGAGCGCTCTTTCGCGGGAAGGCCCCTCGAAGATCGACCATTGTCGAGACCGCATCATCGACCACAACGTCCTCGGCAGGCCAGAACGGGGCCAACGCCTCGCGGACGCGGCGCAGGGCCGCCAATAGGGTCCGATCGCCTATCCGGCCCACGGCTTCCTCGAAAACGGCGATCGGATCTCCGCCCTCAAGCGCCGCCCAGGCGGGATCCCCGGGCCAGGCCGGCGGACCTTGAGACAAGGCGGCCCCGACATAGGCCAGATTCAACCGGTAAAGTTCCGCCAGACTGCTGGCCTCGAACGCGCGGCCGACATAGCCGACATGGGTGCGAACGATCAGCCCTTCGCCCGCCAGCCAAGCCAGAGCTTCGCGCACGGGGGTCTGGCTGACGCCGATCGTCTTGGCCAGAAGATTGATCGCGAGGGGTCGACCTTGCAGACCGGCGCCCGCGCGAAGGAGAATTCGCAATTGATCGATCGCCCGGTCGAAAGGATCTCGGTCTCGGCTCACAGCGCCCCCTCAAAGATCCAAAATCTGGCCGGGCGGCGAACGCGGAGTCGAGCCGGGCGTGAGCCCTACAGGTCATCGTCCGCCATTTGAGGCGATTGCCGCTGCTTCGGTCGCCGGCGTGACCAAAACCGTGCGGGTCTGGTCCCAGAACCGTGCGGGTTTGACCTCCTGCTTGGCGATTTTCAATCTCCCGACCGCCTTTCGCGCGCTCCTCACTCGACAACTTGCGCTTGTATGGGGGCTTCAAGTGAGTTTGGCGATTGATCCGACGCCAGACGAGCTTCAGGGTACAGGTCGGCTTAAAGTTGACCGCGTGTTCAGTGCGGGAGTGCGCATGACCGATTGGGTAGCCAGTTATGCAAGGCAGTCAGAGCTGCTCTCGGAAATCCTGAAGACGATCCGGAGAGAGCGAAGATTGAAGGCTCTCGAGGTCGCCAGCGCGATGGGCATTTCAGAAAAGGCCTATGAGAATTTCGAAGCCGGCCGCGGCCGCCTGAACTTCGATAAGATCAAGCTTTTCGCGGAAGCCACCCGAAGCGACGCCCTGGCGATCGTCCATGGCGTGATGTTCAATGAACCGCAGGTCGCCTACCGGTCCATGGACAACAAGGTTTCGACGATCCTTTGGATCGCGCTTCGCGGCTTTGGCGATGACGTCGGTGACGCCATCGCTTCGCTGCCCGGAACCGCCGCCTTCGAAGCCTTCCGGCAAGCATTCAGCGGACTGGGCGATTTGTTGAAACGCCGTACGAACGGCGCGGAACGCTGGCTCGAACGGGAGATCAGCCGCCTCTATCGCGGCGACAAGGACGAACCGGAGTCCGAGTGATCTGGCGGCTCGCTGGGGCCTAACTGGAAGGTGGCGGAGCTGGAGCGGCGGCCGGCGGCGGATCGGTCCTGCGGATCCAGACCAGGGGCAGATCGCCGTCCTCGGCGGCCATGATCCGGCCGCTGATCGGCTCGGGCCAGGTCGGGTCATCGAGCTTGAGGCTCAGCACCGCGCCGCTGGTGTCGCTGACCCGCCAGGCTGCGCCGCATTCGGTATCCCCGACCAGGGCGATGAAGTCGGGCGCCTTGGTCGAGAACTTCTCGGCGGGCGCGAGCCTGAGGATGACGTCCAGATGGAGGGTGGCGAGACGCCCGGTGAAACCCTCGCCCTCGCGGCGGAAGCGGCCAATCGTGCTCATGTCGGTGATCCTTCGCTTAAGGCCCGCCAGGACCCCCGCCCATAGGCGGCGGCCCGATCACGGCGGGGGGAGCGCCGGGGAAAGATCGGGCCGCCGCCGTCGCCGACCGCCTGGGGGGAGCGGCGATCGGCGGCGCGCGGGATGCGAAGCGGACGCTTTGGCGGGCGGTGGAAGCGTCCTCGCGGGTCCCGCCCAACCGTTCTGAGCCGAGGTTTCACCCGGCTCAAGACGCCCAACAGGCCCGTCGTAGAAAGACAGGCTGTGGCGTGGAAACGGCGGGTCCGCGTCTGAACGCGGCCCCGCCGGATCGGCGGGGCGGGCTGGCCGCCTAGTCCTCCTTGGGACCGTTGCCGCGCGACCAGACCAGGCTGTGGACGCCATCGATGACGACCAGGGCGGCGTTGATCGCGGCGGGGAACGACGGGTCGTCCAGCTTGACCGACAGATAGTCGTTGTTGTCCTTGCTGGTCTTCTTCCAGGCCGCGCCCAGCTCCGCCTTCCCGGCGAACACCCGGAAATCGGGGCTCTTGTCGCCGGGCTTGTCGGTCACCGGGCGGAACTGGACCGCCTTGAGGTTGATGGACAGGGTGTGGATGGCGCCCGAGAACGAGTTGTCAGCATTGGCGGTGAAGGTGCCGATGGTAGCCATTTTGGTCTCTCCGATCTTTCCGGGCCGCGCCGATCGCGGCCTCGATGGCGATCAAAAGGACCGGGGCCGACGTCCGCCCCGCAGAGCGCGCCCTGCCCCCAAAAGAACGTCTTGGGGGCGCGCTCCCGTAGCCTTGGCGAAGGACCGAGGAGCCTAAGTTTCTTGTCCCGCGAGGAATGGGGATCAGCGAACGCAGTGAGCCCCCAGGGGAAGAAAGGCAGGCTGCGAGGTTGCGGGAGCGGACCGGTTCCCGGTCAGATCAGGCCAGAAGAGGACGCGGTCGGCGAGCCCGGCAAAGATCTCCCGGAGAGGCCAGGATGGCTGCCCTCGGCGCTTTCACCGTCCTGTCTGACAGCGCGTCTTGGGCGAGGTCCGCCCCCTGTCTGGCCCCTCAGGGCGGGCCGATCCGCCGGGTGACCGACCAGGCCGGCGACAAGAGCCCCCATTTCCGGGCGTTCGCCGACAAGGGCGGCGCTGGGCGTGGCTTGAAAAAAATACCAGCAAGGCCAAGAGCGACTCTCTGCCGATCAAGCGGACCGGCCCGTCGTTCCCCGCCGCGATCAACGCCGCCCTGGTCGTCATCGACGGCGTCCACAGCCTGGTCTGGTCGCGCGGCAACGGTCCCAAGGCGGCCTTAAGCGGCCAAACCCGGCCGCCGACTCGCCGGGGCGGGCGCGGCGCGCGAGGGCTGGTGGCGGGGGCGACACAGGCTATAGCGCCGACATGACCGCCCTCGCCGCCCTCGCCGCCGGACTGATCGCTTGCACCGCGCCCACCGTCCATGACGGCGACACCTTGCGCTGCGGAGCCGATCGCATCCGGCTGTTCGGGGTCGATGCGCCGGAGGTGAAGCGTGGCAAGACGCCGGCTGAGCCCTTGGCCTATGAAGCCCGGGACTTGCTGATCAGCCTGACACGGGGCCGCGTCGGCTGCCGGGTTGTCGATCACGACCGCTATGGCCGCAGCGTCGCCCGCTGCTGGTCGGACGCCACGCCCGACATCAACGCCGCCCTGATCCGCTCGGGCCTGGCCACGGAATACCGGCGCTACAGCAAGGGCGCCTATGCGGCCGCCGAAGCCGAAGCCAAACAAGCCCGGCGCGGAGCCTGGAAGTAGACAGACGGAGATGACGCGGCGGGGGCCTTCAGGATTTTCAGGCCGACCCCGATGCGCTTGCGTAAGAGGCGCCAAATGGCGTCGCCGACTATGACCGCCCACTGGGTGATGACCCGCTTGCGCGAAACCATCACCACCCGCGATAATCCATCACGTCGCGCATAATTTGCGAATTTCGATCACACCAGCGCCCGATGTCGTCAATCACTTGGCCCGACGAAGACGTCCTCCCCCGCGAAATCACTTCGGGCCGGACCGGCTGGCGCCGCGTGGCCTGGTCCCGTCAGGCTGCCCACGCGTCGCGCATCCGCGCAAATAGACGGCCGATCCCAAAGGATCGGCCGCCCCGGCTTTGAACGTCGTCGGAAAAGGCGGGGCGGTCCTGGACCGCCCCGCTCTCGCCTATTCGGCCGCGACCGCCTGGGCCGCGACACCCTCGGTCGTCTCGGCGTCAAGGTCCGTAACGACTTCGGCTTGGTCCGCCTCGTCCGCTAGGTCAGCCTCGGCCGCTTCGGCCGCTTCGGCCGCTTCGACCGACGCCCCGTCGCCCTGGCGCTCTCCCTCGTCCGCGCCCTCGTCCTGGGCCGATTCAAGGCCCCCATCCAAGGCCAGAGCTTCGACGGGCGCGCCGGGGCCCCCCAGGTCCAACGCGGCGGCCGGATCGACCGGATCGGCTTCGGCTTGCCCGTGGTCCGGCTTGGCGGTGCGCAGCAGGACCGGAAGCCAGCCCGTCCCGGCCAGCAAGGGCTCGGCGGCGGCGACCATATCGGGCTTTTTCAGGCCCGCGATCCGGCCCGCCGCCTCAGCCGACACGCCCTCGGTCACGGCGGCCAGGACGTGGGCCTTGGTCACGCGGTCGAGATAACGCGCGGCGGTCGGCGTCCAGTAGGCGGTCATGTCCAGATTAAGCGCCGCGGCCAGGGTCTCGGCATGGGCCAAGGCCAGGGGACGGCGCTCGACGCCGCGCACGGCGTTGAGCGACAGGCTCACGCAGTGGGCCAGCAGGGCGGCGCGGCTGTCGCCGTCCAGGCCGACGATAAACGCCCACATCGCCTCGGCGCGGGCTGGGACCTGCCGCGCCCACGCCGCGTGCCGCTCGGCATTGGCCCGCCCCGCCACGCTGTCCTCGATGCCATCGGCGTCGCTCGACAGGACGTGGGAGCCCATGCGGATGTCCAGGCACGAGGCAAAGCCGCCGCTGCCAAACACCCGCAAAACCAAGGCGTGAACCAAGGCGACCAAGGCCAGGTCTGGGTCGCCCGCCAAGGCGTCGCGCAAGGCGGCTGTCCGATGCGCGGTCAAGTCGGCGACCAGCCGGGCCGGCAACGGCGCGCTCGGGTCGCCGACCGGCTCCTCGGCGGGCTCGTCTTCGTCGTCGCTCCCGGCTTCGGCATCCAGGGCGTCCGCGCCGTCCGCGTCCGCCTCGTCGCCAAAGACACCGTGGTCCTCGTCGTCCTCGCCCTCCAGCTCGGGCGCGGGCTCGTCCTCGGGCCGAACGAACCCGCGATCGACGCGGGCTTGACCATAGGCGCTGAGCATGACGAACACCCCGGCGCGGGCCTTGTCGGCGGGGTCGTAGCCGTAGTCTTCACCATAGCCCTCCAGCGCGGCCTGGATCGCTTCAAAGCGGGCGGCGACCTCGGGTGGCGATGGCTGGACGTCGATCCACTGGTCGGTCAAGGCGGCCTCCTCAGCGTGCAGGGCGGCGAGGGCCTCAGCGTCTTCGGGCGAACGCTGAAGCACCCGCTCCCAGACGCGCGAGCAGCCATGGCCGGTCGGAAAATCGAGAGAGGCCGCCGCCCACTTCCAGCCCTCGTCGTCGCGGACCGTTTCGGCGATCTCGGAGAGCTTTTCGAGAACGAGCCGGTCGAGCAAGACCACATCCTCGACCCAGCCGCCGCGATCCTCGCTGAAGAGGTCCCGAAGAACCGGGCCGCCCGCCTCGACATAGGCGTCCAGGCCCACGAACAGCATTCGGCGGTCGTCGGCCGGGACCTTCGTGTCGGTCATGGCGCGACGGATCGCATAGGGCTGGCGGTTCATCTGCGACAGCTGGGCATAGACCTGCATCTGGCGCTCGGGATCGGGATTGACCGCGAAGGCCGTCACCTGCTCCAGGGTCAGGGCCTCTTGGCGATAGAGGTCCAGCAGCGCCGGAGCCACGGCCCCCAGCCGCAAGCGCTGGCGGACGATCTGCGGCGAGACGCCGGACCGGGCGGCGATTTCCTCGACACCGTAGCCCTTGCGGTCGGCGAGGTCCTTGAAGGCCTCGAACTGATCGGCCGGGTGCATGTCCCGTCGCGAAATGTTTTCATCCAGGGAAATCTCGGCCGGGTCGTTGGTCGTATCGACCACGCAGCGCACGGGCTCGGTCTTGCTCAGCAGCTTGCGCTTGGCCAGCAGCTTGAGGGCCTGACGACGGCCTTCGCCGATGGTGACGAGATAGTAGCCGCTTTCCTGGCCACCCTCCTTGACCTCCGGTTCGACCACCAGGGGCTGGAGCAGCCCCTTGAACCGGATGCTGGCCGCGCGGGCTTCGATATCCTCGGCCGTATGGCCGACCCGCCGCGCGTTGCGCGGCGAGGCCTTCAGCTTGTTGAGGGCGATATCTCGCACCTCACCGGGTTGAACCGGAAAGCGTCCGGCCTTCACGGCCGGGGCCTGTGCGGTGTCTTGGACTTGGGGGGTCATGTCTGCCTCCTTGGGCTAGGGGTGCAGGCGCAAGGCGCGCCTGAACCCCTGCCAAGCGGCGAGCGCGGGGGTGCAAACGGAGGGGCGGCTTCGCGGGGACCCGGCTGCAGGGCGTTGCTGACCGCTGCCCGATCTTGCCCGTAGCGACCGAAGCTGGGCGGAAGCCGATCCGAAGTGCGCCAGGGGCGGAGCCCCAAGCCACCGGCCGCGGGAGCGGCCAGACAATGCAGAGCCCGCGGAGCGGCCGGACAAACCCTCCTAGGCCGCGCAGCGGCCGCTTCTTCGCAAAATGAAGCCTGCACAGGAGCCCACGCGAAGCGCGTGGCGGGAGGCGGCGTCGAGCGGCCGGCGGCCGGCCAAAAGCCTGCCCGCAGGCGTCGCGCCCGAGGGAGCGGCGAAAGCCGCGGGACCGAGCGTGACCGCCGGTCGCTCTCCTGTTCGGGTGAAGCCGGGCGCGAAAGCGCCCCGGCGAGAACCTCCGGCGAAGCGTTTGCAAGGCTGCACCTGCCGCCCCGACGAGCGCCGCGGCCCAGATCGCTCTGCCGGACGGCCAGCGAATTCGCGAGGCTCACGGATCGGAGGATTCGACTCCGGACCGCTGACGTGTTCTTAATATGTTCCCACTCTTTCCGCAGGCCCAACAGGCGAGACGCGCGATGACCGACGACGTCGAACTCTATGGCGTGGCCTTCATGAGCCTCTATCACCACGACGGCCGGTTCGTGCGCGGCGGCGGTGTGTTCGCTTTTTCGCGACGCGATCTCGACGGTGGCCGCACCATCCTCCACTTGGAACCCGTCGCCGATATCAGCCGCCATGCCGACAGCGGCCACCCGCGTTGGGACTGGGCGATGTCGAACGGCATGAACGAACTGTTGGTGCATTTGGCGGGGTCGCAGCAGACGCCCGGCGAGCTGGCGCCCGGCGTCGGCTCGCCGCCGATCCGCTGGTGTCTGCATCCTGATGAGCGGGCGTCCGAGGACGAGGGTCTCGACGCGGTCGACGGCCTGGCGGATCCACGAACCCGACAGGCCTGAGCTACCCTTCACAATGGAAATCGCGCTGGCCCGAGCGGGTCGCGCTATACTGTCTTCCGCGACGCAGCGGCACCCTGATGGATCAGGTCGACCACGCAACCGATCGCGGCGTTGAGGGCCGCCAAGCTTGAGGACGACCAATGGCGGAGACCCCCTGGGCCGACCAGAATGAACACCGCGCCTTGCAGCGCCTGACCCTGGCCCTGGTCGAAAGCTGCTTTCGCAATTCGATCCTTGAGGACTGGCACGCCGGTCGCGAGGTGATCAGTCCGGCGGGCGATTTCAGCGACGTCAAGATCGTCAGCCCGGCCGGCGAGATGCCCTATCTGGAAGCCTCGCGGATTTCCGATCCGGAGATGAAGGCCCTGATGCGGCAGGTGGTCGATGCGGTCTTCACCTTCCTCAGTTATCCCGGGCAACCGATCCGCCTGGGCGGCGCGGCGCGCTGGGATAAACCCAAGTTGAACGAGAAGATGGTGGCGGGCATCCTGCGCCAGATGGCGATCCGCGACGGCGCCGATCCGGCCACGCTCTACGCCCAGACCGATCTGCCTGAGGGCTTCCCCAGGCCTAAGCAGCCCTAGGCGTAGTCGGCGGTCGGCCCGCCGGCCTGGGTCCAGGCCGCCTCAAGCACCGGCGCGAGCCGATCTTCCTGCGAAGCGGCCAGCCGCACACGGGTGACGCCGCGCTTGCCGCGTCCGCCCGGCTCGGGCGACAGGCCCGCACAAGCGATCAGGAACCGCGTCTGGTCGGCCGGCGTCAACTTGATCACCGCCCATCCGGCCTCCGGCCAGCCGAGGGTGGCGAAAACCTTGTCCTTGATGCGAAATTCCTGGGAGCCCAGCATGGGTCGCTCCTGGGCGCGCGGGAAACTCAAGGCAAGGGCGCGGAAGGCTTCAGGCGTCATGATCGTCGGCGGCAAAGGCGCGGCGGCGCGGAGCCCGTATTGAGGCCACGAGTCGGCCCGCCTCCAAAGCCGCCGAACGCCTGTCTTTCCACGCCAGGGTACGCCTTGACCTTGTCGTGGCTTGTCTCGTGGACAGGGCCTTGGACTATGGGCGCGAAGGGAGCCCGTCATGCCTCAGGATCTCGCGCCGCCGCCCCGCCCCATGGGCGCCCTGCCCGCCACCCGCGCCATTCGCCGACCGGAGCTGCGCAAGATCGTGCCGCTCGCCGACACGACCATCTATGAGATGGAGCGCCGCGGAGAGTTTCCCCGCCGGTTTTCGCTAACCCGGCGCTGCGTGGTCTGGGATCTGGGCGAGGTCGAAGCCTGGCTCGCCGAACGCAGACGCGCCGCCGACACCGCCGCGGCCCGACCCGCCGAAGGCCCGGACGTTCGCACCCGGCGGGCGCGTCCGGTGCGAGGGGTCAATTAGGCCTGTCGGTCGGCTAACGAGATCGGATTTCGCTGGCGCTTGACGACCATCAATCGCCTCTGGGCCATTTTAGGTTCTAACACCGCGATGACGTTTGCCCGTCCGCGCGCCACCGACCTTGGGCCGATAGAACGCGCCGCACGCAAACCGACCGAGCTCATCGGTAGCGCCGGCGGCCAGCTATGAGGTGCGCGAACGATGCTTGAAGTGATCTGGACGACGGTGAGGCTGGCGGTGGTGACCACGGTCTTGCTGCTCCTGGTGGCGACGCCGTTGGCCTGGTGGCTGGCGCGCCAGCGCGCCTGGTGGAAGGAGATCATCGCCGCCATCGCCGCCCTTCCCATTGTCTTGCCGCCCACGGTGCTGGGCTTCTACCTGCTGATCCTGTTGGCCCCAGCCAGTCCCCTGATGGCCCTGCTCCATCCCCTGGGCGTTCGCAGTCTGGCCTTCACCTTCACCGGCCTGGTGATCGGCTCGATGGTCTATTCCCTGCCCT
>CAYRTE010000025.1:0-61379 GCA_964427205.1 uncultured Caulobacter sp.
CGACCAACTATGCGCAGAACGTGCTGACGGCCGCCCGGTCGCTCCAGCAGATCAATAACCAGATCCAGCAAATCCAGAATCAGGCGACCAGCCTCATCAACGAGGCGCGCAACCTGACTTCGCTGCCGTTCAGCTCGCTCCAGCAATTGCAGCAGCAGGTGCAGCGCACTCAGCAGCTTCTCGGCGAAGCGCAGCGCATCGCTTACGACGTGCAGAACGTCCAGCAGGTGTTCAGCAGCCGCTACAAGGGCGCAGCACTGACTGGAACCCATGCGCAGATGGTCGCCAACGCCAATGCGCGCTGGGAGGACAGCGTCGGCGCGTTCGAGGACGCGCTGCGCGTTCAGGCGGGCGTCGTCGGCAATATTGACGGCGCACGCACGACGATGGACGGCCTGGTGTCGTCCAGCCAGTCGGCGACCGGCGCGCTTCAGGTCGCCCAGGCGGGCAATCAGCTTCTCGCGCTGCAATCGCAGCAGCTCGCGGACCTGACGGCACTGCTCGCCGCACAGGGCCGGGCGCAGGCGCTGGATTCGGCGCGCAATGCGGCCGTCGAAGCCGAAAGCCGCGAACGGCTCCGCCGCTTCCTGACGCGATCGACCGGCTACCAGCCGGGCAACGCAAGCATGTTCCACGACTGAGCCGATGGACACCAAGCTCCTCGCGCGCATCGGCGCCGTCATCTTCATCGCCATCGCCATCGCCATCACGATGACGGCGATCGAGATGAGCCGTGCGCCCGAGCCCCCGCGTGCGGAGCCGGCGGCCGTCGCCGAGCCGTCGGCGACGGACCCGCTGCTGATCGAGCTACGTCGATGCCAGTCGATCGGCGCGGCCGGGGCGAGCGACCCCGACTGCCTGCGCGCCTGGGGCGAGAACCGCCGCAGGTTCCTCGCGCCCGGCGCGCGCCCCGCCGCCCGCATCGCCGACGACGCTTCCGCACAGGAGAATTGATATGGGCGGCACCGGCGTCGTCGATCGCTTTCTGGATGTCTTCACCCGCTACATCGACAGCGGGTTCGGCCTCCTCGGCGGCGAGGTGGCGTTCATCGCCACCACCTTGATCGTCATTGACGTGACCTTGGCCGCGCTGTTCTGGACGTGGGGCGAAGGCGACGACATCGTCGCGCGCCTCGTCAAGAAGACGCTGTTCGTCGGCGTCTTCGCCTACATCATCGGCAACTGGAACAGCCTGGCGCAGATCGTGTTCGAGAGCTTCGCGGGGCTGGGCCTGAAAGCGTCCGGCACCGGCTTCACCGCCGCCGAATTGCTCCAGCCGGGCCGCGTCGCGCAAGTCGGGCTGGAGGCCGGCGAACCCATCCTCCAGTCCATCTCCGACCTGATGGGCTGGGTCGCGTTCTTCGAGAACTTCATCCAGATCGCGGTGCTGCTGATCGCCTGGCTGCTAGTCATCCTCGCCTTCTTCATCCTGTCGATCCAGCTTTTCGTGACGCTGATCGAGTTCAAGCTGGCGACGCTCGCCGGGTTCGTGCTCATCCCGTTCGGGCTGTTCGGCAAGACCGCCTTCATGGCCGAGCGCGTGCTGGGGCTGGTGATCTCGTCCGGCGTCAAGGTGCTAGTGCTCGCCGTCATCGTCGGCATCGGCTCGACGCTGTTCGACGAGTTCCGAGCCGGGTTCGGCGGCGCGCAGCCCACCATCGAGGATGCGATGGCCGTCGCGCTCGCCTCACTCTGCCTGCTGGGGCTCGGCATTTTCGGCCCGTCGATCGCTAACGGCATCGTCTCGGGCGGCCCGGCGCTGGGCGCAGGGGCCGCGGCGGGAACTGTGCTCGCGGCCGGCGGCGCGTTGGCTGGTGGCGCCGCCGCCGCCCGCCTCGGTGTCGGCGCGGCGGCAGGCGCGGTCAGCGGTGCGGCCCGAGGCGCGGCCTTCACCTCCGGCGCCGCTAACAGCGCCTATGCCCTCGGCTCCGCCGGTAAGACTGGCGCGGCTGCGGTCGCCGGCGGCGCTGGTGGCGTCGGCCAGGCGGCGGTCGGTGCGGCCATGTCGCCGCTTCGCAAGGCGGCCGCCTCGCTCAAGGACAGCTATCGCTCGGGTGGCCGCGCCGCCGTCACTGCCACGGGTGGCACGATTTCGGGCGGCAGCGCCACGCCATCGCCCGAGGCAGGCCAGCCCGCTTGGGCGGCCGCGATGAAACGCCGCCGGACCATGACCCACGGCGCGACCGTCGCCGCCCACACGCTGCGCTCCGGCGACGGCGGCGGCAGCGGCGCATCCGTCGATACCAGCCAGAAGGATTGATCCATGTTTAAACGCCCGAGTATCCGCTACGGCCAAACGCCCGAGCCGGCCACGCCCTACCAGCGCGCGGCGCAGGCGTGGGACGACCGCATCGGCTCGGCGCGCATTCAGGCGCGGAGCTGGCGGCTCGCCTGCTTCGGCGCGCTCGCCTTGTCCGGCGGACTCGCCGGCGGACTCGTCTGGCAATCGACGCGAGGCCATATCGTGCCCTGGGTGGTGCAGGTCGATCGGCTGGGCGAGGCACAGGCCGTTGCGCCGGCCGAGGCCGACTACCGCCCGACCGATCCGCAGGTCGCGTTCCATCTCGCGCGCTTCATCGAGCAGGTCCGCGCGATCCCGGCCGATCCGGTCATCGTCCGTCAGAATTGGCTCAGGGCTTACGACTTCACGACCGATCGCGGCGCGCTGGCGCTCAACGATTATGCGCGAGCCAACGACCCGTTCGCCAATGTCGGCCGGGTGCAGGTCGCGGTGGACGTGTCGAGCGTCATCCGCGCGTCGCCCGACAGCTTCCGCGTCGCCTGGACCGAGCGGCGCTATGAGGACGGCAGCCTCGCCGCCACCGAGCGCTGGTCGGCCATCCTCACCATCGTCGTTCAGCCGCCGCGCACGCCCGACGCGCTGCGCAAGAACCCACTTGGCGTCTTCGTGAACGCCCTCAACTGGTCAAAGGAGCTGTCGCAATGACGCGCCCTACTTTCCGCCGCTTATCGGCGATCCTGCTCGTTTCCGCATCCGCGCTCGCCGGGTGCACCACCACCTCAGCCCGCCCGCCCGTGATCGCCTTTGACGATCCGCCACCGGCGATCGTGGCAACTCCCGCGGCCGAGCCGCAGCGTGCCATCGAGATCGTGACGATCCCCGAACCGCTGCCGCTGCCCGGTCAGTTAAAGCGGGTGGCGGAAAGCCCTCGACCGGCGGAGCCCGGCGATCCGCGCCGCCGCGTGGGCGACGCCAACGCGGCCGCCCGCGTGCAGCCGGTGCGCGATGGGTTCCTCAACGCCATCCAGCAATACCCGTGGACGGACGGCGCGCTCTATCAGGTCTATACCGCGCCCGGCCAGATTACGGACATCGCGCTTCAGGAAGGTGAGCAACTCGTCGGACCTGGACCGGTCGCGGCCGGCGACACGGTGCGCTGGATTATCGGCGACACGGTGAGCGGCAGCGGTGCCACGGCCCGCGTGCATATCCTCGTCAAGCCGACCCGGCCCGACCTCGCCACCAACCTGGTCATCAATACCGACCGGCGCACCTATCATCTCGAATTACGCGCTAACCCGACGACCTACATGGCGTCGGTGAGTTGGACCTATCCGCAGGACCAGCTTATTGCCTTGCAGGGTCGAAACGCTGCGGCCGTTGCCGCTGCGCCAGTCGCGACCGGCGTGGACGTTTCCGCGCTGAACTTCCGCTACCGTATCGAGGGCGACCGCGCGGCGTGGAAGCCCATTCGCGCGTTCGACGATGGCCGGCAGGTGTTCGTGGAGTTTCCGGCCGGGATCTCGCAGGGCGAGATGCCGCCGCTGTTCGTCACCGGAACGGCCGGTGACGCCGAGCTGGTCAATTACCGCGTGCAGGGCCGCTACATGGTGGTCGATCGCCTGTTCGCCGCCGCCGAGTTGCGCCTGGGCGACCGGCGCAGCGAACAGCGCGTTCGTATCCTGCGCGACGATGTGCGGAGGGGGCGGCCGTGACCGAGAGCTACGATCCGCCCGCAGAGGACCGGCCCGCGCCACAGGCAGCCCGGCCCGATCCCGCCGCGTTCCAGCTTCGCGGCGATCAGCCCCGCGTCATGCGGCTGTCCCGTAAGGCACTCGCCGTCGTCGGCGTCGCCGCCGGCCTCGGCATCGGCGGTTCGCTGATCTATGCACTGCGGCCGCCGGGTGAGAAGGCCGCGCAGGAACTCTACAACACCGACAGCCGCGCCACCTCGGAGGCGATCACCTCCGGGCCGCGCGACTACGCCCAGGCGCCCCGGCTCGGGCCGCCGCTACCCGGCGACCTCGGCCGGCCCATCGTGTCCGCGCAGCAACGCGGCGGGGACGTGGCGGTGCCACCGATCGGCGCGCAGCCGGGCCCGCCCGATCCGCGCGCGCAGGCGGCGGAAGCGGCACGGCAGCGCGCCGCCCAGGAACGCGACGCGGCCCGAATCAGCTCGGTCTTCCTCGGAAGCGGAGGCGGCGCCGCAGCATCGTCGGCGCCGGCCTTGCCCAGTCTGGCAGCGACGAGCCCAACGGTCCCGGCAACTGCCGACACGGCGGCGCAAGGAGACCAGGCCGCCAAACGCGCCTTCATGGCGCAGGCGTCCAACCAGCGCGCGGTCAGCGTCGAGCGGCTGATAGCCCCGGCATCCCCCAACATCGTCCAGGCCGGCAGCCTCATCCCGGCAGCGCTCATCACCGGCGTCCGTTCGGACTTGCCCGGCCAGATCACCGCCCAGGTGACGGCCAATGTCTATGACAGTCCTACGGGGCGTATCCTGCTCATCCCGCAGGGCGCGCGACTGATCGGCGAGTATGACAGTGAGATCGTCGCCGGACAGACCCGCGTGCTGCTTGCCTGGGATCGGCTCATCATGCCGGACGGCCGCTCGATCGTTCTCGAGCGCCAGCCCGGCGCGGACGGAGCTGGGTTCGCGGGGCTACAGGACCGTGTCAATCAGCATTGGGGCAATCTCCTCAAGGCGGCAGCCGTCTCGACGCTGCTCGGCGTAGGTGCCGAGCTGGGTGCGGACAGCGAGGACGACCTGACCCGTGCCCTGCGGCGCGGCTCGCAAGACACCATCAATCAGACCGGCCAGCAGATCGTGCGACGGCAGCTCAACGTGCAGCCGACGCTCACCATCCGGCCGGGACACCCCTTGCGCGTGGTTATCACGCGCGACCTTGTTCTCGAACCGATCGGAGCGACACGATGACGAAGTTGAAGCTGGGGCCGCTGGCCGACGACCGACCCGTCAAGCTGACGGTCGAACTGCCCGCAACGGTCCACCGCGATCTTCTCGCTTACGCCGCCGCTCTCGCGGCCGAAACGGGCGGGGAGGCCGTCTCACCCGAGAAGCTCGTCTCGCCCATGCTGGCAAAGTTCATGACAAGCGACCGCGGTTTTTCGCGGCGTCGGGGAGCCCCGAAGGACTGAGCCGGCGCGCTGCCGTCAGTTACCCAAGAACCGCTTGCGGCGCTCCTGAGCCTCGACCTTGATTATCGCTTCCTCGGCAGTAGCGCATTCGCCGCCCCGCATCGAGCCATCGCGGCATCCGGCCACGACCTGTCGCGCCTCGTCGATATTTGCCACGAAGTATTGCGTGCCGCGCGCCTCGCTTGATGCCGCAGCGACGGGAGACGGGATGGCGACGGTGGCTGCCTGCTGGCTCGGCACGATGACGGGCCGCAAGACGAATCCGCCTGCGAAGCCGATGACCAAGGCGACGAGCACGATGATGATTGTCTTGCTTTGCCACATGGCGGTAACTCCAAGAACTGGTCGTCTAATCTACTGTAATCTCTGCGAGAAATCAAAAGACAGCGCAAAGCGTGTCCTGATGAATTCAAGGAAGCGCCGCAAAGCTGGATTGCCGTTGTCATCACGCCAGTATCCCGAATAGCCGGCGAGCGCTGGACCTTGTTCGCCATGTATTGGTCGATAGACGACATCAGGGTAGTGCGCGCCCGTCGAACCCTCGCAGACGAGGCTCACAGCGGAGCCTCCGCCGAGGATGCTCAGAATCGTCTCCCGGCTGGCTTGGTGCATTCGAATGTCTGGTTTTGCACCGGACACAGCCAACCGTCCGACCAGCATGTCGCGCATCTCCGGGCCGGGATCGGCGACAGGCATCAGGAATCGCTCGTTTCTGAGATCCGTCCAGTGAACTACCTCCTGTTCGGTAAGCGGGTGCGTGGCAGGCAGTGCGATAAGCATCCGCTCGCTCCAAAACGCCTGGCAGCGGAAGCCGTCATGGCTAGCCGCGCCCATCAGGATGGCGATGTCGATCTCGCCGGTATCGAGACTGGCGATAAGGACGCTGCGATTGGCTTCCACGCACTCGACTTCAACGTCGGGATGCGCGTCGCGCCAACTCATCATCGTGGCACGCAGGCTGCCCGCCGAAACTGAGCTGTTGTGTCCTAGCCGCAGTCCGCCAGCGCGGCCCTGGCCGGCTGCTCGCATCATCGCGACCAGCTTGTCCGCTGTAGCGACCATCGGCTTGGCGCCACGAAGGAACGCGCTGCCCGCGAGTGTCATCGTGACGCCAGCGCGAGATCGCTCGAAGATCGGCATCCCGATGGAGCGCTCCAGCTTCAAGATGTTCCGGCTGACCGTCGATTGCTCGATGTCGAGCGCTCGCGCCGCGCGGTAGAAGCTACCATGATCCGCAGCCGCGATAGCGTATCGAAGCTGGCGAATGTCGAATGTCACACAGAACTCCTGAACGCCATCAATCTACATCAAACAAAACTGTCGTAGAGCGCCTTGGAGGCCCCCATGCCCGGTTAAGCCTCCATGCTCGTCTCGGTTCAGCCTATGCCCCGAGAAATCCAAGTATCAGGCCCGTGCCGATGGCGAGCATCAGCGCGGCGACGATAGCCCTCACCACGCCAAGCGTTGCTTTCTTGGCGTAACGGGCTCCGAGCCACGCACCGGCAAACGCGCAAAGGGTGCCTACTGCTATCAATCTCAGCCCGTGATCGCCGCCCAACGCCGCCCCGCTGAAGCTCGCCGCGTAAGTCGGCAATCGCGAGAGGTCGATGATGATGGCGATCATAACGCCGGTGGCGATGAAGTGCTGCGGATCGAGGCCGGACTTCAGCAGGAACATTGAGCGTAACGCCCCCTGCTGGCCCGACAGGCCGCCGATGAAGCCAGACAGCAGCCCTCCCAGAGGCATCAGCCGAGGCGGCGCGGCCAGCCGCTGAAACCGCGGCTGGAGCTCAAGGACCGCGAACAGGATCATGAGCGTCCCGATGACGACGCCAGCGCCTGAAGGTCGAAAGACGCGGCCGAACGCGCTCCAATCGTAAACAATCCTTGTCTCGCCGAGTTGGGCGAGAACCCAAGCGCCCAAGATGGCCGCAGGGATCGCTGGAAGACCGAAGCGCATCACGATCCGCCAATCAGCCGTCCGCCGCAGAAGGCCACCCTTGAAAAGATTGTTGAGGAGGTGAACGGCCCCAGTTGCCGCAACGGCCGTTTCCGTCGGGAAGAAGAGTGCAAACGCCGGGAGCAGCACCGTGCCGAGGCCGAAACCTGAGTAAAGCGTCAGGCCGGAAGCCAAGAAGGCAGTTATTCCAATGATGAGATAGTCCATCGCGTTTACTCCGGACGCCGTGTGCTTTTTTGACAAGGACGTGTGCAAGGAGAGCCGTGCTGTCATTGGGTCGACCCATCTCGGAAGGTGAAGACTCGGTAGAGGTAGATGACGAGGATTCCTCCGACGATGACAGTTGAGATCGGATTCAGATACTCTGCGACGGCCTGATACTGATTTTGAAGCCAATAACCTGCGCCCGCCAGCAATGCCGTCCAGAGCGCCGTTCCGAGAGTCGTAAAGAGCAGGAACCGCGGCAGGCTCATCCTGAACACGCCCGCTGGAACCGAGATGAGCGTGCGGAGGGCCGGCACAAGGCGGCCGAGGAACACAGCCTTGCCGCAATGCCGATCGAACCAGCGATCGACCTTATCCACATCGCGAGGCTTGAGCGTAAGCCAGCGCCCATGCCGTCCCGCCCACTGCTTTAAGCGATCGGCTCCGATCCACTTGCCGACGTAATACCAGAATAGCGCGCCGATCACCGAGCCCGCTGTGCCGGCAGCTATCACACCGGCCAAGCTGAGCTTGCCCTGTCCCGCACTATAGCCGGCCGAGGGCATAATCACCTCCGATGGAATTGGCGGGAATAGATTCTCGAGAAACATCAGCACGGCGATCCCAACATAGCCGGCGCGATAAAGTAGCTCGATGAGTTGGTCGAACATCTCCGCGTCTAATGCCGGAGATAGCGTTGGAGGCTGACGCGCAGCACTACCCGGAACTCGTCTCCGGGGTTGCGATCGGTAATGATTGCGGCGGGACCGGAGACCGTGTTGTGCGCATATTCTACGTGCAGGCTAGCGAGCTTGTTCGTGTAAGGAAGATTGTAGTTGGCGCCAGCGCGAAGCGCCTGCTGCCTCGCGCGGCCGTCGATGCTCGCAATGCCGATGCTCACCACATCATACCGAGCGAACAGGTCGAGGTCGCCCGTATGCGGGGCATCGAAGAGGGAGAACTGAACCATCGCATAGCCGCCGGCTACGTCGGCATTGCTGCCGGAGAAGCGCGAGTAGATCGCTTCCGCTTCAACGGTGGTAGGGCGGCCCAGCAGCGGGAAAGTGTAGGCGATATCCGCCTCGCCAGTGAGCTTGTTGCCCGTGGCGGGCACGCCGCCGAGCGGCGCCGCGCCGATGGCCGTCGCGAGCGTGAACACCCGGTCGCGAATGTCTCGGGTGTGATCCACGGCCGCTCCGATCGTCAGCTTGCGACCATCAGCATTCACCGGGGTAAGGATCACCTTTCCCGAGAGGGAGTTGCCGACCGAATAGCGGGGATCGGGGGTGTTGAGTGATCCCCGATTATCGAGGGCGGCAAGCTGGATCGTCAGCCGGTCGGAGAGCGCCCTCTGGAACTGGACGCCGAACTGTGTCCCGAAACCGTTGACCGAGCCATGCTCTTCCAGGATCAGCGAGCGGTTGATTGTCGGCAGGTTGCCCGACGAGAGATTGTCCTCACGCGAAAGGATATGCGTGTTTTCGCCCACGAGCAGGCGGAACTTGCCGGGATCGTCCGGGTGCTGGAGCGCGACGAACAAGTTCTCGAAATTGCGCCGTCCAAGGTTGCCGCCCTGGCCGCCGAAGTCGCCGAAGAAATTGGTGTTGGTGAGATCGACCTCATAGACGAATGCCGGGCGCACGCTGTCCGATAGCCGCGGTAGGTCGATTTCCATGCCTTGGCGGACCCGCCGAAAATAATCGGGACCGTCCGGGTCGATCGCGCGCTCCGCATAGCCCCAGGCAGTGAT
This sequence comes from uncultured Caulobacter sp., assembly GCA_964427205.1. GTDB lineage: Bacteria > Pseudomonadota > Alphaproteobacteria > Caulobacterales > Caulobacteraceae > Caulobacter. The sequence goes on from CAYRTE010000025.1 coordinate 9,316, forward strand.
GCGGAAGTCTCCTGATTGGTAGACGATCCCCGCATCAGGGTTGAACGAGAAGCCTTGTTCAGATGGCGGCGTCGCGCTCTGCTGGACAGGCGGCGGCTCCGAGTTCGTCGGAGCGGGAGGGCCTAGCGATTCCTGCGCCCAGCCCGGGGCGGAACCGGCCGCGGCGCTCACCGCGAGGATCAGTGGCAGAATGCGAAAGGCGCTCACCAGAACAGCCCTCGTTTGCCGCTGCCCTTGAGCCGCCGCCGATACATATCGACATAGACCCAGCCCCCTGTGATGAGCAGCACGACAAGAGCCGTGCCCCACAGCACACCCAGCACCACGCCGGGTTCTCCGAGTATTTCGCCGCTGTGGATGCGCAGAATTAGTGATTCCGCCTCATGCCGTTCGTCGCTCTTGATCCGGCCCGAGTTGGCATCGACAATAATCTCGCGGAGCGGATCGCCGGGCAGGTCAACTACGCCCTCGATATCGCTGCCTTCGCCGCGAAGCGAGACGGATGCGATGACCGCGTTTGGTGCGCGCTGGCGCACCGCATCCAGCGTGCGGGAGACAAGCGCCCCGTAAACAGGAGATGGAATCGCCGTCGAAAGCTCCGTCGAACGGGGCCGGTCGGCGTCAGCATCAGCGTCTTCGCCTGCCAACCGCTGGACCTGAAGAATGACGCCGCTGACTGCAACAACGATGAGAAACAGCGCGGCAACTGCGCTGATCCATCTGTGATATTTCCGCATTTCGATGTGCCAGCCCTTCGAGGGCATAATTGTCTCCAAGATATTTTGCTTTGAACGAGAAATACGGGGCCAAATCCTGCGGAGCCGTTCCCTGACTTCGAGGCGGGCCTAAACCGCTTACCTGACGAGTCTCTGACGGGCCTACGGAAAGCGGGCGCGTTCGCGGTGATGGGCGCTATATAGGGCTTGATGAAGACACTGCTGATCGAAGATAACCCTGAGCTGCGCCGCATGATCGCCCGGCACCTTACGACCTGCGGCCTTGCCATGGCCGTGGACGCGTTCGGAACCGCCGACGAGGGCCGGACCGCCTTGGCACTCGCTACTTATGACATTCTGCTGCTGGATCTCGGGTTGCCTGATGGCGATGGAATCGAGCTGATCGCGGACGTTGCGTTCAACGCGGCAGCCCATATGCCGATCATCGTCATCACGGCGCGAGACGCCCTGGAATCTCGCATCGCGGGTCTGAACGCCGGAGCGGACGATTACCTTATCAAGCCGTTCGACCTTCTTGAGCTGCAGGCGCGCGTCCAGGCGGTTCTACGCCGGCCAGGCGAGCGTCGATCAGGGGAGCTCCGATGTGGCGATGTCACTTTCGATGCAACTTCTCGCGAGGCATTCGTGGAAGGTCGCCCGATGGACCTGACACGACGCGAGGCTGCTCTGCTGGAAGAGTTGCTGAGGGCGGACGGACGCACCGTTGTTCGAGACCTTCTCGAAGAGCGGCTCTATTCGTTCGAGCAGCCCGTGACACCGAACGCTATTGACGCCGTGGTCTCGCGGCTCCGCCGCAAGCTTGAGTTGCTTGGCTCGACTGCGCGCATTCAGACCAAGCGCAGCATCGGCTATCGCATCGCACCGGACTTGGAACCGTCCTCGTGAGCTCCCAGACTCGCCTCCGCAGTCTTTTTCCGCGATCGAGCTTACGCACACGACTTATCCTAATTCTCTTCGCCACGCTCTGTGCGGCGTTTATAGCAGCGCTCTTGTTCTTTTATTGGGAGGCGCTTGGAACCCAGAGATCGCTGCAAGAGCGGAGCCTTCAGGAGCAAGCGCGCGAGCTCATGCAGAGTTTTCATTTGGATGCAGCTGGGGCACCGACAATCGCCCCTGGCCAGTCATTGAATCCGGTTTACACCGAACCCGGCTCCGGATTTGCCTATGCTTTTTTCGATCGGAACGGTTCATTGAAGGCTGTGTCGCCGAGCTGGGCTTCTGCCAGCGCCCTTCCGCTCATACAGATTCCGGCCCCCAACGAGCAGTTCGGTCCAGTGTTCTTCGTTGGACCTAGCCGAACCGCAGCGATTGCCGTGCGGGCTTCGGACAGTAGCTACTTCGTAGTCGTTTCTCGGGATAACCCGGACCCCAAAGCGCTTGCCGGCAGCTTGATCGAGCAGGACGCCACGCCTCTGCTTGTGTTTATCCCATTCATCTTCGCCGGCTTCGTTCTTATCGCCCTTGTCATCAATCACACCCTCCGTCCGCTCCAAAGGGCGTCTTCCGAAGCATCACGTATCGGCCCAGCGTCACCGGTAGCGCGAGTAAATCCGCGTGGGCTGCCATCGGAGATTATCCCGCTCGTTACCGCGTTCAATGGCGCTCTGGACCGGCTGAGCAGAGCTTACCAGGTGGAGAAGCGTCTTACCGCTGATGCCGCTCACGAGCTGCGCACGCCCTTGGCGGTGCTACGGATGCGCCTGGAGCAAGCTCGGCTGGCGAAGGGCGAGCCGATGGATTGGGACGCCATCCGACGCGATTTCGCCCAAATCGACCGCCTTACAGGTCAGCTACTGGATCTTGCGCGTAAGGAGCAGGGTGACACCGTCAGGACAGGGCGCGTCAATCTTTCCAGAATAGCTCGGGAGGCCGCAGCCCTCATGCTGCCACTCGTGGAAAACGCCGGACGGACGCTATCGGTTATCGCGCCCGAGGCCGTATTGGTCTCCAATGCAGCCGAGGACGACCTTCGCGATATGACTCGTAATCTGATCGAGAACGCCCTGATCCACGGTGCTGGAATAATCACCGTCGCTGTCGAGCGGCGCTCCGAATTCAACGACGCCGTGGCAGTGATAACCGTTACGGATGAAGGGCGAGGCCCACCGGCCGCACTGCGCACGACCGTGTTCGAGCGCTTTCGTAAGGGCGACAGCGCCACGCCGGGAGCCGGCCTTGGTCTTGCGATCGCTCGGCATGTCGCCGAGAGCCACGGCGGGGACGCCGCGTTCATTGATGACCAAGGCTGCGCGGTGCGCGTCACGCTGCCGGTATCACCGCGGCCAATCTCAAGCTGAGAGAGCGGCAATTGCGGGCCGTTGATTAGCGATGTGCGGGAAGCGGCCTTTCTCCTCGCCCGCGTAGGCGCTTGTTGATTGACGGCATCGATCTCTGGTCTGAAGCGCCGCTCGGTAAGATCGAAAGCCGCCATTCTGCTGTAGGCGAACTTCGCGCTAAGCAGTAGCGCTCGCGGTCCGACGCGGCGGTGAAGGGCGGAGAGCGGCGGCTTCAGGCGATCCTATGGTAGTATAAACGGCTATACATATTCGTTATGTTTGTCCTGCACGGGGCTCCACTCAAAAATTCTTAGATCCGGCGGCGGAAGGCGTCCGAATGCGGCGTTAGCGTAGTAGACGCTGCGATTGGTGCGTCATGCGTAATGCTCGTTGCGACGCGCAGTATGAACCTGTTAGCCGAAGACAGCTTCAGATTGCGGCGTTGACCTCTCCCAAGACGCGCGCTTTCAGAGCAAGCCTTATACGGCCACCCGGACGTAATCGCTACGCGGACTTGCGCGACCGGTCGTTCCAGAGAAACCCAAGGATGAGCAGAACTATCATGGCCATCTGGGCTATGAGGGTTTCGCGCGTGGGGAAGACACCTAGGAACTCGTTGCGTGGGAAGCCGGGCCAGGGCGTCACCGGGAGATAACCCGCCTCCTGAAGCGCTGCCGATCCCTTGCCGATCAGCCCCACCGCCAACACGGCGATCAGCACTGAGCTGTAGGCGAAGAACTTGCCGATCGGCAGCGTGCGGCTGTAGCGCATCAGCACGAACGCGATGATCGCCAGCGCCACGATCGCGACGAGCGCGCCTGCGAGGACCGCGCCCCCGTTCCCCTGACTCCAGATCGCGGCATAGAAGAGGATGGTCTCGAACACCTCGCGATAGACCACGATGAACGCCAGCGCGAACAGGAACCAAGCCGAGCGGCGGTTCAGCGCGCGGCCGAGCTTCTCTCGGATATAGCGTTGCCAGGCGTCCGCATTGCTCTTGCCGTGCATCCAGATGCCGACCCACAGCAGCACGAGTGCTGCGAACACGCCGCCGAACCCTTCGGTCAGCTCGCGGCTTGCCCCGCTGATCGTGATGAGCCAGGTCGCCGCCGCCCAGGTGGCCGCGCCCGCGCCGAGCGCCGCGACCCAGCCGCCATGCACATAGGACAGCACGTCGCGCCGGTCGGCTTTGGTCAGGAACGCGATCATGGCGACGACGATCAGCAGGGCTTCGAGCCCTTCGCGCAGCAGGATGGTGAAAGCGGCGACGAAGGCGGAGGTCGCCGACGCCTCGCCCGGCGCCAGCGCGGTCTCGGCATCGGCGAACAGGCCGTCGAGCGTGGCCACGCGCTCCTTGACCGTCTCCACCGGCTCGCCGCGGGCGATTCCGGCCCGCAGGTCCGCCATCGCGCCTTCGATGCGGATCATGAGCGCATTGTCGCGCGCCGACAGCACCGCCTCGACCGGCTCGAACCCATCGAGATAGGCGGAAAGCGCCAGATCGGTCGCGGCCTTTCGGTCGCCGCGCCCATAGGCTGCCAGCGCCTCATCGAGCTTCGTGCGCGCGAGCGTCAGCGTGCCTTCCGCCTGCGCGGCCGCCGTCGCTTCGGGATGGCGGCGCAGGAAGGCCGTGAGCTGCCGCGCCTTGTCCTCGCCTACTTCGCCCGCAAGCGCCGTCGGTGTCGTGCCGACCAGCTTTTCGAGTGTCACGGTCTTTCGCAGATCGGGGTCGGCGTCCCACAGCGCCCTGCCGGTGACTGCCTGGTTCTCGGGATAGGCGAAGGAACCGGCATAGAAGGCGAGCGCCCAGCGCTCCTGCGCTGGAAGATCGGCGAAGCTCACCATGCTGGTGCCGTCGAGGCGCTGCTCGATCACCTGATAGAGCGCGAAGACGCTCCGCTCGCGCGCCCGCGCTTCATCGGCAAAGGCGATCGGCGGCGGATCGAGTCCGGCCGACTGCGGGCCGTGACCATCGCCGGTCGCGCCGTGGCATCTCGCGCAATGCTGCAAGTAGAGTGTCCGACCGCGCGCAAGGTCGGGCGCGGTCGCGGGCGCCAGCGGCACCGGATAGGATTTGATGAGATCGGCGGCGAGACCGCGCGCGGCGGTGGCGATCGCATCAGGCGGCGATTTCGCGGTGATGAGCCGTTGTAGCCCGGCCGCCTGGCGGCCGAGATCAGCTTTGGCCGACGAAGCCGGCAGCTCGCCGATCAGCTTGCCCGCCGTCGCGGAGAACTCCTGCATCTCGGCATATTCGGCTGGGTTTGCGATCCTGCCGTTCTCGATCGCTTCGGGATAATCGACCGCGATGTAGTCGAGCAGCCGCCAGATGGTCTGCGCGGGCGCGGTCTGTGCAAGAACCGGTGAAGCGCCGAGTGCCGACAGGAGCAAAAGGATGGCGGCAACGGCGCGAAGGAGCATTGGCTAGGCTTTGCTTTTGAGAATGACTCTCATTTCCTAGCTGGAAGCATCCCTTCGGTCGAGGCACGATCGACCGGCTTAGTGAACAAGGCCTTCTTGACCACAGGCCGTCCTCGCCACATCCAGCCCAGCGGCCTTCCATTCGGGCAAACCATCCTCTAGACGGCGGACGCGAAAGCCCCTGGCGCGCAGGAGTGCGACCGCCTCGACCGAGAGGACGCAATAGGGGCCACGGCAATAGGCGACGATCTCTCTGTCCGCCGGCAGCTCCGCAAGCCGTGCTTCGAGTTCGCCCAAGGGGACATTGAGCGCGCCGGGGAGATGGCCGAGCGCATATTCGTCTTGGGGCCGCACATCGAGCAGCGTCACCTCGCCTGTTGCAAGCCGCTCCAGCAGCACGTCGCGCGAGACCGGCTCCATGCTGTCGACGCGCTCGAAATAGTCGCTGATGATTGCGCGCACTTCGGCGCGGCTGGCTTCGCCATAGGCGCGCAGCGCCGCGAGCAGGGGCTGAACCGGGCCGTCGCCGATCCGGTAGAGAACATGCTTGCCGTCACGCCGCGAGGCCACGAGCCCCGCCCGGCGAAGCTGCTGGAGATGCTGCGAGGCGTTGGCAAGCGTCAGCCCGGCGAGCCTCGCGAGCGTCTCCACCGACCGCTCGCCCTGCGAGACATGCTCCAGCAGATCAAGGCGATGGGCATGGCCGAGCACGCGCGCCACTTCCGCGAGTTGCTCGAAGATCGCCAGTTTCGGATTGTTCATTGACAAGGCCATAGCAGATCTTTCATCAATCAAACAATCAAGCAATATCTAGATTGTTTGATTGAGTCGAAGGAAGTGCCTCCCGTGCCACCCGTAACCATGCATCGCCAGGTGCTGATCCTCGCTATCGCGCAGGCGATCTTCCAGACCGCCTCCACGCTGGTGATGACGGTGGGCGGCCTCGCCGGCGCACGCCTCGCGGGCTCGCCGGCGCTGGCGACGCTGCCGATCGCGGCGATGTTTCTCGGCACGGCGCTCATGACATTCCCCGCCTCGATGTGGATGGCGCGCGCAGGACGGCGGCCGGGGTTCGTCGTGGGCGCGCTGCTCGGCGTCGCGGGCGGGCTGATCGCCGCCTTCGGCATCTGGACGGATTCTATGGCCCTCCTGTCGCTCGGCACGTTTCTGGTCGGCGCGTATCAGGCGTTCGCGCAATTCTACCGCTTCGCGGCCAGTGAGGTCGCAAATGACGCCTTTCGTCCGCGGGCGATCGCTCTGGTACTGGCCGGCGGCATCGTCGCCGCCTTTGCCGGTCCCTGGCTGGCGCGGGTCGGCGGCCCGCTGGTCGATCCTGTCTATGTGGGCTCCTTCCTGCTGCTCGCGCTCGTCTCGTTGCTCGGCGCGGGCACGCTGCTGATGCTTCATGTCCCGCCGCCCGTGGTAGAGGCGGAGACGGATGGCGGTCGGCCCTGGCGAACGATCGTGTCGCAGCCCGCTTATCTCGCGGCGCTGTTCGGCGCGGTAACGGGCTACGGCATCATGATCCTGGCGATGGCGGCTACGCCGATCGCGATGGTCGGGCACCATCATCCGCTATCCGACGCCGCGACCGTCATCCAGCTTCATGTGTTGGGCATGTTCGTCCCGAGCTTCTTTTCGGGGAGCCTGATCGCGCGGTTCGGCGCGCGCCCGGTGATGCTGGCCGGCGTGGTCATCCTGACTGGCCATGTTCTGGCGACCATGACCGGCACCGGCTTTTCTTCCTTCGCCAGCGCGCTGGTGCTGCTGGGGGTAGGCTGGAACTTCCTCTATGTCGGCGGCACGACCTTGCTGACGACGACCTACACGCAAGCCGAGCGAGGCCGCGCGCAGGCGACCAACGACATGACGATCTTCGCCGTGGGTCTCGCCTGTTCGTTCGGTGCGGGGGCATTGCTCGATCTGCTCGGCTGGCAGCGCCTCAATCTCATCCTGCTGCCCTGGCTCGCGGCGGCGGCGCTGGTCCTGATCTGGCAGGAGCTGCGCGCGGGCCGGACGCGGGCGCTGGCCATGTGAGCCGGAGAGGAAGAAGGATCATGCCCGAACTGCCCCCGATCCTCGCGCGCAACATCCGCCCGTTGGGCGTCCTCGCGCTGCTGATCTCTATTGGCACCTGGACGATGGAATGGTCCGGCGCGGTCGAAGCCTGTCCCTATTGCGAGGTCCAGCGCACGGTCATCGGTCTGCTCGGTGTGCTCATGCTGCTGCCGGCGCGGGGCTCATGGACGATCCTCAATCTCGCGAGCCTGCTTGGCGCGCTTGGCGCCGTCACGGCCGCGACGCAGCATTTCAACGGCTGGTCCGCGATCACCAAGGGCGAGTTCAAGGGCTTCCTGCCGATCTACGCCAACGGCTTTCTGCTCTCGGGCGCGGCGCTCGCGATCATCGTCGCGCAATGGAGGATGCTGCGCGCGATCCACACGAACGATGAAGGGAGCGCCCCGCGTTGACGCAAAGCATCATCATTTCCTCCGGCATAGAAAAGGATCGCGCGCGGCTGTTCGCGCGTCTCGCCGAACTTGGCGCCACAGCGCCGATCGTTCCCTATCCGGCGCATGAAACGGTCGAGGAAGGCAAGCGCTTGCGCGGCGACATGCCCGGCACCTTCACCAAGAACCTGCTGCTCAAGGACAAGAAGGGACGCCTGTTCCTGCTCGCCATTCACGAAGACCGGGAGCTGGACCTCAAGACGCTGCACACGCGCATCGGCGCCAATGGCCGTCTGGGCTTCGCGGCGGCCGAACGGATGGAGGCCCTGCTAGGCGTCTCGCCCGGCGCGCTCACGCCGCTAGGCATCATCCATGACGAAGCGGGTGAGGTGACGGTCGTCATCGATAATGTGCTGCTCGAGGCCGAGCAGGTCAATTTCCACCCGCTGGTGCAGCAGGAAAGCATCGGGCTGTCGCCGGATGCGCTGATCGCCTTCGTCCGCTCCTGCGGTCGCGAGCTGCTTGTTGTCGATCTCGGCGGGGACAACATTCCCATGATGGAAGCATGAGAAGCTACGAAATGGCGGATGCACCCCCCGCGCCCCTAGGGTTTTCAGGCGGCGAGCTTGATCTGATCGACCGCGCCGCCCGGCAGTTCGGGCAGACGCGAGACGAGTTCATCCACGGTGCGGCCGTTACGACCGCGCAGCAGATTTGCGAGTATTGGCACCTCTCATCGCGTTCGGAGCAGCATGCGGACGCCTTCATGCCGGAAATCTGACAAATGATGGGAGATAGCGTGTGAAAGTCCTGCTGATCGCGAACGACGCGCCTTACGGCGCCGAACGCCTCTACAATGCGCTGCGGCTTGGCCACGCCATGCGGAAGCGCGATGAGGTGTCCGATGTGACCGTGTTCCTGATGGCCGATGCCGTCAGCGGCGCGCGGGCGGGGCAGAAGACGCCCGAAGGCTTCTACAACATCGAGCGGATGCTGAAGCGCCTCACCGCCGGTAAGGGCCGGGTCCTGCTTTGCGGCGCCTGCATGGATGCGCGCGGCCTGACCGACGCGGATCTGATCGAAGGCGCGGCGCGCAGCACGATGGATGCGCTGGCGGAGGCGACGGCCAGTGCGGACAAGGTGCTGGTGTTCTGATCGGCGCTCGGAAAGGAAGATCATGGCCGACCGGCAAGCCCATTGGGCCACGGTATATGCCACCAAGGCCGATGACAGCGTGAGCTGGTTCGAGGAGGCGCCCGCGCTGTCGATCAGGCTGATCGAGCAAGCGACCGACGCGCGCCGCTCGGTGATCGACATCGGCGGCGGCGCCTCGCGCCTGCCGGACGCACTGCTCGATCTCGGCTTTGCCGATATCGCCTGCCTCGACCTGTCGGCCGAAGCGCAGCGCATCGCCCGCGACCGGCTTGGCGAACGGGGCGATCGGGTCCGCTGGATCGTCGCCGATGTCACCCGCTGGACGCCTGACCAGCGCTATGACGTATGGCATGACCGGGCGGCCTTCCACTTCCTGACCGAACCCGCCGACCAGGCGTGTTATGCCGCCGCGCTCAGCGGGGCGCTGGTGCCGGGCGGCGTCGCCGTCATCGGCACCTTCGCGCCCGATGGACCGGAACGCTGCTCGGGCCTGCCTGTCGCTCGCCACGATGGCGCCAGCCTCGCTGCGATATTGGGGGACGGGTTCACGCTGCTCTCTGAGGAAGAGCACGAGCACCGGACGCCTTCGGGCGCGGTCCAGAACTTCCAGTTTAGCACCTTCCGCCGGAACTGAACTTTTGCCGGAGCCGGGCCAGATCGAGCTATTCGGCGCGCTGCCCCGGTCCTATCTCGAATGGCGGCGATCGACGCTCGGCAGCATCACCGACGCGCTGGAGCAACGCCTGCTGATCGAGCGGATCGGTCCGGTCCGGGGCCTGCATGTGCTCGATGTCGGTTGCGGTGACGGCGTGCTGGCCACGAAGCTGGCCGCAGCCGGAGCCACTGTGACGGGCCTCGACGTTGCCCCTGCGATGCTTGCGGCGGCACGTGAGCGGGCGGCTAAGGCCGGCGTGTCGCTGACCCTGCTGCACGGCGATGCGGAGCGTTTGCCGTTCGAGAACGACAGCTTCGACATCATCATCTCGGTCGCGACGCTGTGTTTCAGCAAGGATGCGGCCGTGCCGCTGCGCGAGATGGCGCGCTGTCTCCGAACGGGCGGGCGTCTCGTGCTGGGCGAGCTGGCTAACCGCAATGCCTGGGCCGCGCAGCGGCGCATAAAAGGGTGGCTGGGTTCGGGCCTGTGGCGGCAGGCGCGCTTTCGCAGTCGCGGCGAATTGACCGGTCTTGCAGCAACCGCCGGGCTGACGAACATCTCCGTCACCGGGGCGATCTACTATCCGCCAGCCGGCATCGCCGCTCGGCTCATAGCGCGGTTCGATCGCTTGTTCGGGCGATGGACGACCGCCGGAGCGGCTTTTCTGGTGCTGACGGCCGAAAATCCGGCGCCAGACAATGTGGGGAGTCGAATGTGAAAGATGTTCCGGCGGCAAATCATCGCGAGCTGTTCCAGCGGTCGATGGACCATGCCTGCCGCTACCGCGACAGCCTGGGCTCGCGGGCGCCCGGAGCGGCGGTTGGCCCGGAGGCGCTGGAAAAGCTGTTCGACGGACCGACGCCTGAGCATCCCGAAGATGGAGCGAAGGTACTCAACGCGCTAGCCGCAGGAGCGGAAGCCGGGATTACCTCGCCGTCCAGCCCCGGCTTCTTCGGCTGGGTCATGGGCGGATCACATCCGCTCGGCGTGGCGGCCGATATGATGACCAGCGCCTGGGGCCAGAATGTCGCAAGCTACGCCTGCTCGCCGGCAGGCGCGACGGCGGAGAAGATTGGCACACGCTGGCTGCTCGACCTGCTGGGCCTTCCCGAACAGTCCTCGGTCGGGTTCGTCATCGGCGCTACGATGGCGGCGTTCACCTGTCTGGCGGCCGCGCGCGGCGAGTTGCTGAGGCGCGCCGGCTGGGACGTGGAACGCGACGGGCTGTTTGGCGCTCCGCGCATCCGCGCCTTTGCGGGGGACAGCGTCCACGCCACGGACATTTCGGCGCTGCGCTATCTTGGGCTGGGCAGCCGCATCGGCGAGATCGAGACCGACGCGCAAGGACGCATGAATGTCGAAAGCCTTGCCCACGAACTGAGTCGGCATGACGGCCCCGCGATCGTCATCGCCACGGCGGGGCAGATCAACACCGGCGCATTCGATCGCTTTGCTGAGATCGCGGCCGTCTGCAAACGGCATGGCGCCTGGCTCCATGTCGACGGCGCATTCGGACTTTGGGCGCGGCTGCTGCCCGAGAAGGCCGAGCTTCTCGCCGGTGTGGACGAGGCCGACTCCTGGTCGGTGGATGGCCACAATTGGCTGCAGCTCCCCTATGACAGTGGGTTCGCGATTGTGCGCGACAGGACTGTCCATGCTCGCGCCATGTCGATCCGGGCCAGCTATCTCGTGCCGGCCGAAGGCGTCGAGCACGACCCCAGCCAGTTTGCGCCCGAGCTGTCGCGGCGCGCACGGGGATTTCCCTTATGGGCGATGCTGCGAGGATTGGGGCGGCAAGGCGTTGCGAACATCGTTCGCCGACATTGCGATCTCGCCCAACGATTTGCCGCCGCCGTGTCGGCCGAAGCGGGTGTCACGATCGCAAACGATGTGGTGTTGAACCAGCTCATCCTCGCCTTTGGCTATCCCAGCGACGCTAACCCGTCCGATCGCAACACGACGGCGGTCATCAACCAGCTTCGCTTGGATGGTCGTATCCTCGCACTAGGCGCGGACTGGAAGGGACGCCGCGTGCTGAGGATATCGGTTATCTCGCCGGCTACCGATGCCGCGACCATTGATCGCTTGGCGGAGGCCATCATCCTTGCCTGGCGAACTGTGCGCGACGCCGAGTCGATCCCGCCAGCGCCAATGCCGCACGGGGGCAATCAATGAGCGCCGCCTCGACGACAACACGGGCGATAGCGCTTGGTCTTAGGGAAAACTGGCCTCCTTTCCCAGAAGTAGCGCCTGCAACCACGAGCGGCGGTGTGGGGCGGCTCGCGGCTGCAACAGGCGGTCCTATGGTAGTATAAACGGCGAGACATATTCGTTATGTTTGTCCTGCACGGGGCGCCATTTTCTTCCAGGAAAATCAGAACTCACCCGACGCGGGCCATCCGCCGTGCGGCGGCGTGGTTTGTTGTGGCGGACGCGGGCCTTGGTCCCGCTTTTCTCCCGCGCCCGAACCTCTCTAGGACGCGGCCTTGCGGACGACGGCGCCCGGGCGGGCGCCCGTGGCGTGGCCGTCCTGGAACACCAGCACGCCATTGACCCAGACCTTGGCGATCCCCGTGGCCAGGGCGTTGGGATGGGCGATGTCGGCGCGGTCGGCGACCGTGGCCGGGTCCAGCAGCACCAGGTCGGCGAAAGCGCCTAGGATGATCGTCCCGCGCCCGGCGATGCCCAGTTGGGCCGCCGTCTGGGCGGTCATCTTGTGGACGGCCTGTTCCAGGGTCAGGGTCTGCTTCTCGCGCACATAGACCCGCAGGATCCGGGCGAAGGCCCCGAAGCCGCGGGGATGCAGGCCGTGGGTCATGCCGTCCGAGCAGATCACCGTATGGTCCCAGCCGATGAAGGCGTCGATGTCGGACCCGGTCATGGCCGTGCCGATCACCGCGTCGACCCGATCAACCTCGGGATGGGCCAGATGGTAGGCCTCCGATTGCCGGGTCAGGGCCAGATAGGTCTCGGCCGGATCGGCCCCGCGCTCGGCGGCGATGTCGGCGATGGTCTTGCCGACCAGCGACGGATCGGGCGCGAACACCGCCAGCCGCATGCCGGCCGGGGTGGTCAGCTTGGTCAGGGCGAAGCGCGCGGCGGCCAGGTCGTTGAAGTCGCGCTCCGGCAGCAGCACCGCCAGATTGCTCTGCCAGTATTCGTAGGGATAGACGTCGGCGGTGATGGCCACGCCCTGGGCGCGGGCGGCGTCCAGTTTCGCCAGGATCTGCGGCGCCTGGCCCCAGCGGTCGACGATGGCGATCTTCAGATGCGAGATCTGGACGGGCAGTTTGGCCTCGCGGCCGATGGCGATGATCTCGTCGATCGCCGCGTCCAGCTTCACGTCCTCGCTGCGCAGGTGGCTGATATAGCGGCCGTGGCCGGCGGCGGCGGTCTTGGCCAGAGCCATGACCTCGTCCGGGGTCGAGAAGATGCCAGGGTCGTATTCCAGCCCCGTCGAAAGGCCCAGCGAGCCGGCCTGGAGATCCGAGGTCAGGTCGGCCTGCATCGCCGCGATCTCGGCGGGCGTCGCGGCGCGCTTGTAGTCCGTTCCCATGGCGCGATCGCGCAGGGAGCCATGGCCCGTATAGGAGGCGACATTGACCGCCAGCGGGGCCTTCTCGAGGTTGGCGAAATAGGTCTTCAGCGGAAACGACGACTCGCCGTCCTGGCCCGCGACGATGGTGGTGACGCCCTGGGCGGTGACCGGGGTCATGTCAGGCGTCTGTTCGGCCTGGCGGTCGTGATGGCTGTGGGCGTCGATGAAGCCGGGCGCCAGGACAAGCCCCTGGGCGTCCACCACCGTATCGCCCGGCGTCTTGGCCAGCTTGCCGACGGCGACGATGCGGTCGCCGTCCAGGCGGACGCTGACCGCCCGCGACGGCGCGCCCGTGCCGTCCACCACGCGGGCGCCGACGATCAGGGTCGAGGCCAGGGCGGTGGAGCTCATCAGCAGCGACAGGCCCAGGGCGATGGCTGTGCGGGAGAGGGTGCGCGTCATGTCTCGGCCTTCCGGTGTGCAGTGTTCACAATAGCGCGCGGCGGCGAGGGTTTTCGCCGTTTCCCGCCGCGCCGGCGACAGGATCTCAGGGGCGGCGTGGCGATCACGACCTTACCCCGCGCTTGGTTTGCGCTAAGCAGGGCGGCGACATCAGCAAGGATTTCGGGATGACCGCGAACGACCCGCGCAAGGACATCGACCGTATCGACCTGAAGATCCTGGCCCTGCTGCACCGGCAGGGGCGGGTGACCAAGGCGGCGATGGGCGAGGCGGTCGGCCTGTCGGCGTCGCGCTGCTGGGAGCGCATGAAGAAGCTGGAAAAGGCCAGGATCATTCGCGGCTATCACGCCGAGGTGGATCTGGGCCGGCTGGCCAAGCTCTCGACCTTCGTGGTGCAGATCAAGCTCACCGACTTCTCCTACGCCAAGGCCAAGACCTTCGAGACGGGGATCGCGGCGCATCCGAATATCGTCTCCTGCCAGGCGGTGCTGGGTGATGTCGACTATCTGATCACCGTCGCGGCCTTCGGCATCGAGCACTATCAGATGATCATGGAGCGGCTGCTCGACACCCTGAGCGTCCCCTTCGACTATGTGACCTTCCCGGTGACCAAGAAGCTGAAGGGCGAGGCGGGGCTGGATCTGGTCAAGCTGCTGGCCACGGCCGAGGACCTCGACGACTAGCCCCAGAGGGCCGGCGATGGCGGGCGCAGGATCGCGTCGCGATAGCCGAAGCCGTGTTCGATGTCGGTCACCAGCTGGATCGGACAGTCCAGGTCGACGATCTCGCAGTCCTGGGCCACCAGCAGGCCCGGCGCGATGCCCAGCGAAGTGCCCTCCATGCAGCCGATCATCAGCCTCAGGCCCCGGGCGCGGGCGGCCTCGGTCAAGGCCAGGGCCTCGGTCAGGCCGCCGCACTTGTCCAGCTTGATGTTGCAGAAGGCGTAGCGCCCGACGATCCGGTCGAGGTCAGCGCGGTCGTCGAAGGACTCGTCGGCGCACAGCGGCACCTCGCCCCGGTAGCCGAACAGGGCGTCGTCCTGTCCGACCGGCAGGGGCTGCTCCACCAGCTCGACCCCCAGGGCCGAAAGGCGAGGGGCATAGGCGTTGAGCTGGTCCAGCGTCCAGCCCTGGTTGGCGTCGGCGATCAGGCGCGCGGCGGGGGCGGCCGCCCGGATCGCCCCCAGCCGCTCCAGATCAAGGGCGTCGCCCAGCTTGACCTTCAGACAGGGGAAGTCGGGGGCCCAGCGCGCCGCCTTGGCGGCCATGGCCGCGGGGGTATCCATGCCCAGGGTGACGAAGGTCTCGATCGGGCGCAGCGGGGCCAGTCCCGCCCGGACGGCGACCGGAACGCCGGTCAGCTTGGCCTTCAGGTCCCACAATGCGCAGTCGATGGCGTTGCGCGCGCCGCCGCGCGGCAGGTGACGGGCGAGGCAGGCGCGATCCAGAAGCAGCCCTGCCTCGAGCTCGCGCGCCAGGGCCTGGGCCTGGATCAGCATCGTCTCGGGCGTGTCGCCCAGATAGTCGACCCCCGCCGCCTCGCCCCGTCCGATCGCGCCGCGCGCCGCGATCTCGACGTGAAGCACATTGGCCTCCGTATAGACGTGACGGGCGATGACGAAGGGCTCGGTCAGGGCGTGCGCCTCGACCCGCGCGGTCAGCCGCATCAGGCGGCGTCCGAGCGCGCTTCCGCCGTGAGCAGCAGACCATCGACGATGGCCGCCACGCCGGTCCGCACCGGGTCGCAGCACGGCAGGTTCAGGGCGGCCTGGGTGTCGCGCAGATAGTCCGACGCGGCCTGGGGCGTCAGGCGCGAGGTGTTGACGCAGACCCCGGCCATCCGAACGCCCGGATTGGTCAGGGACGCCAGTCGCAGGTTCAGGGCGATGGCCTCGGCCAGGGAGGGCGTGGGGAAGGTCTCCAGTCCGTCGATGGCGGTGCGGGTGGCGTCGTGGCACAGCACCAGGGCGTCGGGCTGGCTGCCGTGCAGCAGGCCAAGCGTCACGCCGGCATAGGCGGGATGGAACAGCGAGCCCTGGCCCTCGATGATGTCCCAGTGGCCGGGCGCGGCGGCGGGGCTCAGTTGTTCAGCAGCGCCGGCGACGAAGTCGGAGATGATCGCGTCGATGGGCGCGCCGGACCCGGCGATGAAGATGCCGGTCTGGCCGGTGGCCCGGAAGTCGGCGTCGGCGCCGCGCGCCTTGAGTTCCTTGGTGATGGCCAGGGCGGCGTACATCTTGCCCACGGCGCAGTCGGTGCCGACGGTCAGCAGGCGCAGGCCGGCGCGCTTTTCGCCGGTTCCGACCACGCAGAACTCCGGCGACGGCTCCCGCGCCTCGATCAGCCGGCGGCCCAGACGCTCGGCGGTCTCGCGCACCTTGGGCAGGCTGGCCATGCGGGTGTGCAGGCCCGAGACCAGATCCAGCCCCGCCTCCAGCGCCTCGATCAGGACGGCTTCCCAGTGGGGCGGGATATAGCCGCCGGCATTGGCAACGCCGAGCAGCAGGGCGCGGGCGCCGGCTTCACGGGCGGCCTTGGGGGTCATGTCTGGCAGACCCAGATCGGCCTCGCAGCCGGGCAGGCGAAGCTGGCCGACGCAGGCGTCGGGGCGCCAGTGGGCGACGCCCGAGGCGGTCTTGGCGCTGACCCGGTCCACGTCTCCGAGGAACATCAGGCAGGGAAAGGGCAGTTCCACGACAACACCTCGTTATAGACGTCGCTAGTTGGGTTTCAGACCGATGGCCGGGCGGCTCAGTCGCTGGATATCGGATGAAGGGGCCGCGCGGCCGGCGGACGGGGCAGGACCACAGAGGCCAGGGCGTGTCTCACCCCGGCCATGGCCTGGATCCGGTCCACGGTCCGCTCCAGATCCTCGGCCCGCCCGGCTTCGACCACGGCCACCAGGTCATAGTCGCCGGTGATCTGGTGCAACGCGGTCAGCTCGCTCATCGCGGCCAGGCGCGCGCCGACGTCCGCGGCGTCGCGCGGCGCGACCCGGATCATCACATGGGCCCGCGGGGCGGCGTCTCCGCGATCAGCGGCGACGCCCAGGAAGGCCGGGCTTGCGATCTGGACGGCGATCAAGGCTGAACTCCCTCACTCATCGGGGAGAGTTTAGTTTGGTAGAGGCCTCGAAAAGCGCCGTGTTTGGGCGATGTGACGAGAGAAACGCTCGCGAGTCGTTGCTCAACGCAGGATCTTAGTCGCCAGCAGGATCGAGGAGGTTGTGCGCTCGACCCCTTCCAGGGCGCCGATGCGGTCGATCAGGGCGTTGAGCTCGGTGACCGTCTCGGCTTCGATCAGGGCGATCAGGTCGTACTCCCCGCTGATGGCGTGCAGGGCCGACAGCTCGGCGATCGCCGCCAGCTCCTCCTCAGTCGTCTTGGCCTGCTTCAGCTGGACCTTGATCATCACCTGGGCGCGGATCAGCCGGCGATCGTAATCGCTGCCCAGGCGGACGGTGTAGCCCTGGATGACGCCGTCCTGCTCCAGCCGGCCGAGCCGGGCATAAACATTGGCTCGCGAAAGGCCAAGGTCAGCGGCCAGCTTGGTGACCGGCTGACGCGAATCCTGGCGCAGCATCGCCAGCAACCGCCGGTCGATGTCGGCGAGGTTCTGGTCGTCCGACTTCATCGGCCCCACCTCCAGTCCGTCCCGACCATCAGCCTCACTTCGGCGAAGGTTCGTTGGTGTAGATCGCCGTGCGCGGCGTCGGCAGGGCCGACGAGATGGCGCCACGATACATGCCAAGGTCATTCATGCCGAAAGCTGGCCGCCCCTGACCGTCCATGGCGATCAGGCCGCCGTCGCCGCCGATCTTGGTGATCGAGGCCATGGTCTGGTCGGCCGCCGTCTGCACATCCTCGCCCTTCCAGGCGATGCGGTCGCAGACCTGGCGGGCCGCTGTCTCGCGGATGAAGTATTCGCCTGATCCCGTGGCTGACACCGCGCAGACGCCGTCGCGGGCATAGGTGCCGGCCCCGATGATGGGCGTATCGCCGACCCGCGCCCAGCGCTTGCCCGTCATTCCGCCCGTCGAGGTGGCGGCGGCGATGTGTCCGGACTGGTCCAGCGCCACCGCGCCCACGGTGCCGAACAGGTGCGTGGGGTCGAGCACGGCGTGGTGATCCTTGCGCCAGGCTTCCAGCTGTTTCCAGCGCTCCTCGGTGCGGAAATAGCCGGGATCGACCTGCTCCAGGCCCTGCTCCCTGGAGAACTGGTCGGCGCCTTCGCGCGTCAGCATGACGTGCGGAGACTTCTCCATCACCGCGCGGGCCAGGCTGATCGGATTGCGGGTGCGCGTGACGCCGGCCACCGCTCCGGCCTTCAGGGTGGCGCCGTCCATGATCGAGGCGTCTAGCTCGTTCTTGCCCTCGGCGGTGAAGACCGCGCCCTTGCCGGCGTTGAACAGAGGATTGTCTTCCAGCGTCCGCACGACGGTCTCGACCGCGTCAAGGCTGGAGCCCCCGGACTTCAGCACCCTGGCGCCGGCCTCCAGCGCGGCGTCGAGTCCGGCGCGATAGGCCTTTTCCTTCTCGGGCGTCATCGCGCCGCGATCCAGAACGCCAGAACCGCCATGAACGGCTAGGGACCACTTGCCCTCGGCGGCCAAGGCTGGCGCCGAAGCCGCGCAGACGGCCAGAACGGAAAGGCTGAGCGAGCGGAGCTTGGAAAGGATCATCGCAACTCTCTTGAACTGGCCGGCGGCGGCCCGGCGGAAACGTGAAGGGAAGCGGTCAGCGGTCGCTGCGGATCAGCACACCGTCCTTGACCTGGGCGGTCAAGGTGAAGGCGGGCTTGGTCACCCGGAAGGTCTTGAAGTCCAGCGTGCTGGCCGGTCCGACGCCGACGATGGGGAAAGGGGCATAGGTCAGCGGCTTGCCGGCGATGATCGTGGCGGGTCGGGCCATCGGCCGCACCAGCCAGGCGTGGCCGGGGCCGTAGAAGCGGCCCACGCCCTCGCCGTCGATCAGCATCGCCGCGTCTTCGTCGATGCCCAGACCGGCGATCGTCGGGTCGTTCTCTTCCTGGATCAGCCTGCCGACAAAGGCCACCAGACGCCCCTGGCGATCACGGTTGTCAAAGTGGCTGTCGGTGATGACCTTCGACAGATGGGGCAGGTGCAGGAAGTCGCGCACCAGGGTGACGCCCGCCGCCGTCGGGTTCTTCAGCGCCTCAGGCGAGATCATGCTGATCGAATCCAGGCAGCCATAGGAATAGCCGCCCAGAATGGCGAGGCCGGCGCTGGTGCCGCCGATGGGCTTGCCGGCCTTGACGTGGGCGTCGAGCGCCTTGTTCAGGGCCGTGCCCTTCCAGGCGCGGATATAGTTGCTCTGGTCGCCGCCGCCGAAGAAGATTCCGTCGGCGCGAGCGATGATGGCCAGCAGCTTGGGATCCTCGCCGGCGTCTTCGTTCTGGATCACCAGGGTCTCGACCGAGGTGACGCCGCCGACATCCTTGTAGATCTCGTCCTGCAGCTCGCGGCCGCCGCGGGCCCGCAGCACCACGATATGGCCGCCGCCAGACTGCTTGACGAACTGACGGAAGGCCTCCAGCGGCCAGTCGCCGCCGCCCATCAGGGCCAGCAGCGGTCCCGTCTTGCCCGGCGTCGGCGCGGCGATATCGCCGATCACATAGTATTCATAGCCCGGGCCGACGGCGTCGGGACCCTTGGCGGGCGCTTCGGCCGCGCGCGCGGCGAGGGGAAGGAGCAGGGCCGCCGCCATCGCGACCGCCGAAATTCGAGCCAGCATCATGTTCTTTCCCCGCCTGTCGCGATCCTGTCCGTGGGCGCTGCGCCAGGTCCAGAGACCAAACCCGCGTCGGGCCGCCATTGGGCCTGTTTCCGCGCCCAACGCCACGGATCCGTGCGCTGTGCATCAAAGCTGCACGTGGAACACATTGTGTCCACTAAATCTGACAATTTGATCTTTTCAGCTTTCAATTTGCGCGAAATGCAATCCAACATGATGAGGCCTCGGGGTGCAACCCGGCGTCGGGCCTGTCCACGGGAATGGATGCGCCGCTAAAAAAGAGGGGATAATGATGAAGATGCATCTGCTGAGGGCCAGCGCCCTTGCCGGCGCGGCGGGCCTGATGATCACCGGCCAGGCGCTTGCGCAAACCACCCCGCAGACCGACGAGAATGCGGTCGAGGCCCTGGTCGTCACCGGCTCGCGCATTCCCCGGATCGCCACCGAGGGCCCGGCCCCGGTCACCGTCATCACCAGCGAGAACATCAAGGCCGCCGGCTTCAACAGCGTGCCGGATGTGCTGCGCAGCCTCACCCAGAACGGCGGCGAGACCCAGACCCAGCAATCGTCCAGCGGCGCCGACTGGACGCCCGGCGCCCAGCAGGTCGACCTTCGCGGCCTGGGCCCCAACCACACCCTGGTGCTGGTCAACGGTCGCCGCATCGCCGACTTCCCCCTGCCATTCAATGGCAAGAGCGCCTTCACCGACACCTCTTCGATCCCGCTGGGCATGATCGACCGCATCGAAGTGCTGAGCGGCAGCGCCTCGGCTGTCTATGGTTCGGACGCCATTTCGGGCGTCGTGAACTTCAATCTGAAGAAGAAGGTCGACGGCACGACGGTCGACGTCACCTTCGGCGGTCTGGAGCACGGCGGCGCCAGCAGCCAGCGCATGAACGTCTCCACCGGCTACTCCAAGGGCGATTTCGACCTGGTGATCGGCGGCGAGTTCGTCAACCAGAAGCCCCTCTGGGCCTATGATCGCGACATCCAGGACAGCACCAGGGACGCCCCGACCGCCCGCGCCCGCATCGCGCGCCGCGACTTTCTGCGCATTGATCCTGATGCGGAAGAATATGTCGATCCGGGCAAGGCCACCTGCGCCACCCTGAGCAAGCTGAATGGCGGCTCGGTTGAATATGCCAGCCGTCCGGGCTGGGGCGCCTATGACGCCGATCTGGACGACTATGGTCCCGGCTACTACTGCGGCAGCTACAGCTCTATCGGCTACGGCACCATCATCAGCGAACGCAAGAGCGCCAATGTCGTGGCCTCGCTGAACTACGCCAAGACCGATGACCTCTCGTTCTTCGCCGACATCTCGGCCGGCTACAGCCGCACCCGTCAGTTCCAGGACGTTCTGGACTGGGAGTACCAGGACGCCAACGGCAGCGAAGACGGCATCTTCTACAACCAGTTCACCGGCGCGCTGGACCTGTGGCACCGCAACTTCACCCCCGAGGAGATGGGCGGTCTCAGCAAGGGCTACATCAAGAACGTTTCGCGCACCTTCAGCATCACGCCGGGCGTCAAGGGCGCGCTGGGCGGCGGCTGGGACTACGAGGCCTTCTATAACTTCAGCCAATACAAGTCGTCGATCAGCTGGCCCAAGGTCGTCACCTCCAAGGCCACGGCCCTGTTCCTGGGCGCGCAGCTGGGCGTCGACGCCGACAGCGGCTATCCGATCTTCAACGCCGATCCGGCCCGCCTCTACAGGCCGCTGACGGTCGCCGAGTTCGACTCGATCACCGCCCGCACCACCTACAAGCCGGTCGCGCGCCAGCAGGGCGTGTCGTTCCAGGTCAACAAGGCCGACCTGTTCACCCTGCCGGCCGGTCCGGTCGGCTTCGCGGCCGTCGCCGAACTGGGCAAGCAATCCTACAAGCTGGGCCTCGATCCCCTGGCCACCCAGAACTACTATTACGGTCTGCGCGACGCCGACGGCGATGGCTCACGCAAGCGCTGGGGCGCCGGCTACGAGTTCCGCGCCCCGCTGCTCAAGAGTCTGGAGCTGAGCACGGCCGGCCGTTACGACGGCTACAAGTACGGCGGCAACACCATCGACAAGTTCACCTACAACGGCGGACTTGAGTGGCGGCCGGTCAAGACGCTGCTGGTGCGCGGCGCCTATGGCACCGGCTTCCGGGCCCCCGACCTGCACTATGTGTTCGCCAAGGAAGGTATCAGCCACCCCTCGGGCACCGACTACTACCGCTGCCGCAGCGAGGAGCCCGACGAAGAGATCGGCGATTGCAGCTATGCGGGCGAGGGCCTGGTCAAGGTTCGCCTGGGCAACGCCAAGCTGAAGCCTGAAACCTCCAAGTCGCTGAACTATGGCGCGGTCTGGTCGCCGATCCGCAACTTCGACATCTCGGTCGACTATTTCCGCGTGCAGCTCGACAACGCCGTGCTCGACATGAGCCTGGACAGCGTGCTGCGCCAGGAAGCCGACTGTCGTCTGGGCAAGACCAGCGCCGGCACGGTCGTCAGCGCGTCCTCGCCGACCTGCGTCGACGCCCTGGCCCGCGTGGCGCGCAACCCGCTGACCGCGGCGATCAACCCCGGCGCCATCGCGACCGTGACGATCAATCCGATCAACGTCGCCACCGAAAAGACCACCGGCGTCGACGTCGCGGCCCACTATCGCTGGCCGACCGAAAGCTTCGGCACGTTCAATTTCGGCCTGACCCACACCTGGGTGCACAAGCACACCAGCCGGCAGTATCCAGGCGATCCGATCGAGAACCAGCTGGCCTATGACAGCGGCTTCTACATCCCGCGCTCCAAGAGCACGGGCTCGATCAACTGGACCCTGGATCGCCTGACCCTGGGCGTGCACGGACAGCGCCTTGAGCGCCTGCCCAACTATGCGGAGGATGGCTGGATCAAGGAGAGCTATCTCTACAACGCCACCGTCCAGTACGACCTGAACGACACCACCCGGATCAGCCTGGCGGTCGACAATCTGCTGGACAAGGGCCCCCAGCGCGACCCGACCTATTCAGGTTATCCCTACTATGACACCTCGTGGTTCGACTCGACCGGGCGCAGCTACTATCTGCAGCTGACCCACAAGTTCGGCGGAACGGGCGGGCTGTAAGGCTTCCCGGCGACGAGGGCGGCCAGCGAGCGGCCGCCCTCGTCGCCAAGCCTCAGGGAGCGGGTGGTCTCGCGACCAGGACCCGCGACCATGCCGCCTCGGCCGTGTCTGCGAAGACGAAGAGATCCAGATCGGCCGCGTCGATCATGCCATGTTCGACCAAGGCGTCGAAAGCGATCACCGAGCGCCAGTAGGCCTCGTCCACCAGCACGATCGGGATGGGCGGGCACTTGCGGGTCTGGCGCAGGGTCAGCAGCTCGAACAGCTCATCGAACGTGCCAAACCCGCCTGGAAAGACCACCAGGGCGTTGGCGCGCATGGCCAGGTGCATCTTGCGCATGGCGAAATAGTGAAACCGGAAGGTCAGTTCGAGCGTCGAGTAGGGGTTGGGACGTTGCTCGCGCGGCAGGGTGATGTTGAAGCCGATCGATGGCGCGCCCACGTCGAAGGCCCCCCGATTGGCGGCCTCCATCAGGCCGGGACCGCCGCCTGTGGCGATGACGTTGTCGCGCGGTTGGCCCTCCACGTGCGTGGCCAGGCCGTGTTCGGAGACGATGCGGCCAAAGCGCCGCGCCAGGGCGTACCATTCGCCGCGCCGTCCCGGGGAATCCTCGCGCGCCCGGGCGCTGCCGAACACCACGATGGTCGAGCGCACACCCCAGGCGCGAAGGGCTTCGTCTGCCTTGGCGAATTCGAGCAGGAACCGCACGCTGCGCATGGAGTCGCCCAGCAGGAAGTCCTGGTCGAGCGCCGCCAGCCGATAGGATGCGGAGGCTTCCTGCGGGCCGCTGTCCGGCGCGGGCGCGCGGGTGATGCCGTCCGGAGGATCAGTAGGCATGGGGGCTAGGCGGTCGCGGGGCCGAACAGGTCGTCCAGACCAACGCGCACCCGTTGCAGAACGTCCGAGCGGGACTCTTCGGTGATGTTGGAGACGATGGAGCCAAAGTGCTTGTGGTCCAGAACTCGCAGACCGCAGACGCCCGAAAGATGCAGGTCGAACACCGTCATCAGGGCTTTCAAGGCGCCAGTGTCGTTCACCCAGTCCTCGGGCGCGCCGGAGGTTGAAAAGCTGAGCAGGGTCTTGTCGTCGAGCAGCGATTCCGTGCCGCCCAGACCCGGCGCATAGCCAAAGCCCATGCTGAACACCCGGTCGACATAGCCTTTCAGAATGGCGGGCGGGGCGTTGAACCAGAACGGATAGACGAAGATGAAGCTGTCGACATCGCCAACCAGCCCGCGCTCGGCGACGATGTCGGCGGCCGGATGCGCGCCGGAGGACGAGGGCAGTTCCGAGGCCTTGAGGCGGGGGTCGAAGTCGAGGGCGTAAAGGTCGCGCAGCAGAACGGTGTGACCGGTCGCGCGCAGATGCTCGACGCAGGTTCGGGCGATCGTGGCGCAGAAGCTGTCGGGCTTGGGGTGGGCGAGAATGACGGCGTGTTTCATGGGGTAGGCTCCCAGACAGCAACAGGTTGTCTCGGGACACTAGCCGTCGGTCCTCCCGCCAAATTGATCCAGATCACGGAACGCTCCTCAGCCTGGCCGATCCTGTCGGCTCCAGCAGGCCTCGCCGGTTCGCGTCGCGTCCGATCTGGCCCATCCCAGCGAGATTTCATCATGACCCCGATCCTGTCGTTTCATGGCGCCGCTGGCTGCGTGACCGGCTCGTGCGCCCGCCTGCAGACCCAGGGGGCCACGGTGCTGGTGGATTGTGGCATGTTCCAGGGCTCGAAGACCCTCAAGGCGCTGAACTATGGCGACTTTCCCTTCGACCCCACCCAGATCGACGCCGTCCTGCTCACCCATGCCCATGTCGACCATTGCGGTCTGCTGCCCAAGCTGATGCTGGCGGGCTTCGAGGGGCCGATCTATGCGACGGCGGCGACGCGCGATCTGTGCGCGGTGATGCTGGCCGATGCGGGCGGGATCCAGGAGGCGGAAGTGGCGGCGCTCAACCGGCGCAACCAGAGACGGGGCCTGGCGCCGGTCGAGCCCATCTACACCGAAGCCGACGCCGCCCGTGTGATGAAGCAGTTTCGGAAGGTCAAGCTGGGTGAGCCGGTGGAGGTCGCCTCAGGGATCTCGGCGGTTTACTGGGAGGCGGGGCACATCCTGGGCTCGGCCTCCATCGAGGTCGAGGTCGGTCCGGTCGACGCCCGCAAGCGCCTGCTGTTCTCGGGCGACCTGGGCTCGGGGGGCAGCGACTTCGTCGCCGACCCACAAGGCCCCAAGGGCGTCGATCACCTGATTCTCGAATCCACCTATGGCAACCGGGAGCGCGACATCGCCAGCGGCGTCGCGCGGCGCGCGGCTCTGGCCGAGGAGCTCAAGGCGGCGCACGCCGCCGGCGGTCCGCTGCTGATCCCGGCCTTCGCGCTGCAACGCAGTCAGGAACTGCTGGTCGATCTGCTGCAACTGATGGAGGACGGCGACGCGCCACGTGGTGACATCTTCCTGGACTCGCCCCTGGCCATCGAGGCCTCCAAGGTGTTCCTCGATCGCGGCTGGAATCCCGCCCTGCAGCGAAACCCTTTCGAGCCGGTCCGTCCCTCCGAACATCTGCGCTTCCTGGACAAGCCTTGGGACAGCGACGGCCTGGAGCGGCTCTCCGGCTGGCATGTGATCCTGGCCGCCAGCGGCATGTGCGACGCGGGCCGGGTGCGCAGGCATCTCAAGCGGCTACTGTGGCGCAAGGAGGCGACGGTGCTGCTGTGCGGGTTCCAGGCGGCCGGCACGCTGGGTCGGTTGCTCGCCGATGGAGCGCCGCGTGTCAGCATCCAGGGCGACGAGGTGCGGGTTCGGGCGCGGGTGCGC
Organism: uncultured Caulobacter sp.; assembly: GCA_964427205.1. GTDB lineage: Bacteria > Pseudomonadota > Alphaproteobacteria > Caulobacterales > Caulobacteraceae > Caulobacter. Next base: position 34,673 of record CAYRTE010000025.1, read on the forward strand.
AAACTCGACGCCTATTCGGCCCATGCGGACGCCGCTGGCCTCACGCGCTGGGCGCTCGATCGGGCGCCTGTCGCCGGTTCCATCCTGCTGGCCCATGGCGAGCCTGACGCCACCGCCGGATTGCGGGATCGGCTGACCGTGGCCGGCTTCGACAAGGCCTCTATTCTGATCCCCGATCTGGACGACGCCTTCGACCTCGGCGAGGGGGCCGCCGTCCCGCGCCAGGCGTCGCCCGCCCGGTTGCCGCCCCATGCCGCCTCAAAGCTCGACTGGCACAACAAGCGGGTCGCCTTCCAGATGGCGCTCAACGTCGCTCTCGGCGGCGCCGAGAGCGACGCGGCGCGCGAAGCGTTGCTGCGCCGCCTCAGCGCGGTGGTCGAAGGCCTGCCCGACAGGCCGCAAAACGCGACCTCCGCGAGCGAACTTGATTCAGCTCAAGGCCCGCCCCCGCCCGTGGGGGTGTTCTAGCAACGTCATCCGCCCCCCGTTTTTCGCAAGGCAAGACAATGGCAGCTCGTAAGATCAAGACGATCGCCCGCGATGGTCGCGACGCGTTCCAGAACGTCACCGACCACCTCAAGACCATGGTCGACCACCTGGGTCAGGACGCTGGCGACGCGGCCTCGGTAAGCGCCGTGGCCCTGGGTCATGCAGCCATAGAACTGGTGGGCGATGTCCAGACCAAGCTGGATCGTCTGGAGAAAGCGGCGAAGAGGGAGGTCCGGCGTCACCCGACCGAAGCCCTGGCCGCGACTGCCGCGAGCTCGGCGCTTGTCGCCGCCATCGCAGCCGGCCTGATCACCTACGCTCTGGTTCGGCGGGGTCAGGAGGACTAGCGCCTGACCTGTCGATGCCCAAAAAACGCGCCTAGGCGGCGACGGGCTCAAGGTGCCAATCCTGGCGGACGGCGAACAGTTGGACACGGCCCGGGGGTGACCCGTAGTCGATCAACGAGACCCACATCGGCGTGAAGCGCAGCAGGACGACGCCGCGCCCAGCGGGGTGGGGCTCGAAGCGGGCGAATTCGGGCGTTCCCCAGATCCGGCGGTTGAGCGCATCGACCCACAGCGGATTGTCGATGACGCTGGCCTTCCCGGCCAGGGACAGGCCCTGCGGCGGCCCCTGATCGTCGTCGCCGATCGCGATCGAGACGCGAGGATCGGCGACGATGTTGACGTGTTTCTGGCTGTCCTGAGCCACCAGGAAAAAGAGCTCTAGTCCGTCGGCCAGATAGTTCACCAAGGTGGCCTGCGGCCAGCCATCGGGGCGGAGGGTCGCCACACTCATCAGATGGTGACGGGCCAGGATCGCGCTGACCTTGGCTTCAGGCGTCGTGGCGGACGCAAGCGGTTCGGCGGGCGGACGGGGTGGATCTTCGGCCATGAGGTCCTCCGGTGGACGTCGCGTGGCGCGGCGGTCAGGCCGCCACGAGATCAGCCAATCGAACCGGCGCGGCGACTCGGAACCGGCGGCACCCTTCCAGGGCCACCAGGCCGTCGGCCTGGAGCTGGGTGACCATGCGCGACACGGTCTCGATGGTCAGCCCCAGATGATCGGCGATGTCTTGCCGGCTCATCGCCAGTTCGTTCCAGGCCGCGCCCTGGCGCTTGGCCACGTCGGACAGAAAGCCCGCGACCCGTTCATAGGCGCTCTTGCGCGCCAGCAGCATCATATGGTCCTGGGCCCGGCCCAGTTCCTGACCGGTGGCTCGCCAGATCAGGCGCTCCAGACGTTCACCCGCCTCGCCGTAATGCTTCAGGGCCGAGCGCTTGGCCACGAGGATCTTGCTGTCGCACAGGGCTTCGGCCGAGGCGCGGTGGGTGAGGCCCGCCTCCAGGCCGAAAAGGTCGCCGGGATAGTAGAAGCCCGCGATCTGACGGCGCCCGTCGCCCAGCAGACGAGAGGCGCGGACCGCGCCACGCTGGACCTGGTAGACCATGTCGGTCTCGTCATCCTGAGCGTAGATCTCTTCGCCGGCGGAGAAGGTCATGCCGACGCCGACCGCCGAAAAGACCTCGTCGGACGAGATCATCTGGGCGTGGGGCGCGGCGGCTTCGGCGCGGTCTCGCGAGTAAGCTGGCATGGACATCGCACGTCTCCCTGAGCAGTGGATTTCAGGGATAGGTGAACGGCGAAGCATCTCACATTGGGATGTTTACGTAGGCGAGATCGGCTCGCCGCCCAGCCGGCCTACTTGACCGGCGCGAGGGGCAAAACCAGGCGCGCGCCGGGGCTTGGATCCTGGCTGATGACAATCCGCGCATCCAGCGCCATGACGCCCTGAGCATCCGCGCGCAGGGGGTTGATGTCCAGCTCGACCACGTCGGGCAGGTCCGCCGCGATCGCCGAAAGCGCCTCAAGGGTGGCGACCACCCCATCGATGTCGGCCCGGGGTTCATCGCGATAGCCGGCCAGCAGGCGCGATATCCGGGTCCTGGCGATCATGGCGCGGGCCTGGTCGCCGTCGAGGGGTGGCAGGCCCAGGGCGCGGTCCTTCAGCACCTCGACCGCCTTGCCGCCGGCCCCGACCATCACGACCGGACCGAAAGTGGCGTCCAGCGCCAGGCCGACGATCAGTTCGTGGGCGCGGCCGGGCGCGATCATGGTCTGCACCGCGAAGCCGGTGATCGTAGCGTCGGGCAAGGTCGCGGCGACGCGGGCCGCCATGGCCTCGGCGGCGGCGCTGGCGGCTCCCGCGTCCGCCAGATTAAGGACCACGCCGCCGACATCGGATTTGTGGGAAATCTGCGGCGAGACGATCTTGACGGCATAGGGCGGCGCCAGCTCCGCGCAGATCCCGGCGACATCCTGGACGGTGGCGGCCAGCCGGGTCGGCGCCGTGGTCACGCCATAGGCGCCGAGCAGATCCTTGGCCTCGATCTCGTTGAGCAGGGTGCGCCCTTGCGAGCGCGCCGCCTGGATCAACGCCGCGGCGGCGGCCCGATCGTCGGTGCGCGGCGGCCGCCACGCGGGCTCGGCCGTCAAGCTGGCCCTGGCGCGGCGGGCGGCCAGAAGGTGAGCAAAGGCCCGCGCGGCCGCGTCGGGGGTCCCGAACATCGGAATGCCCGCCGCGCTCAGGATCGGGCCCGCGACGTCCTGGTTGGCGTCGCCCAGCCAGCAGGCGATGACAGGCTTGAGCATCCCGCGCCCGCGAGCGGCGACGACGCTGGCGGCCACGCCCTGGGCGATGTCGCGCGGCGCCGTCAAGGCGGTGGGGCAATTCATGACCAGCACCGCATCGACCCCATCGTCGGAAAGCACCGCGTCCAGCGCGAGGCGATAGCGCTCGACCGGCGCGTCGCCGATCAGGTCCACCGGATTGCCGTGCGACCATCCGGCGGGGAGGACCGCGTTCAGGCGCTCCAGGGTCTGCGGCGCCAGATCGGCCAGGACGCCGTCGCCGGTCGTCATGGCGTCGAGCGCCAGAATCCCGGCTCCGCCGCCGTTGGTGACGATGGCCAGCCGATCGCCGGCCAAGCCCTGCCCGACGCGGAGCACGGCGGCGGCGTCGAAGAGGTCGGTCAGGGTTTCGACCTGGACGATGCCCGCCCGCTCGAAGGCGCAGACGTGAACATCATAGGCCCCGGCCAGGGCGCCGGTATGGGAGCGGACGGCCTTGCCGCTGGCCGCGCTTCGCCCGGCTTTCAGGGCGATCACCGGCTTGATGCGCGCGGCGGCCCGGGCCGAGGCCATGAACTTGGCCGCGTTGGTGACGCCCTCGATATAGAGCAGTATGGCGTCGGTGTGGGGATCGGCCGCGAACAGATCGATCAGGTCGCCAAGGTCGACCTCGGCCATGTCGCCCACCGAGACGATCCCGGAAAAGCCCAGCTGTCGCGTGGTGGCCCAGTCGATCACGCCGCCGATCAGGGCTCCGCTCTGGGAGATCAGGGCCAGACCGCCGGGACGCGGCGCGCCGCGCGCGAACGAGGCGTTGAGGCCCGCATGGGGCGCCAGCAGGCCCAGACCATTGGGCCCGACGATGCGAAGGCCAAAGGGGCGGGCGGCCTCCAGCATGGCTTGCCGTAGTCCGTTGCCGCCAGTGAGTCCGGCCGAAAGGATCACCGCGACCTTGACGCCGGCCGCGCCCAGTTCGGCGATCACCGGGGGAACGGCGGCCGCTGGGACGATCACCACGGCGAGGTCGGGCGGCTCGGGCAGATCGGCGATGCTGGAAGACCACGTCGTTCCCGCCACTGACAGTCGGCGGGGATTGACCAGATGGACAGGACCCGCGAAGCCGCCAGACAGCAGGTTTTCGACCACGACCTGGCCCACGGAGCCCGGATGGTCGGAACCGCCGATCACCGCCACCGAGGCCGGAGAGAGCAGAGTGGCGAGATTGTACGGCGACATGGCGGCCTCAAAACGTGCGGGCCCATCCGTGCGGGCCATCGCGGCGGAAGGAGACGCATTGGGTGCTGGCGCGCAATCCGTAAAGTCCCGCATTCCGTGTGGGTCCATCTCGCCGAACGGGTTTGTAACCCGCGATGCCAGCGGGCATGATCGCGCCGCGGTTCTGGCCCTCTGGGGAGGGTCGCCTCGACCACGAGGAAAGGTGAAGAGCGTATGGCGTCCGGTTCGGCCCTGCAGCAGGACCAGATGAAGGGCTATGGCGTGACCTTGGCGGCTTTCGGCCTGGCGGTCGCGATTCGTTGGTCCCTGGCGCCTTGGCTGGGAGACCATGCCGCCTATCTGCTTTTCACCGCGCCCATCGTGGTCGCCGCCGCGTTCGGCGGCGTAGGCGCCGGCGTGGGCGCCGTCATCCTGGGCCTGATCGCCGGCTTCGTCTTAGGCGGCCGCGATCAGCCCGTCGTCCTGGCGGCGACCGAGGCGCTGACATACCTGTTGGCGGCGACGGGAATAACGCTGGTGGGCGCCCAGATCGGTCGCCTGCGCCGGAATTCGGCGACAAGCGACGGGGGCGCCGCATCTGGGGCGCGGCAGGCCGAGGACCTGGCCAGCGAGCTCAACCTGCTCATCGACGGCGCGACCGAATACGCCATCTGCATGCTCGATCCGGAAGGACGGGTGCTGATCTGGAACGCCGGCGGGCAAAGACTGATGGGCTGGAGCGAGGCCGAGGTGGTGGGTCAGCACGTCGCGACCTTCTATCCGCAGGACGCCCGCCAGGCGGGCAAGCCTCGGGCCGACCTCGCCAGGGTCCAGGTCGAAGGCAAGATCGAGGAGGACGCCTGGTTCCTGCGCAAGGATGGTTCGGAGTTCCTGGCTCATGTCTCCATCACCGCCCTTCATGACCAGGCCGGCGTCTTGCGAGGCTTTGGCAAGGTGCTGCGCGACGTGACCGGCCAACGCGCCAGCGAGCGGGCGCTGGACGCCGGCGCGGAGCATCTGCGCTCGATCCTGTCCACTGTCCCCGACGCCATGGTCGTCATCAACGAGCGGGGCAAGATCCTGTCGTTCAGCGCCGCCGCCGAGCGGCTGTTTGGCTTTCAGGAAGCCGAGGTTGTGGGCGAGAACGTCCGCTGCCTGATGCCCTCGCCGGACCGCGAGCGCCATGACGACTATATCGAGCGCTATCTGACCACGGGCGAGCGAAAGGTGATCGGCTTGGGACGCGTCGTTGTGGGCCTGCGCAAGGATGGCACGACCTTTCCGATGGAGCTGTCGGTCGGCGAAGCCACGGGCCATGGCCCCAGGGTCTTCACCGGCTTTGTCCGTGATCTGACCGACCGTCAACGCACCCAGGCCCGCCTGGAAGAACTCCAGGCCGAGCTGATCCACATCGCCAGGGTCAGCGGCATGGGAACCATGGCCTCGACCCTGGCCCACGAGCTCAATCAGCCGATTACCGCCGTCGCCAACTATGTTGAGGCCGTGCGCGACCTTCTGGCCGAGCTGAATCCCGACGATCTGCCGATGATCCGGGAGGCGCTGGACGACGCGGCAGGCGAAGCGATGCGCGCGGGCAATATCGTCCGGCGGCTGCGCGACTTCGTCGCCCGAGGCGAGGTGGAGAAGACCGTCGAGGATCTGCCTGCCGTCATTCGCGAAGCCGCCGCGCTGGGATTGATGGGCGCCCGGGATCAGGGTCTGGATCCGATCTTCGAGCTGGACATCGAGGCCACCCCGGTGCTGATCGATCGCGTGCAGATTCAGCAGGTCGTGATCAATCTGGCGCGCAACGCGGTCGAGGCGATGGGCGGCGGCGAGCAGCCCAAGCTGTGGCTGAGCACACACGACCAGGGCGACGGTCTGGTGCGGGTTACGATCGCCGACAATGGCCCCGGCGTCGCTCCAGCCATCGCCGCGCAGCTTTTCACCGCGTTCGTCAGCACCAAGACCGAGGGCATGGGACTGGGGTTGTCGATCTGCCGCACGATCGTCGAAGCCAACGGCGGCCGCATCTGGCATGAGCCGCGCCCCGGTGGCGGCTCGCAGTTTCATTTCACGCTGGTCAAGGTCGAGAGGGAGGCCATCCATGAACACTAGGCGGATGATCCATATCGTCGATGATGAGGAGGCGATCCGCCGCTCGGCCGGGTTCATGCTGAAGACCTCGGGTTATGCGGTGTCGACCTATGCTTCGGGAGACGCGTTTCTGCAGACCGCCAAAGACGTCGAGCCCGGATGCGTGTTGCTGGACGTGCGCATGCCCGGCATGGATGGCCTGGAGGTCCAGAAAGCCATGGCCGAACGTGGCATCGCCATGCCGGTGGTGGTCCTGACCGGACATGGCGACATCACGGTGGCTGTCCGCGCCATGAAGGGCGGAGCGGTCGATTTCATCGAGAAGCCGTTCGAGAAGGCCGTATTGCTGACCGCCATAGGGGCAGCCTTCGAGCGACTGGACGACGCGGGGGCCCGAGCGGCGCGGGCGGGCGACGCCGCCGTCGCTATCGCGGCGCTGACCAGTCGGGAACAGGACGTGCTCCGAGGCATGGCCCAGGGGCTTCCCAACAAGACCATCGCCTTCGATCTGGCGATCTCCCCGCGCACCGTCGAGGTTCACCGCGCCAATCTGATGGCCAAGCTGCAGGTGAGGAACCTGTCCGAGGCGCTGCGGATCGCCTTCGCCGCGGGCCTGCAGGAAGAGGCCTAAGGAGCTCTACGTAGCGACCACTTCGTCGCCGTGTGACATTCCTCGCCTCCGTGACCCTTCTTGGTCGCGAAGACAGGCGGAAATGACGCAAGCGCTCTCGAACAGGCCCGAACACCGCGCGCGGCTGCTGTTGGTGGAAGACGATGTGGGCGTGCGGCGCTCGCTGCAACTTCTGCTGCACGGCCGCGGCTTCGAAGTTCGCGCCTACGCCTCGGGGCTGGCGCTGCTGGCCGATCCCACGGCGCTGGACGCGGTCTGTCTGGTGGCCGACTACCGCATGCCTGAAATCGACGGCCTGCTGATCCTGAGCCGGCTGCGTGAACGGGGATGGCGGGGCGAGGCGCTGATGATCACCGCCTTCCCGACGGCGCAACTGATCGATCAGGCCCTGTCTGCCGGCTATAGCCGGGTGATCGAAAAGCCCATGGCCGAGTCCGCTCTGGTCGACGCCGTCGAGCAGGTCGTGACCGCGCGCCAGGCCCCTAAGTAATACCCCCAACTGCCAGCCGACCGCGGCGGCGGTATCAAATCGGAGTGAAGAGGCGGCCCGTTCCATCCAGGCCGCGCCTTGGCGCCACCGGGAGAGACACCATGGACAAGACCATGAAGGCCGCCGTCGTTCGGGCCTTTGGCCAGGCGCTGGTCGTGGAGGATGTCGCGCGACCGCACCCGGGGCGCGGCCAGGTGCTGGTCAAGATCGCCGCCTGCGGAGTCTGCCACACTGACCTGCACGCCGCCCACGGGGACTGGCCCATCAAGCCCAGCCTTCCGCTCATTCCGGGTCACGAGGGCGTCGGCACGGTGGTTCAGGTTGGCGAGGGCGTGGAACACGTCAAGGTAGGCGACCGGGTCGGCGTGCCCTGGCTGCACACCGCCTGTGGTCATTGCGTCCACTGCCTGGGCGGCTGGGAGACCCTGTGCGAGGCGCAGCAGAACACCGGCTACTCCGTCAACGGCGGCTTCGCCGAATATGTGCTGGCCGACGCCGACTATGTTGGTCATCTGCCGGCCAATCTGAGTTTCCTGGAAGCGGCGCCGATCCTTTGCGCCGGCGTCACCGTCTACAAGGGCCTGAAGGTCACCGACGCCAAGCCCGGCGACTGGGTGGCGATTTCCGGGATCGGCGGGCTGGGCCACATGGCCGTGCAATACGCCAAGGCCATGGGATTTAAGGTCGCCGCCGTCGATATTGACGAGGACAAGCTGCATCTGGCGCGAACCCTCGGCGCCGAGATCACCGTGAACGCCACGAAGACCGATCCCGGTCCCTATCTGCAGACGGAAATCGGCGGCGCGCATGGCGTTCTGGTCACCGCTGTGTCGCCCATCGCCTTCTCACAGGCCATGGGTATGGTTCGGCGCGGGGGCACGGTGTCGCTCAACGGCCTGCCGCCCGGCGATTTCCCGTTGTCGATCTTCGATACGGTGCTGCGCGGGATCACGGTGCGGGGCTCGATCGTCGGCACCCGCCTGGACCTGCGCGAGGCCTTGGCCTTCGCCGCCGACGGCCGTGTGCGGGCCACGGTCCACGCCGAAGGCCTGCGCGACATCAATAGCATTTTCGACCGCATGGCGCGCGGCGAGATCGAAGGCCGCGTGGTGCTGGACTTCGAGGGTCGGTCGTGAGCGGTCGCGAGATGACCCGCGCCGGACTGCTCGCCGTCCTGGCCTTGGGTTTGGCGGGCGCCCCGGCCTTGGCCGAGCCCGCGTCGAATCCCCCACAGGCCTTTGGCGGCCAGGGGATCGCCCAGCGCAACTGCGGCGCCTGCCATGCCGTGGACGCCAAGCCCAGCCCGCTGGCTGACGCGCCCCCGTTCGCGACCCTGTATCGACGCTACCCGCCCGGCGGACTCGACCAGATTCTGACCGAAGGCATGCTTGCCCCCAGTCGCAAGCCCGAGGAAGGCTCTCCGGACCGCCATCCGCGCATGCCGATGGTCGAGCTGGACGATGACGAGATCGCCCAACTGAAGGCCTATCTGAAAGGCCTCGACCCGAGGCCTACCGGCCATCAGTGACAAGCGCCGGCTCGCCGCTACGAAATCTTTCCCGTGGTTGCGCGAGATCAAGATGGCTCGGGCTCCATCGCGGAATCATCAGGCCACCAACAGGGAGGTTCGCGTCATGACCGTTCTTCAAATGGCTCTTGTCCTTCTGAACGCCTTCGCGTTCGCCGCTTTCGTCCTGACGCTGAGCGCCGTGTCGTTACAGGCCGCCGTCGGCGAAGGGCCTGTCATGCGCAGGTCGCTCAGGCTCTGGGACCGGCGGATCGCGCGATGACCGGCCGTCGCAAAACCGAGCTTCCCATCGTCCTGATCGCCATGGTTCTGGTGGCGAGCGTGGTGTCGCTGGCCGCCTGTCAGCCTCAGAAGTTCCGGCAGCCCCGTCATGAGCCGGCGGCGCAGCCGCTGAAGCCTGGCTAGGCGGAGACGTCCAGGGAGAACCTCCTCATGACCTATCCTCGCGCCGCCGCCGGTCGGCCGCGTTTCGAGCCGCGTTGGATTTTTCCGGTCGTGGCCCTGGCCGCCCCGCTGGGGGGCGCCGCCGCTATGTCGTTGTTGCAGGTCTGCCTGATGCTGGCCGCGATCGGCGGTCTTGTCGCGGCCCGGCCGACCGGCGCGTTCTGGTCTCTGATCGCCTGGGGGGGTGTCACCGGCGGCCTTGGCGCCGGTCTCACCGTTCTCGACCCGTCGAAGGGCCCCAGCCTCACCCTGGTGGTCCTGGCGGTGGCCGCCGTACAGGCCTTGGCGTTGTTGGGCGTCGCCAGCCCCGCAACCACCTCGGGATGGCGCACGCGGGGGCGGGTGCTGCTCTCGCTGACCGGGCCGCTGGCCCTGGTGGTTCTGGCCGTTAACGCCAGGCCCGACTGGCATAGCTTTGGGGCCGCCGTCGCGGTGGCGCTGGATCTCGCGGCGCTGCCGCTGGCCCTCCAGGCGCGACGGCGCGCCAGCCTGTGAGCAGAGGGCCGTGTCTCTAGGCGGCGCTCCCCAGGGCCAACAGTCCAAATAGCGCGCCTTCGGTCTGCGACAGCCGCCAGCCCCGATGGATGAACACAGCGCCCTGGCGGAAGTCGCTGGCGGCGCGGCGGCGCAGTTCCCCGAGCGTTCCGGCGTTTGGGCCGCCCGGGAACAGTCTCATCGCCAGGGCCTTGGCGTTGGTTCCGGGGTTCTGTTCCAGCCAGGCCTTGCCAATGCGCTCGATGGCGGCGCGGTCCAGGTCGCCGAAGGCGACAGTGGGCTCGGCGGCGCGGGCGGCGGCGGGTAGGCTGGCGCTGACGGTCAGGGCCAGAAGAGCAGCGAGCAGATCGCGGCGGGCCAGAAGGGTCATCGGGCGGCTCCCATCTTGAGCTTCAGGTGGTCGGCGAGGCGCAGGGTCAGGGCCAGCAGGGTCAGGGTCGGATTGGCGATGCCCGAGGTGGGAAACACCGAGCTGCCAGCGACATAGAGGTTGGCGGCGCCGTGGACGCGACAATCGGCGTCGACCACGCCTTTCTTCGGGTCGACATGCATCCGCGTCGTCCCCATGTGGTGACGCGAGGCGCTGGAGATCGCCACATAATCCGTACGCTGAACGGGCCAGCAGAGGCGGCCCTGACCCGATGCGCCCAGGGCGTCGCCCATGGCCGCGGTGGTGCGTTCGAAGCTGTCCCAGTCGGCCTTCGAGTAGACCCAGTCCAGCTTGATGCGCGGCATGCCCAGCGGATCAAGATCGGCCGTGTCCAGGGTGATGCGGCTGTCGGGATTGGGGAAGTGCTCGGTCATGGCGAAGCAGCCAAGAAGTTGGCCCTCGTCCTTGCCGGCGTCCAGACGGGTCGCGGCCTGGCGGATGACCCTGGTCTCGGCCTGGGTCGGCGTGCCCGATCCCGGTGGGCCGCCATTGTAGAGGGTAAGGGTAAAGTTGCCGGTCTTCATCCGGGTTTGGCCCGTCAAGCCGCTGCCGATCACGCAATGGGGCTGGGCGCGGCCTGGCGGGACATAGAGCGCCATCGACTCGGCGCGGGCGACATGGACCGCCGAACCCTCGGTCTCGGCGTCGCCGTCCATCGCATAGGTGACATGGCCCTGGAAAAACCGGCCCACCAGATCGTAGCGGTTGCCGACACCCTCAGGACGCACAGTGTTGGAGGCCAGCATCAGCCGCGCGTTCTCGATGCCGCCAGTCGCCAGCACATAGATCCTGGCCCTCGCGGTGTGACGCTTGCCGCCGAGACAGGCGACGTCCAGGCCTTCGACCTTGTCGTCCTTCCGGGCCAGCCGCACCTGGGTGACGTTGGCGTGGAGATAGACGGTGATATTGGGCGCATCGGCGAAGTCGGTGCGGAAGCTGTCGAAGGCCGCCTTGTCGACCCCGCCCGAAATCTTCGAGAAATAGCGGGGGGCGGGGAAGAAGCCGTCCCGTGGATCTAGGTCCAGCGGTCTGCGGGCCTTGTCCTGCAGCACCGGGGTGTCGGGGCCGAAATGTGGAATACCCAGCAGGTCGCAGGCCCGGTCATAGAAGGGCTGCAGCTGCTCTCGGCTCATCGGCCAGCCGCTATGGGGCGCCCAGTCGCGCTGGGCGAAGTCCGCAGGGTCCAGCGGGGCGCACTTGCCGCCCCACACATGACCCGAGCCGCCCAGGGCGCGGATCCGTGACTGCGCCGGATAGTCATTCAGGGCCCGGTCGGGGTTGTCGGGCGCGCGAACCGTGGCCGAGCCCGCGTAGAGGGCCTGGTTGTCCATGTCGATCTCGCGACCGCCGCTCTCGAGGACGGCGATCCTGATCGGGCCGCCGGCCAGTTCCCGGGCCAGAGCGATGCCGGCAAGGCCGCCGCCAACGATGATCAGATCGGCCTCGATCCGGCTGGCGTCAGGCAAGGCTCGGGCGTCGATGAAAGCCATCGTGTTTCCTGTCTGATTGTGTGGAGAGGGGGTTAGGGCGGGCCGTTAGGCGCGCGCGCCCTTGGCCCTCAGGTAGTCGGCGACCGCGCGGTGGCCGCGCTTGACGGCTTCGCCCAAGGGCGAGCGGGTCTGGCCGGGATTGGCGGGAACGGCGCGGTTCACGTCGGCGCCCTTCTCGACCAGATAGGCGACCGTTTCGAGATCGCCGGACTGGGCGGCGTTGATCAGCGGAGTCTCGTCGCCGGGCACGAAGGCCTCCACCGAAGCGCCATGCTCGACCAGGGTCCTGACCATGTCGAGGCGACCGGCCGAGGCGGCCGTGATCAGGGGATTGCCGTCGCCGCGCACCGCGAGGTCGGCGTCGGCGCCCTTGGCGAGAAGCAGTTGCACCAGGTCCAGCCGGCCCGAGCGGGCGGCCTCGATCAGGGGCGTGCCGTCGCCGGGGGCCACGCGGTTCACATTGGCCCCCTGGTCTATGAGGTAGCTGACGGTCGCCACGTCCTGGGCGCGGATGGCGGTGATCAGCGGGGTGTCGTCGCCGGGCACGTGCATGTCGACCGCGGCGCCGCGTTCGACCAGGGCCTTGACGATATCCAGACGGCCGGTGTCGGCGGCGGCGATCAGCGGAGCGCCGTCACCCCGCACGGCGAGACCGGGATCAGCCCCGCTTTCCAGCAGCAGCTTGACCAGGTCGGGGCGACCCGAGCGGGCGGCCTCGATCAGGGGCGTACCGTCGCCGGGAGCCTGGAAGTTGACGTCGGCGCCGGCGACGATCAGTTGCCGCGCCTTGACGATGTCGCCGTTGAGGACAGCGCGGTAGAGCGGGCTGGCGATGTCGCGGGCGCGGTCGTGGTTCGAGACGCTCGGGCGCGCCTGGCCGCTACGCTCGATGATCGTGCGCGCGGGCTGGGCGGACCAGGCGGCGAAGCCGGCGCCCAGGGCCAGGACGGCGACCGAGGCGGCGCCGGCGATGCGGCGGGCGCGACCCTGGCGGTGTTCCTTCAGCATGGCGAACCTTTCCTTGAGTTGCTTGTTGGCCGAGGCCGGCCAGTGGCAGCCGAGCGGCGGGGCGTGGGGCGCCAGTTGGGTCTTGAGCATGGCCTCGCCATAGGCGCGGCGGGCGACGGGGTAGCGAGTCAGGACGGCGGCGTCGCAGGCGATCTCCTGGTCGACCCGCAGGCGGTTGGCCCCCAGATGAACCAGCGGATTGAACCAGAACAGGCACTGGATCGCGGTGGTCAGGGCGTTGATCTGGGCGTCGCCTGTCGACAGGTGGTTGCGCTCGTGGGCCAGGATCAGGGCCTGTTCCTCGGGCGTGAAGCGCAGCGCGAAGTCGGCGGGCAGCACGACCCGGGGCGACAGGGCGCCGATCACGGCGGGACCAACCCCGGCATGCTCGGCATGGAACAGGTCGGCCTCGCCGCGCAGCTGGCCCAGCGACTTCAGGAAACGCCGCTGACGCTCGGCCTGGAGGCAGAGGGCCAGCAGGGCGACCAGGGCCCAGGTGATGACCAGGGCGTCTCTCAGATGATGCGAATTAGCGACTGAAGACAGGGTCGTGATTTCGACACTTGGCGTCGGTGTCGGCGTGGGTCCCGGCTCAGGAGAGGGCGTCGGTGTCGGCGGTGTGCTCGCGACGATCGACGGCGCTGGCGCGGCGATGCTGACGATCCGCGCGGGCGCCAGCACGGCCAGAACCGCCAGCGGAGCGATCAGCCAGAGACCATAGGCCGCCCGGGCGCCGAACATCGTCCGCATGGGCCGGCGCAGGATCAGGACCAGCAGGACGGCGGCGGCGATCGCCAGGTTGGCGCGCAGCAGCGCGGCGAGGATCTCACTTGCCATCGTCGAGGCTCTCCAGCAGGCGGCGCAGGTCGGCGACGTCCTGGTCGCTGAGCTTTTCACGCTGCGAGAAATGGGCGACCAGCGGAGCCAGGCGGCCGTCAAACAGCCGGTCCAGCAGGCCCTGGCTCTCGGCGTGCACATAGTCGCTCTGGGCGACCAGAGGCCGGTATAGGAAGCGGCGGCCATCGCGGTCAGCGGCGATGGCCTCCTTCTTCAGCAGGCGGTTGAGCAGGGTCTTCACCGTGGCGTCGGCCCAGTCCTGATCGGCGGGCAGGGCGGCGATGATCTCCTCGGCGGTGAGCGGGCTTTTGGTCCACAGCGCCTTCATCACCTGACTTTCGGCCGTGCTGATCCGCATGGAGCCTCTCCTTGTTGGCTCCATCGATTACATCCGTAATCGATCGGGTCAATCAGCGATTACGGACGTAAACGAAATGTAATGTCAGAAGACTGACCTCACGCGACGGCGGCGCGGGTGAAGGGGCGGTCTATTTCCGGCGGCCCTCGGCCTGCCGTCGCCGCGTGGCCGCCCGGCGCGCTTGCCAATGCTGGACATGGGGAGCCATGAACGTCCAGGCGAGCGTCGCCGCCAGGATCAGCACGATCGGAATTGCCAGCTTCAGGTTCACATTGACCTCCCCAGTTTTCTCCCAGGTTAGCGGGCGTCGCCACGCCGCTCAATCGCACAAGCCTGAGGAGGGGAGGGCCCGACCGGAGAAAGTCACGCATCCCCGGTCGGGAGGGACGCCGACGAGTGGGGCGCGTCGGCGTCACCGGGTGTGCGATGAGGTTTGTCCGCCCGCAATGGCCCCGCGACTATGTCGCAGGCTCAAACCCAATGATCCGGGCCGATCGCGCCGATTGGTCGCGCCTATCCAGGCTTCTTGCCGTCGCCGGTTGCGTCGAAATAGGCTCTGGCCTCCTCGAGCAGGGCGGCGGCCAGGCGGTTCATCGGCGCGAGGGCCGAGGTCATGAAGGCGTATTCGTGCAGGATCTGCGGGCGGAAGGTGCGGATTACCGTATCCCCCCGCACGAAGTTCTTGGCCATCAGGGCGTTGACGATGGCGATGCCGATGCCCTCGGCGGCGAAGGCGCAGGCCGAGCCCACCGTGTGGGTCTCGAGCTTCACGTCCGGCCGCACCCCTCGCTCGCGGAAGGCGTCGTCGATCTGGCGGCGCGACCATGTGCCAAAGCCCAGCAGGACCAGCGGTTCGGCCCGCAGCAACTCGGGCGTCAGGAACTCATGCCTGGCGAGTGGGTGGGCGCCGGGCAGCACGCAGACCGTCTCGCTGGCCGACAGGGTGAAGGTCGAGATGTCGGCGCGGTCCAGGGGCAGCTTGACGAAGCCGCAGTCGGCCGTGCGATTGGCCACCATGTTGCGCGCCGTCTCGGTGCTGCGCGAGTCGATGCTGACCCGCACCTTGGGAAAGCGGTCCAGGAACCGGGTCAGGATGGTCGACAGCACGCCTTCCGACAGGCTGGGCGGGGCGACGATCTTCAGTAGCCCGGCGTTGAAGGTGGCGATATCGCGGACCAGGGCGTCGATGCGTTCCAGCCCGCCGAAGGCCAGGTCGACCTCCTCGTAGATCATCAGGGCTTCGGGCGTGGGGCTGAGCCGGCCCTTCTCGCGATAGAACAGCTCGAAGCCGGCGTCCTGTTCCAGCTGGGCGATCAGGCGACTGACGGCCGGCTGGGTCAGGCCCATCCGCCCGGCGGCGGCGGTGGCCGAGCCGCTCAGCATGGTCTCGCGGAAGGCTTCCAGACTGCGCAGGTTCAGCTTCAATCGACCACTCCGCTTCGAGGCCCGGTGTTGCTACCGCGCCGTGACCGGCAGCAGCAGGCGCGAAGGCCGCGTTGCATCGACATAGACCCGATTTGTCGCCGCGCGGGGAGTGCGTCCGTAGCCCTCGGGCTCTCCGGAGTTCGGATTCACGTCGAAATGCGGGAAATTGCTCGAGGCGATGTCCAGGCGGATGCGGTGACCTTTCAGGAACAGGTTGGCGGTCGGGAACGCTTCGACCTCGATCCGATAGATTCCGCCCGGGGCCAGACGGCTTTCGTGGGTGAAGCTCAACCGATAGCGCGCCCGCAGGATGCCGTGGGTCAGGTTCATGGCGAACCCCTCGGGATAGTCTTCCGAGGGCGGATGGACGTCGATCAGCTTGATCGTGAAGTCGGTGTCCACGCAATTTGAGGCGATGAAGAGTTCGGCGTGGATCGGACCGATTACCTCGATGTCGTCAGGCAGCGGCTCGGTCTGGAACACCAGCACGTCGTCGCGCTCGGCCAGGGCGCGATAGGGCGCCTGGCAGCCGAAGAAGCGCTTGTCTTCGCGCTGGTCAAAGGCGCCGGCCTCCATGACAGGCGCGCCAGAGGCCATCGCGCCGCCTATGGTGGGCACGGGGTTCCGCGGGTCGTGCACATACTCGCGGAAGGCTTCGGCCTCGCCGGGCGGCGCGGTCGACAGCCCCCCGTCGACGTGCAGGAAATAGTCGGTGACGACGGACGACGCCGGCGGCCAGACCGTCTCGTCGCGCCAGCCCCCGCCGTGGTCCAGCCGGCCTTCGGGCGTCTTGCGACCCGAACCGCCGCCCATCACGAACAGCTTGACGGGCGGCAGGGGATCGGGGCCTGGGACCGGCTTCAGCCAGGCGTCGAACCAGGCCAGGCGCAGGGCGACATAGTCCTTGGCGAGAGCGCCATCCAACGGCGCGTCAGCTCCGAAATCCACGTCGCCGGCATGGGTCACCGAGCGCTGGCCGTGCGTCCACGGCCCCAGCACCAGCTTGACCGCCGAGGCCTTGCGGGCCGACAGGCCCAGATAGTTCTCGATCGCGGTCAGGGCGTAGGGATCGAACCAGCTGCTCATATGCACCATCGGAACGTCGGCATAGACGTCGTAGGCGCCGCGCGCATAGAGCCCGGTCTGGGTCCAGTAGGGCCCGAACAGGCCGTTGCGCCATTGGTCCAGCAGGTATTTCTCGTATTCGGGCGCGGCGCTCAGCGGAGAGATGCCCTCGCTCCACGGCATATGCTTGAACCAGGTCTTCAGGTCCTGGGCCAGGAGCGCCTTGCGCCGGGCCGGATCGGCTGCGGTGGCGGGGCTCAGCAGGGCGTGCTTGTAGGCCCAGGTGGCCTGCTTCAGTTCGAACGCGCCGCCCTGCCGGATGCCCGAATGATAGGCGCTGGAGAAGCCGCCGGAATCCAGAAACATCGCCGCTAGGGCTGGCGGATTCAGGCAGGCCAGCGCGCTCTGGGTATGGGCGCCGTAGGAGAGGCCCAGGGTCGCCACCTGACCATCGCACCAGGGCCGTCCTGCCAACCATTCGACGGTGTCAAAGCCGTCCTCGCCCTCGGCGAGATATTTCTCGAACACGCCTTCGGACGCATAGCGCCCCCGGCAATCCTGCAGCGCCACCACATAGCCGCCACGCACGAAGTCCACCGCCAGTTTCGGCTTGGAGCGCGGCTCTGGATCATCGCGGGTGCGGTCGCCGTGATTGACGCCCAGCTTGTCATAGGGCGTCCGCTCCAGCAGCACGGGCAGCGGCGTCTCAACCGGGACGCCGTCCCTGGCCGGTCGGTAGATGTCGGTGGCCAGGCGCACGCCGTCGCGCATCGTGACCATCACATCGCGGGTCACATGCACGTCGGCGGGCGGTGTGAAGGGTCGGAACCGATCCTGGCGGGCTGCCTGGCTCATGGCCGGGATCTTTGGAGAGGGGCCATCGCGGCGGTCCTTCAAGGCGGGCTGCGATGGGAGGGAAGCGACCTGCGCTCCCCTCCGCGCTGTCCTAGAACTTCGCCGAGACGCGGACGTACATGTACCGGCCGCGGGCGTCGTAGGTGTAGATGTCGTAGTTGATCGGGGCGTTGGCGTAGGACGCGGGCGGAGCCTCGTCGAACACGTTGCTGACCCCGACGCTGACCGCCGTCTCATAGGCGTTGAACGCGTAGCCGGCTTCCAGGTCGTTGTAGAAGATGGAGTCGGTCTTGGCGCCCTTGACCGCATTGGCGACGTCGGTGGTGTCGCCGATATAGCGGCCGCGCCACAGGGCGTTCCACGATCCCAGGCTCCAGGTCAGCGAGGCCTGACCCTTCCAGTGCGGATAGGTCGACCGGGGCTGGTCGCCCTTGCCGGCCCGTTCGTCGACGATCGGCGCGCCGCCCGTCGGGTTGGGGCTCGTGGTCTTGAAGGTGTCCAGATACGAGGTGTCGAGCACGGCGGCGAAGCGACCGACATCCGTGCCGAACTCGTAGCGGATCGTGGTGTCGACGCCCGAGGTCTCGATCTCGGCCAGGTTCTGGGCGCCCTGCAGCAGGTTGGTGATGGCGCCGGTCGAGGCGTCGCGGGTCACCAGATCGCAGAACACGCCAGCCTGCTGGGCGCACAGGTTGAGGATCTGGGTGGCCGACTGCGAGGCGATCGCGTCCTTCACCTTGATCTGGTACCAGTCGACCGTGGCGCTGAGGCCCGGCGCGAAGCGCGGCTTGACGGCGACGCCGAAGCTGTAGGTGTCGGCGGTCTCGGCCTTCAGCTTGGTGTTGCCCGAGATGGTGCCGGCGATCAGGCCGTTCAGATTGTAGTTGGCCTGATTGTAGCCGGTGGGCACGCCGACGCAGCCGGGCTTGGCCGCATTGGCCGTGGCTCCGCCGTTGCAGGGATCGACGCCCTGGAAGCTGGTCTGACGGCCGCCCTGGTACAGCTCGAGGATCGAGGGGGCGCGGAAGCCTTGCGAATAGGTGCCGCGCACCAGGATGTCTTCGATCGGGCGCCAGCCAACGCCGATCTTGCCGGTGCTGTCGCCGCCGACGGTGTCGTAATCGGAATAGCGGATGGCCAGGCTGAGATCGAGGCTCTTGGCCAGCGGCATGTCCTTCAGCAGCGGGATGGCGGCTTCGACATAGGCTTCGTTCAGGCTGTATTCGCCGCGCGTGGCGATGCGGGTCTGGCCGGTGGTGGTGGTGTTGCTGGCGAAGGTCGAGCCCGAGGCGGGCGTCGGAATGTTGGTCGGCAGGGCGTTGACGAAGGCGTCGGGATTGTCGACGGCCTTGTTCGTGCGGTGCTCGACGCCCGCGGCGATGGCCAGCGGGCCGGCCGGCAGCTGGAACAACTCGCCGGTGATGTTGGCTGTGACATCATAGATCGAGGTGCTGTTGGACTCGACCACCGTGTAGCGGATGTAGTCGGCCTGGGCGGCCGTCATCGGCGCGAACAGGTTGATGGGCACGCAGCCGGCGGTCGTGGCGCAGGACGCGCCCAGACCCAGGGCCAGCTTGTCGTAGTTGACGCCGTTCAGGGCCCGCGAGTTGATCTTGTTCTTCGAATAGAGGGCGTAGACGTCCCAGTTCCAGTCGCGGCCGAACAGGTTGACCGAGCCGTCGAGGCCGCCGGCCACGCGGAAGGTTTTGACGTCCTGCACGTTGTCGCGATTGCCGACCTGCGTCATCACCTTGCGGATGCGCCAGGCCTGGTTGGCGGCGAAGCCCACCGCATTGGCCAGCGGCACGCCATTGGCCGTTCCGAACGGGTTGAAGGCCTGGTTGTTGGGGATCGCGAAGCCGCGGATCGTGCCCGCCGTGCCGCCGATGTCCAGCTGGACCGGCGAGAACAGCTGGTCGGACTTGCGCTCGTTGTACAGCCCCTCGACCTTCAGGCGGACCTTGTCGGTCAAGTCGGCGGTGTAGCGCGTGTAGACGCCATAACGCTCGCTGGGGCCCGCCGAATAGATGCCCTGGGCCTGGGTGTTGAAGTAGTCGCCGGGCAGGGCTGCGGTGTGGAAGGCGTTGTCGGCCAGGCTGCCCGCGCCGATCGTCGCGCCGGCGTTGAAGGCCACCGGAGCGGTTGAAGCGGCAAAGCCCGCGGCGGTGCCGAAATAGGCGTTGTTGGAGAGGCCCGGCAGGATGAACAGGCCGTTGGGGCTGGTGCCCACAGCGGTCTGCCGAACCAGGGTCACGCGGGTCAGGTCGCGATCCGAGGTCAGGATCGGCTTGTCCTTCACGTAGCTGAGCGAGACCAGCAGGGCGCTGCTGTCGAAGCGCTTGCCGAGATTCACCACGCCCGAATACTGCTGGCCGTCGCCTTCCGAGCTGACGCCATACTTGGCCTGGGCCTTGATCCCGTCGAAGTCGCGGGCGGTCTTGATGTTGACCACGCCGGCGATGGCGTCCGAGCCATAGATGGCCGAGGCGCCGTCCTTCAGGACCTCGATGCCTTCGATCATGCCCAGCGGCATGGTGTTGAGATCGACGAAGTCGCGGAAACCGCGCTGGCCGACGCCGTCGACCCAGCGGTGGCCATCGACCAGCACCAGCACGCGGTTGCCGCTGCCCTCGGCGCCGCCGAGATAGCGCAGATTGATCGAGCTGGCGCCGTAGGAAGTGCCTTGCGTGCCGTTGCTGCTGAGGCTGACGCCGGCCGACGGCAGCTTTTGCAGCAGCTCGCCCACCGAGCCTGCGCCGGAGTTGCGGATGTCGGCTTCGGTCAGGGTGGTGACGACGCCCACGGCGTCGGCGTCCTTGCGCTGGATGCGCGAGCCGGTGACGATAATCTCAGCGACGGTGGTGTCGGGCGAGGCCTGGGCCTCGGTCTGCGCGAAGACCGGCGTCGCCGCGCAGGTCAACAAGGCCGCATAGGCGGTTCCGGCGCAGAGCGCGCGCATGTTCAAGGCCTGCATGGATCAATTCCCCTCTGTCGCCGACTTTGTCCCGCGCCGACCGCGCAAGACCCCCTGCCGACTTTTCAAGCGTAGGAGCCGCGTCTTCGGGCGCGCAACGCCATTGCGGTTTCTGATCGGGCCATGCGCGGGCCGCATGACCCTGTTATCCGACGACGGACACAAACGCGGCGAACCGCGCCCCTGTGAAGGGCGCGGTTGCCAGCCTGGACGGTTCTTTCGCCAGTCTAGATCAGGGGTTTACCGGCGCGCTGGCGGCGGGTGGCAGGGTGTAGACCCCCGAGGCTCCCGGTCCGACCGGCAGCTTGAACCCGACGAAGACCAGCACCAGCAACACCCCGCCGGCCATGAAGCCCAGGCAGTAGGGCAGCATCAGCGCGATCATCGACCCCACGCCGAATTTCGGTCGCCATCGCTGGCAGAGGATCAGCACCAGCGGAAAGTTCGAAGCCAAGGGCGTGACGATGTTGAAGATGGAGTCGCCCATGCGGTAGGCGGCGGTGGTCATCTCCGGCGAGATTCCCAGCAGCATCATCATCGGCACCACGACCGGCGCCATGGCGCTCCACTTGGCCGAGGCCGAGCCGATGACGAGATCCAGCCCTGACGACATGGCCAGCAGCGAGACCAGCAGGGCCGGCTTGGGCAGTCCCACGCCCTGCAGCATTTCGGCGCCCTTGACCGCAAGAACAGGTCCCAGCTTGGACCAACTGAACATGGCCACGAAGTGGGCGGCGAAGAAGGCCAGGACCAGATAGGGGGCCATGTCCTTCATGCCCTGGCCCATCATCGACACCACGTCGCGGTGGGTCTTGATGGCGCCCGTCGCCGAGCCGAACGCCCAGCCGCTGGCCAGGAACAGCATCATGAAGGCGGCGATCAGGGCCTGGTAGAAGGGCGTCATCCGGCGCGGGCCGACCGCCTCCTCATCGATCAACGGTGTAAAGCCGGGCCACAGTGTCAGGGCCGCGAACAGGGCGATGACCACCAGGGCGGCGATTCCGGCGCGGCGCAGGCCGCGACGCTCCGGTTCGCCCAGGGCGTCCAGGCTGACGCCAGCCTCGGCGACCGCCGCTTCGTCAGGACGCCAAGGCCCCAGGCGGGGCTCGACGATGCGATCGGTGACGAACCAGGCGATGGGCGTGAACAGCATCCCGATCGACAGCGTGAACCACCAGTTGCCCAGCGGGTTCATCACGAAGTTCGGGTCGATCAGCCTGGCGGCCGGTTCGGTGATCCCCAGGATCAGCACGTCGAACTGCCCCGGCAGGATGTTGCCGGCGAAAGCGCCCGAGATGCCGGCATAGGCGATGGCGATCCCGGCCAGCGGATGGCGTCCGCTTTCGGCGTAGATCAGGGCCGATAGCGGGATCAGCACCACATAGGCCGCGTCGGCGGCGTGGTGCGACATCAGGCCGATCAGGAATATCGCCGGCGACAGGGCCTTGCGCGGCAGCTTGCGGACGGCGTCGCCCAGCAGGGCGCCAAACAGGCCGGTGCGCTCGGCCACGGCCGCGCCCAGCATGACGACCAGCACCAGACCCAGCGGCGGGAAGCCGGTCAGGGTGTCGGGCATGTCGACCAGCAGCTTGGCGAGGTTGGCCTCCGACAGCAGGCTCTGGGTCTTCAGGTGGGCGCCGGTGACCGGGTTGACCGCGCTCCAGCCCGCCGCGCTGGCGATCACCGAGACCACCATCAGCAGGGCGATGCAGAAGGCGAAGATGAAGACCGGATCGGGGAGGGCGTCGCCGATCTTCTCGATGCGATCGAGCAGGCGCGGTCCTCGGCGAGCGGCCGGGCCGCGCGGATCGTCAGTCGTCATTGGCAGCGTTCCCCGTTGGACGGAGCCTCGCAGGCGGGGTTACGCCGTACAACCGCATAGCGATGGAGCATCGGGTCATTCGCTGGAGGCATGACCTAGGCGCTTTTCAGCAGGCCTCCTATGGTCCGGTCGATCGGGGAGCGCCACCATATGCATCGCAGACACTTCCTGGCGACGGGTCTCTCGATGGCGGCCTCGCCCGCCCTGGCCGCCACGTCGGGTCTGAGGCTGACCTTGCTGGGCCAGGCGCTGATCGAGCACGACGTCCCCGCCGATGCCTGGACTGATCGTCAGGACATGGCGGCGCGCCTGGCGACCGCCGACGCCTGTTTCACCAATCTGGAAACGGTGATCCTGGGGCCTCGGGCCGGCGCCCCGACGCGGGAGAGCCTGACCCTGCACGCCGCCGGGCCGGAGGTCATCGAGACGCTGAAGGCCATGAACGTCAGGCTGGCCGCCACGGCCAACAACCACGCCTTCGACCTGGGTTCTGGCGGTATTCTGGACACCCTGGCCGCCCTGCGCGCGGCCGGGTTGCCGTCGGCCGGCTCGGGCGAGGATCTGGCCCGCGCCGCCGCGCCGACCTATCGCGACACGGCTCACGGGACCGTGGCGCTGGTCGCCTGCGCCACCGGCAAGGTGCGCGAGGGCGGGGCGGCGACGGCCTCGCGGCCAGGCGTCAATGAGGTGCGCCGCGACGCCAGCGGACAGGTCGAGGCCGCCGACGCGAGCCGCGTGCTCGACGCCCTGTCCGACGCCGCGCGCCGGGCCGACGTGGTCATCGCCTATCAGCACAATCACGACTGGGAGCCTGACATGGCCAGGGTTCCCGACTGGCAGAGAGCCTTGGCCAGGCGCTGTGTCGAGGCTGGCGCCAGCGTCTTCGTCGGGCACGGCGCGCCCGTGCTGCAGGGTTTTGAGGTCCTTCGCGGCGCGCCGGTGTTCTACGGCCTGGGCAATTTCATCTTCCAGACCGAGAAGCCGCCCGGCGCCTATCCGCCGGAAGCCTGGGAAGGCGTGCTGGTCGAGTGCGTCTTTAAGGCGCGGCGCTGCCGGTCGGCCAGACTGATCCCGATCCGGCTCAACGAAATCGGCCGGGCTGGACCGTCTGATCTGGCGACGCGCGGCATGCCTGCCCTGGCGCCCGGCGCTCAGGCGCGGTCCATACTGGAGCGGGTCGCGGACCGATCCCGCCGACTGGGCGGTCGTCTGCGGCTCGATCGAGGGCAGGCCCAGCTGCTGGGGCTTTGATCCTGGCGGCGGGCTGAGCCGAACTCAGGGCCCCTCGTCGCCGATCGCCGCCTTGGCGGCCTGGTCGGATTGACCGGCGTGTCCCGCCCCTCGTCGCCATCTGTCGATCGTGTGCATCAGCGGCGTGGCCGTAACCCCGTGGATGAGGATCGAACACAGGACGATGAAGCCGGTGATCGCCCACAGGCGCGCCCAGCCGTCGAACTCACCGTGGTTGAGCGCCCAGGCCAGATAGTAGAACGACCCGATCCCGCGAATGCCGAAGAATGAAACAAAGGCCCGCTCGCGACGCGAATGCGGCGCGCCCAGAAGCCCGATCCAGCCGGCCAGCGGCCGCACCACGAACAGCAGGGCCAGCCCCAGGGCCGCGTCCTTCCAGGTCAGCGGCGCCAGCAGCCCGCTGGCGACGGCGCCGCCCAGCAGCACCAAGACCAGCATCATCAAGAGCCGCTCCACCTGCTCGGCGAAGTCGTGCATCGCCTCGTGAAACTGATGATCGCGCTCGGCCGCCCGCAGGGTCAGCGCCGCGACGAACACGGCCAGGAAGCCATAGCCATGCGCGGCCTCGGCGGTGGCATAGGCAAAGAGCGTCGCCCCCAGCGCCACCAGGCCGTCGCCGGTGCCTGATAGTCGCGCTCGCGGCGCCTTGAAGGTGATCCAGCCCAGCCCCTTGCCCACCGCCCAGCCCACGGCGATGCCCGCCGCGATCCGCCACAGCACGTCCATCGCCAGCCAGTGGGTCAGGAGATCGGGCTTCAGAACCCCGCCGGTCGCCGCCAGGGCGACGGCCAGATGCACGAAGGGAAAGGCAAAGCCGTCATTGAGCCCGGCCTCCGAGGTCAGGGCGAACCGCGCCTCGCCGTCTTCCCCCGAACGCGGCGGCCCGACCTGGACATCGGAGGCCAGCACTGGATCGGTCGGGGCCAGCACCGCTCCTAGCAGCAGGGCCGAGGCCAGACCCAGGCCAAGGCCATAGACGCCCATCAGCGTCACCCCGGCGATGGTCAGGGGCATGGCGATGGCGATCAGCCGCCAGGATGAGCTCCAGGCCTTCCAGCCGATGCGCCGGTCGATCTTGAGGCCTGCCCCCATCAGCGAGACGATCACAACAAGCTCTGTCAGCTTCTCTGTCAGTGTCGAGAACCGCAGCGGATTGGGTCGGAAAGACAGTCCCCCGGTCTGAAAGATCACGACCCCGGCCGCAACGCAGAGAATGGCCAGCGACAGCGGCAGGTTGCGCAACGCCAGGGGCAGCCAGGCCACCAGCAGCACGATCACGCCCACGCCGAGCAGGAAGAGTATGTAAGGATCCGAATGCATCGCGCATCAACGCGCCGAATTGTCGATGGCGCCAAGCTCCCAAGCGACGCGGGGGTTTGGAAGGCCATTTCAGCGCCGGCCCGGAAGGGGCTTGACCCTCGACCTTCGCTTTGGGAAGGCGCTGCTCTATCCTGCCCGGCCATGGCGTGGGATGGCGGGCGGCGAGCCCCGCCCGAGAAGGGGATGGAATGGGGCTGCTGGGTCGTCTGAAGTCGTTGTACGTGCAGGTGCTGATCGCCATCGCCCTGGGCATACTGGTCGGGGCGCTGTGGCCAACGGTCGGGGTGGCGCTGAAGCCCCTGGGCGACGCCTTCATCAAGCTGATCAAGCTGGTCATCGCGCCGGTGATTTTCTGCACCGTGGCCGGCGGCATCGCGCGGATGGGCGACATCAAGGCCTTTGGCCGGGTTGGGGTGAAGGCCCTGATCTATTTCGAGGTGGTCTCGACCGTGGCCCTGGGGATCGGTCTGATCGTCGGCTGGGCGGTCAAGCCCGGCGCGGGCTTCAACATCGACCCGGCGACACTGGATCCCAAGATCGCCGCCGGCTACCTGGCCAAGGCCCACGAGGGCGAGGGCATGGTCGCCTATCTGCTGCACCTGATCCCCGACACCTTCCTGGGCGCCTTCGCCGAGGGCAATCTGCTGCAGGTGCTGGTGATCGCGATCCTGACCGGCTTTGCCTGCACGCGGCTGGGCGAGTTTGGCGACAGGGTGGCCGACGGTCTGGAAGACCTGGCCAAGCTGTTCTTCGGCATCATCCACGTGGTGGTCCGGTTCGCGCCGCTGGGCGCGTTCGGGGCCATGGGCTTCACGATCGGCAAGTACGGGCTGGAAGCCCTGGTCCAGCTGGGCGCCCTGGTGGCGACCTTCTATCTGACGGCCCTGATCTTCGTGCTGGTGGTGCTGGGCGCCATAGCGGCGGCGGCCGGGTTCTCGATCTTCAGGTTCCTGGCCTATATCCGCGAGGAGCTGCTGATCGTGCTGGGCACCAGTTCCTCCGAATCGGTCCTGCCCCAGATGATGGAAAAGCTGGAGCGGCTGGGCGCGCGCAAGTCGGTGGTCGGGCTGGTGATCCCCACGGGCTACAGCTTCAATCTGGACGGCACCAATATCTACATGACCCTGGCCACCCTGTTCCTGGCCCAGGCGACCAACACCCATCTGGATCTCTGGCAGATCCTCAGCCTGCTGGGCGTGGCCATGCTGACCTCCAAGGGCGCCAGCGGCGTCACGGGGGCGGGCTTCATCACCCTGGCCGCAACCCTGGCCGTGGTCCCCGACATCCCGATCGCCGCCCTGGCGGTGCTGGTCGGCGTCGACCGGTTCATGAGCGAGTGCCGGGCCCTGACCAATCTGGTGGGCAATGGCGTGGCGACCCTGGTCGTGGCCCGCTGGGACGGGGCCCTGGATCGCGACCAGCTGTCGCGCGAGCTGCGGCGCGGCCCCGCGGCGACGGTGGCCCCGGTAAACGCCGAGGTCGACGCCGACTAGGGCGTTTTCCGATAAGTGTGAAACGGTTATCGGATCGAAAAACGCTCTAAACTTTTGATCTAGAGCCCTTTTCGCCCGAGCCTGATGAAGCCATCAGGTCGGAAAGGGCTCTAGGGCGCGATAGCCGAAAGTGTGCGCGGTTTCGGCGGCAATCGCGGGAAGCCTGCCGCGCCAGGGGCTCGAGGATATCCGTATGCTGAACAAATCTGGCGGCCACGGGCTCGTAGTCTCACGCGGCATCAGCCACGGAGTGGGTTGGGGAGGCGCGAAGCGGCCGGGGCGAACCCGGATGACCGTGATGTTGTTTGTGCGTTTCGGCTCGACCTGTCCGCTTCGCAGAAGCTGTTCTTGCGTGAGGA
>CAYRTE010000026.1:0-57001 GCA_964427205.1 uncultured Caulobacter sp.
TCCACAAGTTTGGCACTCAGATGCCGTGAGCGGGAGCCATCCACCCCATCTGCTTCCGGAGCGCGCGGCGCCAGCCCGGGAGGTTTCGTGCGGGCGGGCGCCGCCAAGGCCCGCGCCCAGTATTCTACGCCGCCGCGATGATCGCCAGAAAGTCGGCCGCCTTCAGCGACGCCCCGCCGACCAGCGCCCCGCCGACCTCGGCCGCGCGCAGGATCTCCACCGCGTTGTCGGGCTTCACCGAGCCGCCATACAGGATCGGCGGCGCCTTGCCGGCCTCGCCGAACATCGAGACCAGCTGGGCCCGGATCGCCGCATGCATCTCTTCGATGTCGGCGACCGTCGCGGTGCGGCCCGTGCCGATGGCCCAGATCGGCTCATAGGCCACCGAGAAGGCCTGGCCCGCCAGAACGGCCGGCAGTGATTCGCGGACCTGGGCCGTCACGACCGCCAGCGCCGAACCGGCTTCGCGCTGCGCCAGACTTTCGCCGACGCAGATGATGGGTTCCAGGCCGGCCGCCAGGGCGGTCTCGACCTTGGCGGCCACCAGGGCGCTGGTCTCGCCGTGATCCTCACGGCGTTCGGAGTGACCCAGGATCACCAGCGCGGCGCCGGCGTCGACCAGCATCGCCGCGGCGATGTCGCCGGTGTGAGCGCCGCTGGTCTTCACATGGCAGTCCTGCCCGCCCGTCAGGACGGTGGAGCCTTCCAGCGCCTCGCTCAGGCGATGCAGCAGGGTGGCCGGCGGGCAGATCGCCACGCGGGCGGCTGCAGGAGCGGCGTCCAGGCCGGCGACGATCGCGCGGGCCTCGTCCAGGGCCTGCGCGAGGCCATTCATCTTCCAGTTTCCGGCGATCAACGGCCGGGGCGTCAGGCTCGAAAGGGTCATAATAGGGTGTTGAGCTTGCCGTCCTTTGGGAAGTCAAGGCCGCCGTGGCTTGCCCCCCCACCATAGGCTCAACTATACCCGCTGCTCGCGTCCGCCGCGTCGCCTTCAGGGCCGCGCGGAGACGTCACGTCAGGAAGGTCTTCGCAAGTATGCTCGCCGGTTTCCGCACCTTCGCCAAATCGCCCTTCGCGGTGATCCTGTTTGGCCTTCTGATCCTCAGCTTCGCCGTGTTCGGGATCAGCGACGTGTTCAACGGACCACGCCTGTCGGGCGTGGTCGCGGCAGGATCGCGTTCCGTCTCGGCGGCGGACTTCAAGACCCGCTATGAAAACTATCGCAAGGAAACCGAGCGTCGCACGGGCGAGGCCCTGACGCCCGACCAGGCCGTCGAGCGCGGCGTCGACCGCCAGATCCTGCAGGAAATCGCTCTGCAGGAATCGATGGCCGAGGTGATCCGCAAGTTCGGCATCCACCCGTCCGACAAGCTGATCGGCGACGTCGTGCGCGAGCAGATGAGCAGCCTGCACCCCAACCAGCGTCCGTTCGATCCGATCACCGGCAAGTTCGATCCCAAGATGTATGAGGCCCTGCTGCGCGAGAACGGCCTGACGCCCGACAGCTATCAGGCCTCGCTGAGCGACGAGATCGCCCAGACCCACGTCTTCACCGGCGTCGCCAACGGTCTGCACGCGCCGCGCATCTATGGCGCCCTGCAGGCGGCCTATGGCCTGGAAAGCCGCGATCTGGCGGCCTTCGCGATCAACCCGGCCACCATCGAGCGGCCGGCCGATCCGACCGACGCCCAGCTGACCGCCTTCATGAAGCAGAACGCCGAGCGCCTGACCCGACCCGAGACCCGCGTCCTGTCGGTGATGCGCGTCAGCGCCCAGGCCCTGGAGCCGTCGGTGACCATCAGCCCGGCCGACGTTCAGAAGACCTTTGATTTCCGCAAGGACACCCTGGCGACTCCGGAGACCCGCTCGCTGGTCCAGATTCTCGCGCCCGACGCCAAGGCCGCCGCCGTCATCGCCCAGCGCCTGACCAAGGGCGACCAGCCGGCCGTGGTGGCCAGCGCCTATGGCAAGCAGCCGGTGATCATCAGCGACAAGCCCAAGTCCGCCCTGCCCGACCGCAAGGTGGCCGACGCCGCCTTCAGCCTGGCCGCCGGTCAGGTCAGCGCGCCGATCACGGGCAGCCTGGGCCTTTCGGTCATCAAGGTGACGAAGATCACGCCCGGCGCCGGCCCCAGCCTGGACAGCGTGCGTCCGCAGATCGAGGCCGAGCTTCGCGTTCAGGGCGCCCAGGCCAAGGCCTATGACCAGACCCAGGCGTATCAGGACGCTCACGACGCCGGCTCCGACCTGATCGCCGCCGCCACCAAGGCCGGCGCGATGGTGATGACGACCTCGCCGATCACCGCCCAGGGCGCCGACCAGACCGGCCAGCCGATCCCTGGCCTGACCCCGGACATGCTCAAGACCGCCTTCGACCTGAGCGCGGGCGGCGAGAGCGAACTGGTCGAACTGGGCAAGGGCGAATATTACGCCGTCAAGGTCGAGAAGATCATCCCGGCCGCCCTGCCCGCCCTGGCCGATGTTCGTCCGCAACTGGCCCAGGTGTGGCTGCAGAACGAGATGACCACGCGCTTGCAGGCCAAGGCCGAGGCCCTGGCCGCCCGCGTCAAGAAGGGCGAATCGATGGACGTCGTCGCCGCCGCCGCCGGCTCCAAGGTCCAGCGGGTTCCGGGCATCAGCCGCGAGAACGCCCAGCAGCATCAAGGCCTTGGTCGTGACCTGCTGCTGGCCACGTTCAGCGCCAAGCCGGGCGACGTGTTCAGCTCGCGAGCCGGCCAGATGGCCTTTGTTGTCGCCAAGCTTGAGGCCGCGCGCCCGGGCAAGATCGCCGACATGGCCCGCATCACCCAGATGATGCGTCCGCAGGTCGACCAGGGCCTGATGCGCGACCTGGGCGAAGCCGCCCGCCTGGGCGCCCAGGCCAGCCTGAAGACCAAGACCAACCTGACCCTCGCTCGCCAGGCCATCGGCGTCGACACCGACGCCCTGGCCAAGGCCGAAGCGGCCAAGACCGGCAAGGCCAAGAAATGAGCCTTGAGCCCGCCTTCGACGCCTTCGCCCAGACCTATGACGCCGGCCAGCCCCAGGTGGTCTGGACCCGGCTGATCGACGATCTCGAGACCCCGGTCTCGGCCTATCTGAAGATCGGTCAGGGCAAGCCCTACGCCTTCCTGTTCGAAAGCGTCGAAGGCGGCGCCTGGCGCGGCCGCTACTCCATCGTGGCGATGAAGCCGGACTTCGTCTGGCGCTGTCGCGGCGACCAGGCGGAAATCGCCGAGGGCGAGGCCATCGCGCGCGGCGAGTTCACGCCCCAGGCTGGCGGCGCGCTGGACAGCCTGCGCGACCTGATCGCCGCCTCGCGAATCGAGCTGCCCAAGGGCCTGCCGCCCATGGCCGCCGGCGTGTTCGGCGCTCTGGGCTACGACATGGTGCGGCTGGCCGAGCGCCTGCCCGACATCAACGAAGACACCACCGGCCTCCCGGACGGGATCATGACCCGGCCCTCGATCGTGGCGGTGTTCGACGCCATCGCCCAGGAAATCATCCTGGTCACCACCGTGCGTCCGCTGGCGGGCGTCTCGGCCCAGGACGCCCATCACGCCGCCCGGGCGCGCATCGAGGCGGTGATGGCCGACCTGCGCCGTCCCCTGGCCCACGACGCGCCCCGCGAGGGTCATGCGCCGATCGAGTTCACCACCCCCGTCAGCCGCGAGGACTATGCGGTGGTGGTCGAGAAGGCCAAGGAATACATCCGGGCCGGCGACATCTTCCAGGTGGTGCCCAGCCACCGCTTCCGCGCGCCGTTCGACCTGGATCCGTTCGCGCTGTACCGCTCGCTGCGCCGGACCAACCCGTCGCCGTTCCTGTATTTCCTCAATCTGGACGGCTGCCATCTGGTAGGCTCCAGCCCGGAAATCCTGGTGCGGCTGCGCGACGGCAAGATCACCATCCGCCCGATCGCCGGCACCCGCCCCCGCGGCGCGACGCCGGAAGAGGACCTGGCGCTGGAAGCCGAACTGCTGGCCGATCCCAAGGAGCGCGCCGAGCACCTGATGCTGCTGGACCTGGGCCGCAACGACGTGGGCCGCGTCTCGATGCTGAAGGAACCGGGCAAGAACGAGCCCGCCAAGCCGCACAAGGGCCCGCGCGTCAGGGTGACCGAGAGCTTCAAGGTCGAGCGCTACAGCCACGTCATGCACATCGTCTCCAATGTCGAGGGCGTCGCGCCCGAGGGCGTGGATCCGGTCGACGTGCTGATGGCCGCCCTGCCCGCCGGCACACTGTCGGGCGCGCCCAAGGTGCGAGCCATGGAGATCATCGACGAGCTGGAGATCGAGAAGCGCGGGCTCGGCTATGCCGGCGCGGTGGGCTATATCGGCGCCGACGGCTCGGTCGACACCTGCATCGTGCTGCGCACGGCACTGGTCAAGGACGGCATGATGTACGTGCAGGCCGGCGGCGGCGTGGTCGCCGACAGCGATCCCGACGCCGAATATGACGAGACCCTGCACAAGTCCCGCGCCCTGAAGCGCGCGGCCGAGGAAGCCTGGCGGTTCGCTTAGTAGCCCAGGCGGTCGGCCGGCAGATGCTGGGTGACCGCCGGCGGGGCCAGCACCATCACCGTGGCGAAGCTCAGCGCGCAGATCGCCGCGAAGGCCGCCGCCGCCAGGACGGGCGCCATTTTCTGGCGACGCGCCTTGGGCCGCAGCAGAGCGCGGGCATAGGCGATGGCGACCGGATCGAGGGCGGAATCAGACGAGACCATGGATCGACCATGCCTCACGCCAAGCGATCTGTAATCGCCTTAAGCCTTTCTCGCGCGCAAATGCCGCAAACCCCCTCCCGCTTCGGGCGCGCTCGTTCTAGAAGCTAGGTCATGATCCTGGTCATCGATAACTACGACAGCTTCACCTACAACCTCGTTCACTACCTGAACGAGCTGGGGGCCGAGACCGTTGTCCATCGCAACGACGATCTGACGGTGCAGGAAGCGCTCGCGCTGCGACCGTCCGCGATCCTGTTGTCGCCCGGGCCCAAGGCCCCCGACCAGGCCGGCATCTGCCTGCCCCTGCTGCGCGGCGCGCCGGAAGACATGCCGATCCTGGGCGTGTGCCTGGGCCACCAGGCCATCGGCCAGGCCTATGGCGGCGAGGTGATCCGCGCCAAGGAAGTGATGCACGGCAAGACCAGCCCCATCCGCCATTCTGACAAGGGCATCTTCAAGGGCCTGCCCAACCCCTTCACCGCCACCCGCTATCACAGCCTGGCCATCCGCCGCGAAGACCTGCCGCCCGAGCTGGAGGTCACCGCCTGGACCGATGACGGCGAGATCATGGGCGTGCAGCACAAGACCCGCCCGGTCCACGGCGTGCAGTTCCACCCCGAGTCGATCGCCACCGAGGGCGGCCACCAGATGCTGGCCAACTTCATCGATCTGGCCGGCGTGAAGCGCGACGCGGCGGTCTGGGTCTAGGTCCGAGCCCATGTCCGACACCTTCAAGCCGCTGCTGGCCAAGCTGGCCGACGGCCAGACCCTGTCCGAGGATGACGCGGAAGTCTTCTTCAGCGCCTGCCTGCGCGGCGAGCCCACCCCAGCCCAGGTGGGCGCGGCGGTCACCGCCATGCGCCTGCGCGGCGAGACGGTGGGCGAGATCGCCGCCTGCGCCCGCGCCATGCGCCGCGCCGCCGTCATGCTCGACCATCCCTATGACGTGATCGACGTCTGCGGCACCGGCGGCGACGGCCTCCACACCCTCAACATCTCCACCGCCGTCGGCTTCGTGGCGGCGGGCGGCGGACTGAAGGTCGCCAAGCACGGCAATCGCGCGGTGACCTCGAAATCCGGCACCGCCGACGTCCTGGCCGCCTTGGGCGTCAATATCGACGCCAGTCGCGAGCAGCAGCGCGCGGCGCTGGACAAGGCCGGCATCTGCTTCCTGTTCGCCCAGTCCCATCACGGCGCGATGAAGCACGTCGCGCCGATCCGCCAGCAGCTGGGCTTTCGCACCATCTTCAACCTGCTGGGCCCGCTGACCAATCCGGCCGGCGCCAAGCGCCAGGTGGTCGGAGTCTCGGCCCCGCGCTTCGTCGAGCCGATCGCCCGCGCCCTGGGCGCCCTGGGGGCCGAGCGCGCCTGGTCGGTTCACGGTCAGGGCATGGACGAGCTGACCACCACCGGCGAGACCGAGGTCGCCGAATGGCGCGACGGCGTCGTGCGCTTCTTCACGATCACGCCGGAAGCCGTGGGCCTGCCGCGCGCCTCCCTGGCCGACCTGACCGGCGGCGAACCCGACTTCAACGCCGCCGCCCTCACCCGCCTGCTGGACGGTGAAAAGGGCGCCTATCGCGACATCGTCCTGCTGAACGCCGCCGCCGCCTTCCTGGTGGCCGACAAGGTGGAAACCCTGGTCGAGGGCATCGAGGCCGCCGCAACCTCCATCGACAGTGGCGCGGCCAAGGCGGCCCTGGCCGCGCTGGTCGCGGCCACCAACACCGAACTGGCCAGCGCATGACCGATATCCTGGCGAAAATCGCCGCCTACAAGCGCGACGAGGTCACCGACCGCAAGCGCCGGCGCACGATCACCGCCCTTGAGAACGCCGCCAGGAACGCCTCGTCGCCGCGCGGTTTCAAGACCGCGCTGAAGAACGCCCACGCCCCCGGAAAGCTGGCCCTGATCGCCGAGATCAAGAAGGCCTCGCCCTCCAAGGGCCTGATCCGCGCCGACTTCGATCCCCCGGCCCTGGCCCGCGCCTACGAGGCCGGCGGCACGGCCTGTCTTTCCGTGCTGACCGATGGCCCCAGCTTTCAGGGCGCCGATCCCTATCTGATCGACGCCCGCGCCGCCGTCAGCCTGCCCTGTATCCGCAAGGACTTCCTGGTCGATCCCTGGCAGGTGGCCGAAAGCCGCGCCCTGGGCGCCGACGCCATCCTGGTGATCCTGGCGATGATCGACGACGTCCTGGCCGCCGAACTGATGAGCGAAGCCGAGCGCCTGGGCATGGACGCCCTGGTCGAGGTGCATGACGAGGCCGAGATGGACCGCGCGGGCCAGCTCGGCTCGACCCTGGTCGGGATCAACAACCGCGACCTGAAGAGCTTCGTCGTCGATCTGGCCGTCACCGAGCGTCTTGCCGCCCAGGCGCCCGAGGACGCCCTGCTGGTGACCGAAAGCGGCCTCTTCACCCACGACGACGTCGTGCGGATGGAAGCGGCCGGCGCCACGGCCATGCTCGTCGGCGAAAGCCTGATGCGCCAGGCCAATGTCGCCGAGGCCACCCGCGTCCTGCTGGGCTGACACCACACTGGGTAAGGCCGCTCTGGCGTTTTGACGCCTCCCCGCCCAAAGTCTCTTCAACGAAAACCGGCCCGCCAAAGCGGCCGGAGCCGCTCCGGGAGGATCTCGAATGCACTGGATCGCCCGGGTCGTGAACTGGTCGCTGGTCGCCTTCTTCAAGCACGAAGGCTGGACCATCGAGGGCGCTGCTCCGACGACGACCCGCAAGTTCGTGATCATCGCCGCGCCTCACACCAGCAACTGGGACTTCGTCTATTTCCTCGGCGCGGCCGACGCCCTGAACCTCAGGCTCAGCTTCATGGGCAAGGCCTCGCTGTTTCGCTGGCCCTTCGCGCGCCTGATGCGCGACCTTGGCGGCGTGCCGGTCGACCGGTCCCGCTCCGGCGACACCGTCCAGGCCATGGCCGATGAATTCGCGCGCCGGGACGAGTTCATGCTGACCATCGCGCCCGAAGGCACGCGCGGCAAGGCGGCGCAGTGGAAGACCGGCTTCTACAATATCGCCCTGAGGGCCGGCGTGCCGATCGTGCCCGCAAAGATGGACTATCGGCTCAAGGTCGTGGCCCTGGGCGCCGCGATCTTGCCGTCAGGCGACTACCGCAGGGACATGGCCCAGTTGGCCGCCTTCTATCGCGACTGCACGCCCAGGCATCCCGAGCGGGCGACAGCGCTCCAATAGCGAATCAGTACGGCGTTCTGGCCAAAGGGCCCCTACCCAGCCGCGACGGCCGCCGTTCTGAGCGATTCCACATTGGCCGGCGGCGCGATCTTGCGACCCATCGTCCAGTTCGACTGCACCCGAACCTTTGGATTGGGCGCCGACCAGATCTCGCCCGTGCCGTCGATGGCGACGACCCAGATCAGGTGATGTTCCTGCCCGTAGTCAATGACCGCAAAGGCAAAACCGCTGCCCTTGCCTTCGACGGTCACGGGCACGGTCGGGTTCAGTTGCTGGAAGCTCATGGCTGATGCCCCTCTGAAAATCGTCAGCCACCAACGAACGTCGAGGCCATCCCGTTCCTCAGTCGTCAACTTGACATTAAGGAAGAACGCCTAGAGAACATTCACAAGGTTTGCGGTTTGTTCCGCGTCTTCTTCGAGGTCGAGATGCTCACGCGCAAGCAGCACGAGCTGCTGATGTTCATCCACGAACGCATCAAGGAGAGCGGCGTCTCGCCGTCGTTCGACGAAATGAAAGAGGCGCTCGATCTGGCGTCGAAGTCCGGCATTCACCGCCTGATCACCGCCCTGGAAGAGCGCGGCTTCATCCGTCGCCTGGCCCACCGGGCCCGTGCGCTGGAAGTGGTCAAGCTGCCGCAGCAGGCGACGACCGCCTCGCCGCCCAAGGGCCGCGGGGCGTTCAAGCCGCAGGTGGTCGAGGGTGGCGGCGCTCCGGGCTCCACCAACGGCGGGCTTTCAGCGGTCCCGGCCAATGACAGCCGAGACCTGCCGATCCTGGGCAAGATCGCCGCTGGCACGCCCATCGACGCCATCCAGCACGAACGCGACCGCCTGCCGGTCCCGGAAAGCATGCTGGGCGGCGGCGAGCACTATGTGCTCGAGGTGCAGGGCGACTCGATGATCGAGGCCGGCATCCTCGACGGCGACTACGTCATCATCAAGAAGGGCGACACCGCGACGTCCGGCGAGATCGTCGTCGCCCTGGTCGGCGAGGAAGCCACGCTGAAGCGCCTGCGCAAGAAGGGCGGCTCGATCGCCCTGGAAGCCGCCAACCCCAAGTACGAGACGCGGATCTTTGGTCCGGACCAGGTCGAGGTGCAGGGCAAGCTGGTGGGGCTTATTCGGCGGTACCACTAGGCTCACCCAAGCCTGGCGAAATTGAAGGCCGCTCCGATTGGGGCGGCCTTTTCGTTGTTGGAATACTTGCCCCCTCCGCGCCTGCGGCGCTCCTCCCCCGGAGGGGGAAGATGAGGGTCGGCGCGTCTTATCTTCCCCCTCCGGGGGAAGACGACCGCGAAGCGGTCCGTAGGGGGCAAGTGGCTCGAAGCCCCCTACTCCTTGGCGATCCGCGCCAGATGCCCCAGGATCTTCTCGGCCGCATCCAGCCGCTGGGCCGGGGTGTCCCACTCGCCCTTGATCACCACCTTCTGGTCGGGACGCACCTTCCAGATCAGCCCGTTCTTGGCGACGTACTGCATCAGCCCCAGAGGGTTGGCGTAGGTATCGTTGCGGAAGCTGGCCACAGCGCCCTTGGGACCGACGTCGATCTTGGCGACATTGGCCTCACGGCACAGGCCCTTGATGGCGACCACCTTCAGCAGGCTGTCGGTCTCGGGCGGCAGAGGGCCGAAGCGGTCGATCAGTTCGGCGGCCAGGGCTTCGCGGTCGGCCGACTTCTCGGCTTCCGACAGGCGGCGATAGAGCGACAGGCGCACATTGAGGTCGGGGACGTATTCGTCCGGGATCATCACGGCCGCGCCGGTGTTGATCTGCGGCGACCAGCCGCGATCCTCCAGCAGGGCTTCGGCGCCCTGGCGCTGACGCAGTTCAGCGACGGCGTCTTCCAGCATCTGCTGGTACAGCTCGACGCCGATCTCCTTGATGTGGCCGCTCTGCTCGTCGCCCAAGAGGTTGCCGCCGCCGCGCTGGTCGAGGTCATGGCTGGCCAGCTGGAAGCCGGCGCCCAGGCTGTCGAGCGACTGCAGCACCTGCAGGCGCTTCTCGGCCGACAGGGTGATGGTCTTCTCGTTGGGCGTGGTCAGATAGGCGTAGGCGCGGGCCTTGGAGCGACCGACGCGGCCCCGGATCTGATAGAGCTGGGCCAGGCCGAACATGTCGGCGCGGTGGACGATCAGGGTGTTGGCCGACGGAATATCCAGGCCGCTCTCGACGATCGTGGTCGCAAGCAGCACGTCGTACTGGCCCTCATAGAAGGCCGTCATCACGTCTTCCAGCTGGGTCGGGGCCATCTGGCCATGTCCGACCACATATTTGACCTCGGGCACCTGGGTGCGGAGGAACTTCTCGATCTCCTCCAGATCCTTGATGCGCGGCACCACGTAATAGGCCTGGCCGCCGCGATACTTCTCGCGCAGCAGGGCCTCACGCAGGGTCACCGGATCGAACGGGCTGATATAGGTGCGCACCGCCAGGCGATCGACCGGCGGGGTGGCGATGATCGACATTTCCCGAATGCCGCTCAGGGCCATTTGCAGGGTTCGAGGGATCGGCGTCGCGGTCAGGGTCAGCATGTGCACGTCGGCGCGAAGCTCTTTCAGCTTCTCCTTGTGCTTGACCCCGAAGTGCTGCTCCTCGTCGACGATCACCAGGCCCAGGTCCTTGAACGAGACCTGCTTGGAGAGCACCGCGTGGGTGCCGACCACGATCTCGAGCTGACCATTGGCCAGGCCCTCGCGGGTCTCGGCGGCTTCCTTGCCGGTGACCAGCCGCGACAGGCGCGTGATCTTGACCGGCCAGCCCTGGAAGCGGTCCTTGAAGGTCTTGAAATGCTGGCGGGCCAGCAGGGTCGTCGGGCAGACGATGGCCACCTGCTTGCCGCTCATCGCCACCACGAAGGCGGCGCGCAGGGCTACCTCCGTCTTGCCGAAGCCCACGTCACCGCAGATCAGACGGTCCATGGGCCGGCCCGAGCCCAGATCGCTCAGCACGTCGGCGATGGCTGACAGCTGGTCGTCGGTTTCCTCATAGGGGAAGCGGGCGCAGAACTCGTCGAACACGCCATGCGGCGGATCGGTCTCTTCCACCGACTTCAACTGGCGGGCGGCGGCGATCTGGATCAGGCCCTCGGCCATGACCCGCAGGCGTTCCTTGGCCTTGGACTTGCGGCTCTGCCAGGCGGCGCCGCCCAGCTTGTCCAGCTGGACGTTTTCGCCGTCGGTCCCGTAGCGGGTCAGCAGGTCGATGTTCTCGACGGGCAGATAGAGCTTGCTGTCGCCGGCATAGAGCAGATCGAGGCAGTCGTGCGGCGCGCCCTGGACGTCGAGGGTTTTCAGGCCCTCATAGCGGCCGATGCCGTGGTCGATGTGGACCACCAGGTCGCCCTGGGTCAGGGCGCTGGCCTCGGCCAGGAAGTTGGCGGCGCGGCGCTTCTTGCGCGGCCGGGCCAGGCGGTCGCCCAGGATGTCGGTCTCGGAGATGACCGCCAGGTTTTCGGTCTCGAACCCGTGGTCCAGCGGCAGGACGACCCGCTGCGGAACCTTGGGATCATTGGCCTTGGCCGCCTGCCAGTAGCCGGCATAGGCGATCTTCTTGAGGCCATGGTCGGCCAGCATGGTCCCCAGGCGCTCGGACGAGCCCTCCGACCACGAGGCGAACAGCACGCGCTTGCCGCTGGCCGCCAGATCGCTGGCGTGGGCGGCGGTGGCTTCGAACAGGTTGACGCTGTCCTGGGCCCGCTCGGCGGCGAACACCCGGCCAAGCTTTGCGCCCATGTCGACCACGTCCAGGCCCTGGGGCTGGAACGGCGTGAACCGGCGGTGGGGGCGGTCGCTGAGCGCCTCTTCCCACTCGGCGGCGGTCAGGTAGAGGGCGCTGGGCTCCAGCGGACGATAGGCCGACTTGCGGTCGGCGCTGGCCCGGGCCTGATAGGCGTCCTCGATCATCGCCAGACGCTCGTCGCGCGCTTCGGAGGCCTGGTGGTCGACGCCGATCAGCGCGCCGTCCGGCAGATAGTCGAACAGCGTCGCCATCCGCTCGTAGAACAGCGGCAGCCAGTGCTCCAGGCCAGCGCGGCGACCGCCCTCGCTGACGGTGTTGTAGAGCGGATCATCGCCAGGCGCGCCGAACTTGGCGACATAGCCCCGGCGGAACCGGGAAATGCCGTCGGCGTCGAGCAGGGCTTCGCTGACCGGCAGCAGGTCGATTTCCTTCAGCTGCTTGGTTGAGCGCTGGGTTTCGGGATCGAAGGCGCGGATGCTCTCCAGCGTGTCGCCGAACAGATCGAGGCGCACGGGCTCCTCGGCGTTCGAGGGATAGACGTCGATCACCCCGCCCCGGATCGCGAACTCGCCCTTTTCCGAAACGGTGGAGGCGCGGACATAGCCGTTGACGGCGAAATAGCGCTCCAGATCCTTGATATCGACGCTGCCGCCGACCTTGGCCGAATAGCTGGCCCGCATCAGCACCGACTTGTCGGGCACCCGCTGCAGCAGGGCTGGCGCGGAGATCACCAGGATGGCCGGCTTGGCCGAGCCCAGGCCTCGGGCCAGCCGCGACAGGGTCGCCATGCGCTGGGCCGCGACGCCCGCCGAGGGCCCGACCCGGTCATAGGGCAGGCAGTCCCACGACGGGAAGACCACGACCTCGATCTCGGGCGCGAAGAACTTCAGGGCGTCGGCGAAGGCGTTGGCGCGGGCCGTGTCACGGGCGACAAACGCCGTGAGGCCGCCTCGCGCGCGGGCGATGTCGCCCATCACCAGGGCGTCAAAACCTTCGGGCGCGCCGGCCAGGGTCAGGCCGCCGGCGGCCTTGGCGATTTGCTTGGCGTCGTAGGCCATCAGAGACTCTTAAGCGCCGTCGCCGACGGGCCGGACGGCATGGGCCTCGAAACGGAATTCGCGAATCATCGCCAGCACGTCCGTCTCGAACTCAGCGGGCGTGGCTTCCTGCCCGACGATCCAGGCGTAGATCTCGCGATCCGGATTTTCCAGAAGCGCCTCAAGCGTATCCAGCTGTTGCGGGGTCAGCTTGTGGCCATGGTTGTCCGCGAACGGCCCCAGGATGAGGTCCGCTTCCCGGAAACCGCGATGCCAGGCGCGGAAGCGAAGCCGCCGAAGGCGGGAGTCGTGATCAATGGTCATGTGCCCGGCGGATATAGAGCCTACAAGGCCTTCGCGCCAGTGACGCCGCTCGCCGCGCGGTCTTCGTCGAGATTGACTTTCCGGGGGTTCAGCCTATTTATCCCCAGCTTCGGAGCAGGTCAGGCGAATCCGCGCCGCCCGTTCGCCCAAACACGGGCGGCTCTGAATTCAGCCAGATTGATATGACAGAATTTTCCGAACTCGGGCTGTCGCCCACGACCCTCCAAGCGGTCGCAGACACCGGCTACACCACGGCCACCCCCATTCAAGCCGCGGCCATCCCGGTCGCCCTCGCCGGGCAGGACGTTCTGGGCATCGCCCAGACCGGCACCGGCAAGACCGCCGCCTTCACCCTGCCGCTGATCGACAAGCTGATGAACGGCCGCGCCAAGGCGCGCATGCCGCGCGCCCTTGTCATCGCCCCGACCCGCGAGCTGGCCGACCAGGTCGCCTCCAGCTTCGAAAAGTACGCCAAGGGCACCAAGCTCTCTTGGGCGCTGCTGATCGGCGGCGTGTCGTTCGGCGACCAGGAAAAGAAGCTGGATCGCGGCGTCGACGTGCTGATCGCCACCCCCGGCCGCCTGCTGGACCATTTCGAGCGCGGCAAGCTGCTGATGACCGGCGTGCAGTTCCTGGTCGTCGACGAAGCCGACCGCATGCTGGACATGGGCTTCATCCCGGACATCGAGCGCATCTTCAAGATGACGCCGCCCAAGAAGCAGACCCTGTTCTTCTCGGCGACCATGCCGCCGGAAATCACCCGTCTGACCAAGCAGTTCCTGAAGGATCCCGTGCGGATCGAGGCGGCGCGTCCGGCCACGACCAACGAGAACATCACCCAGCTGCTGGTCAAGGTCCCCTCCTCCGATCCCAAGGCCAAGCGCCTGGCGTTGCGCGCTCTGATCGAGAAGGCCCAGATCGAGACCGGCATCGTGTTCTGTAATCGCAAGACCGAGGTCGACGTGGTGGCCAAGTCCCTGCGCTCGCACGGCTTCGACGCCGCCGCGATCCATGGCGACCTTGACCAGAGCCAGCGCATGAAGACCCTGGCGGCCTTCCGCGATGGTTCGCTGAAGATCCTGGTGGCCTCGGACGTCGCCGCGCGCGGCCTCGACATCCCGGCCGTCAGCCACGTCTTCAACTATGACGTCCCGCACCATGCCGATGACTATGTCCACCGCATCGGCCGCACCGGCCGCGCCGGTCGTTCGGGCATCACCTACATGCTGGTCACCCCGGGTGACGACAAGGGCTTCGACAAGGTCATCAAGCTGATCGGCTCGACCCCCGTCGAAGAAAAGCTCGACCTCGACTACTCGCAGGCTGTCACTGTCCATCGCGATGGCGACAAGAAGCGTGGCGGTCGTGGCGCGCCGCCAAGCCGTGATCGTGGCGGCGAGCGCGAAGCCGGTGAACGCTCGGCCCGTGGCGGCCGTGGCGCGCGCACCCGCGACGTCGAGGCTGCTCCGGCCGAAGCTGTCGCTGCGATCGACGGCGCCGCCGAAGTCGCGCCCGTGGAAGCTCGCGAGGAGCGTCCCGCCCGCAGCCGCGGCGAACGCAAGCCTCGCGAACGCGGTCCTCGCGCCGAACGCGCCGCCGAGCCGGAAACGGTCGAGGCTGTCGCTCCGATCCAGGTTGAAGCCGAATCCGAAGCGCCCGTGGCGCGCGAACGCGGCCGGGATCGTGGTCGTGGCCGCGATCGCTCCGACCGCGGTCCGCGTCCGGACAGAGCCGAGGCTCCCGCTCCAGTCGAGACCGAAGCCTTCGCCCCGCGCGAAAACGGGCGCGAACGGACTCGTCCTGAACGCGCCGCTCCCGAGCGGGAAACCCGCCCGGAGCGCGAAGCCCGTCCAGCCTCGCCCGTGCGCGGCGTCCAGCCGGTGCGCGGTCGTGAAGACGATGACGACCGTCGCGTCGTGGGCTTTGGCTCCGACACCCCAGCCTTCCTGATGCGAGCTCCGCCGCGCCTTCCGAAGGTTCCGTCGGACGACTGATTGGGACGGCGACGCACACGCGTCGCCATTCCCCTGAAATGAGCGTAGGATAACGGCGTTCTCGGCTCTGGCCGAGGCGCCGCCCGCGCGACGCCGTGGCCAATCCGAGCCCTCTAGGAGGTCCTTGGCATGCAACCGGCAAACGACTCTGAAATCTCACCCGACCTGCTGGCCCATGAGCGCACCTATCATGCGTTCAACATGCTGTTGCGCTGGTCGATGCTCGGGCTGGCGACAGGCTTGACCAGCCTGACGATCTGGTTCGCCACGCCGATCGGCTTCATCGGCGGCCTTGTCGTCGGGATCATCGTCTGGGTGGCGGGCTATTACGGTCTTGTCCGTCACGAGGCGCACCAACCGCTCGATCCCTGGGCGATGGGGCGCTGAGGCCTTCCACCGCCCAGACCACGAACTAGCGCTTGATCTGACCAGCCAGATATTTGCGGATGCCCTCGCCGTAGGGCGGACGCAGGCCCAGCATCGGCGCGATATCCTTCTTCAGCTGCTGGAAGACCGCCTTGCGATGGCTGAATTCCAGGAAGCCGTCGTGGCCGTGATAGGCGCCCATGCCGGCCGGGCCAACGCCGCCGAATGGCAGTTCTTCCTGGGCGACGTGGAAGATCACGTCATTGACGGTCACGCCGCCGCTGGTGGTGCGCTCCAGCACCCGGTCCTTTTCCGCTTCGTCGGTCCCGAACCAGTAGAGGGCCAGGGGCCGGTCGTGGGCGTTGATGTAGTCCACGGCCTCTTCCACCCGCTGATAGGTCTTGACCGGCAGAAGCGGGCCAAAGATCTCCTCGCGCATCACCGCCATGTCGTCGGTGGGATTGAGGATCAGGGTCGGGGCGATCTTGCGATGCGGCTGCTGGGACAGGTCCTCGCCGGCCGGATTGATCTCGACGATGGTCGCGCCCTTGGCTCGGGCGTCCTCGACATAGCCGGTGATCCGGTCGAAGTGGCGCTGGGCGACCACGGCGGTGTAGTCGGGATTGTCCTTCAGGGTCGGGAAATAGCGGCCGACGGCGGCCTTGGCCTCGGCCACGAAGTTGTCGACCTGATCGGCGGGCGCGAAGACATAGTCGGGCGCCAGGCAGATCTGACCAGCGTTCAGGGTCTTGCCGTTCATGATCCGGGCGGCGGCCGTGGCCATGTCGGCCCCGCGCGACAGGATCACCGGGCTCTTGCCGCCCAGTTCCAGGGTCACCGGCACCAGGTTCTCGGCGGCCGCGCGCATTACGTGGCGGGCCACCGACGTCGCGCCGGTAAAGACCAGATGGTCAAAGGCCAGGCCGGAAAAGGCCTGCCCCACCTCGGCGCCGCCGACGAAGACCGCGATCTCTTCCTCGGTGAAGGCCTTGGCGAACATCGCCTTCATCAGGTCCGAGGTCGCCGGCGTGAATTCCGATGGCTTGATCATCGACCGATTGCCCGCGGCCAGGATCCCGGCCAGGGGCGCGAAGGTCAGATTGACGGGAAAATTCCAGGGGCTGATCACCCCGACCACGCCCTTGGGCTGGTACTGAATCCCGGCCTTGGCCCCAAACAGACCCAGGATCGCCGGCGTCGTCCTGCGCTTCTGCGGCTTCATCCATTTGGTGAGATTGTCGCGCGCGAACTTCAGCGGACCGATCGAGCCCGCCACGTCGGTCAGGGACGTGGCTTCCGGCGAACGAGACCCAAAATCGGTACTGACCGCCTCGGCGATCTGCGCCTGGTGGCCGATCAAAAGGTCGATGCAGCGGTTGAGACGGTCGATGCGCTGCTCGGCCGTCCAGGGTCCATCGCGTAAATGCGCCGCTTTCTGGCGCTCCAGCGCGCGATTCATCTCGGCCTTGTGGGTTTCGAGGGTCAAATTTGTCGGTGCGTTCATGGCTGCGATCCTCCCGGCGGCCCGCTGAGGGCTCATCTTATCA
Organism: uncultured Caulobacter sp.; assembly: GCA_964427205.1. Classification (GTDB taxonomy): domain Bacteria; phylum Pseudomonadota; class Alphaproteobacteria; order Caulobacterales; family Caulobacteraceae; genus Caulobacter. The sequence goes on from CAYRTE010000026.1 coordinate 16,946, forward strand.
CTGTTCACAATGGAGGTCGAAAAAGGCAAGCGCAAGAGAACCTTGTTCGCTCTTAACGCCTCGTTTGAACTCTCGGCGCTACAGTGCTGCTCCAAGCGATCGGCATTCTCGCGACGAGAATCCGCCGACGGGGGAAGAGAAGATGTCGGACGTCGAAACCACGCTGCGCGGGCCCGAGGCCTACAAGATCGCCAAGCGCGCTCTGGAGTTGATGGAGCGCCATCAGGTGTGGCCCACCGCGCTGAATTTCGAACTCTGGACCCACTATGTCGCCGATCCCGAGGGCGCGCTGGCGCGCGAACTCACCCGGCTGATCTCCCTGGGTGAACCGATGACCGAAATGGTCAGCGAGGAACTCGCCGCGGCGTACCTCCCCAAGGCCAAGCTGAACGAACAGATCCGCGACGCCGGCGACCTGCTAAGCAAGGAGCTGGAATCGGTCTCCAAGGCCATCCAGAACGCCCAGAAGACCAACGCCGCGTTCGGCAAGCAACTGGACGGCGTTTCCAAGAATCTCGATGGCAGCGCCGATGTCGGCGCCATCAAGTCGGTGGTCACCAGCCTGGCCCAGGCCACCCGCCGTGTTCACAAGGAAAATCAGTCGCTGGAAGCGCGCCTGGCGGAATCGACCGCCGAGGTCGATCGCCTGCGCGAGCACCTAGAGCAGGTGCGCCGCGACGCCACCACCGACGGCCTGACCAATCTCGCCAACCGCAAGGCCTTCGACGAAGAACTGGACCGCGCCTGCGCAGAGGGCGACGAAGCCGGAACCAGCCTTTGCCTGGCCGTGCTCGACATCGACCACTTCAAGGGCTTCAACGACACCTGGGGTCACCAGACAGGCGACCAGGTCATCCGCTACGTGGCTTCGGTGATCGGTCGGGTGGCCGCCATGCCGCGCTTCGCCGCTCGCTACGGCGGTGAAGAGTTCGCGATGATCTTCCCGCGCGAATCCTCTGCTGTCGTCGCCAGCTGCCTGGAAGAGATCCGCCTTGAGGTCTCCTCGCGCATGCTCAAGCGTCGCTCGACCAATGAAGACCTGGGCACGATCACCATCTCTTCGGGCTTCGCCGAACGTCACAAGGCCGAGACCGGCCACTCGCTGATGGAGCGCGCCGATGCGGCCCTCTACGCCTCCAAGCGCGGCGGCCGCAACAAGGTCAGCTCCGCCGAGGGCAAGCCGGCTTCGGCCAACGCCGCCTAGGGTTCACCGCTTCCAGACGAACAAGCGCCGCCGTTTTCGCGAACGGCGGCGTCTTCATGTAAAAAACCCTCTGGCCTTCCCCCGGGTTAGCGGCGCCTAGCTATCTTCCAAGAGCGCAAAGAGCATGGCGGCCGGTTCCGGCGACCGCCATGCGCCAAACGAATGCCTTGGGAGGACGCCATGGACTACAAGAAAATCCGCCTGACCGCCGAGAACGGGGTCGCGACGATCACCCTGGCCGATCCCAACACGCTGAACGCCGCCAGCATGGATCTGGCGCGCGAGATCACCCATGCGCTGGCGGCAATCGCCCACGGCAAGGTCGAGGCGCGCGCCCTGATCATCACCGGCGAGGGCCGCGGCTTCTGCTCGGGGGCGAACCTCTCCGGCGGCGGTCCGGCCGCCCGCGAACTCGACGTCGATGGCAAGCCCGACGCCGGCTCGGCGCTTGAGACCGTCTACAACCCGATGATGACCGCCCTGCGGGACTTCCCCTATCCGATCGTCACCGCCGTGAACGGCGCGGCGGCCGGCGTCGGCTGCTCGCTGGCCCTGATGGGCGACATGATCGTGGCCGGCGAAAGCGGCTACTTCCTGCAGGCCTTCCGTCGCATCGGCCTGGTTCCCGACGGCGGCTCGACCTATCTGCTGCCACGTCTGGTCGGCAAGGCGCGAGCCATGGAGATGATGCTGCTGGGCGACAAGATCCCGGCCGCCAAGGCCCTAGAATGGGGCCTGGTCAATCGCTGCGTGCCCGATGGCGAGCTCATCGCCACCGCCACGACCATCGCCAGGGAACTGGCCAACGGCCCGGTGGCCCTGGGCGCGATCCGCAAGCTGGTCTGGGAAAGCCTCGACGCCGACTGGAACGGCCAGTTGCATGCCGAGCGCAAGGCCCAGAAGTTCGCCGGCAAGACCGAGGACTTCATCGAGGGCGTCAGCGCCTTCCTTCAGAAGCGCGCGGCGGCCTTCAAGGGGCGTTAGCCGGCCAGATAGGGCTTGTAGCTCTTTTCCTCGACGATATCGGAGCCGGCCACCGCATTGATCGCTCGCTTGATCGCGGCGCGCTGGTCGTTTTCGATATAGACGCGGCGCGCCAGGGCCACGAAGTCCGGTCCAAAGTCCTGGCGACGCTCGCAGTCGCGCTTGCCGTCCTCGACGTCCCACAGGGCGGCGTTGACGGCCATCAGTTCGGCGGTCAGGCGCTCCATCTCGGCGCTGGGCGGAATGTGCGACAGCGCGGTGGCTTCCAGCAGGGCCAGTTCCTTGCGGACATTGGCCTCCTTGACCGGATCGCCAATGCGTCGGGCCTTCACGCGCAGGATGGTGATCTTGTCGATCAGTTCGCCGGCCGAGATGGGCGCGAGGATGGGCATTTCAGACGACTCCGGACATCAGGCGCGGCCCATCAATCTTGAGAGCGCCGCCTCGACCGCCTCGCTGGGCAGGGCGGCCATGTCGTCTCCGTAGTCTCCCGCGACCAGCATCTCAAGTCGCGCGGCGGCGGGACGGAACTTCACGGCCTTGCGGGCGTCCTTTTGCAACGAAACCAGCGGCGCGCCGCCGGCCGCCAGCATGTGGCCCGGGCCGGCGTCATTGGCGACGGCGGCGCTCAGGCGACCGGCCAGGGCGATGACCAGCAATGGCCCCCTCACATGCGGATAGGGGTCGCCGCGGTCCAGCTCGGGATACCGCGCCGTCGGAACCTCACGCTGCGTCAGGGCGGCGTCCTCGGCCTCGTCGGGACCGAAGAAGAACACCGGAGTTAAGCCTTTTTCTTCAAGGCTTTGCGCCAGACTTATATAACGCCCCAACGGCCAGCGCTTGTCCTGTCCGCCCGCGCCGGGCGCCAAGCCGACATAGGTCGGGCCGTCGGGCAGCAGGGCCTTGGCGGCGTCGAGGGCGTCCTTGTGCGTCAGGACGATTGGCGTGGGCGCGCCCTGCCCCGCGGTCGCCAGGTTCAGCAATCGGGCCAGCCGATCGGTGACCGCCACGGGCCAATCTCGCGTCCGCGCCAGACGCGCGGCGGAGACGAACACGCTGGCGGCGCGCTGAGCCACGACGCTGCGACGCAGGTTCTCCTGGGTGTCGATGACCAGGTCGAACCCGCGACCGCCGAAGGGCTTCACCCAGGGCAGAATGTCGAGCGGCTTCACGCCCGTGACGCCCCCGGTGACGATCTCGTCGATATAGCCCTCGACGACCGCCTTCAACGGCCCGGCATAGACCGTCTCGCCCTTGGCCGCGCACCAGGTGATCCGGGCGTCCGGAAACGCCGCGCGCAGACCGGCGATGAAGGGCAGCTTGATCAGCCCGTCGCCGATCACCTCGCCCATCGAATAGACCAGAACGGTTTTGACCATGGGCTGATTAGGCCCGCTCGCCCTGCCCGGTCAACGAAGGGGCGGAAAAACGGCTGGCCGCGGGGCCGCGGGTTTCACGTCGCTATTCGACGTCAATCGGACAGTCCAGAGGGATCGCGATGAAGGTCCGATCGGCCTTGCGCTTGCGGAAATGCTCCGACGCGCAGCCCACCGAGCACAGGATGCCTCGATCCGACCAATAGGCCGGCCCATGCTCTCGAATGCCGGCGTGGGCGACAAAGGTTGGAGCGCTCCAGGGCAATCCGCATTCCAGGCACACAGCCTTGGGCGTCCGCGCCAACATTCTAGGATTCCGCCTCGATGGCAGGCTGGATGGTCACGCTCTCGCCGCAGCCGCAGGCGTCGGTTTCGTTCGGATTGTTGAACACGAACTTCGACGACAGCTTGGTGGTCTCGTAGTCGATCGTCGTGCCGATCAGGAACAGCACCGCCTTGGGGTCGATCAGGATGGTGACGTCCTTGTCCTCGACCACCTCATCGAGCGGGTTCTTTTCGACGGCGTATTCGAAGACATATTCCGAACCCGCGCAGCCGCCGTTCTTCACGCCCACCCGCAGCCCCGCGTAAGGCTGATCAGCGCGGGCCATGATCTCCTTCACGCGCGCGGCCGCGGCGTCGGTCAAGGTGACGACCTTGGGACGGGGGCGACGAATACGAGGCGTGATGGCGGCTTCCATGGGATTCGAACCGATCAGAACATGTTCAGTTGCAGCTTGGCCTCGTCGCTCATGCGCGACGGGTCCCAGGCGGGATCGAAGACGAGATCGACGGTGCAGGACTTCAGGCCGGGGATTTCCATCACCGCGTCCCTGACCCAGCCCGGCATCTCGCCGGCCACCGGGCAGCCCGGCGCGGTCAGGGTCATGTCGATGGCCACGTCCTTGTCGTCGCTGACATCGACCTTGTAGATCAGGCCCAGCTCATAGATGTCGACCGGGATCTCGGGATCATAGACCGACTTCAGCTTCTCGATCAGCAGATCGGTCAGCTTGGCCAGTTCCTCCTTTGGAATGGCGGATGCGGTCTCGGGAACGGCGGCGTCGGTCATTGCGGGCTCAACTGAAGAAACTGCGGGCCTTGGCCAGAGCGTCCACGAACGCATCGGCCTCGGCTTCGGTGTTATATAGGGCGAAGGAGGCGCGAGCGCTCGACGTGACGCCAAAGCGTCGCATCAGGGGCTCGGCGCAGTGGGCGCCGGCGCGCACGGCGACGCCGTAACGGTCCAGCACCTGGGCTATATCGTGGGCATGGGCGCCCTCGATCGTGAACGACAGCACCGCGCCCTTACCGGGCGCCATGCCGAGGATCCGCAAGCCGTTGACGCCCTGAAGACGCTCGGCGACCCGCTCGTAGAGGGCATGCTCGTGAGCGAAGATGGCGTCGCGATCCAGGCCGTTCAGCCACTCGACCGCCGCCCCCAGGCCGACGGCCTCCAGGATCGCTGGCGTGCCGGCCTCGAACCGATGCGGCGGGTCGGCATAGGTAATGGCGTCCATCGACACCGAGGCGATCATCTCGCCGCCGCCCTGATACGGCGGCAGGGCGGCCAGACGCTCGGCCTTGCCGTAGAGCACGCCGATGCCGGTGGGGCCGTACAGCTTGTGGCCGGAGAAGACGTAGTAGTCGACGTCCAGCGCCTTCACATCGACCCGGGAGTGAACCACGCCCTGGCAGCCGTCGATCAGCACCTGGGCGCCGGCCGCATGGGCCAGCCGAACGATCTCGGGCACATCATTGACCGTGCCCAGCACGTTCGACATCTGGGTCAGGGCGACCATTTTCGTGCGCTCGGACAGCAGGCCCCTATAGGCCTCCATGTCCAGCCGGCCGTCGTCGAGCACCGGCACGAACTTCAGGACCACGCCCTTGCGCTCGCGCAGGAAGTGCCACGGCACGATATTGGCGTGGTGCTCCATCTCGGAGATCACGATCTCGTCGCCGGCGTTCAGTGACAGGCCAAACGACGCCGCGACCAGATTGACCGCCTCGGTGGCGCTCTTGGTCCAGACGATTTCGGTGGGTTCAGCATTGATGAACCTGGCGACGGTTTCCCGCGCCTTTTCGTAGGCTTCCGTCGTTTCGTTCGCCAGTGTGTGTAGGCCGCGATGGACGTTGGCGTAGGAGGTGCGGGCCAGACCCGTCATGGCGTCCAGCACCGCGTCAGGCTTCTGGGCGCTGGCGGCGCTGTCCAGATAGATCAACGGCTTGCCGTGCACCGTCCGTTGCAGGATCGGGAACTGGGCGCGGATCGCCTCGACATCGAAGGGGGCGTCAAAAGCCATTACAAGGCGCTCCGGCCAAGTCGCTGAGCCACCCAGGCGCGGGCGACCTCTCGGGCGGCGGCGTGCTCGATGCGCTCGACCACTTCGCCGACGAAGGCCTCGGTCAGCATGGCGCGGGCTTCCAGTTCGGGGATGCCGCGCTGGCGGGCGTAGAAGATCGCCTGCTCGTCCAGGGCGCCGATCGTGTTGCCGTGGGCGCACGAGACGTCGTCGGCGAAGATCAGCAGCTCGGGCTTGGCGTCGACCTCGGCCCTGTCCGACATGATCAGGGCGTGGTGGCCCATGCGGGCGTCGGTCTGGTCGGCGCCGGGCTGGACGATGATCCGCCCCTGGAACACGCCGCGCGCCTGATCGGCGACCATGCCCTTGGTCAGTTGCGACGTCGTTCCGTCGACGCCAGCATGGGTGACCTGGGTGGTCAGGTCGGCGTGACGCTGGCCGTCGAGCAAATAGATCCCGTCGAGGCGCAGGTCGGCATGGGCGCCAGGATGGGCGACGCGCGTCTCGATGCGCTGCCGACGCGCCCCGGAGGTCAGGATGGTCTGGGAAAACTTCGCATTGGGCGCCAGGGCGACGTCGGCCGTGCTCACCGTCACCGCATCGGCCAGGTCATCGACGAGTACGATCCGCTCCAGACGAGCCCCTTCGCCAACCGAGAAGTCGAGACCGATATTGGCCAGATAGCCGCCTGCCCCTCGCCCTTCGTAGCTTTCCAACACGGTCAGGGTCTGGCCGGGCGCGACCGTCACCGCAAACTCGGCGTCATGCGCCGTGGCGTCGGCGTGGGACACGAAGCGCAAGGCCAACACCCCAACCTCGGGCGCCGGGTCACCTTCGCGCACCCACCCATTGACGATCACCACCGATCCGTCCGCCAGCGCGTCGAATGGGCCGGCGCCCACGTCGCCGAGAAAGGCCGGAGACTCAGCCGGAATGGTCCGGATCAGGCCGCGCAGGTCTGTCCAGCGCCAGTCCTCATCGCGTCGCGACGGCAGACGGCTGGCGTCTCCGGTCTTGAGGGCGAGAGCCAGGCTCATGCGGCGGCGCTCGCATACTTGTCGTAGCCTTCGGCTTCCAGCTGCAGCGCCAGTTCGGGCCCGCCCGACGCAACGATGCGGCCGGCGGCCAGCACGTGGACGCGGTCGGGTTTGATGTAATCCAGCAGGCGCTGATAGTGGGTGATCACCAGCATGCCGCGCTCGGGGCCGCGCAGGGCGTTGACGCCTTCGGAGACGATCTTCAGGGCGTCGATATCCAGGCCGCTGTCGGTCTCATCCAGGATGAGGAACTTCGGCGAAAGCATCGCCATTTGAAAGATTTCCATCCGCTTCTTCTCGCCGCCCGAGAAGCCGACGTTCAGACCGCGCTTGAGCATCTCGAAGTCGATCTTCAGCGAGGCGGCCTTTTCGCGGGCCAGCTTCAGGAAAGCCGGCGCGGCGATCTCGTCCTCGCCCCGCGCGCGGCGCTGGGCGTTGAGGGCGGTGCGGATGAAGGTCAGGGCCGGAACGCCGGGGATTTCAAGCGGATACTGGAAGGACAGGAACAAGCCCTTGGCGGCCCGCTCATTGGCGTCGAGAGCCAGCAGATCCTCGCCGTTGAGGCTGGCCGAACCCTCGGTAACCTCATATCCGCCGCGGCCGGTCAGCACGTAGGACAGGGTCGACTTGCCGGCGCCGTTGGGCCCCATGATGGCGTGGACCTCGCCGGCCGGCACGTCCAGCGTGACGCCCTTCAGAATGGCCTTGTCTTCGACGCGGGCGTGGAGGTTCTGGATATTAAGCATTGAAAGCCGTGATCTTTTCGAGCGTCTGGATAGCGAACGAGGTCGGCTTGCCGGTCAGGGCCGGCGCCTCCCATTCATGTTCGGGGCTGTAGGCGGCGAGTTTCAGAAGTTCGGTCAGCAAGGCGCGCTCGGCGTCGGCGTCCGCATTGCCCTTGGCCAGCAGCTTGGCGCAGCGGTCGATCAGCGGGGCCTCATCGCCATACGGATTCATCCACGTGCCATGCGCCGCCTGATAGGCCAGCTGGCGGGCGTACTTGTATTCCTTGTCGTTCAGCCCGAAGCGGACAGGGATCATCCCACGCTCCCTTCCAGGCTGATCGCCACCAGCTTCTGGGCCTCGACGGCGAACTCCATCGGCAGCTGCTGCAGCACGTCCTTGACGAAGCCGTTGACCAGCAGGGCCACGGCCTCTTCCTGCGAAAGGCCGCGCTGCTGGCAGTAGAACAGCTGGTCGTCCGACAGGCGGGTGGTGGTGGCCTCGTGCTCGAACACCGACTGGCCGTTGCGGGCCTCGATATAGGGGATGGTGTGGGCGGCGCAGGTCTTGCCGATCAGCAGGCTGTCGCACTGGGTGAAGTTGCGGGCGCCCTTGGCCTTGGGGTGGGCGCTGACCAGACCGCGATAGGTGCTGGTCGACTTGCCGGCGCTGATGCCCTTGGCGACGATCCGCGACTTCGTATTGGCGCCGAGGTGGATCATCTTGGTGCCGGTGTCGGCCTGCTGGTGACCGTTGGTCACGGCGATCGAATAGAACTCGCCCGAGCTGCCCTCGCCGCGCAGAACGCAAGACGGATATTTCCAGGTCACGGCCGAGCCGGTTTCAACCTGCGTCCACGACACCTTGGAGCGGTCGCCGCGGCAGTCGGCGCGCTTGGTGACGAAGTTGAAGATGCCGCCCTTGCCGGTCTCCGGATCGCCCGGATACCAGTTCTGCACGGTGGAATATTTGATCTCGGCGTCGTCCAGCAGAACCAGCTCGACCACGGCGGCGTGCAGTTGGTTCTCGTCTCGCATCGGGGCCGTGCAGCCTTCCAGATACGAGCAATAGGCGCCCTTGTCGGCGATGATCAGGGTGCGCTCGAACTGGCCGCTGTCCTTGGCGTTGATGCGGAAATAGGTCGACAGTTCCATCGGGCAACGCACGCCCGGCGGGATGTAGACGAACGAGCCGTCGCTGAAGACCGCGCTGTTGAGGCAGGCGAAATAGTTGTCCGACGTCGGCACCACCGTGCCCAGATACTGCTTCACCAGATCGCCGTGCTCGCGGATCGCCTCGCTCATCGAGCAGAAGATCACCCCGACGGCGGCCAGCTCCTTCTTGAAGGTGGTGACGACGCTGACGCTGTCGAACACGGCGTCGACAGCGTAGCGCGGCGCGCCTTCAACGCCGGCCAGAACTTCCTGCTCTTTCAGCGGGATGCCCAGCTTTGCGTAGACGGCCAGGATATCCGGATCGACCTCGTCCAGGCTCTTGGGCCCCTCCTTGGTCTTGGGAGCGGCGTAGTAGTAGGAGTCCTGGTAGTCGATCTTGGGATAGCTTACTTTTGCCCAATCGGGCTCTTCCAGCTCAAGCCAGCGGCGATAGGCGTCCAGGCGCCAGTCCAGCATCCACTGCGGCTCGTCCTTCTTGGCCGAGATGAAGCGCACGATGTCCTCGGACAGGCCCTTGGGGGCAAACTCCTGGTCGATATCGGTGGTGAATCCGTGCTCGTATTTCTCAAGCGACGCAACGGTTTCGACGGTTTCTTTAACTGCGGCCACTACGCCACCTCCCGGCGCCGTGCGCCGATACGCTTCCAGGCGGCGAGCCAGGCGTCGCCGCATTTGATCCAGTCGTCTTGCGTGCTCGCCCAGCCGCCGCTGACCCGCAGGGCGCAGGGGGCGAGATCGGACCGACCCATGGCTTCCACCACGCGGCTGGCCTTGACCTTGCCCGACGAGCAGGCGCTGCCGGCGCTAACCATCACGCCCGCCAGATCCAGGTTCATCACCTGAATCTCGGAGCCGAAGCCTTCGCCCGCGAAGCACAGGGTCTGGGGCAGGCGATCCGCGCCCTCGCCGAGCACGACCGCGCCTTCCGCCTTGACGCGCTCGGCCAAGGCGTCGCGCCAGCGGGCCTGTTCGGACATCTTGGCCAGATCGCGCGACGCAGCATCGGCGGCCGCGCCGAAGGCCGCGATGCCCGCGACATTCTCGGTCCCCGCCCGACGGCCACGCTCCTGCCCGCCGCCATGCTGGCGACGATGCAGGGTGGCGCGCGTACCGGCGACCAGGGCGCCGACGCCTTGGGGGCCGCCCAGCTTGTGCGCCGACAGCGCCAGGGTGTCGGCGCCGAGGGCGGAAAAATCGATGGCGATCTTGCCGGCCGCCTGCACCGCATCGACATGCAGCCAGCCGTCGGCGGCCCGAACCAGGGCCGAAGCCTCGGCGACGGGCTGAATGACGCCGGTCTCGTTATTGGCCAGCATCAGACAGACCAGAGCCCGGCCGGGGGCTTTCAGGTCGGCCTCCAGCCAGGGCAGGTGCGCCACGCCATTGGCGTCGACCGGCCAGGTCTCGACCGGCAGGCCGCTGGCCTTGGCCGTCTCGATAACCGCGTCGTGCTCGGTAGCGCCGACGACAATGCGCGTAAAGCCGGCGGCCTTGGCGCTGTCGATGGCCAGGGCGTTGGCCTCGGTGCCACCACTGACGAAGGTGACCGAGCCGGACGGCACGCCGACCAGGGCGGCCACCTGGGCGCGGGCCGTCTCGACGACATCGCGGGCGGCGCGGCCGGCGGCATGGACCGACGAGGGATTGGCCGGCGCCTCCAGGGCGCGCAGCAACGCCTCCCGCGCTTCCGGACGGATGGGCGCGGTGGCGTTGTAGTCGAGATAGACGGAAGCGCGGGACATGGTCACTCCGCCGCGATCTCCAGAGCCTTGGAGTCGGGCCGCAGGCGGCCTTCCAGCACATCGGCGATCGAGACCGAGGCGAGATAGCCGTGGATCTGGCGACCCATCTCCTCCCACAGGTCATGGGTCATGCAGCGCTCGCCGCCGGCCATGCAGCCCTTGGGGCCGCCCTTGGTCATGCCGCAGCGGGTGGCCCGCAGGGGCTCGTCGACAGCCAGAACGATCTCGGAAATCAGGGTCGTCTCGGCGGCCAGCGCCAGGCGATAGCCGCCGCCGGGACCGCGGGCGCTCTTGACCAGGCCCTTGCGGCGCAGGCGCGCGAAAAGCTGTTCGAGGTAGGACAGCGAGATCTGCTGGCGGGCGGCGATCTCGGCCAGGGCGACGGCGCGGCCGTCCCCCTCGTCCTGGCGCTTGGCCAGGTCGGTCATGGCCATTACGGCGTATCGTCCCTTGGTGCTCAGGCGCATGCGCCTTACTCCTTGCAGATTCCGCGCGCATCGGCTTTTGCGTGTGCTACAAGCCGCGACCTCGCGCCGGACCCTCGGGTCCGCGTCGCTGGTTGCGATTTAGGAAGACCAAGCGCAGCGGTCAAGTATTCCATCGGTCGAAAGACCCGGAATCGTCCGCCGCTTCGAACCGATGAGGACGATATGCCTGATGTGATTTTGACCGGCGCGTCCGGACGGATCGAAGGTCGCTACTCGCCCGGCAAGACCGAGACGGCGCCGATCGCACTGATCCTGCACCCCCACCCCAAGGCGGGCGGGCACATGAACCACCCGGTTTCGGTGCAGCTGTATCACCTGTTCATGAAGCGCGGCTTTGCGACGCTGCGCTTCAATTTCCGCGGCGTGGGCCGCAGCCAGGGCGAATTCGACGCCGGCATCGGCGAGCTGGCCGACGCCGCCACCGCCCTGGACTGGCTGCAGACCTCCAACCCGGCCGCCAGCCAGACCTGGGTCGCGGGCTTCGACTTCGGCGCCTATATCGGCATGCAACTCCTGATGCGCCGCCCGGAGACGGACGGCTTCATCAGCGTCTCGCCGCCCACCAACATGTACGATTTCAGCTTCCTGGCGCCCTGCCCGGCTTCCGGCCTGTTCCTGACCGGCTCGGCCGACAGCATCACCCCGCCGGTGGAAGTGGAGCGCGTCGTCTCCAAGCTGCGCACCCAGAAGGGCATCGTCATCGACTACGAAGTCATCGACAAGGCCAGCCACTTCTGGACCGAGCATCTGCCATTCGTGGAAAAGAGCGTCGGCGACTATCTGGACAAGCGGATCGAGATGAACCCGATCTGATCCTTCAAAGGCCTCCCTTCGGGGAGGCCTTTTTCGTTCGGGACATCGCCGCTTCAAGTGCCTAAATATCGCTGGTACCGCTAACGCGAGAGCGAACATGCACTACGACATCGTCATTGTCGGCGGCGGCGCGGGCGGGCTGGAACTGGCCTCGCGGTTGGGGCGGAAGCTGGGCCGCAAGGCTGGACGCGAGCGCGTGTTGCTGATCGACCGCTCGATCTTCCACATCTGGAAACCGACGCTGCACGAGGTGGCCGCCGGAACGCTGGACGTCCACCAGGAAGGCCTGTCCTACCCCATCCTGGCCCGCAGCAATCATTTCAGCTTCCTGCTGGGCGAACTGACGGGGTTCGACCCCATCGCCAAGCGCGTGACCTTGGGCGAGATGCGCGGCGACGACGGGACGATTCTGGCGCCGGAGCGCCATGTCAGCTTCACCTGGGGCGTGCTGGCCATCGGCAGCGGCTCCAACCTGTTCGACACGCCCGGCGCCGAGACCGCCTATCTGCTGGAGCGCACCGAGGACGCCGAGCGCTTCCACGGCCGGCTGCTGGCCGCGTTCATGCGGGCGCCGTTCTCGACCGACAAGGCCCTGCGCGTGGCCATCGTCGGCGGCGGCGCGACCGGCGTCGAACTGTCGGCCGAGCTGATCGAGGCCCACAACGAACTGCAGGATGGCCTGGGCGCCGAGCAGCGCTTCCGCCTGGAGATCAGCATTGTCGAGGCCGCGTCGCGCATTCTGGGCGGCCTGCCCGAGAAGATTTCCAGCCAGGCGACCATGGCGCTGGAGCGCAAGGGCGTCAGGGTGAGAACGGGCGCCAAGGTCATCGCCGTGCATCCCGACCGACTGGAGACGAGCCTCGGCGACATCCCGGCCGACCTGATCGTCTGGGCCGCCGGGGTGAAGGCGGCCGGAACCAACGCCGCCTACGGCCTGGAGACCAACCGCCTCAACCAGTTCGTGGTCAACGACCGGCTGGAGACCTCGGCGACCGACGTCTACGCGCTGGGCGACTGCGCCGCCTGCCCGTGGAAAGACGGCAAGCTGGTGCCCGCGCGGGCCCAGGCCGCCCACCAGCAAGCCGACTACCTGACCAGGGTCATTGTCGCGCGCCTGCATCAGCGCCACGTCGAAGCGTCCTATGTCTACAAGGACTTCGGCTCACTGGTCTCGCTGGGCGAGAACAAGGGCGTCGGTTCGCTGATGGGCGGACTGGGCGGTCCCAACTTCTTCGTCGAGGGGCTGATCGCCAAATACATGTATATCTCGCTGCACCTGGACCACCACCGGGCGATCCTGGGAACGGTGAAGACCGCGGTGCTGGCGATGGCGCGGCTGCTGCAGGAACGGGTGTCGGGGCGGCTGAAGCTGCACTAGTGGCGGCGGGAAACCGATCTCAGGACGGCTGGACGATCCGTCCGCCCGTCATCGGCTCGGCGACGCCTGTCGTCCCCGGAAAGCTGATCGGCAGCCCCATCGCCGTTCGCGCCGCCAGATAGGCGAAGGCCTCCGCCTCGATGGCGTCTCCGCGCCAGCCGAACGCCTCGGCGGTCTTGACCGGCACCGGCGCGCGTTCGGCCAGCACGCGCATGATCTCGGGATTGTGCCGACCGCCGCCGCAGATGATCAGCGCGCTGGGCCGCGCGCCCTTGTCGAACGCCTTGACCACGGCTTCGGCCGTAAACGCCACCAGGGTGGCGGCGGCGTCCTCGGCTGAAAGATGCGCCACGGCGTCGAGGGTGAAGTCGTAGCGGTCCAGAGACTTGGGCGCCGGCGCGTTGAAATAGGCGCCCGACAGCAGACCCCGCAGCGCGACTTCATCCACCCTGCCCGCCGCCGCCAGCCGGCCATTCTCGTCGAAACGGCCCAGGCCGCGGGCCTGCAGCATCAGATCGATCATCCCGTTTCCGGGACCGGTATCGAAGGCCAACAGGGCTCCATCGGCGCCGATGAGGGTGATATTGGCCACCCCGCCGACATTGAGAGCCGCCACGGGCTCAGGCAGGCCCGACGCCCGGGCCCGGGCTGCGTGATAGATCGGCGCCAGGGGGGCCCCCTCCCCGCCAGCCGCGACGTCGGCGGTGCGGAAGTCAAAGGCGACAGGTCGGCCCGTGGCCGCAGCCAGCCGTTCGGCGTCCAGCAGTTGTATGGTGCGGCCGATCCGGCCGGGCTGCGGACGCTCGTGCAGAACGGTCTGACCGTGCACGCCCAGGAGGTCGAAATCGCTCCACGCCAGGCCATGCTCGGCAATGAAACTTTCCGCCGCGTACAGGTGCTCGTCGGCGACGGCGCGGCGGGCTTCCTCGAAGATCGCGGGCTCAGGCTCGCCGCGCGGCCAAGCCCGGGCCTGGTCGGTGGCCGCCAGCAACAGGTCGCGGGTCGCTTCGCGCAGCTTTCGCTCGCCCGCCGGGCCGAAGGCCTGGATGTCTTCGCCGTCGGTCTCGAGCACCGCCATGTCGACAGCGTCGAGCGAGGTGCCGGTCATGAATCCAAGGATGCGCATCGTCGTTGACTGCCATGCTCGCGGACCTGTAGCTAGACCCCATGATCGCCGCCCGCCTCCCCGTCCGCGTCTATTACCGCCCGCTGAAATAGCGGGAGGCCGGCCTGACACGTCGCCACCCTGCCGGGGTCGCGTCTCACAAGATCATGGCGCTCCGGCCTTATCCGGAGACTGACCTTATGAAACCCTCGCCACATCCAGGCTCGCCCGTGCTAGACGGCCCACCGTCTCCGCAAGAGTCGTCCCATCCAGAGAGTCGATCCATGTCCGCGCCCGCCTCGTTCAAGTCGGAATTCCTGCAGACCCTGCAGGCGCGCGGCTACATCCACCAGATCACCCACCCGGACGAACTGGACGCGGCGGCCGCCGGCGGGATCGTCACCGCCTATGTGGGCTTCGACGCCACGGCCTCGTCGCTGCACGTCGGCAATCTGATCTCGATCATGATGCTGCGCCGGCTGCAGCAAACCGGCCACAAGCCGATTGTTCTGATGGGCGGCGGCACGACCAAGGTCGGGGATCCGTCCGGCAAGGACGAAAGCCGCAAGATGCTGACCGAAGATGGCATCAAGGCCAATATCGCCAGCATCAAGCGGGCTTTCGAGAAGTTCCTGACTTTCGGTGACGGCCCGACCGACGCGGTCATGGTCGACAATGACGAGTGGCTCAGCAAACTCGGCTATATCGAGTTTCTGCGCGAGTACGGCACGCACTTCACCGTCAACCGCATGCTGGCCTTTGACTCGGTCAAGCTGCGGCTGGACCGTGAGCAGCCACTGACCTTCCTCGAATTCAACTACATGCTGATGCAGGCGACCGATTTCCTGGAGCTGAACCGCAAGCGTGCGTGCGTGCTGCAGATGGGCGGGTCGGACCAGTGGGGAAACATCCTCAACGGCGTGGAATTGATCCGCCGAGTCGACCACAAGCCGGCCTTCGGCCTGACCACGCCGCTGTTGACGACCGCCTCTGGCGCCAAAATGGGCAAGACGGCGGCGGGCGCCGTCTGGCTGAACGCCGACGCGCTGAGCCCCTATGACTACTGGCAGTTCTGGCGCAACACCGAGGACGCCGACGTGGGCCGCTTCCTGAAGCTGTTCACCGACCTGCCGCTGAACGAGATCGCCCGCCTGGAAGCCCTGCCCGGCGCCCAGATCAACGACGCCAAGAAGGTGTTGGCCGACGAGGCCACGCGCATGGCGCATGGCGAAGAGGCCGCGCGTTCGGCTCGCAACGCGGCCGAGAAGGCTTTCGAGCAGGGGGTGACCTCGGCCGACCTGCCGACCTACGAGGTTCCCGCCGCGGACCTGAAGGCCGGGATCGTCCTTGCGAACCTGTTCGCCGACGCTGGTCTGGCCGCCTCGCGCGGCGAAGCCCGTCGCCTGGCCCAGGGCGGTGGCGTGAAGGTCAATGACAGGGCCGAGCCCGACGCCAACCGCGAGATCACCGAGGCCGATCTGATCGATGGCGTGGTCAAGCTCGCGGCCGGCAAGAAGAAGATCGTTCTGGTAAAACCAATCTGACTGGTGTCATCCCGGGCGCCTCGGCGAGGCGCCCGGGACTGCCGGTAATATCGACGTGGAACTGAGTTACGGAGAGAGACGATGCTTCAAGCTGGCGACAAGGCTCCCGCGTTCGACCTGCCGACCGACACCGGCCGGGTCAGTCTCGCGGCCCTGAAGGGCAAGAAGATCGTCCTCTATTTCTACCCCAAGGATGACACCTCGGGCTGCACCTCCGAAGCGCTGCAGTTCTCGTCCGAGGTCGAGGAATTCGCCAAGCTGGGCGCGGTGATCGTCGGGGTGTCCAAGGACAGCGCCGCCTCGCACGCCAAGTTCCGCCTCAAGCACGACCTCACCGTCGAGCTGGCGGCCGACACCACCGGCGAGATCGTCGAGACCTACGGCGCCTGGGTCGAGAAGAGCATGTATGGCCGCAAATATATGGGCATCGACCGCTCCACGTTTCTGATCGACGCCGAAGGCGTTATCCGCGAGGTCTGGCGCAAGGTGAAAGTGCCCGGTCACATCAAGGCGGTGCTCACCGCGACCAAGGCCCTGAAGTGACGAGACCAGCGGACTTTGCGGTCGAGCACGCGGAACAAGCCGCGTCCCGGGGTGTTGTATTTGCGCCGCGCCTCAGGCCCAACTAGCGTCTACCCAACCCTCGGCCTTGCCGATCGCGTTCAGGTGGCGTTAACGCTTGAGGCCTCATGCTCAATTTTTCGACTCGCGCTCTCTTGGCGCGCGAAGAGCCTTGCGCGGCTTCGGAATATCGTAGCATATCCCCGTGTTCTAAAAACGGGGGTTTCGTGAGCGATGGCCATCAAACGCTTCAAGCGACTGCGGCAATCCCTCGAAGGTCTTTTCCCTGAAAGGCACCTGTATATCCGCTCCGGCGGCGAGATGCGGGGCTACGTTTTCTCCACCTCCAAGCAACTTCTGGCCGCCACCGTTGTCGGTTGCGCCGCCTTGTGGATGGGCGTCTGCACCGCCGCCATGATGGTCAACGCGCTGGCCGTCAGTTCGACCGACCAGCAGGTCATCAAGCAACGCGCCTACTACGAGCGCCTCAACGCTGACCGTCAGGCCCGCCTGAACAGCGCCGTCGCCCAGCTTTCAGCCACCAACGGTTCCCTAGACGAGTTGGCCGCCTCGGTCGAAAAGCGCCACTCGGCGCTGGCCATGCTGGTCAGCGACTTCAAGGGCGTTCCCGGCGCGGCCCAGGCCCTGCAGACCTCCAAGCCGCGCCTGCTGGCCGCCACGCCGGTCCAGCGCATCCAGGCCACCCGGATGGATCAGGAACGCCTGATCGACGCCGCCGAGACCTTCGCCAAGAGTCGCGCCGAGCGTCTGCGTCTGGCCATGCGCATGGCCGGCCTCGACGCCGGCAACTATACCGGTCGCGGCGCCTCGCTGGGCGGCCCGCTGATCGAGGCCAAGGATCCGCGCGCGCTCGCCGCCGTCCTTGATGTGGATGAAGAATTCGCCACCCGAATTCACCGCGCCGCCACCGACATGTCGGACATGCGCTCGCTGAACGCGGCGGCCCAGAAGCTTCCCTTCTTCCGCCCGACCAGCAACCCGGCCATGAGCAGCAGCTACGGCGTTCGCTTTGACCCGTTCACCCGCCGGCCGGCCTTCCATTCTGGCCTGGACTTCCCGGGCGCCTTCTACACCCCGATCATGTCGACCGCGCCGGGCGTGGTGTCGTTCACCGGCGTGCGCTCGGGCTATGGCAACACCATCGAGATCGACCATGGTGGTGGTTTCAAGACGCGCTATGCTCATCTTCAGGCGATTTCCGTGCGCGTCGGCGAGCGGGTCGCGATTGGTCAGCGCGTGGGAGCCATGGGCTCGACGGGTCGCTCCACCGGCCCCCACCTGCACTATGAAGTCTGGGCCAATGGTAGGGCCCAGAATCCAAATCGCTTTTTGAAGGCTGGTGAGTATGTTCAGCAAACAAACTAAGACTTCGGCTCGCGGTCCGGCCAAGATCGAACCTCTGCCCACGCCCGTCGCTTCCATCGATCAGACGCGCAAGGCGCCGCCAAAGGTCGCCTCCCTGATCTCGGCCGACATCACCATCGAGGGCAATGTCACAGGCGACGGCGAGTTGCAGGTCGATGGCGTGGTTCGGGGCGATGTCCGCGTAGGTCGCCTGACCGTCGGCGAGACCGGCCACATCGAAGGTTCCGTCTATGCGGAGGCTGTCGAGGTTCGCGGCCGGGTGGTCGGCGCGATCACCTCCAAGCAGGTCCGCCTGTATGGCACCTCCTATATCGACGGCGATATCACCCACGAGCAGTTGGCCATGGAAACCGGAGCCTTCTTCCAGGGCCGCAGCCTGAAGTTCCAGCGCCCTGCCCCGCAACCGGCCCCGACGCCGGTGCTTGCGGCCCCCGCCGAGGCGCAGGCCAAGCCGGGCTGATCTGGACGCAGAGCGACAATGAAAAACGCCCAGGATCGCTCCGGGGCGTTTTGCATTTCAGGAGCCCTCGTCAGGCTTCGCGCGTGGCGCCGACCCGCTGCGCCAGCGAAGCGCCCATGAACGCGTCCAGATCGCCGTCCAGGACGCCCTGGGTGTCGGAGGTCTCGACGTTGGTCCGCAGGTCCTTGACCATCTGGTAGGGCTGCAGGACGTAGCTGCGGATCTGGTGACCCCAGCCGATATCGGTCTTCTGGTCTTCCAGCGCCTGTTGGGCGGCTTCCCGCTTCTGCAGTTCGGCCTCGTAGAGGCGCGCGCGCAGCATCTTCCACGCTTCTTCGCGGTTCTGGTGCTGCGAGCGACCGGCCTGGCAGGCGACCGCGATGCCGGTCGGGATGTGGGTCAGACGCACGGCCGAGTCGGTCTTGTTGATGTGCTGACCGCCGGCGCCGCTGGCGCGGTAGGTGTCGGTGCGCACGTCGGACGGGTTGATCTCGATCTCGATCGTGTCGTCCACCACCGGATAGACCCAGGCCGAAGCGAAGCTGGTATGGCGCTTGGCGGCCGCGTCATAGGGGCTGATGCGCACCAGACGGTGAACGCCGGCCTCGGTCTTCAGCCAGCCATAGGCGTTCTGACCCTTGATCAATAGAGTCGCCGACTTGATGCCAACCTGGTCACCCGACGTCTCTTCGACCAGTTCGACCGTCATCTTGTGGGCGTTGGCCCAGCGCGAATACATCCGCAGCAGCATGCCGGCCCAGTCGCAGGACTCGGTGCCGCCGGCCCCGGAGTTGATTTCGACATAACAGTCGTTGCCGTCGGCCTCGCCGGACAGCAGGGCCTCCAGCTCCGCGCGGCCGGCGCGATCCTTGAGGTCCTTCAGCTGGGCGCGAGCGTCTTCCAGAAGGGCCTCGTCGCCCTCCATGTCGGCCAGTTCGGCATATTCCAGCGCGTCCCTGAGTCCCTGGTCGAGCGCCTGCACGGCCTCGACGCGCGCCGACAGGCTGGCGCGCTCGCGCGAGACGGCCTGGGCTTCGGCGGGTTTGTCCCAAAGGGTCGGGTCTTCGACCCTGGCGTTCAGCTCATCGAGCTTTCGAAGTGCGGCATCCCAGTCAAAGACGCCTCCTGAGCAGTCCCACGGACTGCTCGATGTCGGCCGCGGAGGCCTCAACATCCGGTCGCATCACGTTACTCCGTGACAATAAAGAAGGGCGCGGGAGATACCCCGCGTCGGGCAGCAGCGCAACGACGATGATCTGTCAGTAGAGCCCGCTGAGCGGATCGGGGGCCCTGGGCGGCGGCTTGACGGCGTCAGCGGCGTTGTTGGCGCCGGTGGGCACACCATTGGGCCACGCGTCGGAATAGGGTTGCGGCCCCGCCGCCGCGGCCGGAACCGCGACCTTGGGCTCGGTCCCTGGGCGGAAGGCTTCGCGGATTCCGCGCACCATGGCGAACTTGGCCGTCTTAGGTGGCTTGAAGTCGACGACGGGCTGACCCTTCAGGGCTTCGCGCATGAAGTCCATGAACACCGGCACCGGACCCGTGGCCCCTGTCTCGCCTTCACCCAGCGAACGATTGTCATCAAAGCCTATGAACACCCCGACCACGAGGTTGGGCGAGTAGCCCACGAACCAGGCGCTGCGATATTCGTTGGTGGTCCCCGTCTTCCCCGCTAGCGGACGGCCCAGCGAACTGACCGCGGCCGCCGTGCCGCGCTGGACCACGCCCTGCAGCATCGAGGTGATCTGATAGGCGGTGACCGGATCCATGACCTGTTCGCCCGGCGCGTCGAAGCGCGGGCTCTCGTCGCCATTGAAACCGGCGGTGCAGCGCACACAGTCGCGCTTGTCGGCCCGGAAGATCACCTTGCCTTCACGGTCCTGCACCAGCTCGATGAGGTGCGGCTCCACGCGGCGCCCGCCGTTGACGAACGGCGCATAGGCCGAGGTGAGCTTGAAGGGCGTCGTCTCCCCTGCTCCCAGCGCCATGGCCAGGACAGGCTGCATGTCGCGCACAACGCCGGTGCGCTTGGAGAACTCCACGATCTTCTTCATGCCGACGCTCTGCGCCAGGCGCACGGTCATGGCGTTGATCGATTGCTCCAGACCCTTTCGCAGCGGTTGAGCCCCGTAGAACTCCTTGTGGTAGTTTTCCGGGCTCCAATCTTCGCCATTCGCCCCTTTGAAGGTGATGGCGCTGTCCACCACGACGCTGGCCGGCGTGTAGCCATTCTCGAGGGCGGCGGCATAGACGAACGGCTTGAAGGCCGACCCTGGCTGACGCATCGCCTGGGTGGCGCGATTGAAGTTGGAGAGTGAGAAGCTGTAGCCGCCGACCAGGGCGACGACGCGGCCGCTATAGGGCTCGATGGCAACCAGGGCGCCATTTACGGCGGGCACCTGGCGCAGACGATAGGTGGACGCGCCCTCGACCTTCTCGACGAAGATCAGGTCGCCGGGCTTCAGGCCCTTACCCGCGCGGGCCCAGGCCATGTCTTCACCGACAATGGGGCCTTCGCCCTCGCTCTTGACCAGCCGCACCCGTCCGTCGGTCGAAACGACCACGGCGGCGCGCCAGCCTT
Source organism: uncultured Caulobacter sp. (assembly GCA_964427205.1). GTDB lineage: Bacteria > Pseudomonadota > Alphaproteobacteria > Caulobacterales > Caulobacteraceae > Caulobacter. The sequence continues at coordinate 37,809 of CAYRTE010000026.1, forward strand.
GACGTTCGGACGGCGGACTCTTGGCCCGGGCGGCCTTCTCCCAGTCGGCGTCATCAGCCTCGACATGACCCCAGGCGCCGCGCCACCCGTGGCGGCGATCGTATTTCTCAAGACCGTCCATCAATGCGATGCGGGCTGCGGTCTGCATCCGCGGATCCAGCGTCGTGCGCATATAGTAGCCGCCCTCGCTCAGGCGGGGGCCCAGCGTGGCGACGCCGCGCTGGCGCACTTCCTCGACGAAATAGTCGGCGTCGCGATACGAGGCGCGCTTCGGCGCGGCCTGCACGACGAGGTCTTCGGCCATGGCCTTCTGCGCGTCGGCCTGCGACACCCAGCCCAGTTCGGCCATCTGGCCCAGGATCCAGTCGCGGCGGATCTTGGCCTTGGCCTTGTTGCGGATCGGATGATAGTTGTCCGGCCCCTTGGGCAGGGCCGCCAGATAGGCGCATTCGGCCAGGGTCAGCTCGGGCAGGGACTTGCCGAAATAGTTGTAAGAGGCGGCGCCCACGCCAAACGAGCGGTAACCCAGCCAGATTTCGTTGAGGTACAGCTCAAGGATCTGCTGCTTGTCGAGCGACTGCTCCAGGCGGTGGGCCAGGATCGCTTCCTTGAACTTGCGACCGACCGTGGCGTCGCTGGTCAACAGAACGTTCTTGGCCACCTGTTGGGTGATGGTCGAGCCGCCTTCCAGGCGCCGACCACGCGCGGCGTTGCTGACGTTCTTGAGCATCGCGCGCGAGAAGCCGCCGACATCGACGCCGCTGTGACGGAAGAAGTTGCGATCCTCGGCGGCCATGAACGCCTGGGCCAGCTGCGGCGGGATCTGGTCGTAGGGGACGAAGATCCGGCGTTCCTTGGAGTATTCGCCGATCAGGGTGCCGTCCCACGCATAGACGCGCGTCGCGGTCGGCGGACGATAATCCTGCAACTCGCCGGCGTCGGGCATGTCGTGGAAAAGCCACGCCGCGTAGATCGCGATCGCGAAGCCCGCCACGGCGATCGCGGAAAGCACCGCTACGCCGGCGATGGCCATCCATCGTTCGGTGGGTTTCAGATCCACGGGGCCTCCGTCGGACGACGCACACTCGCCCGCCCTGCTCTCATCCTCTAGAGCCCGTTCCACAAAAGTGTAAGCGGTTTTGCGGCCGCGCCTTCGCGCCCGGACTCTGCCTCAAGCCTCTAACCTGCATCGCTACGGGCGCCAACGGCGCGCACGTCTCAGGATTTGCGGATCTGGGCGGCGAAATAGGATTCGATGGCGTCGCCGACGGCGTTGACCACCCGGGCCCGGCTGCCGGGGTTGCTGAGCAGGCGTTCGTCTTCGAGGTTGGTGATGAAGCCCATTTCCAGCAGCACGGCCGGAACATCAGGCGCCAACAGCACGATGAAGCCCGCGTCGCGATGGCTGCGGCGCAGCAATGGCGTCTCTTCGCCCACGCGTTCCAGCAGAAGCTGGGCGAAGGCGGCCGAGCGATTCTTGGTGGCGCGTTGCGAGAGGTCCAGAAGGATCTGGCTGACGGCGCGATCACGCCCCGGCAGGCTGGCCTTCATCAGCCAGTCGTCCTTTTCCAGCACCCGCGCCACGCGCTCGGTGCCTTTTTCAGACAGCGTGTAGACGCTGGCCCCGCGCGTGGCGACGTCGGGACCCGAGTCGGCGTGCATCGAAATAAAGAGGTCCGCGTCGGCGCGACGGGCGATCTGCACGCGCGCTTCCAGCGGAATGAAGGTGTCGGTCTCGCGCGTCATCACGACCTGGAAACGGCCGGATTTCTCCAGCCTGGCCTTCAGGGCCTTGGCGGCGGCGAGCGTGACATCCTTCTCGTAGACGGAGGCGCCCATCGAGCCTGGATCCTTGCCGCCATGGCCGGCGTCGATGACGATCACCTTTTTCAGGCGCAGCGGCGCGGCCTTGACCGGGCTGGAGACCAGGGTGAGCTTCGGCGCGGCCGGGCCCGCGGCGCCGTCGATCGCCTTCAGGTCGATGACATAGCGATAGGCCGTGGCGCCGTCGCCGGGCGGCAGCAGGAAGCGTCGGCGGACTTCGGCGCGACCGGACAGGTCCAGGCGAAGTCGCGCGCCGCCACCGGCCTCATCGATGACCCAGCGCTTGACCAGTCCCTGGCCCGCGCCCTGCAGATCGCCCGAGACGGAAACATTGGGCAGTCCGATGACAATGCGTTGATCCAGAGCGCCATCGGCGATCAGCCGGCCCACGGCGGCCCGATCAAGATCGATGACGACACGGGTCTCCGCGCGATCGCCCCCGAACCGAACTTTCTGAACGCCAGCGGCCGGCGCCGGGCCTTGAGCCGTAGCGACAGCGACGCCAGCCACGGTCAGGCCGCCAACGATTAACGCGGCTCTCAACCAGCCCGTTCGCGCTAACCCAATGAGAACTCTACGCATCCCTCGCCCAAGCATTCCAGAGCTGGTGAACCGATCGTCAATATCCACCACGCGCGGTAGCGAAAGCGTTAAACCTGACCTTGTTGTCCAGCGCTTTCCTTTTGCCTCGCGATGTTGCTACAATTCCCGTGCGTGCGAGCGACGTGATCGTCATGGAAGCTCGCGCGAGCGACCGCGAGACGATCGAAGCCTTTCGCCTCTTCCGTTTCGTGCGCCGCGACTAGACGAGTTATCCGAGGATCGATCCTTCGTCCGCAGGCAGACGCCTGCCTTGGGATCTATCCGCGGGGCCCGCGTCGGGCTCTCCGCCTTCCGGCGACGACGCGCCTTCCGATCAGCGCCACTCCGGCGCGACCCGGTAAACCATCCAGTCCGCGCCTCACGGCTCGGTAGAGAAAACAGAAACCTCATGGGCTGCGCCGCACCCGTCCGCCACTGGCATCCGACCTCTCGCAACCGCACTGGCGGCGCGAAGGGCGGTGACGCGCGCGCCTGTCTTTCATATCGGCGACCGGGCCAAGAGCCCGCCGTGCGCCGTGGAGATACCCTTAATGTCGAAGAAGATGCTGATCGACGCAGCACACGCCGAAGAGACGCGTGTGGTCGTCGTGGACGGAACCCGGGTTGAAGAATTCGATTTCGAAAGCCAGACCCGCAAACAGCTTCGCGGAAATATCTACCTCGCCAAGGTGACCCGCGTTGAACCCAGCCTCCAGGCTGCGTTCATCGAGTACGGCGGTAACCGCCACGGGTTCCTCGCCTTCAACGAGATCCATCCGGACTATTACCAGATCCCGGTCGCCGACCGCGAAGCGCTCATGCGTGACGATTCGCATGACGACGAGGACGACCACGTCTCCACGCGCCGCGGCGATGAAGAGGACGGCGATCACGTCGACGACGAGGAAGACGCCGTCGAAGAAGAACTGGCGCGCCGCAAGCGCCGCCTGATGCGCAAATACAAGATCCAGGAAGTGATCCGCCGCCGGCAGATCATGCTGGTTCAGGTCGTCAAGGAAGAGCGCGGCAACAAGGGCGCCGCCCTGACCACCTATCTGTCGCTGGCGGGCCGCTATGGCGTTCTGATGCCCAACACCGCCCGGGGCGGCGGTATCAGCCGCAAGATCACCACGATCACCGACCGCAAGCGCCTCAAGAGCGTCGTTCAGAGCCTGGACGTGCCGCAGGGCATGGGCCTGATCATCCGCACGGCCGGAGCCAAGCGCACCAAGGCCGAGGTCAAGCGCGACTATGACTATCTGCTGCGTCTGTGGGAAAACATCCGCGAGACCACCCTGCATTCGGTGGCGCCGGCGCTGATCTATGAAGAAGAAGACCTCGTAAAGCGCGCCATCCGCGACATGTACGACAAGGAGCTGGAAGGCATCTGGGTCGAGGGCGAGGCAGGCTTCAAGGAAGCGCGCGACTTCATGCGCATGCTGATGCCCAGCCAGGCCAAGAAGGTCTTCCACTATCGTGAGCCGGCGCCCCTCTTCGTCAAGCACCGCATCGAGGACCATCTGGCGCAGATCTACTCGCCGGTCGTTCCCCTGCGTTCGGGCGGCTATCTGGTGATCAACCAGACTGAAGCCCTGGTCGCCATCGACGTCAACTCGGGCAAGGCCACGCGCGAACGCAACATCGAAGCCACCGCGCTGAAGACCAATACCGAGGCCGCCGAGGAAGCCGCGCGCCAGCTTCGTCTGCGCGACCTGGCCGGCCTGATCGTCATCGACTTCATCGACATGGACGAGGGCAAGAACAATCGCTCCGTCGAGAAGGTCCTCAAGGACGCCCTGAAGGACGATCGCGCCCGCATCCAGATGGGCAAGATCAGCGGCTTTGGCCTGATGGAAATCAGCCGCCAGCGCCGCCGCACCGGCGTGCTGGAAGGCACCACCCACGTCTGCGAACACTGCGAAGGCACCGGCCGCGTCCGCTCGGTCGAGTCCAGCGCCCTGGCCGCCCTGCGGGCCGTCGAGGTCGAGGCCCTGAAGGGCAGCGGCGCGATCACCCTGAAGGTCTCGCGCGCCGTCGGCATCTATATCCTCAACGAAAAGCGCGCCTATCTGGTCCGCCTGCAGCAGACTCACGGCCTGTTCGTGACCGTGCTGGTCGACGAGAGCCTGCACGCCGCCGAGAACGAGATCGAGCGCACCGAGCTTGGCGAACGCATCGCCATCACCGCGCCGCCGGCGTCGGACGACGACTTCGAAGACGAGGTCTATGACGACGAGGAAGAAGACGAAGACGAGGAAATCCTCGATGAGGAGGACCTCGAACGCGAAGACACCGACGACGACGCCTCGGCTGTCCGCGCCGCGCCGCGCGGCAAGCCGCGCGCCGAAGCCGCTGAGGACGAAGGCGATCGCAACCGCAAGCGCAAGCGCCGCCGTCGCGGACGCCGCGATGATGTCGACGCCGCGCCCGAAGGCGAAGCTGAGGCCGCAGACGACGCCGAAGGCGACGAGGATGCCGATGCCGATCGCGGCGATTTCCCCGCGCTTGAAGGCGAGGACGAGGAAGCACGCCGTCGCCGTCGCCGTCGCGGACGTCGCGGCGGTCGCCGTGGTGGTCGCGAGGATGGTGATCGTCCCGCCGACGCCTTTGTCTGGATCCGCCCGCGCGTCCCGTTCGGCGACAGCGCCTTTGCCTGGCATGACCCGGCGGCCCTGGACGGTCGTGGCGGCGAGCCGCGTCGTCCGGCGCCCGAGCCGGTCGCCTCCGAGCCCGCACCGCAAGCCGAACGTCCGGCGCGCGCCGAGCGCCCCGAACGCGCTGAACGCTCGGAAGGCCGTTCGAGCCGGAGCCGCGGTCGCGGCCGTGGCGAGCGTGAAGCGCGTCCCGCCCCGGTCGAAGCCTTGGCTGATGTCGAGTTGCCGCCGATCCCGGCGGTCGTGGCCGAAGCCCCGCCTAGCGACATCTGGGTCGAACTGCCGGCGCCTGGAGATGAAGCGCCCAAGAAGGCTCGCCGTCCCCGCACACGCGGTCGCAAGGGCGATGCTGCGACCGCCGAAGCGGTGATCGAGACCGCCTCCGAAGAAGGCGCCGCCCCCGAGGTGGTCGCTGAACCGGTGGCGGCCGAAGCGCTTGTCGAGATCGACGTGGTCGCGCCCGCGCCCATCGTTGTCTCCGCGCCTCAACCCGTCGCCGAGCCGGAGCCGGTCCTGGAGGCGGTCCTGACGCCCGCCGAACCAGATCCGGCCGAAATCACCGCGCCGCCCGCCAAGCCGCGCGGCGGCTGGTGGCGCCGGGGCTGATGAAGATCGTGGACGGCCGGACACTGGTCCGGCCGTCCACGACACCTATATGCGAGTGACGCGAGACGAAGGCGGCGGTTCACAGGTCGCCAAATTCCACGCTACACTCGCCTCGATCGCGGGGGCGCGACTGGAGACGTTGGATGACCTCCCGCACGCCGTGGGCTGAAAAAAGGTTTCGAGCCCTCTGCTCTGTTGCGATGATCGCGACGGTCAGTGTCTCGACGCCTCTCCCCGCCGCGGCGCAGGACGGCCCGTCCCTGATCCGCGACACCGAAATCGAGGAAATCCTCCTCAAGGACTCCACACCGATTTTTCAGGCCGCCGGCCTCGATCCGAAATCCGTGCATATCCTTCTGGTCGGCAGCAAGGACCTGCAGGCTTTCGCCGCGCCTGGCACCATGGGGATCTATACTGGCCTGATCCGTCAGTCGGAAAACCCCAACCAGCTGCGAGGCGTCATCGCCCACGAAGTCGGCCACCTGCAGGCCGGCCACTCGTTTCGCTCCGGCGACATGATGAGGGCCGGTCTCAAGCCGATGATCCTGACAATGGGCCTGGGTGTGCTGGCCGCCTTGGCCGGCGCGCCCGATGCCGGCGCGGTGCTGCTGGGCAACGCCAGCTACTTCGGCCAACTCGGCGCGTTGGGCTACAGCCGCGAACAGGAAGGCCGCGCCGATCAGGCGGGCGCTACGCTGCTGGAAGCCACCGGCCAATCGGGTCGAGGCCTCGTCGAGTTTTTCGACAACTTCCGCTATCAAGAGGTCTTCGATCAGTCACGACGGTTCGCCTATTTCCGCAGCCATCCCTTGTCATCGGAGCGGATTGAGACCTTGCGCAGCCGGGTGGAGCGCCTTCCTCACTACGAGCAGGTCGACAGCCCGGACGACCTGGCCCAGCACGAAATCATGAAGGCCAAGCTGGAAGGGTTCATGAACCCACAGTCGGCGCTGATCAAATACAAGGAAAAGGATCGCGGCTATCCGGCTCGTTACGCCCGCGCCATCGCCTACTACCAGATGAAGGAACCCGATCGGGCCCTTAGCCAGATCGACGCCCTTTTGACAGAACAGCCGGACAACCCCTACCTGTGGGAATTGAAGGGGCAGATCCTGTTCGAGTTCAACCGCGTCCATCTGGCTGAAGAGCCACAGCGCAAATCTGTGGCGCTGAAGCCTGATGCGCCGCTGTTGCGCATTAATCTGGGTCAGACCCTGATCAATCAGAATGAGCCCGCCAAGGTCGAGGAGGGCGTGCGTGAGCTCAAGCGCGCATTGCTGAACGACAACGACAACGCCGTGACGTGGCGTCTGCTGGCCCAGGCCTATGACAAGCAGGGCAAGGACGGCGACGCCCGCCTGGCCACCGCCGAACAATACTTCTCCATGGGAGCATCCCAGGAAGCCCGCGTCTTCGCCATGCGGGCTCGCGAGTTGCTGACCAAGGACACGCCCGAATGGCGGCGCGCCACCGACATCGTCCTGGCTTCGCGCCCCAGCAATCAGGACCTCAAGGATCTGGCCAAGGAAGGCGCGACACAGTCCGTCTTCCGCCGCTGATCCAGCACCCCGATTTCGAGACCCTCCATGACCCTTCCCCGCCGCGCCGGCGCCCTCGCCGCTTCGCTCGCCCTGTCGGGCATGCTTCTGGGCGCCTGTGCGCAGGCCAAGCCCGACAAGGAATTCGGCGACAAGGTGCGCGCCTACCTGCTGGAGCACCCCGAGGTGCTGCTTGAGGTCAGCGCCAAGCTGGAACAGAAGCAGGCGGCCAAGACGGCGGAGGCCGGCCGCAAGGCTATCGGCCAGTATCGCCAGGCGATCGAGCGTGACCCGCGCGACTTCGTGGCCAATCCCAACGGCTCGGTCACCGTGACCGAGTTCTTCGACTACAAGTGCGGCTATTGCCGGATCGCCACGCCGGAGGTGCTCAAGCTGATCGCCGAAAATCCGGACGTGCGTTTCGTGTTCAAGGAGTTCGTGATCTTCGGCCGCGATTCCGAAGCCGCCGCGCGGCTGATGCTGGGCGCCAGGGAGCAGAGCAAGACGCTGCAACTGCACCAGGCGCTCATGGCCGAGAAGAGCCTGGACGAGGCGAGCGCCTACCGCATCGCGGCGGGCCTTGGCATCGATGTCGCCAAGGCCCGCGCCGTCGGCGCCTCAGCCGGCGTCACGCAACACCTGGCCGACACCCATGGCCTGGCCCAGTCCCTGGCGATCGAAGGCACGCCCGCCTTCATCATCGGCGATACGGTGATCCCTGGCGCGGACATGCAGGCCCTGAAACTGGCGATCGCCAAGACCCAGGCCGCGGCGCTCAAGAAGAGCTAGGGCGTCATCGGAGCAGCCGGCATGATTTGCATGGCAAACCTTGCCGAGATCCGGTCCCATGCAGAGAGCACTTCAGCAAGGTTCTGAAATTTAAGGCTTAAATTCAGACCAGACTTGCATGAAGCTTGCGAAGAAAATCCTACCTTTGTTCAGGTGGGAGTTCCCATGCTTGTTTCCGGTTCCACCAGCATCCTGGCCTCGCTCGGCGCATCGGCCTTGGCGCGGCTCAACGCCGCCACCGCACCAACGGCTTCGACCAGCCCGACCGAAGGCGTCAGCGCCGCTGGTCCAAAGTCGGCCAAGGACGAATTCCTCGACTACGCCAAGCTGACCCCGGCGCAGAAAATGCGAGCGGCCATGCTCAGCAAGCTCGGTGTAACCGAAGAAGAGCTGAAGGCGATGGATCCCAAGGAGCGGCAGAAGATCGAGGATCAGATCAAGGAAATGGTCAAACAGCAGGTTCTGGGCGACGACAAGGACAAGATCCAGAAAGGCGCATTGGTCGACGTGAAGGCCTAGATCAGGCCGGCGAGCGGCGAGCTGGGATCGGCGTACATCCGCTTGGGCATCCGGCCCGCGAGATAGGCTTCCCGGCCGGCGATGACCGCGTGCTTCATGGCGCGGGCCATGCGGATCGGATCCTTGGCCTCGGCGATCGCGGTGTTCATCAGGATGGCGTCGCAGCCAAGCTCCATGCCGATGGCGGCATCCGAGGCGGTGCCGACCCCGGCGTCAACCAGCACCGGAACCTTGGCGTTCTCGATGATGATCCGCAGGTTGACGCGGTTCTGGATGCCCAGGCCCGAGCCGATCGGCGCGCCCAGGGGCATGATCGCCACGGCGCCGGCCTCTTCCAGCTTGCGGCAATAGACCGGATCGTCGGAGCAATAGACCATCACCTGAAAGCCCTCGGCGACCAGCAGCTTCAGCGAGCGCAGGGTCTCTTCCATGTCGGGATAAAGGGTCTTGGGATCCGACAGCACTTCCAGTTTCACCAGGTCCCAGCCGCCCGCCTCGCGGGCCAGGCGCAGGGTGCGTACGGCGTCCTCGCCGGTGAAACAGCCCGCCGTGTTGGGCAGATAGGTGAAGCGGTCCTGCTTGATGTAGTCGACCAGCAAGGGCTGGGTGGGATCGGTGAGGTTGACCCGTCGGACGGCCACCGTGACGATCTCGGCCCCCGCGGCCTCGGCCGCGGCGGCGTTGGTCGCGTAATCCTTGTATTTGCCGGTGCCAACGATCAGTCGCGAGGTGAAGGTTCGGCCAGCGACGGTCCAGGTGTCGGACTCCAGGGCGGCGACGGTGTCGGGGGATACATGCGCGTTCATGGGGGTGGTTTACGCTCCGTCAGGCGCGGTTTCAAACCTAGAGGTCAGCCGCCGCCGATAAATGTCACGATCTCGATGCGGTCGCCATCGGCCAGGGCCGTGGCGGAATAGGTCGAGCGCGGCACGATCTCCAGGTTGCGCTCCACGGCCACCTTGCGCGAGTCCAGGCCCAGTGCGGCGACCAGATCGGCGACGCTGGACACCTCGGCGATGTCCCGTTCGTCGCCATTCAATAAAAGCCTCATCTCACCTCCTGAGCGAGCGCTGCTTGTGACCCGGCGGAACCGGCTATACAAGTCCTCCGGAATCGACGGCGGAGCCGAATGGTAAACCCGATCCATGTGCTGAGCGGCCCCAATCTCAACCTGTTGGGAACGCGTGAGCCCGAGATCTATGGCAAGGACACGCTGGACGATGTCCGGGCGCGCTGCGAGGCGCGTGCGGCTTTGCATGGCCACTCCGTGGTCTTCCGGCAGTCCAACCATGAAGGCCAGCTGATCGACTGGGTGCAGGAGGCGCGTGTGTCGGCCTCTGCGCTCGTGATCAACCCGGCCGGCTATGGCCACACCTCGATCGCCTTGCTGGACGCGCTCAAGACCTTGAGCATTCCGGTGATCGAGTGCCACCTGTCCAACCCGGCGGCGCGGGAGGAATTCCGTCGCCACACCTATGTCTCGCTGGCAGCCACGGGGATCGTCTCCGGTTTCGGCGCGGCGAGTTATGAACTGGCGATCGAGGCCGCTATCGGCCTGATCGGCGCGAACTAGGTCCAGCCCGCAGGCGTTCAATCGCCGCGAGCCAAGAGAACAAGGTAGCTTCAATGTCCAATCCCAAGGCTCCCGCCGATCCGGTCGAGACCCCGTCGATCGACGCCCGCCTGGTCCGCAAACTCGCGGACATCCTGAAGGACACCGGCCTGAGCGAAATCGAGGTCGAGCATGCCGGCCTGAAGATCCGTGTGGCCCGCGAACTGACGGTGGCGGCGGCGGCCACCACCTACGTCCAGGCCCCGCAGGCCTATGCGCCGCAAGCCGCGCCCGCGCCGGCCGCCGCGCCTGTCGCTGAAGCCGCCCCGGCCGCGCCCGCCGTCCGCGCCGCTGGTGACCTGGTCAAGTCGCCGATGGTCGGCACGGTCTACATGTCGCCCCAGCCGGGCGCCGACGCCTTCATCAAGGTGGGTGACACCGTCGCCGCAGGCCAGACCCTGCTGATCGTCGAGGCCATGAAGACGATGAACCCGATCTCGGCCCCCAAGGCCGGCAAGGTCGTCGAAATCCTCGTCGGTGACGCCCAGCCCGTCGAGTTCGGCGAGCCGCTCGTCGTCATCGAGTAACGATCATGTTTGACAAGATCCTGATCGCGAACCGGGGCGAGATCGCGCTCCGGGTTCACCGCGCCTGCAAGGAAATGGGCATCGCCACTGTGGCGGTCCACTCCGAGGCTGACTCCAACTCCATGTGGGTGCGCCTTGCCGACGAAAGCGTCTGCATCGGCCCTGCCCCCGCCGCCAAGAGCTACCTGAACATCCCGTCGATCATCGCGGCCTGCGAGATCACCGGCGCCCAGGCGGTCCACCCCGGCTACGGTTTCCTGTCGGAAAACGCCCGCTTTGCGGAGATCGTCAACGCGCACGGCTTCACCTTCATCGGCCCCAAGCCCGAGCATATCCGGCTGATGGGCGACAAGATCACCGCCAAGCAGGCCGTCAAGGACGCGGGCATTCCCGTCGTTCCCGGGTCCGATGGCGGGGTTGCCACCGAGGAAGAGGCCTTCGCGGCCGCCGACATGATCGGCTTTCCGGTGCTGATCAAGGCCGCCTCCGGCGGTGGCGGGCGTGGCATGAAGGTGGCCCAGACCCGCGAGGATCTGGCCGAGGCGGTCTCGACCGCTCGCTCGGAAGCCCGTGCGGCGTTCGGCGACGACACGGTCTACATGGAGCGCTACCTCCAGAAGCCGCGCCACATCGAGATTCAGGTCATAGCTGACAGCCACGGTAACGTGGTCCATCTAGGCGAGCGCGACTGCTCGCTGCAGCGCCGCCACCAGAAGGTGCTGGAAGAAGCCCCCTCGCCCGCCCTCGGCGCGGCTGATCGCGCCAAGATCGGCAAGATCGTCGTCGATGCCGTCAAGGCCATCGGCTATCTCGGCGTCGGCACCATCGAGTTCCTGTGGGAGAACGGCGAGTTCTTCTTCATCGAGATGAACACTCGCCTGCAGGTCGAACACCCGGTCACCGAAGCCATCACCGGCATCGACCTGGTGCGCGAGCAGATCCGTATCGCCGCCGGTCTGCCGCTGTCCTTCACCCAAGCCGAGGTGGTTTTCGAAGGCCACGCCATCGAGTGCCGGATCAACGCCGAGAATGCGCGAACCTTCACGCCCTCGCCAGGCACGATCACCGACTTCCACGCCCCCGGTGGGCTGGGCGTTCGCCTGGATTCGGCGATCTACACAGGCTACGCGATCCCGCCCTATTACGACAGCCTGATCGGCAAGCTGATCGTGCATGGCCGCGACCGCGAGGAGTGCATCGCGCGCCTGAAGCGTTGCCTGGGCGAGATGGTCGTCGGCGGCATCGAAACCACCATCCCGCTCTTCCAGGACCTGCTGGTTCAGCCCGACATCCTGGCTGGCGACTATGACATCCACTGGCTTGAGCGCTGGATCAAGGCGCAGGGCTAGGCTGCGGCGGCGCGAATGGACGCCTTCACGGTCGACGATCTCATCACCTGCTACCAGCGCGGCGTTTTCCCAATGGCGGACGCCCGCGAGGACGAGAGCGTCTTCCTGATCGATCCCGAACGGCGGGGGGTGTTGCCGCTGGAAAGCGTCCACATCCCCCGCCGACTGGCCCGTACGGTTCGTTCCGACATCTTCCAGGTTCGCATAGACAGCGCCTTCGACGCCGTAGTCGAGGCTTGCGCGACCTCTCGGCCCGGCCGCCTGGAGACCTGGATCAACGCGCCGATCCAGCAGCTGTATGGCCAACTCTTCGCGCGCGGCCTGGCTCACTCGGTCGAATGCTGGCGCGATGGTCAGATGGTGGGGGGACTCTATGGCGTCTCGCTAGGCGCGGCCTTCTTCGGCGAGAGCATGTTTTCCATCGAACGGGACGCCAGCAAGGTGGCGCTGGCCCATCTGGTCGGTCGGCTAAGGTTTGGCGACTACCGGCTGCTCGACACCCAGTTCATCACCGACCATCTGCTGCAATTCGGCGCTGTCGAGATCTCGCGCGCAGACTACCGGCGTCGACTGGCCAAGGCCTTGTCGGCGCAGGCCGATTTTTACCGCTTCGCGGCCGGCGCAACCGGAGCCGACGTCTTGCAGGCGATCAACCAGGCGTCATAGACCGGGTGCTGCAAGGGGTTCATGCCCGGCGAATTAGCATACATCCAGCCCTTGTAGACCTGACGTCCGGGAGGCGCGACGCGACCGGCCACGGCCTTGGGTTGAGTGTCGACCATCACATAGGCCGTGGATTCCGGCGCGACTTCATCCGACGCCGAGGTTTCGCACGCCCGGACGGTGAAGATCAGGGTCTTGTAGCGAATGGGCTGACCGACGGGGGCCTCGAAGCGCATCGTTTCGGTGGTCACCTTGTCCAGCGCCTGGATAATGGCGACTGACGAACGGCCGCGCTTGGCCGGCTCCGCAGGCTTGGCGGGCGTGACGGCCTTGGTTGTCGCGGGCTTGGCGACAGCTTCCGGGATTTGGGGTTCGGGCTGCGGCGCGGGAACGGCGATGCGCGGCTGCGGAGCATCCGGGATCGGCGCGAGCGGAGCCGTCGGCGCCTGCGGCGCGGCCGGAGCCGTCGACTGACGCGCGGACGCGACACCAACCATGGTCAGGCCGATAGCCAGCACCGACGCGCTGAAGACCGCTCCGCGGCGCATCAAACCTATTCCGGCTTCCAGGGCTGGTAGTCGCTGGTCGCCACGGCGCGCTCGCCGCCGCGGGCCAGTGAGCCCTTCGGACGCCAGGCGTGGACCGTGCCGGTCAGGTTGGGAATGTGATCCTTTTCCCAGCTGCGGCGGGGCAGCGGGTTCGTGGTCGGCGGCTCGTCGAACGTGTAATGCAGCCAGCCGCTCCACTCAGCGGGAACCTTGGAAGCCTCGGCGTAGCCGTCATAGATCACCCAGCGGCGCTTGTGAGCGTCATAGCTGTCGCTGGAGTCGCGGGCCTCGAAGTAGCGGTTGCCGAAATCGTCCTGACCCACGAACACGCCGCGACGGCCAATGTGAAACCGCTGACCCAGGGTCGCGCCGTTCCACCACGTGAAGATCGCTTTCAGCACTACGTTTGCACCCGAATTTGCAAGGACTTCCCTGTCGCGGCGAACGCGACGAAGCGGCCGGACTATAGGGCGGCCAGCCCCTAGCGTCCAGCATCTGCCCCAGAGACCTAAATTCAACATCTTGTGGACCGTACGCCCCTCGGACCCAACATCTATTGAAGGGTGGTTGGCGGCGATCTAGATTGAGGCTCTCTTGGCGCCCAGCCGCGGAATCGCTCATGCGCAGTCAGTCCGGATATATCGCTCAGCCCTTCCGGGCGGAACGACGCGAACTTGAGCGCGCCGACGCCGTTGTCGAAGTCCTGGCCCCGCCGACCTGGACCGACGCGCGCGTCGAGTCCTGGCTGGACTGGGCCGGCGAGCCTTTCGATTCCGATGCGCCGCTCGGCGGCGGCCCTGCTCGCTATGCCGCCCGTCTGGCGAAGGCCGGGCTGGGCAAAGGTCTGTTCGCCGACGCCGCCGACGCGGAGGCCTTCCGCGACGCGCTGTTGGCGACGATGTTGGCCGGCGTCGCCACGCCGACGGGATCGCGGCCAACGCTGGATCACCTTCCCGACATCGCCGAAATCGAGTTCCGGCAGGTGGTCCAGGACCAGCTCGGCCGTCGGCGCGGTCACGCGCTCGCCAGCAGGTCCGCCGCTCGCCTCGACGCCGCGCTGGCCCAGGTCTCCGACGCCGTCCAGCGCTGCCATGGCGACGCCAAGGCCTGCGCCGATCCGCACAAGAACAGCGCCTTGGCTCGCGCCGCGCGGCGCGCTCGCGACCTGGGCTCCGACGACCGCATGATCTCGGACGCCATCGCCCTTGTCGGCGCGCCGCGGACCCCGTTGATCGACAGCATCGCCGCGCCCGCCACGGCGATGGTCGCCTCGGGCTCGAGGCAGACCGTGTCTGCCGGCGACGACAACGCCAGTTTCGCGGCCCAGGTCGGATGGGAGACCAGCGCCCTGGCCCTGGCCCTGTCGCTTGAAGACGCCGAGGCGCTGTCCAGGGGCTCGGCGGTGGGAGCGGCCATCGACGCCTCCGCTTTCCAGTCGGACGAAGCCTTCGACATCCAAGGGTTCACCTACGCCGTGCATATCTGGGCGACCGCGCTTGAGATCGAGCGCGGCGACCAGCCCGCCATGATCGGTCTGGCCGGCGTCGGAGACTGGCTGCTCGCCCAGGGCCTGTCGCTGGCCAGCAGCGATGGTCGCGACGGCGCTTCGGCGCTGTGGGCCTTGACCGTCGGTTCGGCGCTTGCCGCCAGCGCCGAGGCCGCCGCCACGCTGGGCCCTGACCCCACCTTCGCTCAGGACCGGCAGGTCGTGTTGCGAAGCCTGGCCGAGCGCCGCGTGCGCGCCGCCGCCTTGCGCTCTCCCCTGGCCTCCGAAGCCGCCACGGCCTTGGCCATGGCTCACGGCCTGGCCAAAAAGCACGGTCTGCGCTCGTCGGCCTTCATCGCCGCGTTCGAGGATCCGGAGGCCGCCTTGCGGCTTGGCGGCCGGCCAATGGGCTGGGCCGGCGTCGCCGCGCCGGTTTCGACGGCTCAGACAGCGGATGGGCTGCTGGTGCCCTCGTTCAGCGCCGCGGCGTTCGATTGCCTCTCCGGCGCGAAGGCCGAGATCGATGCGGCGCGGCGCCATGCGCTGGGCCATGGGTCGCTCATCGACTCTCCCACCATCGACCACGCCGTCCTGCAGGCCCGCGGCTTCACGGCCCACGAGATCGAAAAGGTCGAGGACGCTCTGCGTACGGCCGGAGGTCTGCGACAGGCTTTCGCTCCGGCTGTTGTCGGCGCGGGCTTCATCGGCGATGTGCTGGGCGCGCCTTCCCGGGCTCTGGCGCAAGCCGATTTCGACACCCTGGCCTTTGCCGGCTTCTCCCCCGCCGAGATCCTGGCGGCCGAGCAGCATGCGCTGGGAACGGGCCTGCTGTCGGATTGCGAGGCCCTCAGCGCCGAAGTCCGGACCGTCTTTCTCTCCGCGGAGGCGCCCGTCCTGGCTGATCGCCTGGCCATGGTCGCCGCTGTCGAGACCTTCGCGTGTTTGCCCGTCCCGGTGGTCCTGCATCTGCCGTTCGACGCGCGACCGGTCGATGGCGCGCGGCTTCAGGCCGCCGCCGCGCGTGCTGGAGTGCGCGCCTTGCGCCTGCACCGGGCAGATCCGCCCGCCGACTTTCGTCTCGACCTGCCCCAAGAACCCGTCGAGACGCCTCGCCAGCCGGCCCGCGAACCGGTTGTCACCGAGCGCGTGGTCGAGAAGATCGTCGAGCGCGACCGCTCGCGTCGCAAGCTGCCGGATCGCCGCAAGGGATACATCCAGAAGGCCGCCGTGGGGGGCCACAAGGTCTATCTGCACACCGGCGAGTATGACGATGGCGAGGTCGGCGAGATCTTCATCGACATGCACAAGGAGGGCGCCGCCTTCCGCAGCCTCATGAACAATTTCGCCATAGCCGTGTCACTGGGTCTGCAGCACGGCGTGCCGCTGGACGAGTTTGTCGACGCCTTCGTCTTCACGCGGTTCGAACCGGCGGGGCCGGTGACGGGCAACGACTCGATCAAGTCGGCGACCTCGATCCTCGACTACGTGTTCCGGGAGCTGGGCGTCTCGTATCTGGGACGAGACGATCTGGCCAATGCCGATCCGCAGGAGTTCAACGCTGACGGCCTGGGTCACGGCAAGGCCGATGCGCCGGACGTCGAGTCCGAGCCCCTGCCCGCCAGCAAGTTCATTTCCAAGGGCTTCTCGCGCGGCGCGGCGACCGACAATCTGGTGTTCCTGCCGTTCGGCGGCCGCAAGGCCGAGGACGCATCGCAAGTCGCCGCCAGCCAGGCCGACTTCTGCCCGGCCTGCGGCGACATCGCCCTGACCCAGCGCGGCGCCATCACGGTGTGCGACAGCTGCGGCGTGCAATCCAACCGTTTGGAACCCGCCACCTAGGCCTTGTTCGTCTGGCCTTAAGGTTGCTGGGCCATTGTCCTTGCGTGGATATTCGCCAGGATGCGTTTCAGAATGACACCGATCGTCCGCCTTGCCGCAATGGCCCTGAGCCTCGCCGCCCTGGCGAGCGCCGCGCCGGCCCTGGCCCAGAACGCCGGCCAGATCGCCCGCGTTCGCGGCGGCGCCAGTTGCCCGGGCTGCAACCTGTTTCAGGCGGACCTGTCCAACCTGACCCTGCGCGGCCTCAACCTGTCCAAGGCTCGTCTGCGCCAGGCCGATCTGTCGACCGTGGTCATGAACCGCGTCAACTTCGCCGGCGGCGATCTGCGGGACGTCAATGCCTATGGCGGCGTCTTCGGCGGCGCCAGCTTCGCCCGGGCCGACCTGACCAATGCCAGCTTCGTCGGGACCTTCCTCCAAGGCGCCAGTTTCGCGGGGGCCAATCTGACCGGCGTCAACTTTTCCGGGGCCGAGATGGACCGCGCCACCGGCCTGTCCCAGGGCCAGCTGAACCGGGCCTGCGGCGACGAATCTACCCGTTTGCCGCGTGGCCTTTCCATTCCCGGTTGCCGTTAAGTCGCTGTCATTACCGCGATTTAAGTGGCGCCCGGCGGCTCGCGGGGCCAAATCGTAACTCACACAGTCGCGTATTGGCTGGCAGGAGATTTCGATGTCCCGCATGGGCGTTTCACTCGCGGTTCTGACGCTGGCCCTCACGGCCCTGGCCGGACAGGCCCAGGCTGGTCCCGAGGACAAGGACGTCGCCCGCCTGGTGTCGTTCGGCGGCATGTGCGTCAGCTGCGAGCTGTCGGGCCGCAAGCTGACCGGCGCCAAGTTCACCGGGGCCAATTTCGGCAAGGCCATCCTGATCGGCGCCGACCTGCGCGGCGCGGCATTCTACGGCTCCAACTTCTCCGGCGCAGACCTGAGCCGCGCCGACCTGCGGGGGGCCGAGATGCGCGGCGCCAATTTCGTCGGCGCCAATTTCACCGACGCCCGCCTGTCTGGTGTCGAGAGCAGCGGCGCCAACCTGACCAACGCCAATCTCACCCGCGCTGACTTTTCGTCCTCCGAACTGCACGGCGCCAACATGGTCGGCGCCAATCTGAGCAAGGCCAACTTCTCCAACGCCGAGCTGACCGGCTCGAGCCTGACCTCGGTCAACGCCCGGGGCGCCGACTTTCGCAACGCCGAGCTCAACCACGCCAACCTGACCGGCGCGCGGTTGGACCAGGCCGACCTGCGCAATGTCGAACTGACCGGCGCCACCCTGCGCGGCGCCATCTTCCACGGCGCCGACCTGAGGAACGCGGACATCTCCGGCGCGGCGCTGGGCGGGGCCGACCTGTCGGGCGCCCGAGGCCTGGAACAGGACCAGCTGGACGAGGCCTGCGGCGACAGCAGCACCCGCCTGCCCCGCGGCCTGACGATCCGGTCGTGCCACGGCCGGCAGATCCGGGTCGTGGTCGACTTCCAGCGCGCCCAGGCCGAGGCCCAACGCGCCGCCGCCGCCGCCGAAGCCCAGCGCGCCGCCCAGGCCGCGATCCCCAAGCCGCCCAAGCCGCCAG
Source organism: uncultured Caulobacter sp. (assembly GCA_964427205.1). Taxonomy (GTDB): domain Bacteria; phylum Pseudomonadota; class Alphaproteobacteria; order Caulobacterales; family Caulobacteraceae; genus Caulobacter. The sequence goes on from CAYRTE010000026.1 coordinate 55,913, forward strand.
CGCCGCCCAAGCCGCCGAAATACTAAGCTCGACGCGACCCTGAAAACTTCAAAGGCCCCGATCGCGAGACCGGGGCCTTTTTCTGTGTCCGCTAGACCTTGCCCAACTAGACCTTGATCGGCGGGGCCGAGCGGATGTGCAGTTCCTTGTATTGGCGGTCCTGAGCCTCGGCCGGGGCGTTCATCAGCAGGTCCTGGCCCTGCTGGTTCAGCGGGAAGGCGATGACCTCGCGGATGGCGACCTGCTCGGCCAGCAGCATGACGATCCGGTCGATGCCGGGCGCCAGGCCCCCGTGCGGCGGGGCGCCGAAGCGGAAGGCGTTCAGCATGCCGCCAAACTGCTCTTCCACCACCTCGGCGCCATAGCCGGCGGTCTCGAAGGCCTTGAGCATGATCTCGGGCTTGTGGTTCCGGATCGCGCCCGAGCACAGCTCATAGCCGTTGCAGACGATGTCGTACTGATAGGCGCGGATGGTCAGCGGGTCCTGGGTCTCCAGGGCCTCCAGACCGCCCTGCGGCATCGAGAACGGGTTGTGCGAGAAGTCGACGCGCTTTTCGTCCTCGTTCCACTCGAACATCGGGAAGTCGACGATCCAGCAGAACTTGAACTGGTTCTCGTCGACCAGCTTCAGCTCGGTCCCGACGCGGGTACGGGCCAGGCCGGCGAACTTGGCGAACACGGAGGGATCCCCGGCCACGAAGAAGGCGGCGTCGCCCTTGCCCAGGCCCATCGACTCCATCAGCGCTTGCGTCGGCTCGCCCAGGTTCTTGGCGATCGGGCCGCCCCACGAACCCTGGTCTTCCGACCAGAACACATAGCCCAGGCCCGGCTGGCCTTCGCCCTGGGCCCAGCTGTTCATGCGGTCGCAGAAGGCGCGGCTGCCGCCGGTCGGCGCGGGGATGGCCCACACGCGGTTCTTGGCGTCCGCGCCCAGGATCTTGGCGAACAGGCCAAAGCCGCCGTCACGGAAGTGCTCGGAGACGTCGGCCATCTTGATCGGGTTGCGCAGGTCGGGCTTGTCGCTGCCGTACCAGGCCATCGACTGGGCGTAGGTCAGGCGCTCAAAGCCCTTGTGCTGCAGCTCGACGC
>CAYRTE010000027.1:0-54337 GCA_964427205.1 uncultured Caulobacter sp.
CAATCGTGCCGATGTTGCAGTGCGGCTTAGTGCGTTCGAACTTTTCCTTGGCCATGGTCTCTACCTTGCGCGCCGGCGGCTATTGAGTGGGATCGTCATATATAGGGAGCTGGAGCGGGTAGCGGGAATCGAACCCGCATCCTCAGCTTGGAAGGCTGCTGCACTACCACTGTGCTATACCCGCCCTATACACCCCATCGGGCTAGCGGGGTCGCGGTCGGCTCCCGGTCTCTGGCTTTGGCGTCCTGTCCAGGTCGCTTCGAGGCGGTTCAACGCGCGTGGTGGGGGAAGTAGGACTCGAACCTACGAAGGCGTACGCCAGGGGATTTACAGTCCCCCCCCTTTGCCACTCGGGACATTCCCCCAGCGCGCGTTGAGCGACCTCAATGCGACCCCTTCCCTGCCCACGGCGACCGGCGAACCGTTCGTCATGAAAAAGGAACAAAAGCTTCCTTGAGCCGGGTCGGACGGTGCTAAAGCAGCGCCGTCCTGGCTCGCGGAAACCCTCAGGGCCCCAAATCGGAGCGCGTCTTATAGTGTCCTCTCATTCCGAACGCAACGACCGCCGGAAGCCTTCTGCGCCAGGACGTGATTTTAGTCACAAGCCTCGGAATAAACAGACTTTTTCCAAGGGCGGAAGCGACGAAAAGGACTGGATCTGGGGGATTCACGCCGTCGAGGCGGCCTTGGCCAACCCCGCCAGACCCGCTCCGAAGCGTCTGTTGGCCACCCCTGACCGGGCCAAACGACTCGCGCCGAACATCGCCAAACTGCCCTGCCTGCAGATCATGGAAGGCGCCGATATCGCCCGTCAGCTGCCGCAGGGCGCCGCGCACCAGGGTCTGGCCCTGAAGATCGACGAGCCTGAACCGCTGTCGATCGCCGAACTGGGAACCCCGGCCCAGGGGGTGATCGTCATGCTGGACCAGATCACCGACCCTCAGAACGTCGGCGCGATCTTCCGATCGGCCGCCGCCTTCGGCGTTCGCGGCGCCATCCTGCAGGACCGTCATGCTCCCACTCTGTCCGGCGTCTTGGCCAAGACAGCGGTCGGGGCCATCGACAAGGTGCCCTATTCGCGCGTCGTCAATCTGTCACGGGCGCTGGAGGAACTGGCCGACATGGGCTGGCGGGCCATCGGCCTGGCCGGCGAGGCCGAAGAAACCCTCGATGTCGTGCTCGATGGAACGCCGACCGTACTTGTTCTGGGTTCGGAAGGTGAAGGTGTTCGCCGATTGGTCGCAGAGCATTGTGATGCCATGGGAAAAATTGCCATGCCCGGCGGCTTCGAGAGCCTGAATGTGTCCGCGGCGGCGGCAATCGCACTCTATGAGGCGTCGCGAGTTTCCCGCAGGGGATGAAATCGGTTCGTGAATCTTCTTTAACCGTTTTGATTTCGTCGCACGCTCATGCTTTCCTCACGGACTAGTGTTCCGCGAGCGCTGCTCGATGGGGGAATCTGGCATGGGATCGGGGGACCCGATGTTTGGACGTAATATGCGGTTGGCGGCTCTAGGCGCTTCGGCGCTGAGCGCCTTGGTGCTTGCCGGTTGCGGCGCGGGCGATGTGGACACCACACCGCCCTCGGCCATGGCCGGATCGGGCGCCGAGACCTCGCCGGATCTGATGGGCGCGCCGCCAGCGCCGGACGCTGGCTCGGCGCCCGACGGGCTTCTGGGCGCGCCGACGGCGGCCACGCCGCCTGTCGCCGTGGCGAGCGACGCCCCGCCGAGCAAGAGCTCCACGCTGAAGACCTGGCGCCGGCCCGACGGGACCCTGGTGACGGCCATGCGCCCCATCCCCAATCCCAAGGAACGCCGCGCCGTTCGCTATGCCCCGCGCGCATCATCCGCCCCCGCCCATCGCGCCGTCGCGGCGCCCTCGACGGTCGCCAAGCCCGCGGCCAAACCCTTGATGGTCGCCGCCACGCCGGCCCTGAAGCCGGTCGCGCCGGTCCAGCCTGTCGCGCCGCTGGCCAAGGCTCCGACGCCCGTCATTCCGGCCGCCGTCGCCACCAAGCCCGCGACCAAGCTCGAACAGCTTCAGGCCGCCGTGGCCCCGGAAGCCACCAAGGGCGCCGTCCTGGCTGCTGGAGACAGCCTGGGCAAGGGCGAGGCCGGACAGGTCACCCTGTCCCTGCCCGCCACCCTGGGCGACATGATCAAGGCCCAGGCCGCCAAGCTGGGCCTGACCAAGGCCGCCAAGAAGACCAGCGCCTACGCCAAGCTCGAAGGCGAGGGCTATGAGGTCACCCCGAACGGCAAGCAGACCGCCGTGGTCAAGCCGGGCGAACCCACCACCTTCGCCTGGCAGGTCAAGCCGGGCGCGGACGCCAAGGGCCAACTGAAGTCGGAATTCGGCGTCGACCTGAATGGCGTCAAGCCCGCTCAGTCGTTCTCGCTGGGCGAGATCGTCAAGCGCGTCGCTCCGCTGAAGGAAGAAGCCAAGAAGAAGACCAACGGCCTGCTGTCCAGGCTGAGCATGCCGGGTCTCGACGGCAGCGTCATGTTGCCGGGCCTGGGCCAGACGCCGATGAAGTCGGTTCTGGGCGGCGCCCTGGTGCTGTTGGCCGTCATCATCCTGGCGGTCATCTCGCGCAACGCCGCGGCCGGTCGCGCCCAGGCCGAGCGTCGTCGCAAGTTCCGCACCCTCACCGACTATGGTCGCAACGAGATGGAGCTGGATGGCGAGCCCAGCACCGCGCACGTCTCCTACGTCAATCCGATGGTCGCCGCCGCGGGCGGCGCCGTGGCCGCCACGGCCGTGAGCCATGCCCATGACGATCATGGTCACGATGATCATGGGCATGACGCCCACGCTCACGACGACCATGGCCACGACACTCATGCGCATGACGATCACGCCCATGATGACCATGGTCACGCGGGCGACGCACACGCCGCCCATCCCGATCCGCATGCGCCGGCCGAACACGTCGCCCATGTGAGCCCGGCGGCCGCCGCCACGCCTGTGTCGGGTCATGATGACCATGGTCATCACGACGACCATGGCCACGACGCGCATGGGCATGACGCTCATGGACACGACGACCATGCCGCCGATCACGGCCATGACGACCATGCGCACGACGGTCACGCCAAGACCGATCACGCCCATGACGCCCATCATGGCAAGGAACTTGAGCACGCCCACCACTAGGTGGGCTTGCAACGCCGCCCGCCCTGCCGCATGAGGGGTCATGTTTGACGCTCTGATCGCCCAGGCGGGCGGGCTGGAAGGCCCGTTCATGGCCTTCCTGCAAGTTCTGATGATCGACCTCGTCCTGGCGGGCGACAATGCCGTGGCCGTGGGCCTGGCGGCCGGCGGTTTGCCGGTCAAGGATCGCCGCAAGGTCATCCTGTATGGCCTGGGCGCGGCCGTGGTCCTGCGGATCGGTTTCGCCCTGATCACCACCTGGCTGCTGGGCGTGATCGGCCTGCTGCTGGCCGGCGGCGTGCTGCTGCTCTGGGTCTGTTGGAAGATGTGGCGGGAACTGCGCGAGCAGGCCACCCACGATCAGGCCGACGCCGTCGCCTCGATCGACGACGATCCGACGACCGAGCCGCGCGCCCGTCCGGCGAAGAGCTTCAAGCAGGCCTTCATCCAGGTGCTGATCGCCGACGTCTCGATGTCGCTCGACAACGTGCTGGCCGTGGCCGGCGCGGCCCGCGAACACCCCGGCATTCTGGTCTTCGGCCTGTTGCTGTCGATCGTTCTGATGGGCTTGGCCGCCTCGGCCATCGCCAGCCTGCTGCACAAGCATCGCTGGATCGGCTTTGTCGGCCTGGCCATCGTGCTCTACGTGGCCGTCCACATGATCTGGGAAGGCCACCGCAGCGTGGTCATCGATCTGGGCAAGACCGGCGCCTACAACGCCTCGGCCCCAGGCTTCATCGACATCGGCCCCGAAGAGGTGGCCGATCACATGAAACACAAGAAGTAGCCCTACCGCCCCGGAAGAGGCGGCATGTCCAGCCGCCGGGCATGGGCCATCTCGCGATAGAGCCGCAGGATCGCGTGGTCGCGCGCGGTGTCGCCAGCCGCCTCGACCGCCTCGTGCAGCGCGATCAGCGCCCGGCGCAGGGTGGCGTTGGCCCGGTCCAGCACCGCCAGGGTGAAATCTCCGTCGGCGGCGTCCGCGGCCTCGGCAAAGACCTCGCCATAGACCGGCGCGGCGTCCAGCAGCACCGCGCGCAGGGTGGTGTTCTCCCAGACACGCGCCGAAAGGCCGCGTTCGGCCTCCTGGGCGGCCAGCAGCGACAGTAGCGCCACCACGCCGACCTTGCCGGCCATGAACTCACCGGCGGATTCGGGCGGCGGCGGCTCGGCGACGCACAGGAAATTGCCAACCAGGATGTCGGGCAAACTCGGGGTCATGACAGGCCCTCCAGGCGCATGAGGCCATCGGCCAGGATCTGATCGTGTCGGCGCGCCGTGTACCAGCCGGAAATGGCCAGCACCGGGTCCTTGAAGCCCCCGTCGCGATATTCCCGCGCCGCCGAGGTCCAGATCGCCTGGCCCTTCACGGCGCTGAACAGCTCCCACCAGGCCAGGGCGGCCGGATCGATGGGCAGGCCGCTGGTCCCGCTCCAGATCGCCAGGGCCTCGTCGCGCGGGATCATTCCCGCCACGCGGCTCTCGTCATAGTGCCCCCACAGCGGATCGATCGCCCAGGCCAGGTCCTCCAGCGGATCGCCCAGATGCGTCATCTCCCAGTCGAGGATCGCCAGGATCTTGCCCTCACCGTCATGCAGGAAATTGCCGGTGCGATAGTCGCCATGCACCACCCGCACGGCGGTCGCGGGCGGCGGCGGGGCGCGGCGCAGGCGACGGATGGCGGCGCGGACGATGGGCTGCGGATGCTGCTCGTCGGCTTCGATCACGGCGGCCCAGTGATCCAGGGCCACGCGCCAGCAGTCGCCAGGCTCGGGCGCAACGGCGGCCTGGGCCAGGGGGAGACCCGCCGGATCGGTCGCCGCGATCGCCCCCAGCGCCGCGAAGAACGCCTCGCCGATCACCTGGGCGTGCGGGCCATAGGGCTGGACGGTGAACGGCGAGGCCGCCGCGCCGCCATCGACCCGGGTCATGATGAAGAACGGCCGCTCCAGTTCCGCCCCTTGCGTCTCGAGCACGATCGGCTCGGGCACGGGCGCGCGGTCATGGAACGACTGAAAGGCCAGATATTCCAGGCCGCGGTCGGTCTCGATCAGGCTGGCGGTCGGATCGCGGCGCAGGATCAGCGGCCGGACCGCGCCCTCGACGATCGCATCGAAGCGATAGGTCTCGCGGCTGGCCCCGCCAGGAATGCGCGACAGGTCCCGTACGGTGGTGGGCGCGCCAAAATGACGGGTCAGATAGGCCTCAAGTCGCTCGGCCAGGCTCATGGAGCGACATCCAGGACCGAGGCGAAGCCCGAAGGCGCGTGGGGACCCAGCGCCAACTGCTCGAACACGCCGCGTCCGACCCGGGCGCGCCCCTGCGCGTCGGTGAAGGTGATGCGGCTCAGCGCCTGGACATGCAGATGATGCGGCATCCGGCGTTCGAGATCGGCGGTGACGAAGTCCTCGCGCTCCACAGCCAGCTCCCCGTGATTGAGGCCGTGCCCCCAGGTCGGATGGCCATAGCCGAGGCCCAGCATGAAGAACTCGGTCTGCGGCGCGATCACCACCTTGCCGCCGGCGCCCAGATCCAGGGTCGCCACGCGGGCATGGCGCGTCCCCGAGCGCCAGTCGATGGCGCAGGCCGCCTGCTCGAACTCGCCCTCCCCGTCTTCCCGACCGCCGTCACCCAGCCACAGCGCCCTGCGGTTCCAGGGCCGGCCCAGCTCGTCGTCATTGGTGTGGAAGAAGAGGCCCCCGTCCTCGAAATTGCACGGCGACCACAGCCAGAAGAACTGCATTGGCGTCGGTGGCGCGGCCTCCTGCGGGTCACGGGCGCCGACCGGACGCACGCCCCAGGACCTGTCGCGCGTGCCGACAAAGCCGTCGACGCTGGCGCGGACGCCGTCGACCTCGATCCAGCCGCTGTAGCGGCCGTTCTGGGTCAGGCGGGTATAGTCCATGAAGGTGCGCGGGCCGTTGCGCCGGATAAAGCGCGGCTCCTCTATCGGAAAGGCGCGGCCTTCGAAGACGATCTCGGCGCGGATCGCGTGCTCGGGCGCGTCCACCGTCAGCTTCAGTCGCTGAAGCGGCTCTTGAACCTCGATCCGGATCGGACCGACGTGAAGGTCCATCCGCTCCATGCGCAGCCAGCGGCTGGCGTGCAGATTGACCTGCCTGCCGTCCTTCATCACGCAGAAGGCGGCGTCGGCGATATTGAGATGCGGATAGACCCCGAACGCGGCGGCGAAGAACAGGTCGTCGCCGTCCCCGTCGAGCGCATAACCGTTGAAGAAATAGCGATCGTAGAAGTTCCGATCCGTGCCGGCATAGGCCACCGGTTCCGGCGTCTGATGAATCGGATAGTCGTCGCCCCAGGTAAGCGCCATGCCGTCCTCCCAACTGCACGCGCCAAGCCCTCTGACGGGGCGGCTTTACGGGCAGGTGAACAACGTTAAGGTCACGCCGGGCGATTGCAACAGTGACGGAGCGTAAGTTGATGGCGACCTGGACACCCCGAACCTGGACGGGTCTTGCGGCGCTGAGCGGCCTGTGCGCCGTCGCGCTGGGCGCCTTCGCCGCGCATGGAGTCGAGGCGCCCAAGCCGGCCGAATGGCTACGCACCGGATCGCTGTACCAGATGACCCACGCCCTGGCGGTGTTTGGCGCCTTCGCCCTGGGCCGGGCCGGCGCGCGCGGCATGGGTCTGGTCGCCGGCCTGTTCCTGGCCGGAACGGTGCTGTTCTCGGGATCGCTCTACGCCATGGCCCTGGGCGGCCCGCGGGTGCTGGGCGCGGTGACGCCGCTGGGCGGCCTGGCTTTCATGGCCGGCTGGGCCGTGCTGGCCTGGCGCGCCTTTACCCTGCCTAGATAAGCAGACTTTCAACCCGCTCGACCAACTGCGCGCCGTCGAAGGGCTTCATCACATAGCCCGCCGCACCCAGTTGCATGGCCTGAACGATGCGATCGAGCCGACCATCGCCGGTCAGCATCAGCACCGGTATGCCGGCGGTGGCGGGGTCGTCCTTGATGGCCTTGAGCGCATCCAGACCGCTGCGCCCCGGGATGCGCACGTCCAGCAGCACGGCCGCCGGCGCCCGCGCCGCCAGCGCCGCCATCAGGGCGTCGGCGGTGTCATACCCGATCACGTCGAAGCCGCCCCGCGTCAGGATGATCGATACCAGCTCCAGAATGCTGGGATCGTCGTCGGCGACATAGATCAGGGACGCGGCTTTGGACATCGGGTCGCGATCGGGCTCGAAGCAGAATCAGGGCGTCTCGCCACCGGCGAGGCATGGATTTTCGACAGTTGGTCGTTTCGAACCGGGTTCGTCAAACCCTGCTTGTGGCCAGGGTCCTGGACAGGGTCTCAAGCAGCCCCAGGGTCGACAGGGGCTTGGCGATCTGGCCGTCGAAGACAGCGTCGACCGCCAGGGTCGAGGCGTCGGCCGAGAAGGCCAGGATCGGCGTCCTGGCGTTGAGGCCCCCCTCGCGGATCCGGGCGGCGGCGACCCGACCATCGACGCGTGGCATCCGCAGATCCATCAGGATCACGTCAAAAGGCGTCTCGCGCGCGCTGGAGATCGCTTCGTCGCCGTCGGCGGCCTCGGTCATTTCGGCGCCGAACGGGCCCAGGATCGCGCGGACCAGTTCGCGGTTGGCGCGGTTGTCGTCGACGATGAGAACCCGGCAATTGTCCGGAAGGGCCAGAGTCTGGTCGCTCTCGACTCCCGTCTCCTCGCCGTGATCGACCGGCGTGGCGGGCAGCGAGAACCAGAACCGCGAGCCTTCGCCTTCGCGGCTCTCGACCCCGATGTCACCCTCCATGGCCTCGGCCAGGCCCTTGCAGATCGCCAGGCCAAGGCCCGTGCCGCCATATTTGCGCGTGGACGAGCCATCGACCTGCGAGAATCGCTGGAACAGTTGACCTATCCGATCGGCGGGCAGGCCAGGACCCGTGTCGACCACCGCGAATGACAGGCGCTGCGTTTCAGAATCGAAGGCCGCCTCGACATCGACGCCGCCCCGCTCGGTGAACTTCACGGCGTTGCCGATCAGGTTGAGCAGGATCTGGCGCAGGCGGTCGGGGTCGGCCAGCACCAGGTCCGGCGCCGATCGCGACCCCGACATTGTCAGCGACAGGCCCTTGGCCCGGGCCTGGGCGTCGAACAGTTCGATCGTCTCGCGCGCCAGCTCGGTCGGTGACATCGGCCTTGGCTTGATGTCGACCTGCCCGGCCTCCAGCTTGGAGAAGTCCAGGATGTCGTTGACAGTCGACCGCAGGGCCTTGCCGGCGTTGGAGACCCGCTCGACATAGCCACGCGTCGTGTCGGTCAGCTCAGGCTGATCCTCGACCAGCTTGGCGAAGCCCAGCACCGCCGTCAGGGGCGTGCGCAGTTCGTGGCTCATATTGGCCAGGAACTCGCCCTTGACGGCCGCCGCCGCCTCGGCGTCGGCCCGCGCCTGTCGCAGCTGGATCTCCAGCATCTTGCGGCGCGAGATGTCGCGAATGATGTCGGTCACCCCGTCGATCCTGCCGGTCACGGGGTCCAAGGCCAGGGTCGGACGCGCCTCGAACCAGATTTCGCGGCCGTCCTTGTGATGCGACCGGTATTCGACCCGCATCGGCGGGGCCCGTCCCCGACTTTCGAACTGGGCGCGGACCACGGCCTGAACCGCCGCGATATCGTCCTCGTGCACGAAGTCCCCGAAAGCCCGCCCGATCAGTTCTTCCGGCTTGAAGCCCAGGCGATGCTCGACCGACGGCGAGACATAGGTGATCCGGCCGTCGAGCCCCGAATGCGCGAGGATGTCGCTGCCGTTCTCGGTGAGCATCCGGAAGCGGGCCTCGCTCTCGATGATGGCCAGCTCGGCGGCCTTCTGGGCGGTGACGTCCAGAACCACGCCAAAGACGGTGACGGGCCGTCCCTCGGCATCGCGCTCGACCATCATGTTGCCCATAACGTGCCGGATCTGGCCATTGGCGTGCTGCAGGCGCGTCGGCGTGGAAGGACTGGGCGACAGGGTCTCGAGCAGCGCCCGATAACGCAGGCGGGTGTTCTCGCGATCCTCGGGATGGATCGCGGCGAGCCAGTCGTCGACGGTAATCGCCTTCCCGGGTTCAACGCCCAGGATCACGTACATCTGATCCGACCAGCTCATCGCGCGGGTGGCCAGGTTGAGCCGCCAGTAGCCGACGCCGGCCAGGTTTTCGGCCATGTCGGCCCAACGGGTCTGTTCCTGGGCCACTTCGCGCAAGCGCCGTCTCTGGGCGTTGATGGTCGCCAGAGGCAAGGCGGCGAAGATCGAGACCACCAGGAATATCTGCAGGAAGAGCGCGCGCTCGGCCATGTTCTGGGCCAGCAGGGCGACGGGACCGATCTCCATCGCCGTGAAGCCGATCGCCAGACCCGCCAGGATCAGGATCCCGGCCGCCGCGCCCAGGAATTCCAGCTCCAGCGCGACAAAGGCCAGGACCGGCGGAATGATGAACAGCAGCGGGTATCTGGGCCGGGTGAACACCACCACGATGGTCAGGATCAGCACCGCCAGCACGATCCAGCCGCGCAGCGTGACCGGACGCTCAGCCAGCAGCGTACGAGCTTGCCGGAAGGCGATCAGGCATGGCGTCACCAGCATCAGACCCAGGGCGTTGGACAGACCCCAGCCAAGAAGCGTGCGCCCAATGTCGGCGTTTCGCGAGACGTGGAGGACCGTCGCCGCGATGACCCCCGAAGCCAGAGGCGCGCACAAGCCGCTGATCAGGGCGATCCAGCCCAGGTCACGCGTGCGACTGACATCGATGTCGCGACCGAGCAGGTGTCGCAGGGCGATGGCTGACAATAGGTATTCGACAACATTGGCGAAGCTCAGTCCCAGGACCACCGGCAGGTGTCCGCCGGCGTGCAGACTGGCCGCGATGTTCCCCGCCGCGGCGAAGGCGATCAGCAGCGGCCAGCGCCCCCGATCAGTCCAGAGCAGCACCGCCAGCACGACCCCATTGGCCAGCCAGATCGGCGCGATCTGCTTCAGGCCACGCGGCAGCTCCATGCAGACATAGGCCAGGAGCGCCACCACCAGACCCAGCGCGGCCGCGGCGGCGATCCGGCGGACAGGATCGGTCCAATACGAGGGTGTCTGAGCGCTGGTCATGTTTCGTCACCCTGCCAGCCCGGTCTGCACCACTGGTTAATGCCGCGGGAATCTCTCGCCTGGCGCGCAAACCCGAGGCGCCTTGAGGGCAATGGCCCTGTCGATGACACGCGCTTGATCAGATCGTCGGCGATTGGCCGGGGGCCGCCGGCGAGCTATGTCCAGGCCCTCACCGCCGTGCTGCCTTCGGGCGCCTGTTCCCCAGAGAGTTCATCCATGCGTCTGCTTGCCGCCCTGGCCATCTGCCTCTTCACGGTTCTGCCCGCCGGCGCCGCCGAGCGCTTCGATGAAGCCCCGCGCATCGCGGTGATCTCGGCCTTCCCGCCGGAACTGACGGCCCTGGCCTCGGCCACGCGGGACCAGAAGCGCTACACGGCGGCGGGCGTGACCTTCACGACGGGCGAGCTTGAGGGCAAGCCCATCGTCCTGTTCCTCAGCGGCGTCAGCATGATCAACGCCGCCATGACCACCCAGCTGGCCCTGGACCGCTTCAACGTCACGCGCATCGTGTTCTCGGGCATTGCCGGCGGCGTGGACGAAGGCCTCGACATCGGCGATGTGATCGTGGCCGACCAATGGAGCCAGAACCTGGAGACCGCTTTCGCCCGCGAGACCGAGAAGGGTTTCGAGATTTCGCCATCCGCCAGCAACGACACCTTGCCAGGCTTTGGCATGATGATCCCCCGCTCGATCATGATCGCCCGCGCCGATGGCCCGCCGGAGCGCCGTCGCTGGTTCCCGGCGGATCCGGCCATGCTGGAGACCGCGCGGTCCATCACCTCGACGGTCTCGCTGGCCCGCTGCGTGACCAATCAGTGCCTGGTCCATGCCCCCAAGGTGGTGGTTGGCGGCAACGGCGTCTCGGCGCCAGTGTTCCTCGACAACGCCGCCTATCGCAAATATGCCCGCGCCACGTTCCAGGCCCGGGTCGTCGACATGGAAAGCGCCGCCGTCGCCCACGTGGCCTATGCCAATGGCGCGCCGTTCATCGCCTTCCGCAGCCTGTCGGACCTGGCCGGCGGCGGCGACGAGGCCAACGAGATGCACACCTTCATGCAGCTGGCCTCGGACAATTCGGCCAGCGTGGTGAAGGCGTTCGTGAAGGCCCTGCCGAACTAGCGAGTGCCGAACGTCCGGTCGCCGGCGTCGCCGAGGCCAGGCACGATATAGCCGTGATCGTTGAGCTCGGCGTCGATGGCGGCCGTCCAGATCGGCACGTCGGGATGGGCGGCGCGCAGGTTGTCGATCCCGACCTGGGCCGCCAACAAACAGACAAAGCGCAGGTCGGTGACCCCGGCCGCCTTCAGCCGCGTTACGGCCGCGATGGCCGAATGGCCGGTGGCCAGCATCGGATCGACGACGATGACCAGCCGGCCGGCGACATCCTGCGGGGCCTTGAAATAGTATTCGACCGCCTCCAGCGATTCCGGATCGCGATAGAGGCCCACATGGGCGACGCGGGCCGAGGGCACCAGGTCCAGCATGCCGTCGGCCATGCCCAGGCCCGCCCGCAGGATCGGCGCGAACACCAGCTTCTTGCCGGCGATTTCCTTGGCCGTGGTCGGGGCGACCGGGGTCTCGATCTGGACCTCGTCCATCGGCAGGTCGCGGGTGACTTCATAGCAGAGCAGGGTCGCCGTCTCGCGCATCAGGGCGCGGAAGGTCTTGGTCGAGGTGGTCTTGTCCCGCATCCGGGTCAGTTTGTGCTGGACGAGCGGATGGCTGACGACCGTGACGGTGGACATGGAAGACCCCTGCTAGAAGCGCGTTCCCGCTCCTAGCAGGCGGTGTCCTGTCAGGCCAGTTGATCGCCGATCGGCAAGGACCGGATGCGCTTGCCCGTCGCCGCGAAGATGGCGTTGCACAGCGCCGCCGGAGCCGGCGGATAGGCCGGCTCGCCCAGGCCCGTGGGCCGGTTGTCGCTGAGCTTGAAATGCACCTCGATCGGCGGCGCCTCGGCCATCCGCAGCAGGGGATGGTCGCCGAAATTGCCCTGGGTGGTCGCGCCGCTCTCGAAGGTGATCGCCTGGTGCAGCGCGGCGCCGACCGCGTCGAGGATCGAACCCTGAACCTGCTGCTCGGCCCCGCTGGGATTGACGATCTGTGAGCCTACATCGACGGCCGCCCAGACCTTGTGGATCTTCAGCGCGCCCTTTGTGACGGACACCTCCATCACCACGGCCACATAGCCCAGATGGCTGTAGTGGCAGGCCACGCCCAGGCCGGTTCCCTTGGCGGTCTCGCGGCCCCAGCCGGACTTCTCGGCCACCAGGTCGAGCACGCCCCGCATCCGGCCGGTGTGGAAGCTATCGCCCTGCCCGGCCTCGCCCAGCAGGCGCGGCTCGCCCAGCAGCTTGCGGCGGAAGGCGACGGGATCCTGCTTTGCGGCGACCGCCAGTTCATCGGTGAAGCTCTGAATCACGAAGCCAAAGGCGTTGTTGGCCGGCGCGCGCAGATAGCCGGTCGGGGCGCCCAGGGGCATCACCGAGACATCGAGCCTGTAGTTATCCACAGCCCTGCAGGGGAACTGCGTGGCGTTCATGCCCGCCGCCAGGGCGAACTGCTCGCCTTCGCCGAAGGTCACGAAGTGGTCGCGCCAGCCGACTAGGTCGCCCCTGGCGTCGAGGCCGGCGGTGAAATTGTGCCAGCCGCCGGGGCGGTAGAAGTCGTGCTGGGTGTCGTCCTCGCGGGTCCAGACCAGCTTGACCGGCGCGCCAGCCAGTTTCGAGATGACCGCCGCCTCGACCATGTAGTCGTTCATCAGGCGCCGGCCAAAGCCGCCGCCAACCCGCACCAGATGGATGGTGATGTCGGCCTCGGAAATCCCCAGAGCGGCGGCCACCAGCTTGCGACCGGGCTCGGGGTTCTGGGTCGGCGCCCAGATCTCGACCTTGCCATCCCTGAAGCTGGCCGTGCAGTTCTGGGGTTCAAGGTTGGCGTGCGCGATGAACGGGTAGTGGTACGAGGCCTGAACGAGCTTGGCCGCGCCCTTGAAGGCCGCGTCGACGTCACCATCGGCGCGCAGGGTGCGGTGGGGCGGGGCCTTGGCCAACTCGGCGGCCTTGGCGGCGAAGCCGGCGCTGCTCTGGGCGCCGGTCGGGTGCTCGGCCCACTTGATGTCGAGCGCGTTGCGGCCCTTGCGCGCCTGCCACCAGCTGTCGGCGACGATGGCGACGCCGGGCAAGATGCTCTGCAGGTTGGTTCCGCCCTCGACCACGAAGGCGCCCCTGACGCCCGTAACCGCCCTGGCCGGCGCCAGGTCGACGCTGGCCACCTTGGCGCCGAAGGTCGGGGCCTTGGCGAAGGTGGCGTACAGCATGCCCGGCACGCGGGTGTCGATGCCATAGAGCGGCTGGCCGGTGACGATGGCGTCGATGTCGCGGCTCTGCTGGCGCTGCCCCACGATGCGGAAGGCCTTGGGGTCCTTCAGGGTCAGGCTCTTGGGATCGGGCGGCGTCAGGGCGGCGGCGGCGGCGGCCAGCTCGCCATAGGCCAAGCGGCGCTTGCTCTGGCCATGCACAACAAAGCCCGGCTCGGTGGCGCAGGTCTCGGCGGACACGCCCCAGCGGGCGGCGGCGGCGGCGATCAGCAGGGCCCGGCCCGTGGCGCCGACCCGGCGCAGGCCGTCATATTCCAGGGTCGTGGCCATGCTGCCGCCGGCCACCTGGCGTCCAAAGACCTTGGTGTCGGCGATGGCCTGTTCGACAGTGACGGCCGACCATTCGACGTCCAGTTCCTCGGCGATCAGCATCGGCAACGAGGTCTTGATGCCCTGCCCCACCTCGGGAACCTTGGAGACGATCGTGACGGCGCCGTCCGGCGCGATGCGGACATAGGCGTTCAACGTCCCCTCGCCCGCCGCATGGCCGACGCCAGACAGGCTGAACGACATCATCAGGCCGCCGCCAAGCGCCGCACCGGTTTGCAGGAACAGGCGACGGTTCGGGTCGCGGAGCATTTCGCCGTCCATGCTCAAGCCTCCTGGCCGGAGGCGGCCTTGATGGCCGCCTTGATGCGGATGTAGGTGGCGCAGCGGCACAGATTGCCGTTCATGGCCTCGTCAATGGCGGCGTCATCGGGCTTGGGGTTGGCGGTCAGCAGCGCGGTCGCCGACATGATCTGGCCGGCCTGGCAGTAGCCGCACTGCGGCACGTCGATGGCCTTCCAGGCCTCTTGCACCTTGGCGCCGACGGGATCCTGGCCAACGCCTTCAATGGTCACGACCTTCTTGTCGCCGACGCGGCGAACGGGCGTGACGCAAGCGCGAACGGGGGCGCCGTCGATGTGGACGGTGCAGGCCCCGCACTGGGCCGCGCCGCAGCCGAACTTGGTCCCGACCATGCCCAGGGTGTCGCGCAGGACCCACAATAGAGGCGTGTCGCCCTCGACCTCGACCGAGCGGGTTTCGCCATTGATGTTCAGCGTGAACGCCATGCCCGACTCCTGATCTGGCGGTTGCCGGCCGATAATGCCTCAGTCGTCGCGGAAGGACGAGAGGCGGCGCGCCGCGGCCCCTTCGACCATCATCAAAAAATGGGGCCAGAAAGCCTATTGCCCCGCGCGACTTCGATGAATAATCCGAACACGGATTATGATTCGTGACGACCGAGGTTGGGCTTCGGACAGGCGAACCCCGGCCCCTGGGACAGCGAACCTCCGATGCGGGTCCTGGACCGACGCCGGCGGCGCGTGCGGAACGCGCCCTAGTGACGCAGGTCCGGGTTCCGAACTCGACGACTCACGCAATCACGGGCGCTATAGTGAATTGGTGTTCACCGTCTGTGTGGATGCGAGTCTTGGGTTCTGGGTGAAGTGACGGAAAAGCCGGTCAAGCAAGGTGTTGGAAAGCGTCGCCAGGTCGCGGCGCTGCCTTGGCGTGGCGAAGGCGCGGCGTTGCAGATCCTGCTGGTCTCGTCGCGCGAGACCAAGCGCTGGGTGATCCCCAAGGGCTGGCCGATGAAGGGGCGCACCGATCCGGCCGCCGCCGCCCAGGAAGCCTATGAGGAAGCCGGCCTCGACGGCGTGATCGCCGAGCAATCCGTCGGCGACTACGAATACCTCAAACGCCTGAAAAGCGGCGTGGCGCGCGTGGTCAAGGTCGATGTCTATCCCCTCCAGGTCACCGGCGAGCACGCCACCTGGCCCGAGAAGGGCCAGCGCACCCTGCAATGGATGAGCCCCGTCGAGGCCGCCATGGGCGTGCAGGAGCCGGAACTGCGCGACGTGATCGCCCGCTTCGCGCGCATCAGGATGCCGGAAGAGGAGCGCCCTGCCCCCGCCCCCGCGCCGACCCCGGTCAAGGTGGCCTTCGAACGCGTGCGTCGCCGGGTGACGACGTTCCTGGGCGGCTCACGACGATAGTCACAGCCTGTGGACAATTGGATCTTCGCCGCATAATGTTCCCATTATGTTCCGGCGCGAGGTTCCATGCAGCTTTCCCTAGGCCTCTCGCGCTCTCCGCTTGAAAGTGTTCGTGACTCGCTGCTGTGCGAGTTCGGCCCGCAGCGGCCGGTGGCGCGCATGGATCCGATCTCGCAACTGGTGAAATCGTCGATTAGCGGCCGCACGCCCGACGCGGTGTCCTGGGCGGCGTTCCTGCGCCTGCGGGCCGAGTTCAGCTGCTGGGAGGATCTGGCCAGGGCGTCTGATGGGCGGGTCCTGGAGATCATCGGCGACGTCACCTATGCCGAAGACAAGGCCCGGCATCTGACGCATGCCCTGCGCCTGATCGAACAGAAGGTCGGCTGGCTGTCGCTGAACCATCTGGCCGGCAGACCTGTCGATGAATCGCGGTGGGAGCTGCAAAGCCTGCCCGGCGTGGGGGTCAAGGTCGCCGCCAGTGTTCTCAACTTCAGCAGCCTGGCCATGCGGTCCCTGGTGGTCGACACCCATGTGCATCGCGTGGCCAGGCGGATCGGGCTGGTCGGCCCCGGCGACACCACCCACGCCTATCAGGCCCTGATGCGGCTGGCGCCAAACGCCTGGACGGCGGATGACCTGTTCGAGCTGCACTGGCTGATGAAGCGGGGCCTGGGCCAGATGCTGTGCCCGCATGACGCCCCCAGGTGCGGGGCCTGCCCACTGAAGCATGACTGCGCCAAGCTGGGGATCGGTCACACCGCAGACGTCCTGGCCTGGCGCCCGCGCGACGCCGGATAGCGCCTGCCCCCTCCAGCGTGACAAGCTGGGATCTGTCTCCCCGATGGATTTCCCCGTGACCGCGAGCAGCGCCTCCACACCCGACGCCGCGATGATGGCCGGCCCTGAAAAGCTGGCCCGGTTCCTTGAAACGAGCGACGCGCGCGTCCTGGACGGCGTCTTCTCCGCCGGCGAGGTGACCATTCTCGAGAACTTTCCGCCGCACGTGTTCAGCGGCCAGGACGGCCTGGCGCACTGGCGCGCCCTGATGACGCAACATGTGGGGAGCATCGGCGACCTGCGTCACACGTTCGGCCCGCCGCAGGACTTCGCGCTGACGAACGACGCTGTTCACTTCACCCTGCCCACGCACTGGCGGGGTGTGCGGGACGGAAAGCCCTTTGCCGAGCTTGGCGGCTGGACGTTCGTTCAGGTGCGCGAAGACGGCGGCTGGCGCATCCGCGCCTACGGCTGGGCCGTCATCAGCTTTGAAGAGGCGGACACCCCTACCCCGCCAGAGCCGTGAAGGTCTTCGTGCCGATCCCGTAGCGGCGCCAGTCCCGGTAGTCGAAGTGCCACCATTCCTCGGTGTAGACCTCGAAACCCTCGGCGGTCATGGCGTCGCGCAGCATGGCGCGCAGGGCCCGCTGCCGTGTCGTGCCGCCGATGAAGTCGGCATAGGCGCGATCGGAGAACTCGTCATAGCGGCTGGGCATCTCGAGGGGCTTGCCGGTCTTGAGGTCGTACAGCGTCAGGTCGACGGCGCAGCCGCGATTGTGGCGCGAGCCCTTGGCCGGATCGGCGACGAAGGCATGGCTCTCGGGCGGGGTCGCCTCCCAGAACATCCAGGTGACGAACCAGGGTCGATAGGCGTCATGGATCAGCAGGCCAAAGCCCTTGCCCGCCAGGGCATGCTGCACCCGACCCAGAGCCTGCGCGGCGGGCCGCTGCAGCCAGGCGGCCGCGCGCTCATAGAGGGGGATGCCCATGAAGTTGTCGGCGCCGGCATAGCGGATATCGAGCCGGATGCGCGGATCGATCGCCGTCAGGTCGACCAGGTCGGCCGGAAGATGCGCCTCGGCCTCGACCGGTGGCGTCGCGGCCAGGGCCCGTTGGCGCAGAGCTGCCGGATCGGCCCGGACGGCCGCGTGGATCGCCGCCTGGGTCTCGGCGCCGAAGTCGTGGAAGGCCAGCCGGGTTGCGTTCAGACGGATCGCGCCCGGCTCCAGGGACACCGCCCCGCCGCCCGCGACCGCGTATCGACCGCCGCCCAGCGCCGTCAGCCGCGCCACGGGCAGGTCCTTGCCGAAGAGGTGCAGAGCACCGTCCCGCTCGAATAAGGTGACCGGCGCGCCCCTGTCGCCATACTGCCCGACCGCTGCCCACTCCGCCCGGGTCTGGGCGAAGGCGGCCGGAGCGGCCAAGCCGGCGGCGGCGATGGACAGGAAGGATCGTCGAACCAGACCGTTCATCGCCGCCCCCTGGCGCTATTTCATCGTCGGGATGACGAAGGCCGAGTCCTCGACCTCGCCTTCGGGCCACCGCGCGGTGATGGTCTTGACCTTGGTGTAGAACTTCACGCCCTCGACGCCGTGCTGGTTGGTGTCGCCAAACGCGCTGCGCTTCCAGCCGCCGAAGGTATGATAGGCCACCGGCACGGGGATCGGCACATTGATGCCCACCATGCCGACATTGACCCGGCTGGCGAATTCGCGGGCCGCGCGGCCGTTGCGGGTGAAGATGGCGACGCCATTGCCGTACTGGTGCTCGCTGGGCAGGCTGAGCGCCTCCTCGAAGCTCTCGGCGCGGACCATCTGCAGGACGGGACCAAAGATCTCTTCCTGATAGGTCTTCATGCCCTTCTTGACGCCATCGAACAGCGAGGGGCCGATGAAGAAGCCCTTCTCGAAGCCCTGCAGCGAGAAGTCGCGGCCATCGACCACCAGCTCGGCGCCCTCGTCGACGCCGATCTGGATGTAGTCGGCGATCTTGTCGCGATGCTGGCTGGAAACCACCGGGCCATAGTGGGCGTCGGGGTCGGTGGAGATCCCAATCTGCAGGGTCTCGATCTCGGCGACCATTCGCTCGCGCAGTTCGTCGGCCGTCGCCTTGCCCACGGGCACGACGACCGGCAGGGCCATGCAGCGCTCGCCGGCCGAGCCGAAGGCCGCGCCCGACAGGTCCTTGACCACCTGGTCGAGGTCCGCGTCGGGCAGGACGATGCCGTGGTTCTTGGCGCCGCCCATGGCCTGGACGCGTTTCCCGTGCGCCGTGCCGGTCTGGTAGACGTAGTGGGCGATATCAGACGAGCCGACGAAGCTGACCGCGCGGATAAGCGGGTGGGTCAGGATCGCGTCGACGACGGTCTTGTCGCCGTGCACCACGTTCAGCACGCCCTCGGGCGCGCCGGCCTCCATCATCAGCTCGGCCAGCCTGACCGGCACCGTCGGATCCTTCTCCGACGGCTTGAGGATGAAGGTGTTGCCCACGGCGATGCTGATGCCGAACATCCACATCGGGATCATGGCCGGGAAGTTGAACGGGGTGATGCCCGCACAGACGCCCAGCGGCTGGCGCATCGAATAGACGTCGATGCCGGGCCCCGCGCCTTCGGTATATTCGCCCTTCAGGATGTGAGGAATACCGCAGGTGAATTCAATGACTTCCAGGCCGCGCTGGATGTCGCCCTTGCTGTCGGCGATGACCTTGCCGTGCTCGGACGACAGGATCTCGGCCAGCGCATTCATGTCGCGCTCGATCAGGCGCTTGAACTCGAACATCACCCGGGCGCGGCGCTGGGGATTGGTCATCGCCCAGCCGATCTGGGCCTTGGCGGCGGCCTGGACGGCGGCGTCCAGCTCGGCGGGGGTCGCCAGCTGCACGCGGGCCTGGACCTCGCCGGTGTTGGGATTGAAGACGTCGCCAAAGCGCCCGGAGGCGCCCACGAAGGTCTGACCGTTCACGAAATGGGCGATGTCTCGCATGATGCGCTCCCTGGATCTTGTTTTGCGCGTCGATAGCATCTCAACGGCACGACGTGCGCCGGAAAATTCGACCAATAGCGCTGTCATCCCGGGCAAAGACCCGGAACCGCCGGAAACACATGCGCTCGCCGCGATCCCGGCTCGGCGCGCGACGCGCCTGGCCGGAACAACAGTTTATTCCGCGTCGACGTGAACCCGCCGGAACCGGCCCTGCAGATAGACCAGCGGTTCGTGATCGGGATCGTAGCGCAGTTTCACCACCCGGCCGACATAGACCCGGTGATCGCCGGCGTCGAAGACGTGATGGGTCTCGCACTCGAAATTGGCCATGCAGCCCGGCAGGATCGGAACCCCGGTGCGCCAGGTCTCGGTCTCAAGGCCCGCGAACCGGTCGACGTCCTTCTTCACGAACTGGCGGGCCAGCTGCTGGTGCTCGGCGTGCAGCACATTGACGGCGAAGACGCCCGCGGCGTCCAGCCAGGGCAGGCTGCTGGACCTCAGGTCCACGCAGATCAGCGCCAGGGGCGGGTCCAGCGACACCGAGGTGAAGGAGTTGGCCGTCAGCCCCACCTTGCGCCCGCCCTCGCCGAAGGTGGTGACGACCGTCACGCCGGTGGTGAAACACCCGAAGGCGTCCCGCAAAGCCCGGGCGTCGTGTTCGGCGCCCTCGCCCAGTTCAATCGTGACAGCCTGACTCATCGTCGTGTTCTGCGATGAAGCGCGGGCCGGGGCAAGCGCTAGGCGCGCTGTCCCTCGACCAGAACGCCGGGCTGGCTGGCGTCCAGGCCGAAAGTGATAGGCAGATGGCGCACATGTGGCGCTTGCAGGTTCAGGGCCTTGGCCCCGCGCGCCACCGCCAGCTTGCCCAGCGCCGTCGGGCCAAAGCCGCTCTGGATGCGCGGTTTAGCGCCCAGCCGGCGGCGCAGCACGCCATTGGCATAGATGACATTGGCCCGCATCAGGGCCGGCGGGGTCATGAATTCGATCGACAGCGAGACGTTCAGCATCGGACCGTTCTCGATCCGGTGCGGAGCGTTCTGCCGCCAGGTGACCATCTTGCCCGGCGTCAGGTCATAGACCGCCGCGCCCTTGTCCCAGTCGGGATCGAAGGCGAACTGCTCGGCGGTTTCCTTCAGCACGATCTTTTCCAGGTCGAGCTCGCCGACATAGGGGTCGGCGACCGGATAGACCCAGACCTTCTTCTGGCCGCGCAGCTGCCACAGCGACACCAGCGGCACGTCCAGATGGTAGAACACCTGGGCGTTGGCCGAGCTGATCAGCATGCCCAGGTCGCGCTTGAAGGTGCGCAGGCCGGGAACATGCGCTTCCTTCTCGGCGAAGATCTCGCCGCCCAGGGCGGCATATTCCGGAACGTGGTCGTTGGTGTGGCGCAGGTTCAGCCAGATGCGGCCGCTCTTGGCCGCCTCCAGCAGCTGGTCGCCCGAGAGACCGCTGGCCGCGCCCCGGCGCCAGGTGGTCCAGGCCTTGGGATCCTCGCCCATGGTGAAGACGCCCAGCTGGTCGCGGGGATACAGGTCCAGCAGTCGCGCCAGGCCCTCGTCGTCGAACATCGGGCGTTCGTGCAGGCCATGTTCGAAGGCCAGGTTCTCGCCGCCGAAGGCCCTGGCCTTCTCGGGTGTCCAGTCGCGGATGATGCTCACGCGGTTCTCCCGTAGAATTGGATTTTGAAGGGCCCCCACCACAGGGCCTTGCCCAGGCCGCGCGCGGCCTTGTCCAGCCAGTCGGCCCGGTCGCTGGAACGGGTCAGCCACTTGAAACCGGCCACGGCGCCGAACACAGCCGCCTGCCCGACCCCGATCGCCATCCAGCGGGCCACGCCCAAGGGATCTGGCGGGCTGGACGCGGCGCAGTGGGCCGACGGTCCCTGGCCATAGGCGAAGGCGCGGGCCAGGGTGTAGTCCAGGGTCAGGCGGTCGGGCACGGGATCTTCCCACACCCACGCGGCCGGTTCCCAGGCGAAGGTCGCGCCGGCGGCCTGCATCTGGCCAAACAGCATGTCGTCCTCGCCGCCGATCTGGTTGCGCTCGGCGGCGAACGGCGAGACGGGATCGGGCAAGGCGACCCGGCGCAGCAGGCTGTCGCCGCAGCCGTAATAGTGATCGATGACCCCGGCCTGCGCGGGACCCAGGCGCGAGAAGAAGCGCTCCAGATAGTCGCGATGCTCAGCGACGCTGTCCGGCGCTCGGGCCCGGACCGGTCCGAACACGACATCGGCGTCATAGCGCACCTGGGCGGCCAGCAAGGCGGAGAGCCAGCCCTCGGGCGCTTCCTCGTCATCGTCCAGGAAGGCGATCAGGGCGCCGGAGGCCTTTGCCATCCCGGCGTTACGGGCGTTGGCCACCCCGGCGCGGGGCTCGTGAACATAGTGTATCGGACAGGCCGCGCCTGCCGCCAATGCCTCGATCGTGGCCCGGGCCGAGGGAACCTGATCGTTATCGACGACGACGATCTCCAGCGCGGCGAAATCCACCGCCTGCTGGGCCAACACCGAGCGCACCGCGACGGCCAGACCGCCGAGCCGTCTCTGGGTCGGGATCATCACCGTCACATGGACCATCAGCCGGCCTCGTGAGCGCCGACGCGACGGCGTGACTGGCCGGCGACCGCGTCGACCAGACCGCGCACCTGGCCGCTCATGGTCAGTTCGACGCTGTTGATCACGTCCATCCGGCGACGCAGCCGCGCCACCACGCCATTGCCGCCGGCGCCCGCCAGGTTCCAGGCGCCTTCGACCGAGCTCGCCATCAGGCCGGCCACGCTGGCGGCCATCACGGCGCCGCTCTGGACCGGGGTCTGGGTGAAGGCGTAGGCGCGCTTGTAGTGGTCATGGCCGGGACCCAGGTCATAGCGGGTCAGGCCCAGGTCCGGCATGGCGGCGATGGCGCGCAGGAAGAAGATCTGGCCCGGCGACCAGGCGCCGAAGGCCGGGTTGGTCGAGGCGATCCACGGATGATAGACGCCGCCCAGACGCACGCCGAAATGCCCCGCCACCAGTTCGTCGCCGGCATAGAGGTTGATCATCAGGCCCTGGAAATCGCCGCTCTGGCGCTGGAACAGGTCGGTCAGCAGCCCGCTGGTCCAGGCCGGGCGCAGGAAGTCGTGCATGCCGGTGCGCTGCAACTGCTCGCGCTTCCAGGCCAGCAACTGATCAAAGGCCTGACGCGACGTGTCGGCCGCGACCAGACGCACCGCGCCCACTTCACGGTCCAGCTTGTGGTCCAGCCGGCGGTAGTTCTTGATCTTCTTGGGGCTGGCGGCGCGGACGAGCTCCAGATGATCCTCGGCCGAGCCTTCCAGCGCGATCACGAAACCGGACTGGGCCTCAACGCCCTCGGCAGGCTGGCCAAACAGGCCGAACGGATCGACCAGGCCGGTATAGCGAAACACGCCCAGATCGGCGGCGCGCAGCACCTCCCCGGCCGTGAAGCCCGGATCGGGACGCGAGACGATGCCGTGATAGTCCGAGAGCGGCGAGCCGATGGCCCGCGCCAGACGGCCTGGCCGGCGATGGTGCGGCAGGAAGCCCACCGTTTCGCCGTTCTTGCGGATCACCGCCACCCGCGCATCGTCGCGCACCCGGCCCACGGCCAGGGTGAAATCGGGACCCAGCAGGGGGTTGGCGAACGCCGGCTCGGCCGCGGCCATGTCGCGCCAGAGCGCGATGTCGGCGGGCGCCAGACGGCTGGGATGCAGGGTTTCAACGTTCGGCATGGTCCACCTGTCCTAAACCGAAGCGGTTAGGGAATGATGGAGAGCGTGGCTGCAACCCCCGCGCCAGCTACCCGAAAGTGGTTTTGAGGATCGTCTCGATACCCTGCTGGTCGATCGCGTCGAAGGCTGCGGGCTTGTCGGAGTCGACGTCGAACACGGCGATCAGTTGGCCGGTCCTGTCGAACACCGGGACCACGATCTCGCTTTCCGAGCGGCTGTCGCAGGCGATGTGGCCGGGGAAGGCGTGGACATCCGCCACCAATTGAGTCTGGCCGGTTTCCGCCGCCGCGCCGCAGACGCCCCGCCCAAAGGCGATGCGCAGGCAGCCCAGCGTGCCCTGATAGGGCCCGACCACCAGCTCGCGTTCCTTTTGGGGATCAACGACATAGAAGCCGGTCCAGAAGTAGTGGTCGAAACTGTTGGCCAGCATCGAGGCCACGGTCGCCATGCGCGCCGTGACATTGGGCTCGCCGTCCAGCACCGAGGCGATCTCATCGGCCACTTCGGCGTAGCGAACGGCCTTGTCGGCAGCGAGGGTCTTGTCGTTGAAAGCTTCAGCCATGATGGCGGGGATATAGCGCTTTCGGGGGCGATTGCGAGGGGGGCCTAGCCGCGCTTCTGACTGTCCGTGTGGGTGACGGGGCAGACGCGCCGCGAACCGGTCTGCCGAAACGGCGACAGCCTGAGCTTGGACTCATGGTCGGCCGGACCAGGCTGACCTTCCGGGTGCAGTCCCCGATAATAGAGCTTCTGCCACTGGTCGGCGGGGGTCGTGGGATTGGTCTTCTTGACCCAGTCCTGGAAGGCCGCACGCTTGACGCTCCAGGCGTCGAAGGACCGCAGAAGCTCGGGCTGGTCCTCCATCGGACGCAGTTCCGGCTTCAGCCGGTCGAGCACCCCGCGCGGGGTCGGGAAAAAGAAGCAGAAAGGCTCGTTCTCCTCGAACCGGATCCAGACGTCGGGCCGGGTGAAACGCCAGTTCATGGTGAAGGTATAGGGCGACCAGTCGGTCTCGATCACTCCGCCCATTGGGGCGATGCCGTCCTTCATGGCGTTGGGCGGCCCTCCGACCCACAGGTTCCAGCCCTCGGAGGTGCGGAAGACGCCCTCGACATGGAAGGTCAGGACGCCGCTGCCGAACAGCGAAACCGGCGCCTTCCTGGGGTCGACGCCCGGATCCAGCACGATTTCCACGGAGCCCGGCCCCACCCCACCGTGCCAGCGGGCGGAAAAGCCGCAAGGGCTCAGCACATCCCAGCCATGAGCATTGGCGATGGCCAGCGGCAGGCAGCGATAGGCGAAGCTTTCGGGGGTATCGGTCATCCAGTCGCGCTTGCCCGAGGCCGGCGCGAGGCGCGGCTCCCAGCCTTCGCGGACATAGCAGACCAGCTCGGTCTCGACCGCCCGGACGGGCGCGCTCCGGGGACGCTCCGGCGCCGATCCCTTCAACCGTTTCCGCATCTCTAGGCCTCGCACGCTGTCGATGCGGCCTTATGGCATGGGCCGCATCGCCTCGTAAGGGCGGCCGCCCCGGGGCAAAGGGTCTGGCCCTAGAACTCTTCCCAGGCGCCCGGACGCGAGAGCGGCGCGACCTTCAACGCGTTGGCGCCCTGAACGTAACGCTGGCGGAACGACTCCCGGCTCGGCGCCGTGGCCGGCGCGGCCGGACGACGGACGTCGCGCGGATGCAACTCGCGCACCTCGGCCCCCACCTGGAACCGCCCAACCAGACGCTCCAGCTCGGCCGCCTCGCTGGCCAGGGCGTGGCTGGCGGCGGTGGATTGTTCGACCATGGCCGCGTTCTGCTGGGTGACCTGATCCATCTGGTTGACCGCCTGATTGACCTCGGCCAGGCCAAGGGCCTGTTCCTTGGACGAGGCGGCGATCTCGCCGACCAGCTCGTTGATCTCGCCTACCTGAAGCAGGATCTGGTCAAGGGTCTGGCCCGTCTCGCCGACCAGCTTCACGCCCTTGCCGACCTGCTCGGTCGAGGTGCGGATCAGGGTCTTGATCTGCTTGGCGGCGTCGGCCGAACGCTGGGCCAGGGCCCGCACCTCCTGGGCCACGACCGCGAAACCCCGACCGGCGTCGCCGGCCCGCGCTGCCTCGACGCCGGCGTTCAGGGCCAGCAGATTGGTCTGGAAGGCGATCTCGTCGATGACGCCGATGATGTTGTTGATCTCGTGCGACGACTTCTCGATGCCGCCCATGGCCTCAACGGCCTCCTTCACCACCGCGCCGCTGCGCTCGGCATTGACCTTGGCGCTCTGGGTCACCTGACGGGCCCGCTCGGCGCCTTCGGAGCTGCGCTTGACGGTCGAGGTGATCTGGTCGAGCGCGGCGGCGGTCTGCTCCAGGCCGGCGGCGCCACGCTCGGTGCGTTGCGCCAGGTTGTCGGAGGCCTTGCTGATCTCGGCGCAGCCGGCGCGGATGCTGCGGGCTGCGGTCAGAATGCCGGCCATGGTCGCCTGCAGGCTTTCCACGGCGGCGTTGAAATCACGCGGCATCTTGAGGGCGTCGGCGGCGAAGCTGTCCTCGCGCATGCGCCAGATCAGGTCGCCGTCGGCGAGCTTTTCCATGCCCTCGCCCAGGGCAGAGACGGCCACGGCCTGGGCCTGGGCGAAAGCCTCGGCTTCGGCCTCATGACGCTGACGCGCGGCCTCGGCGACGGCGCGTTCGGCCTCCTGCTCGGTGCGGCGGCGCTGGCCGTCGGCCAGGTCGTGGCGGAAACCGTCGAGCGCGCGGGCGATGGCGCCGATCTCGTCGCCGCCCGCTATGCCGGAGACGGGCTGGTCGTAGCGGCCCGCGCTGAGGCTGTCGACCGAACGGGTCAGGCCGGCCAGGGGCGCGCGCACCAGGGTCGCGCTGGCCAGGAACAGAGCGGCCAGGACCGCCAGGGTGATCAGCAACCCGCCGATAAACAGGATCTTGGCCAGCTTGTCGGCCGGGCCGGTGATGGCCGCGACCGGCACATCCATCACGAGAGCCCAGGTGGTGTTCAGGGCCGGCATGGCGATCGGGCGCACGATGCGCAGCATGGAGACGTCGCCGTCCTTGACGCCCGGGATCTCAACCGCCTGACCGCCGGCCAACACGGCCTTGACCGCATCGCCGCCCGCATCGGCATAGGTCTTCATGCGCTGAGCCGCGTCGGGGTGAGCCACCCACTGCCCGCTGGCCGACACCAGCATGACCCGTCCGCCCTCCAGCGGACGCAGGGCGCCGAGCGCTCTGGAAAGATTGTCCAGGGACATGTCCAGGCCGGCGACGCCGATCAGCTTGCCGCCCGAGATCACCGGCAGCGCCACCGAGGACATGGCGACCTGGCCGCCCGCGATGGATTCAAAATAGGGTTCGGTGAGGGACGGCTTCCCGGACCGCGCCACGCCTGTGTAATAGTCCTCGGTGAAGTCCGAGCCGTCAGCCTCCAGCTCCAGAGCCGGCGCGCCCTTCTGGTTGACCCAATAGACCGAGAAGCGGCCGTCCTTGTTGGAGGCCATGGCGGCATTGTCGAGGAACTCGGCGTCCTTGCCGTCCAGGGCGTTGGGCTCGGCCATGAACCAGGCGCCCATGACGCTTTCGGTGGCCAGGGCGTTCGGCTTGACGACGGCGACAAACTTGTCGCGCTCGACAAGGCCCGCCTCATGGGCCGAGGCGATGGAGCCGCGCATGGAGCCGGCCGCGGCGGCGGCCGAGTTGATGTCGTTTCGGACCTGTTCGATCGCCTCGTCAGCCACCGCGCCGGCATACTGATTGGTCAGGCCCGAGACGATGGCGCTGGTGTGCGACGACACCGCCACGGCGGCGGCGATCAGCAGCAGGCCGATCGCCAGGCCCGCGACCAGGATCAGTTTCCAGGCGATCGTCAAACGACGGAACGCGGACATGGGCAGGGACTCCGGGACTCAGTCAGGCTTCCCAGTCATCGGCCCCGATTCGTAAACCCGGCATTAACCACGTTCACCTGCGACGTTTTGGCGGGCTCCCGCTCCCTCCCGGAGAAGGCTCCTATTTGCCGTAGCGCGCGTTGACCGGCTGGTAGCTGTCCCAGACCATGCCGTCCGCCACCGAGCGCAGCAGCTTGATGTATTCGGCGTGCGACCAGGCCAGCGGCGTGGCCGAGTCGGTGCCCTCGCCGCGCACATAGCCGTGGGCGGTGTCGGCCCCGACGCCGTCCCAGACCTGTTCGGGGATCAGCAGGCCGTCATTGGCGAACAGCTCCATGGCCCGGACATAGGTCTGGCGCACGGGCTCCAGCGCGCCCGGCGCCGGCTTGCCGCGCAGGGTGATGCGGGCGATCTCATAGTGACCGCGTTCGCCGGTGAAGATTGGCCACACCCGACCGCGCTGGCCCGGACGCATCTGGTCGTCCGCGCCATAGTTGGCGCCGGTCTTGGTATCCTCGCCATAGCCATCGACGCCGTAGCGGCGCCAGCCGGGGAAGCTGCCCTCCACGCCGGGGAAGGTGAAGCTGTAACGCACGCGGTACAGGTCCTCGAGCGACTGGTCGTCGATCTCCGGCAGGCTGGCGACGATGGCCGGGTCGTCGGCCCGGCGCACGCCGTAACGGACGAACTCCAGGAAGCCCGCGTCCAGCATCCGGTCCTCGGGCACGGCCTGCTGGCCGTTGCGCACCTCGACCGGGCTCTTGTTGTCGGGGCCCTGGTCGCTGTTGAGGCGCAGGAAGTATTTGCCGTCGCCCAGCGCGCCCTTGGTGGTGACCATGCGGCTTTCCACCTTGGCCGAATAGTCGTCGGCCGTGGCGCGGTAGCGGGCGGCGGAGGCGGCGTCGCCCGCCAGATCCGCGATCTCGCCGGCCGTGACCAGGCCCGCGATCACGGCGGCCGTGGTCGAGGGGGAGTAGCCGCCCTGCTCTTCCCAGCGCTCCTGCTGAGTGAACGGCGGAACGATGGTGGCGCTGTTCCAGCCCAGACCGACCTTGCCGCCATCGACCAGGAAGTCGGCGGCCGGCTTGATCATCTTGCCGTAGAAGGTCTTCAGCTCAGCGTCCGACAGCCAGCCCTGCTTCCAAAGCTTCCAGCCCAGCATGATCGGCATGGCCGTCTGGTCCAGCTGGACGCCGACCCATTCGGGCGTGCCGTCGACTTCCGACTTCTGCAGGAACCAGCCGCCGACGCCGGTATTGCCCGGCGTGTTGGGGCCGACCTGCACGGTGGGCAGATAGTGGAAGGCGGCCAGCGGGGTCTGGATGTCGCCCAGGGCGGCCAGCGCCATGGCGCACTGGTAGAAGTCGCGCGGCCAGACGGCCTTGTAGCCGGTCGACGGCTTGGAGGCGTCCACCGTGTCGCCCCACGGATTGGACAGCGAGGCGATCAGGGCGCCGGCGTGGGTGCGGTCTTCCTGCACCTTCAGCATCAGGGCGCTGGCCTGGACCAGCTTGCCGCCGTCCATCGCCGCTTCGCGCAGGCGGGGCAGCTCGTGCAGCGAGGCCAGCCAGCTTTCCCAGCCGCCGTTGTAGCCGGCCAGAACCTCATCATAGCCGGTCTTCAGCGAGCCGTCGGCGGCGGCGGCGCTGGCGGCGGCCGTGGGGCCAAAACCGATGGCGTAGTCGACGCTGACCTCGCCGTTCGTCGAGGGCATCTGGCCCGTCAGCATGATCGTCCCGCGATCGGCGCCGGTGCTGGCGTAGAGCGTGTCGAACTTGCCGTCCTTCAGGTCGGTCAGGCCATCGGAAGCGCCCAGGAAGCCCGCGCTGGCGGCGGCGAAGGGTTTGGAGCCCTTCAGGGTCAGGAAGGTGTCGCCCTCATTGGCGGTCAGGGCGGTCTTGCTGGCCGCGCCGGCGTCGCCCGAGCCCGTGTTGGCCATGTGGGGCTCGAGCAGCAGATAGGGCGTCACCGGGCCCTTCAGCGCCTTGACCGTGACGCGCAGGAACAGGCTCTGGCGGTCGGGATCGGTGAAGATCCGCTTCTCGATGACGAAGCGGCCCTGTTTGTCGGTGGTGGTGATCTTGTAGGCCGGCGACAGCGGGCGGCCTTCGGCGTCGACATGCAGATATTCGGTCCTGGCGACGGTGTCGGCGCCCTCGACGGCGAGGCCGGTCGAGGTCTGGACGGCGAAGCGCAGCTGCTTGATCTGGGCCTCATGGATCAGGCCGTACATGGTCTCGGTCAGCACGCCGTCGGCGATCGAGAACCAGACCTTGGACACCACGCCCGTGCGGCCGCCGTCCTTGTAGGCGCCGTCGACATAGGCCTCGTAGGACGCGCCCACGCCGGTCTTGGCGGCATAGGCCCAGGTCGAGAGCGTCCCCGGCGCGCCGGGCGCGGTCTGGGCGGACGCGACGCCTGCGAAGGCGCAGGCGGCGGTCGTGGTCAGGGCGAGGATTTTGAGCATACGCATGGGGACAGCCTCGTGAAGGGAGGAAGGGTTAGGCGCGCGCGGGCGCCTCATCAGGATCGGTGACGGCGAACACGGCAATGGCGGCGATGGCGAAGGCGCCGGCGCCCAGCACCAGGGCGTAGATCGCCTGGCCGCCGAAGAAGGTCTTCAGCAGCAGGCCCAGCACGGTGGCGGCCAACAGCTGCGGAATGACGATGAAGAAATTGAAGATGCCCATATAGACGCCCATCTTCCGGGCCGGCAGCGCTCCGGCCAGGATCGAATAGGGCGCCGACAGGATCGAGCTCCAGGCAAAGCCGACGCCAATCATCGAGATCCACAGCAGGCCGGGGTCCCTGATCAGCGGGATCGACAGCAGGCCGGCCGCGCCCAGGGCCAGGCAGGCCGCGTGGCTGATCCGGCGATTGGTCAGCCGCACCATGGTCGGGATCAGCAGGGCCGCCAGGGCCGCGACGCCGTTGTAGACGGCGAACAGCACGCCCACCCAGTCAGCTCCCGTATTATAGGCCTTGGACGTCGTGTCGACGGCGTGGAAGTGCCAGGCCGACACGGCGGGCGTGGTGTAGATCCACATGGCGAACAGGCCAAACCACGAGAAGAACTGCACCACCGCCAGCTGGCGCATGGTGGTGGGCATCAGCAAGGCGTCCTCCAACACTTCGGAGAAGCCGTTTTGCGTCTTGCCGCTCCGCTTCAGGCGCGCCCCGACGACGCCGGCGACGCCGAACGCCGCCAGCAGGCCGGCCAGGACATAGAGTTCCTTCTCCAGCCGCAGGGTCCAGACCAGCAGGGCCAAGGCCAGTCCGCTCAGCAGGCCACCCAGGGCCATAAAGCCATAGTCATTGATCGACGGGTCCGACCGTCGCTGATCATCGACGGCGTCCTGCAACCGCTCCGCCCGCTCGGCCCGCTCGAAGGCGGCCAGTTCGTCGGGGCTGTATTCCTTGGTCGTGAACACCGTCCACATCACCGACAGCAGCAGGCCCGCGCCGCCGGCATAGAAGGCGATGCGCACCGCGTCGGGGATCTGGCCGGCCGGGGCGGTGTTGGCGACGTCGAACCAGTTGGTCAGCATCCATGGCAGGGCCGAGGCCAGCACCGCGCCCAGGCCGATGAAGAAGCTCTGCATGGCGTAGCCGGTCGAACGCTGCTCCTGCGCCAGGTTGTCGCCGACGAAGGCGCGAAACGGCTCCATGGTGATGTTGATCGAGGCGTCCATGATCCACAGCGCCGACGCCGCGATCCACAGGGTCGGCGAGTTGGGCATGACCAGCAGGGCGGCCGTCGTCAGGATCGCGCCCCAGAAGAAATAGGGCCGCCGACGCCCCAGCCGGCCCCAGGTCTTGTCACTGAAATAGCCGATGATCGGCTGGACCAGCAGGCCCGTGGCCGGCGCGGCGATCCACAGGATCGCCAGGTCGTTTACATCGACGCCCAGGGTCTGGAAGATGCGGCTGGTATTGGCGTTCTGCAGGCCAAAACCGATCTGGATCCCGAAAAACCCAAAGCACATGTTCCAGATCTGTAGGAGACTCAGCCTGGCCTTGGTCATCCCGCTTCCCCGCCCGCCCATCGGTTCATGCCGATAATGCGCAAGTTTTTTCATAGTGCGTTGTTCCTGACATTTGCACATGTCGGACGCCGTCACGCAATCCTTGGTTCGACGATAGGCGTTTATTTTCATGGCTTTTCGTCAGATGCCGGAACGCCCCTCGCTTGAGCCAAGCGTCGTCACGCTGGCCGCCCGCGGTTGAAGCGAGGCAATTATTTCCATAAATTTGCAATCGCGGCGCATCCGGCCCCAGCGCCGCGCCCAGACTTGCCAAGCCGCGCGGGCGATGCCTTAAAAGGCCCATGAAAACTTTTGCGGCAAATTTTGCAGTCGACGAGAATCCCGCATGAGCAAGGGCGTTACGCGTCTTGAAGATCTGGCCAAGATGGCCGGCGTCTCGATCTCGACCGCCTCGCGGGCCCTGAACGACAGCCCCGCCGTCAACATGCGCACCAAGCAGACGATCTGGAAGCTGGCGCGCGAGATGGACTACCCCTTCCGCCGCTACATGCCGGCCGGCCCCATCGGCGCCGAGGCGACGATCGCCATCGTGGTGCCGCGCCCGCAGGGCCGCGACAGCGGCATGTCCGATCCCTTCTTCCTTGAGCTGCTGGCCGGCGTCGGCGAAGCGGCCAGCGAGCGCGGCTGCGACGTACTGCTCAGCCACATCGCGCCGGCCAACTTTGAAGATCTGTCGGTGGCCATGACCACCAGCCGGGCCGAGGGCGTGATCTTCCTGGGCCAGAGCTCGTTGCACGCGGCGTTCAACCGTCTGTCCGAAACCGAGGGCCGGTTCGTGGTCTGGGGCGCGCAACTGCCCGAACAGAACTATTGCTCGGTCGGTTCGGACAACCCGATGGGCGGACGCCGGGCGACGCTTCACCTGGCGCGGCTGGGCCGCAAGCGCATCGTCTTCCTGGGCGACACCGAGGCGCCGGAAGCCATGCAGCGCCATCGCGGCTATCTGGACGCGCTGGAGCAGCAGAAGCTGGCCGTTGATCCCGACCTGATCGTGCCAGCCCACTTCGAGGTCGAGTCCGCCGAGGCGGCCATCGACTCGCTGATCCATCGCGGTGTGTCGTTCGACGGCGTGGTGGCGGCCTCCGACCTGATCGCCCTGGGGGCCATCCGCGCCCTGAAGCACGCGGGACTTTCGGTGCCCGGCGATGTCTCGGTGGTGGGCTTCGACAACGTGCCGTTCGCCCGCTACAGCAGCCCCGCCCTCAGCACCATCGCCCAGGACACGGCCAAGGCCGGCCGCCTGATGGTGTCCAAGCTGCTGGACGCCAGCGGCGAGAAGGCCAGCCGCTCGGAGCGGGTGCCGACGGATCTGATTATTCGCGAGAGCTGCGGGGGGTAAGCGGCCCGCGCGCTTGAAACCCTCGCTCATAGAGAGAGGGGTCAAGATGAGCCTGCTCAGCCCCGCCGCGCCATCAGCCCGCCGCAGGGCGGCATCACGCCATCCTCCGTGAGATTGACGCTCTCGATCACC
The DNA here is from genome assembly GCA_964427205.1 of uncultured Caulobacter sp. GTDB lineage: Bacteria > Pseudomonadota > Alphaproteobacteria > Caulobacterales > Caulobacteraceae > Caulobacter. The sequence goes on from CAYRTE010000027.1 coordinate 32,509, forward strand.
GTCCAGCCCTCCGGCGGCGACCAGGCTACCGCCTCGTGTCCGAGATTGAAGGCGAAGAGCAACGCCCCATCCCCCTCCCCGCGTTCGAAGATCAGCAGGGGTGTGTTGGTTTCGACAAAGCTCACCCCGCCCGTGCGCAGGGCCGGATAGGCCTTGCGAAGTCCGATCAGCCGGCGCGCCACATGCAGGGTCGAGGCGGGATCGGCCTCCTGCGCATCGACGGCCAGCGGCAGATGCGCAGGATCGACCGGCAGCCACGGCTCGACCGCCGAGAAGCCGGCGTTGGGCGCGGTCGACACCCACGGCATCGGCGTGCGGGCGCCATCGCGACCCAGGGTCTGGGGCCAGTTGATGATGGCTTCCGGATCCTGCAGCCGCTCGAACGGCACATGGGCCTGGGGCAGGCCCAGCTCCTCGCCCTGATAGACGAAGACATTGCCGCGTAGCGCCATCAGCAGCAGCAGCGCCATCTCGGCGAAGGCCTTGCGATCGCGTCCCTCGGCCCAGCGCGACACGGCCCGGGGCGCGTCATGGTTGGAGAAGGTCCAGGAGGGCCAGCCCTCGCCGTCGCCGCCCATCCACATGGCCGCGCCTTCGCGCACCATCTCGGCGGTCAGACGGTCGGCATAGAGGTAGAGGAAGCCATAGGCGCTGTTGAGACGATCCTCGCCGGCCGTGAACAGCTTCATCTCGCGGTCGGCGTGGTCGCCGCCCACCTCCGCCACCGAGAACCGGCCGCCATGGGCGTCGGTCAGGGCGCGCAGACGGCTCAGGAACGCCGGGATGTCGGCGTGGCTCTGATTGTGGATCTTGTCCTGGAAGTCGAACGGCCGTGTGCGCTTGCCGCCGGGCGGCAGGGGCGGATTGTCGGTCAGGGCCGGGTCGTGCATCGAGAAATTGATGGCGTCGAAGCGGAAACCCTCGACCCCGCGATCGATCCAGAACCTGGCGGTGGCCAGCAGGGCGTCCTGCACCGCCGGCGAATGGACATTGAGCTGCGGCTGCGAGGCCAGGAAATTGTGCATGTAGTATTGGCCTCGCCGGGCGTCCCAGGTCCAGGCCGGACCGCCGAACACCGACTGCCAGTTGCTGGGCGGCGAGCCATCGGGCTTGGCGTCGGCCCAGACATACCAGTCCGTATACGGATTGATTCGATCCTGGCGGCTGGCCTCGAACCAGGGGTGCTCGTCGGAGGTGTGGGAAAACACCTGGTCGATGATGACCTTCAGGCCCAGGCCATGGGCCTTTTCGATCAGGCGGTCGAAATCGGCCAGCGTCCCGAAGATCGGATCGACGTCCAGATAGTCGGAGACGTCATAGCCGAAGTCCTTCATCGGCGACTTGTAGAACGGCGACAGCCAGATGGCGTCGACGCCCAGCGACGCGATGTGCTCCAGCCGCGCGGTGATGCCCGGCAGGTCGCCGACCCCGTCGCCGTTCGAGTCGGCGAAGCTGCGCGGATAGACCTGATAGATCACCGCGCCGCGCCACCATTGCGCGTCCATCGCGGGCTCCACAGCCGGACGTGAAAGAACCTTGACCGTCACTATAGCCCCTCGGAAACGCAGATCATGTAGTCCAGCGGGCCGACCTCGACCCGATAGCTGCCGGGCGCGCTGGACGCCCCGGCGCAGGGCCCTCGCACGGACCGCCAGGCGCGCGAGGTCGTTTCGACCTCGACCTGGGCGGTGATCGGCGCGGACCCCGTATTGAAGATCACCAGATACTCAGCGGCCTCGCCCCGTCGCGAGACGGCCAGGATACCCGGTTTGTCGCCTTGGACGCGCACGACCTGACGGCCGGAGCGCAGAACGGGATGAGCGGCGCGGATCGCGGTCATTTCGGCGATCGCGCGATAGAGCGGCGCGTCGGCGCGATAGCTGTCGGTCGCGGTCGTGGCCGTGGTCCCGACCAGCCGGTTGTCATTGTAGGTGGCGACCTTGCTGGCGAACATGTCCTCGCGGCTGTCGGCATAGTCGCCGTCGCCGGTGAAGCCCTGCTCATCGCCGTAATAGATCGTCGGCACGCCGCGCGAGAACATCATCAGGGCGTGGCCCAGGATGACGCGCTCCAGCAGTTCGGCGTCGGAAATCCCGGGATTGGCCTCAAGCACGAAATGACCAAAGCGGCCCATGTCGTGGTTGCCCAGAAAGGTGGGCAGCTGCAGCGCGGTCGCCTCGCCGCCCTCATAGACCGGGTCGCCGGCGAACACCCGCGCCAGCCGGTCCGTGCCGACCTTGCGCGCGACGACGTCGGTGACGGCGGACTGGAAGGCGAAGTCCAGCACCGCCGGAAAGCCGTCGACCCTAGTATGGCGGGCCAGGGTGGCGACATCGCTGTCGAACACCTCGCCGAAGATATGGAAGTTCTCGATTCCCCTGGCCCTGGCGCGTGCCCGCATGGCCGGAATGAAGGCCTGCCAGAACGCTGGCGCGACATGGCGGGCGGTGTCGATGCGATAGCCGTCGATGCCGAAATCGTCGATCCACTGGCCGTAGATGTCGATGAAGCCCCGAACCACGCGCGGGTTCTCAGTGAACAGATCGTCCAGCCCGGCGAAGTCGCCGTCCAGCGCGCTTTCGCCGGCAAAGGTGCTGTCGCCGCGATTGTGATAGTTGGCGATCTCGTTCAGCCAAGCGGGTCTTTTGACGCTCTTCTCGCCGGCCGGGACGTAGGGCGTGTAGGCGTAGTCGGGCCGCGTCAGCTTTGCGAAGTCGCGACCGTCGAATCCGTCATTGATCGCCGCGCCCGCCACGCCGCCGCGCGTGGCGTAAGGATAGTCCGCCCTGCCGCGATAGCCGCAGTCATTGGCCGGACACTCGCGATAGCGGATCACGTCGGCGGTGTGGTTGGTGATGATGTCCATATAGACCTTCATCCCGCGCGAATGGGCGGCGTCGACAAAGGCCTTGAACTGCGCCCGCGTGCCGAAATGCGGATCCACGTCGGTGAAGTCGGTGATCCAGTAGCCGTGATGCGCCGCCGACTCTCGGCCCGGCGCGCCCTGCACCGCCTTGTTCTTGAAGATCGGCGCCAGCCACACGGCCGTCGCGCCAAGACCCTGGATGTAGTCCAGCTTGCCGGTCAGGCCCTTCAGGTCGCCGCCATGATAGAAGCCCGCCCGCGCTGGATCGAAGCCGGTGACCAGCGGACCGCCCGACAGGCCGCCGCGATCATTGCCGGCGTCGCCATTGGCGAAGCGGTCGGGCAGGACAAAGTAGATCACCTCGTCGGAGGCCTTGCGCCGCAGATAGGCGGCGGACTCCGGCGCGGCTTCGGCGAACCCGCCGACCACCGTCAGGGCCGCGCCGGCCGCCATGGCCGTCAGCCGTCGTCGCCAGGAGCCCCAGGCCGACATCGTTTCCCCCTAGCCGCGCGGGCGAACCGATACCGGCTCAGCCCACTGCAATAATTTGCATAAATTTGCAGACGACTTGCCCACCTGTCAATCGCGGCGATGGCATTCCTTTGCACGTAAAGGCCCTAACCAACCGGTATACGCAGCAAATGTGCACCACCTGCGACGGCAAATGTCGACGGAAGGCTTGTTCACCCGCACGGTTTGCGTTTTTTTGGGTTGATTACATCGGGTTAATTTGCAGTAATTTGCGACAACGGCTCCGACCGCAGCGTCAGAAACGCGCAGAGCCGAACAGGGAGGGTGAGACCATGAACTCAAGAACTCAGCGCGGCCGTGCGCGTCTGATGGGCGGCGCAGCGACCAGCCTGGCGCTGGCATTCGCCTCGGCCAGCTTCGCGCAGGCCCAAACCACCGCCACGCCCGCCGAGCCGGATTCGGCCGTCGAGGCGATCGTGGTCACCGGCATCCGCGCCAGTATCGAAAACGCCATCGCGCTCAAGAAGACGTCCAGCTCGATCGTCGAAGCGATCTCGGCCGAAGACATCGGCAAGCTGCCCGACAATTCCATCGCCGAATCCCTGGCCCGCCTGCCCGGCCTGACCGCGCAGCGCCTTGACGGCCGCGCCCAGTCGATCTCGATCCGCGGCCTGGGCCCCGACTACAACACCGTGCTGCTGAACGGCCGCGAGCAGGTCTCGACCGGCGACAATCGCGGTGTCGAGTTCGACCAGTATCCCTCGGAAATCCTCAGCGGCGTGCTGGTCTACAAGACCCCCGACGCCGCCCTGATCGGCCAGGGCCTGGCCGGCACCGCCGACCTGCAGACCATCCGCCCGCTGAAGTACGGCAAGCGCGTCCTGTCGGCCAACGCCCGCTACGAGATGAACAGCGAGAAGAAGCTGAACCCGGACGCCGAAGACACCGGCCACCGCTTCAGCGCCACCTATGTCGACCAGTTTATGGACGACACGGTCGGCGTCGCCGTCGCCATCTCGAACATCTCGACCCCGACCCAAAGCCGCCGCTTCAACGCCTGGGGCTATCCCACCACGGCCAGCGGCGACCTGGTGATCGGCGGCGCCAAGCCCTACGTCCAGTCCAACAACCTCAAGCGCACCGGCGTCATCGGCGTGCTGGAATACAAGCCCACGGACAAGTTCACCTCGTCGCTCGACCTCTACTATTCCGAGTTCAAGGAAAAGCAGATCCTGCGCGGCATCGAACTGCCCCTGTTCTGGAGCTCGGCCCAGCTGCAGCCGGGCTACACCGCCACGGGCGGACTGGTCACCGCCGGGACCTATACCGGGGTCAAGGGCGTGATGCGCAACGACCTCAACACCCGCGACACCAAGCTGAAATCGATCGGCTGGAACACCGCCTATGTGACCGACAACGGCTGGACCCTGGAAGCCGACCTCAGCCACTCGGACGCCAAGCGCACCGACGTGATCTTCGAGTCCTATTCGGGCACGGGTCCCAACGGCGTCGGCGCGACCGACACCCTGAGCTTCAACACCACGCCGGGCGCGGGCACGACCTTCGGCTCGACGCTGGACTACACCAACGCCACCCTCTTCCGTCTGACCGACCCGCAGGGCTGGGGCGGCGGCGCGGCGGGCGGCGCCCTGACCCAGGCGGGCTTCTACAACACCCCCTCGATCAAGGACGAACTGAACGCCGCGCGCTTCACGGCCGAGCATGAACTGGCCTGGGGCCCGATCAACAAGGTCGAAGTCGGCTACGCCATCAGCCGCCGCGAAAAGTCCAAGGAAGTGCACGAAAGCTTCCTGACCTTCGGCGGCCGTATCGCCGACGGCGCGCCGACCAGCGTGGCCATCCCGCAGTCGGCCCTGATCGGCACGGTCAAGCTGGACCTGATCGGCATCAAGGCCATGCTGGCCTACGATCCCGCCGCCCTGCTGAAAGCCGGCGTCTACACCCTGATCGCCGACCAGAACCCGGCCGTGCAGACCCGCAACTGGTCGGTGCAGGAAGACGTGCAGGTCGCCTACGCCAAGTTCGGCGTCGACAGCGCCTTGGGCGCGATCCCCGTCACCGGCAACGCCGGCCTGCAGGTGGTCTATACCGACCAGTCCTCGAAGGGCACGCGCGTCAATCCCGCCGACGTGGCCAATCCCAGCAACAATGACGGCGGCGACAAGTACACCTATGTGCTGCCCAGCCTGAACCTGACCTTTGATCTGGGGAACGAGTTCTTCCTGCGCTTCGGCGCCGCCCGCACCCTGGCCCGGGCCCGGATGGACGAACTGCGCGCCAGCCAGTCGTTCAACATGAACTCCGGCAACCTGCCCTCGACCGACCCGGCCAACTCCTACTTCAGCACCGAAGGCGGCAACCCGCAGCTGCGCCCCTACATCGCCGACGGCGTCGACCTGGCTCTGGAAAAGTACTTCGGCCGCTCGGCCTATATTTCCAGCGCGGTCTATTACAAGAAGCTGTCGAACTACGTGAATTCCAGCTCGTCGCACGTCGAGGACTTCGCGGCCTTCAAGCCGCTGCTCAGCCCCGCGCAACAGGCCGCCCTGGGCACCACCCTGGGTCTGGCCAAGGGTCCCGAGAACGGCAAGGGCGGCTATATCCGCGGCCTGGAAGTCTCGGCCTCGGTGTCGGGCGATCTGTTCTTCGAGCCGCTGCGCAACTTCGGCCTGATCATCAGCGGTTCGTTCACCGACAGCGAGGTCAAGCTGGACGCGGGCGCCGACCCGATCAGCATGCCGGGCCTGTCCAAGCGGGTGATCAACACCACCTTCTACTACGAGAACAACGGCTTCAACGCCCGGATCAGCAACCGCGACCGCAGCAAGTTCCTGGGCGAAGTCGCCGGCCTCAGCGCCGCGCGGATCTACCGGACCGTGGATGCGGAATCGGTGCTCGACGCCCAGATCGGCTACGAGTTCCGCGATGGCCCGCTGACTGGCCTGTCCCTGCTGCTGCAGGCCAACAACATCACCGACGAGCCGTTCAAGACCTACGAAAACGGCGATGAGCGCCGGACCGTCGACTACCAGAAATACGGCACGACCTACATGGTGGGTCTGTCCTACCGCTTCTAACTGTCGAACCTCTCCCCTAACCTGCGACAGCCCCCGCCAGAGCGATCTGGCGGGGGCTTTTTTATGAGAGACCCCTGCAGGGGCGAACCGGGCGGAACAGTCATGGCGGACGGCGGGCTGAAGTCCCTGACCATTGTCGGCGGCGGAACGGCCGGCTGGATGAGCGCCGCCATGCTCTCTCGAGCCCTGGGACCCACGGTGGCGATCACCGTGGTCGAGTCCGACGAGATCGGCACGGTCGGCGTCGGCGAGGCGACGATCCCGGCCATCAAGCTGCTGAACACCTTCCTGGGCCTGGACGAGAACGACTTCCTGGCGGCCACCAACGGCACGATCAAGCTGGGGATCGAGTTCGTCGACTGGCATACGGTCGGCCAGTCCTATCTGCACGCCTTCGGACCCGTGGGCCGCCCGCTGGGCCTGGCCGCTTTCCACCACTACTGGAACCGTCGCCGGCTGCAGGGCCATGACGAGAGCCTTTGGGACTATTCGCTGAACGCCGGGGCCGCGCGGGCCGGGAAGTTCGACCGCCTGCAGACGGCGGGCGGCGGCTATCTGGAGGGGCTGGTCCACGCCTTCCATTTCGACGCCGCGCTCTATGCCCAGTATCTGCGCCGCTATGCCGAGGCGCAGGGTGTCCGCCGCGTGGAAGGCAAGATCGTCGGGGTCGATCAGCACCCGGAGACCGGCTTCGTCACCGGCCTGACCCTTCAGGACGGCCGCACGGTCGGCGGAGCGTTCTTCATCGACTGCTCGGGCTTTCGCGGCCTGCTGATCGAGGAAACCCTGAAGACCGGCTATGACGACTGGCGCGGCTGGCTGCCGATGGACAGCGCCATCGCCGTGCCCTGCGCCTCGGTAACGCCGCTGACGCCCTTCACGCGGGCCACAGCGCGCGACGCCGGCTGGCAATGGCGCATTCCCCTGCAGCATCGGACCGGCAACGGCCACGTCTTCTGCAGCCAATACATCGACGCCGCCGAGGCGACCGACGTCCTGATGCGCAATCTCGACGGCGCGCCCCTGGCCGAGCCGCGCCTGCTGACGTTCACCACCGGCCGCCGCAAGCGGTTCTGGAACCGGAATGTCGTGGCCATGGGCCTGGCCAGCGGCTTCATGGAGCCCCTGGAGTCGACCGGCATCCATCTGGTGCAGTCGGCGCTGAACCGTCTGATCGCCCTGTTCCCCAGCGGCGACTTCAACGCCGTCGAGATCGACGAATACAATCGCCAGACCGCGCTGGAATACGACTACATCCGCGACTTCCTGATCCTACACTACAAGGCCACCACCCGTGAGGACACGGCCTTCTGGCGGGCCTGCAAGGCGATGGACATTCCCGACAGCCTGAAGGCGCGCATCGAGCTGTTCGCCCAGTCCGGCCGGCTGTTCAGCCAGGAAGACGACCTCTTCAAGGAGGCCAGCTGGATCCAGGTGCTGATCGGCCAGGGCGTGCTGCCCGGCGCGACCCATCCGCTGACCCGGGTCGTCACCGACGCCCAGCTGGACGAATACATGGCCAATCTGCGCCAGATCATGGGTCGCGCGGTGGAGGGCCTGCCCAGCCACGCCGACTTCATCGCCCGCCATTGCGCGACGAAGACCTGACCCGCGCCGGCACGCCGTTCCCTTACGCCTCCGCCGACCTGCCTGGCGGAGGCGTTCTTTTTGCCGCAAAGCGTCACCGCGACGAAATGGCCCATTAAGGTTGTCGAGGCATTCTCCATCGCGATTTTGGAGAGCTGCGATGGTTACGATGGCCAAGTCCCTGAAGGCGCTGCTGACGATGACGGGCGCGGCCGTGGCGCTGAGCGCCTGCGCCAGCGCCGACGACGTCGCCGCCCTGCGCCAGCCGGCCCTGCCGCCGGTGGCCATCGCCAAGGCCGCCCAGCACAAGCCGTTCTTCCGCAACGTCTCGCTGCAGGCGGTCGAGGGCGCGCCAGAGTTTCGCTGGTTCGACGGCGGCGCGATCATCACCACCCGCCCCACCCGCGTGCAGGTGGTCGAGAACCTTTCCCGTCATCTGGACCGCGCCGACATGCTGGCCCGCAGCCGGCTGGACAGCGAATACATGCTCTATGTGCGGTTCGATGAGCTGCGCGGGCCCAATGTGTGGTTCGGAACCGACAAGCTGGCCTCGGCCCGCGTGACCTTCCGCCTGGTGCGCTGGCGCACGGGCGAACTGGTCAGGGAATCCACCGTCGAGACCAGCTATCGCGCCGAGTGGACAGGCTTCACGCCCGAAATGACCCGCGCGGCCATCGGCGGCCCGCTGCTGGCCTCAAAGGACGCCGTGCTGGCCCCCGTCGGCGGCGCGCTGAAGGGCGTGGCTCTGGGCTACTATGTGAACCAGAACCTGGTCGTCTCGATCGCCGACGCGCCCTATGCCGGCCTGGTCGGCGCGGTGGAAGCCTCGCGGATCGGCGGTATCGGCCGCGCGCCCGCCGGCTTTGCCTCGGCCTTCGCCACGGCCGCCGCTGTCGGCAGCGCCAGCGGGCGCTTCACCGACCTTGAAGCCATGCTGGCGGGCGGCGCGATCACCGCCGCCGGCGCGGCCGCTGGAGCAACCCCCGTCGCTCGCCCTGTCTCGGCCAATGGCGAGGTGACCACCGCCATCGCCGGTCGCGCCCGCCGCCTGGCGGCCACGCGCGGCCTGATGGACCTGGCCTTCGACCAGTTCATGGCTGAACTGAGCGAGGACGGTTCGGTCAACTACAAGACCGCCGTCTCCTGCGCGGCCCTGAACGGCGTCAGCGGCAAAGGGCCTTACCTGCGCGAAAACGCCAGCAGCTACGCGATCGACTGCCCGGGCTCGTCCTACAACGAGAGCAAGACCCAGCGGGTATATCCCTCGCGGTTCTAGACCCCCTTGTTTTGACGCATTTTCTTCACGCGAACCGGACTCCACTTCGCTCGGAAATGCTTCAGACCTTGATGCTCATCGCCTTCATGAACCGCATGATCTCCAGCGGCGTCATGGCGGCGGTGTCCACGTCGATCAGCACACGCAGGATCTGACCGTTGAAGGGGTTTGGCCCTTCGTAGGCGCGCGAGACCCGGTTGCCGTGGTCTGCCCCGACGCAGAACCCGTCATAGCCCGGCGCGAACAGCACCCGGTCGAACTTGCGTTCAGCCACCTTGCGGCCATTCACGAAGAGCGCGCCGCGCCCGTCGAACGGGCGTGAGGTCATGGTCTGCTGGTACTTCACCTTGACGTTGCCGCGCGGCAGACGCGTCGGCGAGGCGATGATCTCGCTCCAGGGCGTGAGACTGGTCTCGTAGATCAGCCGGCCCTTGTCGACATACAGCACATAGCCGGCCGGCATCGAGCCGTGGGCGACCAGCACGCCGTCCTCGTCGCCATTGGGGCGTGACAGCTCCAGCTCGATGGAATGGGACAGCCCGCAGACGATGGGCGACACATCCGTCGGGATCGGGTCGATCGGCGGCCGGATGTCCCACCGCTTGCGCAGCTTGGCGCCGCGCGTCTGGACCAGCTTCAGCAGCAGCGGCCGGTCGTCCAGCGGCAGCACATCATGGGCGGCGGCGGCCTTGTTCCACTTGTCCTTCAGGCGCGTCACGACATCGGCTTGGTCAGCCGAGACGTCGCGCAGTTCGTTGGGATCCTTGGCGGTGTCGTAGAGGCCCCAGTGGTCGTCCTCGAACGGCTTGCCGCGCTGGTGCTGGGCCACCAGCCGCCAGTCGCCTTCCTGGAACGCGCGATAGCCACCCAGTTCGTAATACTGCTCCGTCCGGGTCGTCGCCTGGGGCGAAGCAAAGGTCGGGGCGACGCTGGCCCCTTCCAGCGGCTTTTGCGGTTCGCCGCGATAGAGCTCGGGCTGCTTGACGCCGCAGGCGTCCAGCAGGGTCGGATACAGATCGACCACGTGCACGAACTGCTTTCGCAGGCCGCCCTTTTCGGCCACGCCCTTGGGCCACGACACGATCAGCGGATCGGCGACCCCGCCCAGGGCCGTGTTCTGCTTGTAGAGGCGGTAAGGCGTGTTCGACGCATTGGTCCAGCCGATTGGATAGTGCGGAAAGGTGCCGTCCTCGCCCATGGTGTCGTACAGGGCCAGGGCCTCGGCCTCCGACGCCGGCCGGCCAAAGGCGGGGCCAAAGACGTTGGGCGTGCCGGTCTCCGTGCCCTCGGCCGAGGCGCCGTTGTCGGAGAACACCACCACCAGGGTGTTGTCGCGCACGCCCATGGCGTCCAGCTCGGCCATGACCGCGCCGATGGCCCGGTCCACGCCAGTGACCATGCCGCCATAGACTTCCATGTAGCGCGCATAGAGCCGCTTCTGGTCGGCGGTCAGCTCGGCCCACGGCTTGGCGCCCGGCGAGAGCGGCGGGAGTTGCGTGTCGGCGGGCATCAGGCCCAGGGCCTTCTGGCGCTCCAGGCGCTGCTTGCGAATCTCGTCCCAGCCGGCCTCGAACCTGCCCTTGTAGAGATCGCGGTCGGCGGCCTTGGCCTGCAGCGGCGAATGGGCCGCGCCGAAGGCCAACTGCATGAAGAACGGCTTGTCCGGCGCCATCATCTGCTGGGTGCGCAGATAGGTCACGGCCCGCTGCGCCAGATCGTCGGACAGGTAATAGCCCTCCCCGCCCGCCTCGACCTGCGCCGCGCCCTCATAGAGCGCGCCGGGATGGAAGTGGTCGCTGGAATGGCCCTGATACCAGTAGGCCCGCTCGAAGCCCCGCTGGGTCGGCCAGTTGTGGAACGGGCCCGTCGGACCGGAGTGGTCGGCGTTGTTGACGTGCCACTTGCCCAGCAGGAAGGTCGACCAGCCGGCCTCGACCAGCACCTCGGCCAGGGTGGCGTTCTGGCGGGTCAGGTCGCCGCGATAGCCGGGATAGCCGCTATCGATATCGGCCAGCCAGCCCATGCCGGCCGAGTGGTGGTTCAGCCCCGTCAGCAGCGCCGCCCGCGTGCACGAGCACATGGCCGTGGTCCGGAAGTTGGTATAGCGCAGCCCCTTGCCGGCCAGGGCGTCCAGGGCCGGGGTCTGAAGCTCGCCGCCATAGCAGCCCAGGTCGGCGAACCCGACGTCGTCCAGGATGATCACCACCACATTGGGCGCGCCGGCCGGGGCCTTGGTCTCTTCGGCATGGGCCGGCCGCGAGTCCTTGAACGACAGGCCGATCTTCGCCGCCTTGCCCTTGCCCACCGCCTTGGGCGTGACGATGCTGCTGGTCGCCGACTTGAGGGCCGCGCCGCCAGCCACGACCGCGCCAGTCCCGACCACGCCCAGCCCGGCGCCCAGCAAAAGCGAGCGACGGTCGATCTTGGGTTTCTTGTCTTCGTCCATGACGGTCCCCGATCAGGCCTGCGGCCGGGCCAGGACGCGATGTCCCAGCGCCAGGATGGCGATCAGCACGGCCTCGACCACCATCGGCGGGATCAGGTCGGGCGAGAGGCCGGTCATCAGAAGCGAGATCATGCGCCCCGAGAGGGCCAGGCCGATCAGGATCAGCGGCGCCAGCAGCAGATCGCCGCGATTGCGCACCGCGCCCATCAGCGACAGGATGCCGACCGCGCCGAACAGACCGACCATGTCAGCCCTCAAGGACGCCAGCCCCAGCGGCCCCAGCGCCTGGAGGCCGAACTTCGCCGCCGCAGGCTCCGTTCGCAGAAGGAACATCGCCGCCAGCAACAGGCCCACCAGCCCCACCGCGCCGACAAGGCCTCGCACCAGATTCCGCATCGCTTCCTCCCAGTTCTTATTATTGTGGCATGCTAACTGCCATTTTTATCGGAAGGCAAGCGTGGACCGCTGCGATTTAGCGGATATAGTCGCATTAAGAGTGTCAATATATCGAACACCAATGCCCCGGGAGCGCGCAATGACCCTGAAATACGACCTCTACTGGTCCTTCCGGTCGCCCTATTCGTACATGATCACCCATCGCCTGACCGCGCTGGAGGCCGAGTTCGACGTGGTCGGAAACATCCGTCCGGTCTATCCGCTGGCCGTACGGACGCCGGAGTTCTTCGAGACTCGCGATCCGCTGTGGTTCAGCTATTTCATGCAGGACATTTACCGCGAGGCGGCCTTTCTGGGCCTGCCCTTCCGCTGGCCGATCCCGGACCCGGTGAAGATGGACTTCGCCACCCGCACCTATCCCAAGGAGCAGCCGCACATTCATCGCCTGACCCATATGGGCGTCGCGGCGGCCGAGCTGGGGCGGGGCCTGCCCTTCCTGACCGAAGTCAGCCGGGTGATCTGGAGCGGCGAGGTCGACGACTGGCACGAGGGCGACCACATCGCCCGCGCCGCCGAACGGGCGGGCCTGGACGCCAACACCCTGATGCGAACCGTCGATACGGAAGCCGAGCGTCTGGCCGCCATCGTCGAAAAAAGTCAGGTCGACCAGCGCGCGGCGGGCCACTACGGCGTGCCGATGATCGCCTTCAATGGCGAGGCCTTCTTCGGCCAGGATCGCTTCGACCAGTTCCGGTGGCGGCTGGACCAGCAGGGCCTGAAAAGGCTGATTGACTAACTATCGACACATGCAGTGCCATTATGTAACCATCACCGAAATGCATGGGCCGAAGCGCCCGGCGATATCTTGGGGAGGCTAGGATGCGGATCCTGAAATGGGCGGGGATCGCCCTGGGCGTCGTGGCGGCGGCCCTGACGGGCGCTTGGTTCGGACGCGACTTTCTGATCTTCCAGATCGGCCGGCTGATGGTCCCCAAGGCGGTCGAGAACAAGCCGGTGGCCTGGCGCGAAGGTCCCGCGCAGCCCGCCGTTCCGGCCGACCAGCGCCCGCCCAATGTCATCTTCATCCTGGCTGACGATCTGGGCTTCAACGATGTCAGCCTGAATGGCGGCGGTGTCGACGGCGTGGTCAAGACGCCCAATATCGACTCCATCGCCCAGCAGGGCGTCGACCTGACCAACGGCTATTCCGGCAACGCCACCTGCGCGCCCTCGCGCGCGGCGCTGATGACCGGTCGCTATCCCACCCGCTTTGGCTTTGAGTTCACCCCGACCCCGGTCGGCTTCTCGCGTCTGGTCGGCACGTTCCGCTCGCCCGGCGCCCTGCACCCGCCGCACTTCAATCGCGACGAGGCCAAGGACATGCCGGCGATGGACGAGCTGGCCGTGCCCGCCTCGGAAACCACCATCGCCGAGGTGCTGAAGACCCGGGGCTATCACACCGTGCACCTGGGCAAGTGGCATCTGGGCGGCTCGAAGGGCTCGCGTCCCGAGGAACAGGGCTTTGACGAGAGCCTGGGCTTCATCGCCGGCGGCTCGATGTTCCTGCCGGAAAAGGACCCGGGCGTCGTCAATTCCAAGCAGAGCTTCGACCCGATCGACAAGTTCCTGTGGGCCAACCTGCCCTATGCCGTGCAGTATAACGGCCAGCCGATGATGAAGCCGAACGCCTTCATGACCGACTATCTGTCGGACGAAGCCATCAAGAGCATCAAGGCCAACAAGAACCAGCCGTTCTTCATGTACCTGGCCTACAACGCCCCGCACACGCCGCTGCAGGCGCCCAAGGCCGACTATGACGCCCTGCCCCAGATCAAGGACCACCGCCTGCGGGTCTATGGCGCCATGATCCGCAACCTGGACCGCAATGTCGGCCGGGTGCTGCAGACGCTGAAGGATCAGGGCCTGGACGACAACACCCTGGTGGTCTTCACCAGCGACAACGGCGGCGCGCACTATGTGGGTCTGCCGCAGATCAACAGCCCCTATCGCGGCTGGAAGGCCACCTTCTTCGAAGGCGGCGTGCGCGTGCCCTACTATATGCGCTGGCCCAAGGGCCTGCCGGCGGGCGCCAAGTTCTCCAGCCCCGTGGGCCATATCGACATGTTCGCCACCGCGGCCGGCGTCGCCGGCGCGGCCGTGCCGACCGACCGTCCGATCGACGGGGTCAACCTGATCCCGCACCTGACCGGCAAGAATCCCGCCCGGCCGCATGAGGCGCTATTCTGGCGCTCGGGCGACTATCGCATGGTGCGGGCCGGCGACTGGAAGCTGCAGGTGCTGACCATGCCCGACAACCAGCCCGAAAAGCTGTGGCTGTTCGACCTGGCGGCCGATCCGACTGAGCGGAAGAACCTCGCCTCGGCCAATCCGGCCAAGGTGGCGGAGCTGAAAACCCTGCTGGCCAACCGCGACAAGACCAACCTCAAGCCGACCTGGCCGTCGCTGCTGCGCGGCGCGATCAGCATCGACCATCCGCTGAGCGTCAAGGACAAGCCGACGGACGAGTTCATCTACTGGAACAACTAGACGATCGCTGGAGAGCAATCGAAAAGCCCCGCCCTTCAACGAAGAGCGGGGCTTTTCTTTAGCGAGAGGCGCGAGATCCTGGCGCTAGGGCGCGAGCCCCTCCTTGGTGCGAATATTCAGCTGCCCCGCCAGACCCGCCACGCGGTGATGCTCGATGGCGTGCATCTCGGGCGAGGTCGCCATGGCCTGAAAGGCCGCCAGCGACGGATACTCGGCCAGGGCCACGGCGTCCCACAGCTCGTCGACCTCGCCCAGCAGGATGCTGGTGACATGGCCGCTGAAGCGGATGCTGCCGCCCAGACCCTCGACCAGCTTGCTGACCTCGACACCATAAAGGGCATAGGCCTGCCGGCCGGTGAGGTCGGACGGCGAGCCGTCCGGATACTCGGCCTTGTCCCTGAACTTGAGCAGATTGACCATCACGAAGGGTCCATCCTCGGGCGCGCCGAAGAAGGCCATGGCCTGATGACCGGGCGGATAGACGGCGTTCTTGACCTGCATGGCTTGCTCCTCAGGCGTGGGCGCGACGGACCAGGCCGTCGATGAGATCAACCAGGGCGTCGGGGCAGTCTTCCTGCAGGAAGTGGCCGCCGGACACGATGGCGTGGGGCTGGCCGGCCGCGCCGGGCACCCGGGCCTGGAAGATCGCCTCCCCGCCCTTGGTGACCGCATCGCCGTCGCTGAACGCCGTCAGGAACGGCTTGTCGAACGCCTCCAGCACCGCCCAGGCGGCCTTGTTCTCGGCGACCGAGCCGTGCTCGGGCGTCACCGGCACCAGCACCGGGAACTGGCGCGCGCCTTCCTTGAAGGTCTCGTCCGGGAACGGCGCGTCATAGGCGGCGATCTCGGCCTCGGACAGGTCGCGACCCGTGCCCATGTTGACGATCAGGCCGATCGGCATCACCGGCGTGTTCTGGCTGAACTCCAGCCAGGCCTTGAAGCCCTCGGTCATGCCCGATCCGGTTGGCAGGCCGGTATTGCCCGCGCACACGGCGGCGAACCGCTCGGGAAAGGCGGCAACCAGACGCAGGCCGATCAACCCGCCCCAGTCCTGGCAGAACAGGGTGGCGTCCTTCAGGTCGATCTGCGTGAGCCAGGCGCTCATCCAGGCGACATGGCGCTCGAAGGTGTAGTCGGTCCGGGCGGCCGGCTTGTCGGAACGGCCAAAGCCGATCAGGTCGGGGGCCACCACGCGATAGCCGCGCGCTGTCAGGCCAGCGATCATCTTGCGATACAGATAGGCCCAGGACGGCTCGCCGTGCATCAGCAGCACGACCGGCGCGTCGCGCGGCCCCTCGTCCACATAGTGCAGACGCAGCGACGTCCCGTCGGCGTCGGTGATCGTCTCGTAGTGCGGCGCGAACGGCCAGTCGGCCAGCGCCTCGAACCGGTCGTCCGGCGTCCTCAGAACCTGCATCCCTACTCCTCCCGTTGACTCGCCGCCCTATCGCGCGACATATATTGACAATATGCGTGTCACTACATTGAGACGGGGTCAAGCCCGTCCGAACGGGAGGATCGACCATGCGAACCAGGACAGTCGTCGGACTTGCGGTGTTGGGCCTGGTGGTCGCGGTCGGGCTGGGCGGCTGGATGGCCCGCGGCCGGATCGCGCAGACCGTGGTCGAAAAGCTCTATGTGAAGGCCATGGCCCGCGCGCCCGATGACGGCCTGCGCGATGGCCTGCACGTGGGCCTGTGCGGCGCGGGCGGCCCCCTGCCCGATCCCAAGCGGGCCGGGCCCTGCACGGCGGTTCTGGCCGGCAAGCGGCTGTTCGTCATCGACGCCGGCTCGGGCGCCAGCCGCAACCTGTCGCTGATGAACCTGCCGCCCTCCCGGATCGAGGCGGTGTTCCTGACCCACTTTCACTCCGACCATATCGACGGCCTGGGCGAGCTGATGCTGCAGCGCTGGGCCGGCAGCGGCTCGGCCAGCCCCGTGCCCGTGCATGGCCCGCAGGGCGTCGAGCCGGTGGTCGGCGGCTTCATGTCGGCCTATCGCCTGGACCAGGGCTATCGCACCGCTCACCATGGCGGCGGCGTCGTGCCGCCCTCGGGCTTCGGCGGCCAGGCCCTGACCTTCAACGCCGGCGCCGACCAGCCAGACCTCGTCCTGATCAACGATCCCGACCTCAAGGTCACCGCCTTCCCGGTCCATCACGACCCCGTCAGCCCCGCCGTCGGCTACGCCTTCACCTACAAGGGCCGCACCGTGGTGATCAGCGGCGACACCGCCCTGTCGCCCCGCGTGGAAGCCGCCGCCAAGGGCGCCGACCTGCTGGTGCACGAGGCCCTGGCCCCCAATCTGGTGGCCGCGCAGCAGCGGGCGGCCAAGGCGGCGGACCGCCCCCGGCTGGCCAAGATCTTCGGCGACATTCCCGGCTATCACGCCACGCCGGAAGAGGTCGCGGGCCTGGCCCAGCGCGACAAGGTGGGCATGCTGCTGTTCACCCACATCACCCCCGCCCTGCCGATCGGCGCGCTGGAAGGTCCGTTCCTGGGCCGGTCGCGCCAGATTTTTCCGGGCAGTATCAAGGTCGGCCGCGACGGCGATTTCGTCAGCCTGCCGGCGGGCTCGAAAGAGATCGTGGTCAGCGATCGTCTCAAGATGTTCCGCTAGAGCATTTTTCGTCCTGACTGCGTCAGTCCGAAGCTCTAGATCTTTGTTTTAACGCATTTTCTTCACGCGAACCGGAATCCACTTCGCTCGAAAATGCTCTAGCCGAGACCCCCATGACCGATCCCATCGCTCTCAGCGGCGCGCCCGGCTCGCCCTACACCCGCAAGATGCTGGCGGTGCTGCGCTATCGCCGCCTCGCCTATCGCTTCCTGCCCAGTTCTGGGCAAGCGCTGGACGGCCTGCCCCGGCCCAAGGTGCAGCTGCTGCCGACCTTCTACCTGCCGGGCCCCGACGGGGCGCTGGAGGCGGTGGTCGACTCCTCGCCGATCATCCGCCGGCTGGAGGCCGAGCACGCCGGCCGCTCGGTGATCCCGACCGACCCGGCCCTGGCCTTCATCGACGCCCTGATCGAGGACTATGCCGACGAGTGGCTGACCAAGGCGATGTTCCACTATCGCTGGAGCTATCCGGCCGACATCGCCCGCGCCGCCGCCATCCTGCCCTGCTGGCGCGGGGCCGCCATCCCCGACGCAGAACTGGCCGAGCGCGGCGCGCAGTTCAGCCGACGGCAGATCGACCGCCTGTATGTGGTGGGCTCCAACCCCACCACGGCGCCGGTGATCGAGGCCAGCTATCGCCGCTTTCTGGAGGCCTTCGAGGCGCATCTGACCGTTCAGCCGTTCCTGCTGGGCGCGCGGCCAGCCGCCTGCGACTTCGCCGTGCACGGACAGCTGACCCAGCTGGCCCAGTTCGACCCCACCCCCATGGCCCTGACGCTGGAGATCGCGCCCCGGGTCTTTGCCTGGGTCAGCCAGATGGAGGACCTGTCGGGCCTGGAGCCCGGCGACGACGACTGGACCGGCCTGGACGCGCCGCCCCCGACCCTGCTGGCCGTGATCGCCCAGATCGGGCGGGTCTATCCGCCGGTCATGCTGGCCAACGCCCGGGCGGTGATGACGGGCGCGGCCACGGTGGAGACCACCATCGACGGCCAACCCTGGACCCAGCCGCCCTTCCCCTACCAGGCCAAGTGCCTGGGCTGGCTGCGTCAGGCCCACGCGGCGCTGGACGCGCCGGACCGGGCCATGATCGACGACCTGATGGAGGCCACCGGCTGCGCGCCGCTGTTTGCGTGAACACTGGCGCCAGGCGGCGCCTCGCCGTAAGGAAACCCGGAGCTGATTTGTCTGGCGGGGTTGCGTGACGCGGGAAGCAAGCAAGGCGATGGATGAACCGACGCACGAGGCCGACGGCCGTCGTCGGCGCGGCCAGAACAACCGCGCCCGGATCGTCACCGCCATGCTGGAGATCATCCGCACCGGTGACATGTCGCCCAGCGCCGACCAGGTGGCGGCCCGCGCCGATGTGGGCCTGCGCACCGTGTTCCGGCACTTCAAGGACATGGACAGCCTCTATAGCGAGATGTCGATCGCCATCGAGGACGAGCTGCGCGCCGTCGTCGTCACCCCGTTCCGGTCCACCGACTGGAAGGACCGCGTCATCGAGCTGGTCGACCGCCGCGCCTTCGCCTTCGAGAAGATCGCGCCGTTCAAGCACGCCTCCGAAGCCTATCGCCACCGCTCGCGCTTTCTGGACCAGGACAGCGGCAAGCTGGTCATGGTCCTGCGCCAGATCCTGGTGGGCGAGCTTCGCCCCCCGCTGGTCGATGATCCGCTGAAGGTCGAGACCCTGGACCTGCTGCTCAGCTTCGAGGCCTGGTCGCGTCTGCGCCGCGAACAGGGCCTGAGCATCGAGCAAGCCTCCGAAGTGCTGCGCGCCGCCGTCCGCCGCATCCTCGACGAGGCCTGACGATGAGCGACGCCCCCTACCCCACCCTGCGCGCCGCCAACCTGGCCCGACAGGCCGAGTGGGACACCGACGGCCAGATCACCCTGTCCTATCGCGGCAACGAACTGGCCGGCGAGGTGGGCGAGGCCTGCAACCTGATCAAGAAGCTGGAACGCGAGCGCATGGGCATCAAGGGCTCCCGCGCCAGCGTCGCCGACCTCGCCGAAGAACTGGCCGACGTCATCATCTGCGCCGACCTGATCGCCATGCAGCTGGGCATCGACCTGGACCGGGCGGTGGCGGAGAAGTTCAACAAGACGTCGGAGAAGGTGGGGCTGCGGACCCGGATGGCGGGGGTTGGCAGCGAATCCTCATCAACCTAGAAAATCAGGCGGACTAGGATTTCAGATCCGGCCGCGACGCCAGGAACGCCGCCTTCTCTGCGGGGGTCAGGACCTTGGCGGTCTTGCGGCGCGAGGCCTTGGGCGTGGCGCGGGCATAGACCTCGGGCTGGGCGGCGGGCTTGAGGTCGGACAAGCGTTTGATGGGCGGTTTCATAGGTTTCCCCAGATCGGTTCGGGCGGGACCAGGCCGCCGCACCGTGACGATCTCATGAGTCGGCGACCGGCGATCCTCCCCCTCTGGGGGAGGTGGCCCAGAGGGCCGAAGAGGGCCAGCGCGGCCTATGCCAAGATGGCCCCCTCAGTCGCTCCGCGACAGCTCCCCCAGAGGGGGAGCAGCTACCGCCCTCGCTTTTTCCAACACACACTCATGTGTATGATCCGCACAAACATGAGCGTTGACAATACAGACCGCGAGGAACGGGTCAGCCCTGAACTCCCCGGCGTCGTGGCCCCCTTCCCGGCCAATATCTATAGGTCGCGGAAGGAATAACCAAACCTAGGAGCCTTACTCGGCAACTGACGATCACATGGAACCTGCGTAAAAGGTGTTACAGTTCAGCGCGCAATCTGAAAGGGCACAGTTTGGAGTCGATCTCGAAGGTAATAGACACCGCGATCAAGGCCCCTCTGTGGGCCTGGTTTGTTGTTATGATCGTCAGCGACGCCATAATGTTCAACATCCCAAACTTGGTCAGTGTGGGGATAGGCGCTGACTACAAGCTGTTCGGAGTGCCAATGGCACTCATCGCGCTACTCTCGACAGCTTTCTTTTTGACCGGCTTGTGCGCGCGGTCTGCGGGCGCGATTGGCAACATCGCCGCACCGCTCGTTGATCGCTTATCTGTTTGGTGGTCGTTAAGCCGTCTCGACCGCGAAGCTAAAGCTATCCTCTGCGTATTTGAAGAAGACGGCCTAACGAGCTTTTACTACCCCCCAGACGACGATCATCTTTCAGCTTTGCGGGATCGCGGCCTCGTGTTGCCCAATCTCGTCGGAGATAGGCGCGATTGGGGCGTGTATCACGTTGGGCACCAGTTCGAGCGGTCCATGCGGAGGTATCGCGGCATGGTGCGGCGTCTTTTGCGGGTTGATCCGGAACTGGTTGACGGCGTCAGAAGAAAAAGCGCCTCAGCCAACCGCGCGGCAAGTCGCCGAGTCTGATCAAATTCGTAAAGACCCACCTCATCCAATTGGGGGCGACTTGGTGCACAGGCACCAGCTCGCCGAGAGCTTACGTTGAAAACGAGGGGAACATGGACCGCAACACGAACCAAGAGCGCAAAACTCCCCTAGAGTTCACCATCTCCAATGCCGGATCAATTGTCCCAGCAGCGTCAATATTGGCGACGCTGCTAGCAATCTCGTACAATATAGTTTACTTATACTTCTCAAATTCTATATCAATTACGCCACTTACCATTTCAGACGCGTTTTCCAAATCATGGGTAATGATACCCATTGTAATTCTAACCGTCATCGTTCTGATCATTTCACGATTTCAAATTAGGAGTGATTTTCAACAAAACCCACAGAAATTTAAGTCATTCACTACACCACATAGCAATATCGATGTTTTATTTACATCAATAGGAATTACTCTTGTTTCTGTGTCACCAATTTTAGCAGTCGTGTCTCGGGCAATATACAGCGATGATCTTTTAGTATTTTCCATATTTGCGTCATGTGCACTTCTATTTGCTAGCGGAATGTCCGCTATCGTTTTATCTAAAATGAAACTGATAAATTTTGAAATGTCAATAATGTTGATGATATATCTGGTTACTGTAATATTTTTTTCTGTCGCAGGTTACAACGGGCTTAGCTCTATCAACTCTAGAGATATGACATTAATACGATATGGCGATCGACATATATTTTGCGGACACTTGATAACACTCGTTGAGCGCGCAGCAATAGTGTACGAGCCGACCTACAAAGTTAGGAAGCTGATCCCATCCTCGACAATACGTTCGGTCGAAACACCATCGGCATGTGCTCCGGCAAGAAAACCACCTGCGGTCCGAAAGCAGCCCAAGGCTTCTCCCTCAGCCGCAGTCCCCAGCACCACCTCAAAAAGCCAGAACTAAGCGCCGCCCATCGAAGGATTTTCCTAGCCTCGAGCCCGCCGAGGCCGACCACAAGATCATCACACCGGGGCCATCACCAAACCCACACCCTGCGAGTCATTCGGCGTGCTACAGAAAGTTCTACAGAACTTGCTACACAAAACTGTTTAACTTATTGTTTTTATTATTAAAATAGGGTTTGGTAGGCCTGGAGGGACTCGAACCCCCAACCAGACCGTTATGAGCGGTCGGCTCTAACCATTGA
>CAYRTE010000028.1:0-53565 GCA_964427205.1 uncultured Caulobacter sp.
CCATGGACCAGGGCCTGCGCTTCGCCATTCGCGAAGGCGGCCGCACCGTCGGCGCTGGCGTCGTCGCCAAGATCGTCGAGTAGTCTCGACTTTCTAGCTTCGTCTATAAAGACAGCGAAGGCCCCGGAGGAAACTCCGGGGCCTTTTGCTTTGCGTGGACACTTGAGTTCAGGGTGGATTGGCTCGGCCCGCCGTTGGTCGGGTAGCGGCTTGACATGATCTTCGCTTGAGGTCAGCACCGGGATGCCGCCCATTTCGTCGGGCCCGGGAGACGTCGTGTTCATATTCCAGCAATCGGCGGCGGCGCGGTATGGTCTGGCGGTGCTCGCCACGGTCGCCGGTCTGGTGATCCGACTTGCCGTGGAAAACTGGATTCCGCCCGGCTTTCCCTATGTGACGTTCTTCCCCGCCGTGGTGATCACGGCCTATTTCGCCGGCCTGCGTCCCGCGATCCTGTGCGGCGTGTTGTCGGGCCTGGCGGCCTGGTGGTTCTTCATTCCGCCGGTCCATAGCTTCCAGCTGACCGCGCCAACCATCGTGGCCTTGGTCTTCTATGTCTTCGTGGTGGCGGTCGACATCTTCTTCATCGACGGCATGCGCCAGGCGATGCGGCAGGTGTCCGCCGAGCGCGAGCGCTATGCCCGCCTGGCCGAGAGCCGGGACCTGCTGTATCGCGAGCTTCATCATCGGGTGAGCAACAACCTGCAGGTCGTGGGCGCCCTGCTGCGCCTGCAGGGGGCGGGGGTCACCGACGGCGACGCGCGCCGCGCCCTGTCCGAGGCCGGCGGCCGCATCGAGGTGATCGCCCGCATCCAGCGCGAGCTGCACAACCAGGTCGGCGATCCGGCCCCGTTCAGCGATTTCGCCAGGGCCCTGCTGGACGACGCCAGCGCGGCCGCGGGGGCTCGCATCACCCTGACGCTGGAAGGCGGCGAGGCGCCCCTGCATCCTGACCAGGCCACGGCCGTGACGCTGGTGATGCTGGAGAGCTTCAACAACGCCCTGGAGCACGCCTTCGAGAACGGCGAGGGCGTGGTGCGCGTCGCCCTCGATCAGACCGGCAGTCAGCACGTCCTGACCGTGGCCGACAACGGCAAGGGCCCGCCCGAGGGCTTCGACCCCGCCCAGTCCAAGAGCCTGGGCCTGCGCATCGTGCGCGCCATGGCCGGACAGCTTAGTGGCCGGTTCGAGATGAGCCGCCTCGAGGGCTGGACGATCTGTCGCCTGATCTACGCGCCGAGCCCGGATCCGCTATAGACGGTCGGTCGGCGCTCCATTGGCCATCGCCGCGTCGGCCGGCGCCTCGCGCGGCGTGGTCCAGCGGGCCAGCTTGGGTTTCAGCCAGGTCTCGAAGTCGTCGATGATCTCATAGACCACCGGCACCAGCACCAGGGACAGCACGGTCGAGGTGATCAGCCCGCCGATCACCGCCACGGCCATGGGCTGGCGGAACTCGGCGCCCTTGCCGATGCCCAGGGCGGTGGGCAGCATGCCGGCCATCATCGCCAGGGTGGTCATGACGATCGGGCGGGCGCGTTCGCGGCAGGCCTCCAGGATGGCGTCGCGCTGGCTCTTGCCGGCCCGTTCTTCCTCGATGGCGTAGTCGACCAGCAGGATCGAGTTCTTGGCCGCCAGGCCCATCAGCATCAGCAGGCCGATCAGCGAGGGGATCGACATGCTCATGCCGCAGACCAGCAGGCCCGCGAAGGCGCCGCCGATCGCCAGCGGCAGGGCCGACATGATGGTGATCGGCTTGAAGAAGCTGCCAAACAGCAAAGCCATGACGCCGAAGACCAGGAAGATGGCCGACAGCAGGGCGATGGCGAAGCCGCCGAACAGCTCGCCCATCGCCTCCTCGGTGCCGCCGGTGGCCTTCTCCACCCCGGCGGGCAGGTTCTTCATGATCGGCAGGCTGTCGACCTCGGCGGTGGCCGAGCCCAGCACCACGCCGGGCTGTAGGTCGGCCTCGGTGGTCAGCTGGCGCTTGCGGCCATAGCGCTCGATCTTGGCGGGACCGGCCTGGAACTCGACATCGGCCACGGCGTCCAGACGCGTATAGCCGCCCGACGCTGTAGGCAGCTGCAGGGCCTTGATCTGGGCCAGGTCGCCGCGAATGTTGTCGGGCAGGCGCACCCGGATCGGCAGGCGGCGCTCGCCGTCGGTCAGCTTGGCGACATTGGCGTCGATGTCGCCCACCGTGGCCACGCGAGCGACGGCGGCGATGTCGGCGGCTGAGACGCCCAGGCGGGCCGCCTCGTCGGCGCGCGGGCGGATGACGATTTCCGGGCCGCTGGGCGGCGAGGCCGGGCGCGGATCGGCGATGGTCTTCAGGCCGCGCATCTGGCGCTCCAGGGTCAGGGCGGCGCGTTCCAGGGCCGTGCCGTCCTCGCTGGTCAGGATGGTGGAAACCTCGGCCGAGCCGTCGTCGCTGAGCAGATTGACCCGCACATCGGGCAGATCCATCAGCTTGTCGCGCATCAGGGCCTTGATCTCGGGCACCCGCAGTTCGCGCTCGTCGTGCAGCACGATGGTCACCGTGCCGTCGCGCAGGTCGCTGCCGCCCGAGCCGCCGCCGGGACCGCTGGCGGCGATCACCGAGCCGATCTGGGCGAAGACGTGCGAGGTCTCTGGCCGGGCCTTGAACAGTTTGGTGATCGACTGGACGGCGCGGTCCATGTCGGCCGCCGTGGCGCCGGGCGGACCCTGAACCTTGAGGTAGTAGTAGTTGTTGTTGGCCGGCGGCTGGAAGCCGGCGGGCAGGCCGCTGGCCATGAAGATCGAGAAGGCGAAGATCACCCCGCCGATGATGCAGGCGACGATCCGGTGATCGAGCGCCCATTCCAGCACGTTGCGATACAGGCCCTTGAACGGCTTGCGCGGGTGCGGATGGGTGGCCGGCTTGAGGAAATAGGCGGCCAGCAGCGGCGTCAGCAGACGCGCCACGACCAGCGAGAACAGCACCGCCACCGCGACGGTCAGGCCAAACTCGCGGAAGAACTGGCCGGGGATGCCGGGCATGAAGGCCACCGGCGCGAACACCGCCACGATGGTGAAGGTGGTGGCCACGACCGCGAGGCCAATGGCGTCGGCGCCGACCATGGCCGCCGCATAGGGCCGCTCGCCGGCGGCGACGCGTTTCTCGATATTCTCGATCTCGACGATGGCGTCATCCACCAGGATGCCGATCACCAGGGTCAGGCCCAGCAGGGTCACGACATTGAGCGAGAAGCCCATGATCGCCATGAAGATGAAGGTCGGGATCAGCGACATCGGCATGGCGATGGCGGTGATCGCGGTGGCCCGCCACTCGCGCAGGAACAGGAACACCACCACGGCCGCCAGGAACATGCCTTCCAGCAGGGTGGTGCGGGTGGCCTCGAAGCTGGCGCGGGTGTCGTCGACGATCGAATAGATCTTGGTGAAGGTGACGTCGGGATGGGCCTCAACCAGCTTGTCGATGGCGATCTTGATGCCGTCCTCGACACGGACGTCGCTGGCGTCCTTGGTCTTGCTGACCTGGAAGGCGACCACCGGGCGGCCGTCCAGACGGGCGAAGGAGCGGGCCTCGCCGGCGCCGTCGCCGACCTCGGCCACATCGGTCAGGCGAACGAAGCGCCCGCCGCTGGTCGGAATGGTGATGGCGCGCAGCTGCTCGACGGTGCGGGCGGCGGCCAGCACGCGGACGGTCTGTTCGCGCGCGCCGATCGCCAGACGCCCGCCGGGGGCGTCTAGGCTGAAACTGGCCAGGGCGGCGTTCAGTTGCGGCGCGGTCAGGCCGGCGGCGGCCATGCGGTCGGGATCGATGACGATGTTGATCTCGCGATCAACGCCGCCGACCCGGGCCACCTGGGCCACGCCCTTTTCGCCCTGCAGGCGGCGGCTGATGGTGTCATCGACGAACCAGGACAGCTCGCTGATCGTCATCGAGGGCGACGAGACCGCGTAGGTGATGATCGGCAGCGAATCCAGGTCGACGCGCTGGACGATCGGCTCGTCGATCTCGCGCGGCAGCAGGGCGCGCGACTGGTCGATCTTGGAGCGCACCTCGTCAGTGGCCTTTTGCAGGTCCTCGCCGATCTCGAACTCGATTGAGGTGGTCGAGACGCCCTGCACGACCGAGGAGCGGATGCTCTTGACGTTGGGAATCCCGGCCAGGGCGTCTTCCACCTGGCGGGTGATCTGGGTTTCCATCTCGCCGGCGGCCGCGCCGCTCTGGGTGATAGTCACCGCCACCAGCGGGAACGAGACGTTGGGATACTGCTTGATCGGCAGCATCATGTAGCTGGCGATGCCGGCCAGGATCAGGGCGATGAACAGGACCGCGACCGGGATCGGGTTCTTGATCGACCAGGCGGATATGCGAACCCCAGCCATCAGCGCGCGGCCTTGCCGTTGGCGTCGGTGGGCTTGACCAGATCACCGTCGAGGGTGAAGGCCGAGCCGCCCAGCAGCACGCGAGAGCCGACGGGCGGGCCGTCGAGCAGTTCCACCCAGCCGCCGCCGCGCTGACCGGTGCGCACCGGGGCCTGACGCGCCCGGTTCGAGGCGTCGACGGTTACCAGGGACGAGCCCTCGGCGTCATAGCGGATCGCGGTTTCGGGCGCGGCCTTCACCTTGCGGCCCGAAGGCGCGAAGGTGGCGCGGCCAAAGCCGCCGGGGCGCAGGTCCGCATCGGCGGGCAGGCGGACGCGCACCTTGCCCAGACGCGTGGTCGCGTCGATCCGTGGACTGATCAGGCGCACCACGCCGGACACCGCGCGGCCGTCGGGCAGCACGACCTGGGCCGACTGTCCCACGGCGAGAGACGAGAGCTGGGCGTCGCCCACCTCGGCATCCAGCTCGACTAGGCCGTCGCGAGCGATGCGGAACCACGGCGTGGTCGCGCCGCCCGAGATCTCGCCGGGGCGCACGGTGCGTTCCAGCACCCGGCCGGCGACCGGCGCGGTGATGGTCATGCGGCCCGAGCGCGTGCGCAGTTCGGCCAGGGCCGCTTCCTGGGCCTTGGCGGCGTAGCGGCGGCTTTCGATCTGTTCCTGGCTGAGGACGCCCTGGCCGTCCAGGCCGGCGACGCGGGCGGCTTCGGCCTGGGCCTGGGCGGTGAGCGCCGCCTGCTGGGCGATCTGGGCGCGCAGCAGGGTGTCGTCCAGCTGAACCAGCGGCTGGCCGGCGCGGACATAGGCGCCTTCCTCGACATAGACCCTGGCGACGCGATAGCCGGCCAGCTCCGAGCCAACGGCGGCTTCCTCGCGGGGGACCAACTGGCCCGAGGCCTCGAAGCCGGCGCCCAGGGGGCGGCTCTCGACCCGGCCGACGGTGACGGCGCGGGCGGGGCTGGCGGCGGCCGTGGCGGCGGGTTGGTCCTTCTTGTCCCCACAGGCGGCGAGGCCCAGGCTGGTCGTCAGGAGCAGGGCGGCGATCAGGGGGCGGTTCATCGGGGCGGATCTCATCGCAAGGAGGCTTTTTCGGGAACAGCTTGGGGCGACCAGCCGCCGCCAAGCGCCTTGTAGGTCTGGACGGCGCGCTGCAGGGCCTGGCCCCGCGCGCCGCTGAGAGCGGTGCGGGCGGCGCGCCAGGACTGTTCGGTCTGCAGGGCCGAGGTCAGGTCGGTCAGGCCGGCGGCGTAGCCGCGGCGGCTGGCCTCGTAGGCCGTGGCCGCGCGCCGCTCGCCGGCGCTCAGCAGGGCCACCCGGCGCTGATCGGCCGACAGCTGGAGCAGGGCGCCCTCGGCTTCGCCGAACGCGGTCTGCACCGACTTTTCATAGGTGATGGCGGCCTGTTCGGCGCGCGCGTCCTGGGCGTCGATATCGGCCAGCAGCTTGGGAATGTTCAGCACCGGGATCGACAGGTTCAGGCCGATCGACCAGGCCGAGCTGGTGGTCGAGGATGTGGCGCCCGGCGTCAGGAAGCTGGGCGAGACCGCCTTGGTCAGGCCAACGCCCGGGGCCAGGGTGAAGGTCGGGAACAGGGCCAGCTCGTTGACCTTGAGATTGGCCGAGGCCGAGGCCAGCCGCGCCTGGGCCTCGCGCACGTCGGGGCGGCGGGCCAGCAGGGTTCCGGGGATGGCGGCCGGAGCCGGCGGGGCGTCGGCCAGGGCGGCAGGGACCGGCAGGCTGGCCAGCGGATCGACTCCGCGCCCGGCCAGGATCAGCAGGCTGCGACGGGCGACCTGAAGCTCGGCTTCCAGGCTGGCGACCTGGGCCTCGGCCTGGGCCAGATCGGCGGCCGCGCGGTCGGAATCCGAACCCGGCGACAGCCCGCGCGTGGCGCGCGTTCCGGCCAGTTCGGACAGGGACCCGGCGATGCGGGCGCTCTCGCGCGCGTCGTCCAGCTGAACGGCCAGGACGCGGGCCTGGAAATAGGACTGGACGATATTGGCGGCCAGGGCGGCGCGGGCGCCTTCATAGGCAAAGCGACTGGCGGCCAGATCGTTGTCGACCACGACCCTGGCCGCGCGGCGGCGACCGATCAGGTCCAGCTCCCAGCTGACGTCGAAACTGGCGCTGTAGTTTTCGCTGTCGCCGCCCTGGGTGAAGCCGCCCGGACCGCTTTGGTCGATGATGTCGGTGCTGGTGCGGCTGGCCGAGCCGGTCAGGGGCGTGGAGGGAATATAGAGTTGCCGCACCTGGCCGCGCCGCACCGCGCGAGCCTCGTCCAGACGCGCGGCGGCGAGGCGGGCGTCCTGGCTTCGCTCCAGGGCGTCGTCCACCAGCTGGGTCAGGGCCGGGTCGTTGAACACCGTCCACCAGCGGTCCAGGGTCTGGTCGGGCAGGGCGACGCCCGCGGGGGCCTCGAAGGCGGCGGGCAGGCGCGTGTCGGCCGACCGGGGCGTCGAGACGCAGGCCGACAGGGTCAGGGCGATGAGACCGACAGCGGCTAGGGCGCGCGCGTTCGAGCCTGGAGGGCGATCGCGCCCAGCGGCGTCCGTCGCGACGAAACTCATAAAGTCCAACCTGATCCGCGGTCCGTCGGCGGTTCGCCGCATCGACCTAGTTCATCTCAATTAGGCGTGTCCGGCCCGCCGGAAAACCCCTTTACCGATCATTGATCGGTAGGGGGGCGGGCTGGCCGGAACTCTTGTCTGACTCTGTTACCGGAAGGTGTCAGCAACGACACGCGGGCGGGTGCGGCGGCTTATCGCGCCCAGCGGCAGTTGACGCCGCGTCAAAACATACCGCATCATCGAAACAGGTGTTCGAATCCCGGTTCGGCGTCGGCGTTGCGGGATAGTTGCAGCGCAGTATGCGTGATTTTTCAGTATCCGGCTCGGGGAGTTCCCAAGGTTGTCGGTTATGCTCGGCGCATCTTCACGTTTCGAAAATGCTGCGACGCCAGATCCGCGCGCTTTTGGCGCCGGCTGGCGCGCGGCTTTTCGTCCGTGGCGTCCCGACGACTGAGATCGACCACGGCCCCCCAATAAAGCGTTCAAAAAAAGCAAACGAGGGAGGGAAGCAGAATGAAAAGAACCGTGTTCCTGCGCGGCGGCTCGTCACTGGCGTTGGCCATCGCCCTAACCGCCGGGGCGGCTCACGCCCAGACCCGGCCCGACACCACGCCCACCGAGGTCGAGGAAGTCGTTGTCACCGGGTCGTTCATCCGGGGCACTCCCGAAGACGCCGCCCTGCCCGTCGACGTGATCGGCGCCGAGGAACTGCAGAAGCGGGGCTCTCCCTCCACCGTCGAACTCCTCAAGGCGCTATCGGTCTCCAGCGGCGTTCTGGGCGACACCAACCAGTTCGACAGCCGCGCCCAGGGGTCTGAAGGCTCCGGCTCGGTCAATCTTCGCGGCCTTGGCTCGCAGCGCACCCTGGTGCTGCTGAACGGTCGTCGCCTGGCGATCAACCCGTTCGGCGCGGCCGGCGCCGGCATCGTCGACACCAACATCATTCCCGCCGCCGCCATTGGCCGGCTGGAAGTGCTGAAGGACGGCGCGGCGGCGACCTATGGCTCGGACGCCATCGCCGGGGTCGTCAACTTCATCACCAAGAAGAACTTCAACGGCCTGGAAGTGGGCGCCGACTATCGGATCATCGATGGCTCGGACGGCGATCACAGCCTGAACGCCACCTTCGGCAAGGTCTGGGACAACGGCAATGTCCTGGTCAGCGCTGGCTGGCAGCATCGCTCCAAGCTCAGCGTCGCCGAGCGCAGCTGGGCCAACACGCCCTATCTGAGCAATCCGGAAGCCGGCTGGTCGGCGGCGGGCAGCCCTTCGACCTTCATCCCCCTGGCCAGCACGACCAGCGGCATGCGTGATCCGGCCTGCGCGGGTCTGAGCGGCTTCCCGGGCTTCAGCGGCCTGACCCCGGTCTGCTACTGGCACTACACGCCGTTCGACAATCTGGTCGAGAAGTCGGACGCGATCCAGATCTATGGCGAGGTCAATGCCGACCTCTCCGACAAGACCAAGTTCCACGTCGAGGTGCTGTACGCCCACACCGACGTGCCCGAGTGGAACACCTCGCCGTCCTATGCCGCCCTGGCTGTGCCGACGGCGGAGGTCGCGCCCAGCCCGGCCCTGGCCGGCCGCTACTATATTCCGGCCACCAACCCCGGCCTGCAGGCCTTCATCGCCGCCAATCCGACGGTCAATCTGACCAATCTGGTCAATGGAACGCAGTTCACCGCGCCGGGCTCGATCTTCGCCTTCGGCGCCTTGAACGTGGCCAACCGCCCCTTCGGGATCGGCGGCAACCCGGCCTTCGGCTACGGCCCCTCGATCGGCGCGCGCGCCTTCGACGCCTTCCGCGTCTCGGGCGACCTGAAGGGCGAGTTCGACAACGGCATCGGCTGGGAAATGGCGCTGACCTACTCCCAGGAGGTCGGCATCCGCACGGGCTACGACACCCTGGTCAACCGCTATGCCCTGGCCTTGCAAGGCCTTGGGGGCCCGACCTGCGACAGCAATCCAAGCCTGCCCGGCATCCAGGGCACGGCCGGGGTCGGCGGTTGCATGTATTTCAACCCCTTCGCCAGCGCGATCCCCAGCAACGCCATCACCGGCGCGGCCAATCCGGTCTACAACTCGGCCCTGGCGGTCAACAAGGACCTCGCCAAGTGGTTCTTCCAGAAGCTGTCGACCAAGCAGTCGTCGCGGCTGTTCGTCGGTGAGGCGGTCCTGAACGGCAAGACCGGCATCAGCCTCAGCGGCGGCGACGTGGCCTGGGCGGCGGGCGTCCAGTATCGCCGCAGCTACTTCAAGGCCGACTACAACGACATCAGCAACGCGGCGATCAATCCGTGCGTCAACACGCCCGATTTCGGCGTCACGACCTGCACGGGCTCGCAGCGCAACGGCCCCTTCATGTTCCTGGGCGTGGGCAACGAAGCCGACAACCAGTCCGACGTGATGGCCGCGTTCGGAGAACTGTCAGTGCCCGTCACCGAGACCTTCCAGGTGCAGTTGGCCGCCCGCTTCGAGGACTATGGCGGCGCGGTGGGCGACACCTTCAATCCCAAGGTCTCGGCGCGCTGGCAGGCCCTGCCCTGGCTGGCCGTGCGCGGCTCGGCCGGCTCGACCTTCCGCGGGCCGCCGGACCCGATCACCACCACCACCTCGGTGACCTCGCTGCAAAGCATCCTGGGCACGTTCCGGGCGGTCGACATCTTCGGCAATCCGAACCTGGATCCGGAAAAGGCCAACACCTACAACGCCGGCCTGCTGTTCAGCGCCGGCAACCTGAAGGCCAGCATCGACTACTTCCAGTTCGACTTCAAAAACCCGATCGTCACCGAGCCGGTGGCGGGCATCGTCAACGCCCTCTATCCGAACGGAGCCACGGGGGCCAACAACTGCGCCCTCTATCCGGCCCTGGCGGCGCGGTTCACCTTCAATGGCGTGTGCGGCCCGCCGACCACGATCGCGCGGCTGAAGACCAACTACATCAACGGCGCGGCCGTGAAGAACTCCGGCTTCGACTTCGCGATCGACTACCGGTTTGACAACGTCCTGGGCGGCGAGGTCGCCGTCGGCGGCAACGCCACCTACATCGCCGAATACAAGGTCGGCGCCACCAGCGTCGAGGGCGTGGTGGTCGAGAAGGCCTTCGACGCCGTCGGCCTGCTGAACTATCAGACCACGGTCGTGCCGATCCCGCAGTGGAAGGGCGACATCCACGGCGAGTGGAGCATGGGGCCGCACAATGTGCGCCTGACGGTCCACTATATCGACTCCTACGCCGACCAGCGCACGGCGCCCTTCGCGGCCAACGCCTACAAGGACACCACCGGCGCGGGCGTGCAGATCACCAACGGCAAGAAGATCGACGCCCAGGTCCTCACCGACCTGGCCTACCGGGTCTTCATGCCCTGGGACACGACGGTGACCGTGGCCATCACCAACCTCTTCGACAAGGACCCGTCCTACGCCCGTCTGGACCTCGGCTACGACCCCTTCACCGGGGATCCGCTGGGCCGGACCTACAAGATCGGTCTGCGCAAGAAGTTCTAGATCTCGCTGGAGAGACCAAGACGGAAGCGCGCCCTTCGCGGGGCGCGCTTCTTTCGTCTTGGGGTAGTCGTGATGGGGCCCGATGTCTCGGGCGACCTCTAGATATAGCCTAGCAGGCTGGAGCCGCCGTTCGGACCGTTTTCGCCGCTGAAGAACGAGGCCAGCTGGGTTCGCATGTCCTGCAGCTTGACCATCTGGTCATACATCTGCGGCGTCCAGCCGGAGGCCTCGCGTTCCTCGCCGGTCATGCCGGCATAGCGGGCGATCATCGCCTTGCCGAAGGCCGACGGATCTTCGGATGACCCGCTGGCCTGATAGCTGCCCATCACCGAGTCGCGGTCGCGGTCCCGGATCTCCCTGGCCGCCTCGCGGACCTCGTGGGTCGAGAACAGGCTGTCGCGGTTGAGCGAGATGGCCGCCAGGGATCGGGCGTCGAAGCGCGAGAAGTCGATCTCGCCGTCGTCGGGACCGGTTGCCGCGCCGTCGCCCGTGGCCGTGGCGTACTGCCTGTCGAGCACCGAGCGGACATCGGCGGCCACCTTGCCAAAGTCGCGGGTGCGCGGATTGGCGACCACACCGCCGACCTCCTTCAGATAGGCGGCGATCGGATCGCCCTCGATGCCGGTGGGCGCGACGCCGGGCTTGGCGATGGCCTGGTCGCGGCCGGCGATCAGGGCGGCCTTGTCCTTGGCCCATTGGCCGGTCGCCTTTTCCTCGGGACCGGCGGCTTCCAGATGTTCGAGGGCGGCCTTGTAGAGGCCGGCATGGTCGCCGGTGATGCGGGCGGTCGCGGCCGGCTGGGCCAGGGCCTGATCGCGGCGCGCCTTCAGCTCCAGGGTGGCGACCACCTGCTCCTCGATGGGGAACTTGCCGCCGCGCCCGCTGGCGATGGCGTAAAGCTCGCGGCGATCCAGAGCGCCCAGGTCGATCGTCGCCTGGCCGTCCTTCAGGGCGCTGGGCGCCTTGGCCGCCTTCAGCAGGCTGTCGATCGCGGCGCGGGCTTCCAGCACAACGGTGTCGGCGCCCCGCGTGTCGGTCTGGGCCTTCAGCGCCGCCTGGGCCTCCGCCGACAGGGTGACATTGACCGCCGCCGTCGCGTTATTGGCCGCCTTGGCCTGGGCGGAAGTGTCGGCCGTGTTCGTGGGGGTGGTCGCCGTGTTCGTCGCCAGGCCGGCATTGGCGTAGCCCGTGACGTACGGCGAAGATCCGATGATGGTCATGGGGGCACTCGAAGCGATTCAATCGCCGCAAGAGTAACAGGCGCGCCACGCTTTGAAATCCTGGGAAACCAAACCCTTGGTTGGTTAACGCGTGAACACGCCCATCAGCAGCGGCCTGGCGAAGAGTTCCGCCGCCTCGTCGCGCTCGACGCCCGGCAGCCAGGCCCCCAGCGAGGCGGCGGCGTTGAGCATCGAATTGATCATGTGGGCGGCGATCATCGGGTCGACCGGCCGGATCGAACCGTCGGCCATGCCGTCCGCAATCATCGCCGCGAAGCGTTCAGAGCCCCGGCCATAGCCCTCGGCCATGTCGTGGCGGATCTCGGTGGGCAGGGCCCCCATCGACGAGGCGCGCAGCAGCGGGCCGTGGTCCGACAGCTGATAGGCCACCAGGGTGGCTGTGGCGGCCGACACCTGATCCCAGGACGAGCCCTTGCGGGCGCGGGCGTCGGCCTGCGACTTGCGGGTCACCGCGAAGGTGCGCTGGAAGCACTCGACCACCAGGGCGTCCTTGTCGTCATGGTGGTGGTAGAACGAGCCCTTGGTGACGTTGAGCGCCGCCGAGATGTCCTCGACCGAGGCTCCGCGATAGCCGCGCTGGTTGATCAGCCGGGTGGCGGCGACCAGGAACGTCTCGCGCCATTCCTGGCCCTCGGGCGAGACCGGGGTCGGATCGGGCAGGGCGGCCGGCGCCCAGACCTGTCCCGGCGCGGCCAGGCCGCTGACCAGAATGTCGTAGATCTTGTCCCGGACGCGTTCGTAGTCGTCCAGATCGTAGCGCCGCAGCCAGGTGCCCGACCAGAACACCTGCTCCATCAGCAGATGGGTGCGGGCGTTGCGCTCGCGCTTCTCGAGGTGCTCGAAGCCCTCGCCTTCGAAGAAACCGCGCACCCGGCGGAAGAGGTCATTGAACGCATTGGAGACCG
The DNA here is from genome assembly GCA_964427205.1 of uncultured Caulobacter sp. Classification (GTDB taxonomy): domain Bacteria; phylum Pseudomonadota; class Alphaproteobacteria; order Caulobacterales; family Caulobacteraceae; genus Caulobacter. The sequence goes on from CAYRTE010000028.1 coordinate 12,594, forward strand.
ACGAGCGCAGCGGCTCCTTGAGAGCCTTGATCTCGGTGAAGCTGGTCAGGGGCGTGGCCTCGCCCAGCCGAACCCGGCGGTTGAGGTCCAGATAGAGATCGATGAAGGCCTTCAGGCGCGACGGCGGATCGGGCTGGGCGGCCGCCTGGGCGATCATGGCGTCGAACCGTTCCAGGCCGCGCATGAAGCAGGCGGCGGCCAGGTCGTCCTTCTTGCGATAATAATAGGTGACGCTGGTGGTGATCAGTCCCACGCGGGCCGCGACGTCGGCCAGGGTCATGCCGCGCACGCCCTGTCGGTTGAGGATCGCCGTGGCCGCGGCCAGGATCGCTTCCTTCTTGCGCGCATAGCGCGCCGTGGCCACGCCCGCGATCCGTCCATCATCCATACGCAGGACCCCCGAAGCACCGTTTACGCCGGTTGCTGGACTACTCAGTCCAATTTAGGCGCGCCGAGGGGCGACGCAAAGGCCGCGCTCCGGAATCGCGACAATAACAGGCGGCCGGACCCGGCGTTTTTCAGCTTTGTTGCAGAACGCCGATCGGCCGGGCGTCCTCGGCCTCATCGAGGGCGGCGGCCAGGGTCCGGACCAGGGCGGCGGGCGAGAGGGGCTTGGCCACCGCGCCGTTCATCCCGGCGGCCAGGTAACTGGCCTGCTGGTGGGCCAGGGCGTTGGCGGTCATGGCCAGGATCGGGGTGGCGCCGATCGCGCCGCCCAGCGCCCGGATGCGCCGGGTGGCCTCGACCCCGTCCATGCCGGGCATCTGGATGTCCATCAGGATCAGGTCAAAGCCGCGCTCGGCCGCCTCGACACCCTGGGCGCCGTCCTCGGCGCATTCGACGCTGGCCCCCAGGGCTTGCAGCATGCGCGAGGCGACCATGCGGTTGGTGGCGTTGTCCTCGACCAGCAGGAAGCGCCGGTCGGCGAACAGCGGGCGGTCGACCTCCTCGCTGGACGCGATGGCGTCGGCCTGCGCGGCCTCGATCTCGAGCCAGAAGGTCGAGCCCTGGCCCAGGGTGCTCGTAAAGCCGATGTCGCCGCCCATCAGTTGGGCCAGTCGCCGGGTGATGGCCAGGCCCAGACCGGCGCCGCCAAACCGGCGCGTGGTCGAGCCGTCGGCCTGGCTGAAGCGTTCGAACAGGTGGCGGCCGGCCTCCTGAGCGATGCCCACGCCAGTGTCCTGGAATTCGAAGCGCAGGCGCAGGCCCGTATCCGAGGGACGGGCGGTCAGGCGGATGTCGATACCGCCCTCAAGCGTGAACTTGGCCGCGTTGCCCAGCAGGTTGAACAGGGCCTGGCGCAGGCGCACCGGATCGACCGACACCCAGCCCAGATCGGGCGGCGTCTCGACGCGCAGATAGAGACCGCGCTGGCGGGTCTGGGCGCGCAACAGGTCGGCGACGCCGCGCAGCAGGGCGGCGGGGTCGGTGGGCTCTGGGGCCAGTTCCAGCTTGCCGGCCTCGACCTTCGAAAAGTCGACGATGTCGTTGAGCAGTTCCGACAGCATGGCCCCGCAACCCAGGGCCTCGTTGAGCAACTGACGGCCATCCTCCGACAGGGTCTCCTGCTTGAGCAGGTGCAGAACGCCCAGCACGCCGTTCATCGGCGTGCGGATCTCGTGGCTCATATTGGCCAGGAACTGGCTCTTGGCCTCGGCGGCGGCCAGGGCGGCGTCGCGAGCGGCGACCAGTTCGGTGATTTCCTGGCTGATGCCGATCACGTCCCAGACATCGGGGCTGGGGCCGCGCACGCCACGCCAGGCGGCGCGCATGATCACCCAGGCCTGGTTCTCCGGATCCAGATAGCGATAGTCCACGACGCGATGGTCGCCGGTCTGAAGCGTGGCCGAGAAATTCTCCCAGACCCGCGCCCGGTCCTCTGGATGGATCGACTGGGTCATCTCGGCGACGCTCATGGTGCGTGCGCCGCCCTGGGGCGAGGAGGGCGTGGGGATGTCCTGGTCGAAGACATAGACGCCCTTGCGCGGGTTGAATTTCCAGACATAGACGCCGGCCGTCGAGCGCAGCATCTCGCCGGCCCGCTCGGCCTGCTGGCGGGCTATGGCGCTGGCGCGGTCGGCGCTGAAGTCCTGCATGACCACCAGCAGCACGTCCGGCGACAGCTGCCTGGACCGCGAACGCACCCACAGCCAGCCGCCGCCCTTGCGCGCCAGGCGGTGCTCCGAGCCGGCGCAGCCCTCGACCCGCAGCGAGCGGTCCAGCGCCTCGAACACCTCGGCGTCATGCAGGTGGAAGAAGTCGCGGATCTGCCGGCCAAGGCTTTCCTCGGGCGACCAGCCGGTGAGGGACGTCCAGGCCGGATTGACGCGGGATATGGCGCCGCGCTCCAGAACCACGAACATGTCGAGGCTGTTCTGGAAGAACCAGTCGGCGGCGGCGTCTTCCGTGCTCGGGGCGGTCTTGTTGCTCAAGTCCTTGCCCATCGGCGTTCCCTCGTTTTCAATAACCATGCACGAGACGGGTAAAGCGAGCGTTGCGTCACAAAGCCTCGTCGCCAACAAAAACAACGTCTTCCCCGCGGGGGAGGTCGCAGGGGAGATGTAGAATCGTGAGCACGCCTGAAGCCGTGGGGCTGTCGTCCGAGCGCCTGAAGCGCATCGAGACCTTCATCCAGGAAAAATATATCGACAGCGGCAAGCTGCCCTGCGCCCTGACCCAGGTCTGGCGACGCGGCCAGCTGGCCTATACGTCCGTGCTGGGATCGGCCGATATCGAGCGCGGCAAGCCGCTGAAGGCCGACAGCCTGTTTCGCATCTATTCGATGACCAAGCCCGTCACCAGCGTCGCCTTCATGATGCTTGTCGAGGAGGGCAAGGTCTCGCTGGACGATCCTGTCCACCGCTTCATTCCGGCCTGGCGCGACCTGGGGGTCTTCCAGGCGGGGGTGCAGGGCGCGTTCCAGACCAAGCGGGCGGCCGAGCCCATGCGGATGCTGGATCTGCTGCGCCACACCGCTGGCCTGACCTATGGCTTCCAGCAGCGCACCAATGTCGACGCCGCCTATCGCAAGCTGAAGCTCGACGGCATCGACAGCGACGGCGGCCTGCAGGAGTTTGTCGACAGGCTGGGAACCGTGCCGCTGGAGTTCAGCCCCGGCGAGGCCTGGAACTATTCGGTGGCCACCGACGTACTGGGCTATCTGGTCGAGAAGATCTCCGGCCAGCCCTTCGACGCCTTCCTCAAGAGCCGCATCTTCGATCCGCTGAAGATGATCGACACCAGCTTCTTCGTCCCGGAAAGCCAGCGCGCCCGCTTCACGGCCTGCTACGCCCTGACTCCCTCGGGCAAGATCGTACTGCAGGACGATCCGGAAAAGAGCCGCTACCTGACCGATCCCTCGGTCAAGTCAGGCGGCGGCGGCCTGGTCTCGACGGCCGACGACTACATGCGCTTCTGCCGCATGCTGCTGAACGGCGGCGAACTGGACGGCGCGCGGCTGCTCAGCCCCAAGACCATCAGGCTGATGACCATCAACCACCTGCCGGGCGGCAAGGAGCTGACCGAGCTGTCCAAGTCGCTGTTCAGCGAAGCGGTGTTCGAAGGCCTGGGCTTTGGCCTGGGCTTCGCGATGACGGTCGACCAGGCGCGGACCAAGAACATCGGCTCGCACGGCGAATATTTCTGGGGCGGCATGGCCTCGACGGCGTTCTGGATCGATCCCGTCGAAGACCTGGCGGTGGTGTTCATGACCCAGCTGATGCCGTCGACCGCCTACCCGATCCGGCGCGAACTACGGACGCTGGTCTATTCGGCGTTCACGGAGTCAGCGGCCTAGCGCAAAGAAAGCGGCGCGGGAGCCGGGCTCCCGCGCCGAAGTGTGCTTTACCGAGTTCGACGCATTGGCCACAACACGCCGCGCCCGCGCGAAATCCATGACTTGGAAATTCCGGAACGCTTGCAAGTCGCGTCCCAAGCCTCAGCTCCCGCGCGTACGCCCTCCCCCAACCCGATCGTTCTCATGAAAGTGCGGGGCGGACCGCGTTCAACGCGTCATCCGCCCCCACGGACAATCTTGGCTGAAATCACTGTTTCGAATTTGTAGTATGTTATCGGCGTCGTCAACGCCGGCTGCCCACAAATCGGGCGCCGCTTCGTCAGGCTGGACATCCGCGTCTGGCCGTGCAGGTTTTGTCTTCAAACAACCGTTCAAAAGAGCAGGGGTGGAACCGCCATGACCGCGATCAACGCCGTCACCGATCTAACTGTCGAAGGCGACATCGGCGTCGTCACGCTGAACTCGCCGCCGGTCAACGCGCTGTCGGCCGCCGTGCGCGAGGGCCTCTCGGGCGCCTTCGACGCCGCCATCGCCGACCCGGCCGTCAAGGCCATCGTGCTGATCTGCGAGGGCAAGACCTTCATCGCCGGAGCCGACATCACCGAGTTCGGCAAGGCCATGACCGGCCCGTCCCTGCAGGACGTGCAGAACACCATCGAAAACTCGCCCAAGCCGGTGATCGCCGCGATCCACGGCACGGTGCTGGGCGGCGGTCTGGAAGTGGCCCTGGTGGCCCACTACCGCGTGGCCGTGCCCTCGGCCAAGGGCGGTCTGCCCGAAGTGAACATCGGCCTGCTGCCGGGGGCCGGGGGCACCCAGCGCCTGCCGCGCATCGTCGGCGTCGAGAAGGCGCTGGAGATGGTCACCAGCGGCCAGCACGTGCCGGCCAAGGCCGCCCTGGCGATGGGCCTGTTCGACGAGCTGGTCGAGGAAGGCAATCTGCGGGCCGGGGCCATCGCCTACGCCCAGAAGGTGCTGGCCGAGAAGCGCCCGCTGGCCAAGGTTCGCGAGCTCAACGCCAAGGTCGAGGCCGCCCGCGGCAAGCCCGAGATCTTCGCCGAGTTCCGCAAGGCCAACGCCAAGAAGTTCCGCGGCTTCATGGCCCCTGAAAACAACATCAAGTGCATCGAGGCGGCGGTGAACCTGCCCTTCGACGAAGGCCTGAAGGCCGAGCGCAAGCTGTTCATGGAGCTGATGACCGGCAGCCAGTCGGCTGCCCAGCGCCATGTGTTCTTCGCCGAACGTCAGGCCGCCAAGATCCCCGACGTGCCGGACGACACCGCCATCATCCCCGTCAAGAAGGTGGGCGTCATCGGCGCCGGCACCATGGGCGGCGGCATCTCGATGAACTTCCTCAACGCCGGCATCCCGGTGACGATCATCGAGATGAAGCAGGAGAACCTCGATCGCGGCGTCGCCACGATCCGCAAGAACTACGAGAACACCGCCAAGAAGGGCCGGATCACCCAGGACGACGTCGAAAAGCGCATGGCGCTGCTGACGCCGTCGATGAAGCTGGAAGACCTGGCCGACTGCGACCTGATCATCGAGGCCGTGTTCGAGCTGATGGAGATCAAGAAGGAAGTCTTCGGCAAGCTGGACAAGATCGCCAAGGCCGGCGCGATCCTGGCCTCGAACACCTCCTATCTCGACATCGACGTGATCGCCGCCTCGACCTCGCGGCCGGAAAGCGTGATCGGCCTGCACTTCTTCTCGCCGGCCAATGTGATGCGCCTGCTGGAGATCGTGCGTGGAGCCAAGACCGACAAGTCGGTGATCGCCACCTCGATGCAGATCGGCAAGAAGATCGGCAAGGTCGCCGTGCTGGTCGGCAACTGCCACGGCTTCGTCGGCAACCGTATGCTGGCCCAGCGCCAGCGCGAGGCCCAGAAGCTGATCCTGGAAGGCGCCATGCCCTGGGACGTCGACCGCGTGCTGTATGACTTTGGCCTACCCATGGGCCCGTTCGCGATGAGCGATCTGGCCGGTCTCGACATCGGCTGGGATGCGACCAAGACCTCCTCGTCCACCGTGCGCGAAGTGCTGTGCGAGATGGACCGTCGCGGCCAGAAGAACGGCAAGGGCTTCTACGACTACGACGAGAACCGTAACGCCAAGCCGTCGCCGATCGTCGAGGAGGTGATCCGCGACTTCGCCGAGAAGCGCCAGATTCAGCGCCGCGACATCACCGACCAGGAGATCCTGGAGCGGTGCCTGTATCCGATGGTCAACGAGGGCGCGAAGATCCTCGAAGAGGGCAAGGCCATCCGGGCGTCCGACATCGATACGGTGTGGATCAACGGCTATGGCTGGCCGGTCTATACGGGCGGCCCGATGTTCTGGGGCGAACTCGTGGGCCTCGACAAGGTTCTGGCCAAGATGAAGGAATTCCACGCCACGCTGGGCGAGGACTTCAAGCCGTCGGCCCTGCTGGAGCGCCTGGTCGCCGAGGGCAAGGGCTTCAAGGACGCCTGATTTGAACCCTTCCCCCTTGATGGGGGAAGGGCAGGGTTGGGGGTGATGCGGCGGTTGGGCTTTCTGGGCCGCGCTTCGTCCTGACCCGCTGTCACCCCCATCCCCGACCCTTCCCCCCATCGAAGGGGGAAGGGAGAAGAAGAGCTTCCGCCCATGACCACCATCGCCGCCATGATGACCGCCGACTATGGCGTGATGGGCGACATCCTGCGGCTGCGGACGCAGGAAAACCCGGACCGTCCGGCCATCATCATGGAAACCGGCGAGGCGGTGACCTACGGCCAGTTCGACGCCCTGGTCGATCGCGTGGCGGCGGCGCTGCAACGCGACGGGATCAAGCCCGGCGAGGCGGTCGCCGTCTGCGCCCTGTCGTCCATTCCCTACACGGCGGTGTTCCTGGGCGGGCTGCGGGCCGGGGTCGCGGTGGCGCCGATCGCGCCATCTTCGACGCCGGAATCGATCGCCGGCATGGTCGCCGACTGCGGGGCCAGGCTGTTCTTCCTCGACGCCGGCGTGGCCGAGGCCCAGACGCCCGCGCCGGTTCCGGTGCGCCAGATCGCGCTGGACGGCTCAAGCGCTGGCGAGGCCTTCGACGCCTGGCTGGCCCCCGAAGGCGCCAAGCCCAACCCGGTCGAGATCGCGCCCGAGGCGCCGTTCAACATCATCTATTCCAGCGGCACCACCGGCACGCCCAAGGGCATCGTCCAGTCGCACGCCATGCGCTGGAAGCATGTGTTCCGGGGCGACGCCATCGGCTATGGCCCCACGGCCGTGACCCTGCTGTCGACGCCGCTCTATTCCAACACCACGCTCGTCGTCTTCTTCCCCACCCTGGCGGGCGGCGGCACGGTGGTGCTGATGAAGAAGTTCGACGTCGGCAAATATCTGGAACTGGCCCAGACGCATCGCATGACCCACACCATGCTGGTGCCGGTGCAGTACCGCCGCCTGATGGAGCGGCCCGACTTTGACAGCTACGATCTGTCGACCACCCACCTGAAGTTCTGCACCAGCGCGCCGTTCGCGGCGAACCTCAAGGCCGATGTGCTCAAGCGCTGGCCCGGCGGGCTGGTCGAGTATTTCGGCATGACCGAAGGCGGCGGCACCTGCATCCTGATGTGCCACGAGCACCCCGACAAGCTGCACACGGTGGGCAAGCCCGCGCCGGGCCACGACATCCGGCTGATCGACGAGGACGGCGTGCAGGTCGGGCCCGGCGTGGTCGGCGAGATCGTCGGGCGCTCGGCCGGCATGATGAACGGCTATCACGGTCAGCCGGGCAAGACCGCCGAGGCGACCTGGATGTCTCCCGAGGGCGAACGCTTCATCCGCACCGGCGACGTGGGCCGGTTCGATGAAGAGGGCTTTCTGACGCTGATGGACCGCAAGAAGGACATGATCATCAGCGGCGGCTTCAACATCTATCCCAGCGACCTGGAGGCCGAGATCGTCAAGCACGACGCCGTGGCCGAGGCCGCCGTGGTCGGTGTGCCCTCCGACGCCTGGGGAGAAACCCCGGTCGCCTTCGTGGCCCTGAAGGCCGGGGCCAGCGCCAGCGCCGACGAGATCAAGACCTTCGTCAATAGTCGGGTCGGCAAGACCCAGCGGGTGGCGGAACTGCACCTAGTCGATGCTTTGCCGCGCAGCCATATCGGCAAGGTTCTCAAGCGCGAACTGCGCGACTCATGGCAGCTTTCCGCCAAAGCTTGAGCTTCCCCCGCGACGGCGCGCCGCAGTGGGGGCAATGGAATCGGTTGTTACGGTTGCTTAACCATAAGGTGACGCCATAGGGCGCAACCGGTTTCTCGTGGAAGCGCCTGCCCCATGCGTCCTTCGCCCGCCGCCGTCCCCGCTCCGCAGCCGATCACCGCCAAGACGCGCGCGCCCACCCTGCCGGTGGATTTCGACGCCGTGACCGAGGCCCTGCGCGCGGCCGGTCATGGTCCGGGCGAGGAAGCGGGTCTGATGTCGCGCTTCTGTCGCCCCGTCGCCGTGCGGGTGCTGTCGGATCATGCGCAGGCCGTCTCCGCCGCCCTGACCGCCCTGGGCGTCCGTCCCGGCGGCTATTGCGTGGTGTCGGCCCTGGCCTGCGCCGAAACCCTGGTCGGCGTCGCCGCCGCGGGCCTGAAACCCTGGCTGGTCGATGTCGATCCGTTCAGCTGGATGTTCGACCCTTCGCACCTGCGCGAGCGCCTGCCCGAGGCCCCCGGTCCGCTGGAGGCGATCCTGCCCGCCGGCGCCCATGGCCGCGCGCCCGACCTGCGCGCCTGGGCCGCCTTCCGAGACGAGACGGGCCTGCCGATCCTGGTCGAGGCCGTCGAAGCCTTCGATGTCATCCAGAGCGCCCCGGTGCCGGTCATTGTCGGCCTGCCCAGCGGTCAGGGCGTGTTTGTCGCCTGTGAGGACGCCACACCGATCAACGCCATGGACGCGCCGCTGTTCGAAGGCGAGGCGGGCCTGGACCTGTGGCCGCAGAAGCGCCCGCGTCTGGCCACCGCCGCCCAGCGCCTGCGGGTTTTGCTGCTGGACGCCCCGATCGGCTTCCAGCCCGGCTGGGGCATGAGCTGGGTTTCCGAGACCTGCGCTCTCGGCCTGCCTGACGACACCGCGCCGGCCGTCCTGTCCCGGCTTGGCGAGGCCGGCGTCGAAGCCGTCGGCGCCGCGTTCCGCACCCGCGACATGGACGCCGACGAGACCCCGATCGCCGACCGCCTGGCGGGCTCGGTGGTGGTGATCCGCATTGACCCGGACCTTGGCCTCGAGGCGCTGGACGATATCGCGGCGGTGCTGCGGACGGCCGTGGCGGGTTAGTTCGCCGCCGCGTAGGCGTCGACGCCCGCGATCCGCTCGGCCTTCTCGGTCTCGCTGAGGAACGACCCGGCGAAGCTGTTGCGGGCCAGGGTCACCAGCTCGTCGCGGCTCAGGCCCACCGCCGTCGCCGTTGCCATGTAGTTCTCCAGCAGATAGCCGCCGAAATAGGCCGGGTCGTCGGAATTGACCGTGGCCTTCAGGCCCAGGTCCAGCATGCGCTTGAGGGGGTGCTCCTCCAGCGTCTTCACGCCGCACAGCTTCAGGTTCGACAGGGGGCAGACCGTCAGGGTCACGCCATCGCGCACCAGCCGGGCCGTCAGGGCCTCATCCTCCAGCGCGCGGTTGCCGTGGTCGATGCGGTCGACCTTCACCAGGTCGATGGCTTCCCAGACATAGGCGGGCGGGCCTTCTTCGCCGGCGTGGGCGACGATCTTGAGGCCCAGGTCGCGGGCCGCCTGGAACACCCGGGCGAACTTGGCCGGCGGGTGGCCGACCTCCGAGCTGTCCAGACCGACGCCGGCGATCTTGTCGAGCCAGGGCTTGGCCTGCTCCAGGGTGGCGAAGGCGGCGTCTTCGTCCAGGTGGCGCAGGAAGCACAGGATCAGCTTGGAGGTGACGCCCAGCGTCTTCTCGGCCTCGTCCATGCCGGCCAGCAGGCCCTTCATGACCACATCGAAGGCGACGCCCCGATCGGTATGCGTCTGGGGATCGAAGAAGATCTCGGCGTGGGCGCCGCCATCTGCCGCCAGGCGGCGGAAATAGGCCAGGGCCAGGTCCTTGAAGTCGGCTTCCGTGATCAGCACGCCCGCGCCCTGGTAGTAGATGTCCAGGAAGTCCTGCAGGTTGGAGAAGGCGTAGGCCGCGCGGATCTCTTCGACCGACTTGTAGGGCAGGGTGATCCCGTTGCGCTTGGCCAGCTCGAACATCAGCTCGGGCTCGAGGCTGCCCTCGATGTGCATGTGCAGTTCGGCCTTGGGCAGGCCGCGAACGAAGGTGGTCAGGCTGGTGTCGGTCATGCAGGTTTATGATCGCACCAGCCGGGCGCGATCAACCGTCATTGCGGCGCGCGGCCCGCAAATACGACCCGATAGACCCGGACACCTCCCGGCAAACCCTTAAGGCCTCGCCGCACCCCGCCGGGACTGGAAATCACGCGGCGATGTCGGTTAAGTCGATCCCATACTCAAGGTTGCCGTCGCGAAGGGCCCATGACTGTTTCTCAGAAGCTTCTGCCGGGTGTGCCGCTCATCGAGTCGATGCTCTTCGCGGCCTCGCTGGACGACATGGGCCTGTCCAACAGCGAGCGCGACATCGCCGTCCAGCTGAACGAGAAGGGCTTCGCGGTCCTGGACTTCCCCGACGAGCAGATCGACCAGCGAATCGAGCGCATCATCGCGGCCCTGACGCCGGAATATGATCTGGAACACTACCGCGCCCACGGCTGGGCCCCGAAGGATCAGCGCGTGCAGGACGCCTGGCGCACTAATGAGGACGTCCGCGCCATCGCCGCCAACACGGTGGTGACCGATCTGCTGAGCAAGCTGTATGGCCGGCGCGCCTTTCCGTTCCAGACGCTGAACTTTCCCGTCGGGACCCAGCAGCACATCCATTCGGACTCGATCCACTTCTCGAGCATTCCCGAGCGCTTCATGTGCGGCGTCTGGCTGGCGATGGAGGACATCCATCCCGACGCCGGCCCGCTGATCTACTATCCGGGCTCTCACAAGTGGCCGATCGTCTATAACGACATGATCGGCAAGGTGATCGGAACCGGGGCCGATTTCATGGCCCAGAAGCCCTATGAAGACGTCTGGGACGCCATGGTGGACGCCTCTGGCGCCAAGCCGGAACTGTTCCATCCCAAGAAGGGTCAGGCGCTGATCTGGGCCGCCAACCTGCTGCACGGCGGCAGTCGCCAGAACGATCCGACCCTGACGCGCTGGTCGCAGGTGACGCACTACTATTTCGACGACTGCGCCTATTACACGCCGGCCTTCTCGGATCCCCTGATGGGCAATCTGGACCTTCGCCAGATCGTCGACATCACCACCGGCCAGCCCGCGCCGAACATCTATGTCGATCGCCCGGTCGAGCGTGTCGAGCGCCGGGACTCGCCGGTCGGGACCGCGCAACCTGCTCCGGTTCCCGGCAAGACGCCGCCAGACTTCGATCCGAAGCGCTATCTGGCGCTTAATCCGGACGTGGCCGCGGCCCGCGTCGACGCCAGGAAGCATTACCTGCGGTTCGGCATCCGCGAGAACCGTCGCTACAAGTAGCGGCCGCCGCGTTCGCGCGGCAACGCCGGCCGCCACGCGGGCGACCGGCGCGCGGTGGTCTTTAGTGAGCGGCGTCCTTGGCCTTTTCGGCGGCGTCCTCGGCCTTGTCGCCAGCTTTCTCGGCGGCCTTGCCGGCGTCGGCGGCCGCGTCGCCAGCGGCTTCCATGCCCGCTTCGGTCGTCGAGGTGGCGGCGTCGGCGCTGGCCGTGGCGGCGCGGGCGGCCGCGTCGGCGGCGGCCTGGCTTTCCCGCGCGGCGGTGGCGCTTTCGGCGGCGGCTTCGTTGGCCTTCTCGGCCTTGTTCTCGCAGGCCATGACCGTCAGGCCCAGAGCGGCGATCGCCGCCATCGTCACGATACGCATGTGGAGTTCCTCCCAAACCCGGCGGTCTTCGCCGTGGCGAGGAGATAATTCCGTGGTCAAGGTTCGGTTGCGTGGACCCGCTATAACGGTTGCGGCGGCGCGGGCTTGGCCTCGGGCAGCGGAATGAACTCGTCGTGGTCGAGGTCGGGCAGCTTCATGCGGCCGGCCTTCCAGTCGGCCTTGGCCTGCTCCAGCCGGTCCTTCGATGAGGACACGAAGTTCCACTCCATGAAGCGCGGCCCCACGGGCTCGCCGCCCAGCAGCATCACGGTCGAGGGCTCCAGGGCCTTGAACACGATGGTGTCGCCCGGCGCGAACACGGCCATCTGCAGGGCCGACAGTTCGCGGCCGTCCACCTCGACCCGGCCGCTGGCGACATAGGCCGCGCGCTCGGAATATTCGGCGGGCAGGGCGGCGGTGGTTCCGGCCGCCATTTCCCAGTGCACATAGAAGAGCGGCGAATAGACCGGCACATTGGTCTTGGCCCCGAAGGCCTCGCCGGCGATCAGGCGCGCCTTGAGCCCGCCGCTCTCATAGGAGGGCAGGGCGGCGTCGCCCTCGTGGTGGCTGAAGGCGGGATCGACCTCCTCGAATTCCTTCGGCAGGGCGATCCAGGCCTGCATCCCGTCCATCCGGCCGCCCTGACGGCGCAGGGTCTCAAAGCGCTCGGAATGGGTGATGCCCGACCCGGCCGTCATCCAGTTGACCTCGCTCGGCTTGATCACCGCCAGCGAGCCGACGCTGTCGCGATGGGTGATCTCGCCCTGGAACAGATAGGTCAGGGTCGACAGGCCGATATGGGGGTGCGGCCGCACGTCGGCGCTCTTGGGAAAGCCCGGCGCGAACTCGGCGGGACCCATGTGGTCGAGGAAGGTGAAGGGGCCGACCATGCGGTGGGCGTGGAACGGCAGGATGCGCCCGACCTCGAAATTGCCGATGTCGTGACGGCGGGCTTCGATAACGAGGTCGATCATGGAGGGCTCCGGCGCGGGGATGACCGGAGATTCTCACAGGTTGCGGTGGGCGTCTTGTCGAAATGCGATGTGGTGGCGAAGGTCCTCCCCCTGAAGGGGGAGGCGGCCGTCAGGCCGGTGGGGGAAGACCGCAATGACGCGGCCGTCACCACCCCCTCCGATCGCTTCGCGATCTCCTCCCCTTTCAGGGGGAGGACTGAGCGCCCTACCCCAGCGGACTCACATACGGGCTGACCAGACCCAGCGGCACCGCCGTGGAGTTCTTGACGCCGCGAATGACGATCCGGCTCTCGATATTGCTGACCAGCCCCAGCGACAGGATCTTGTCGCGCAGGAACTCGTCGAAGGCGCGCATGTCGCGGGTGACGATGCGCATCTCATAGTCGGCGGAGCCGGTGACGGTGGCGCACTGCACCACCTCGGCCCACTTGCCGACGGCCTGCTCGAACGTCTCGAGATTTTCCTTGGTCGGCAGCGACAGCTTGACGGTGCAATAGACCTCGAAGCCCAGGCCAAGCTTTTCACGGTCCAGGATGGTGACCCGACGCTGGATGACGCCGGCGTCTTCCAGCCTTTTGATCCGCCGCCAGCACGGGCTGGACGACAATCCGACTCGCTCCGCGATCTCCGCGACAGACAGTCCGGCGTCGTGTTGGATGAGATCGAGGATCTTGGCATCCACGGCGTCGAGTTGTTCGGACAAGAATTCCTCCCCCAGAGGTCATTTGGCGCGGCGATCGTGCCGAAAGCGGCCATGGGTAGGGCACGCCTTGGGCAAACAATTTCCCCGTTTCTATAAGATATTGCTACGCGGGCGAGAAGACCCGGGAGGAATTTTTTTGCCATGAGGCACTCGGAAGTCACTCTAGACGACAAATATCTTCTCGAAGATGGTCGCGCCTTCATCACTGGCGTGCAGGCGCTGATCCGAGTTTTGCTCGATCGCAAGCGCCTGGACCGCAAGGCGGGGTTGAATACCGCGGGGTTTCTCTCCGGCTATCGCGGCTCGCCGCTGGGCGGTCTGGACCAGCAGGCCGCGCGCCTGAACAAGCTGCTCACCGCCCATGACGTGGTCTTCAAGGAAGGGCTCAACGAAGACCTAGCCGCCACCGCCGTGTGGGGCAGCCAGCAGGCCAACCTGTTCCCGGGCGCGACCCATGATGGCGTGTTCGGCATGTGGTACGGCAAGGCGCCCGGCGTCGACCGCACCGGCGACGTCTTCAAGCACGCCAATTTCGCCGGCAGCTTTCCGACCGGCGGCGTGCTGGCCGTGGCTGGCGACGACCATGCCTGCAAGAGTTCGACCCTGCCGTCGCAGTCGGAATTCGCCTTCCAGGATTTCGAAATGCCGGTGCTGTCGCCCGCCGACGTGCAGGAAGTGCTCGACTACGGCCTGATGGGGATCGCGATGTCGCGGTTCACCGGCCTGTGGACCGGCATGATCGCCCTGGCCGACACCATGGACTCGGGCGTCACCATCGACGTGTCGCTGGACCGCCACAAGATCATCATCCCGGACTTCCCGATGCCGCCCGGCGGGCTGGGCATCCGGCTGAAGGACCAGCCGATGGAGAAGGAGCGTCGCCTCCGTCTGCACAAGCTGCCCGCCGCCCTGGCCTTCGCCCGCGCCAACCACATCGACCGGGTGGTGCTGGGCGCCTCGCATGTGCGGGTCGGCAAGGCCCGCCTGGGCATCGTCTGCCAGGGCCAGGCCTACAAGGACGTGCTGGAGGCCTTCACGGCCATGGGCATGACCCTGCAGGAAGCCGCCGATCTGGGCGTGTCGATCTACAAGGTCGGCATGCCCTGGCCGCTGGAGCCGCTGGGCATCCGCGCCTTCGCCGCCGGCCTCGAGACCCTGATGGTGATCGAGCACAAGCGCGGCCTGATCGAGCCGCAGGCGCGCGCCGCGCTCTATGACCTGCCCGCCCAAGCCCGGCCCCGCATCATCGGCAAGACCGACGAGCACCACCACCCGCTGCTGTCAGAGCTGGGCTCGCTGTCGGTCGCCGAGATCGCCCTGGCCATCTATGACCGTCTGCCCGACGGGCCGCACATGGAACGGGCCCGGGCCTATCTGGACCGCGTCTCGGCCGCCGGCGTCGCCGCCGTCAGCCTGGCCGCCGACCAGGCCCGCAAGCCGTTCTTCTGCTCGGGCTGTCCGCACAACACCTCGACCAAGCTGCCGGAGGGTTCCCGGGCCCTGGCCGGCATCGGCTGCCACTACATGGCCGGCTTCAACGACCCCTCGACGGACCTCAACACCCACATGGGCGGCGAAGGCCTGACCTGGGTGGGCGCGGCGCCGTTCACGACCGAAAAGCACGTCTTCCAGAACCTGGGCGACGGCACCTACAACCACTCCGGCTCGCTGGCGATCCGGGCGGCGATCGCGGCCAAGGCCAACATCACCTACAAGCTGCTGTTCAACGACGCCGTCGCCATGACCGGCGGCCAGAAGGCCGAGAGCGGCTTCACCCCCGCCCAGATCACCCGCCAGCTGGCGTCTGAAGGCGTGACCAAGACGGTCATCGTCGTCGACGAGCTGGGGCGCTACGCCGAGGTCAAGGATCTCGCCCCCGGCGTCGAGGTGTTCCCACGATCCGAGCTGATGACCGTGCAGAAGATGCTGCGCGACACGGTCGGGACGACGGTGCTGCTCTATGACCAGACCTGCGCCACCGAAAAGCGCCGCCGCCGCAAGCGCGGGACCATGGCCAAGGCGACCCAGCGCGTGTTCATCAATCCGCTGGTCTGCGAAGGCTGCGGCGACTGCTCGGTGAAGTCCAACTGCGTCTCGGTGGAGCCGCTGGACACCGAGTTTGGCCGCAAGCGCAAGATCAACCAGTCCAGCTGTAATCAGGACTATTCCTGCGTCGAGGGCTTCTGCCCGTCGTTCATCACCCTGGAAGGGGCCGAGGGCGCGCAGTCGAAGAAGGCCCCCGCCGCCCTGACGGCCGACTCCACGCCTCTGCCGGAATTCGAGCCGCTGACCGGCGTGCGCAAGATCCTGTTCACGGGCGTGGGCGGCACCGGCGTGACCACCGTCGCCTCGATCCTGGCCATGGCCGCCCATATCGACGGGCGCTCGGGCAGCGTGGTCGACATGACCGGTTTGGCCCAGAAGGGCGGCTCGGTGTTCAGCCACGTCAAGATCGGCGAGACCGAGGACACCGTGGTCGGCGGCCGCGTGCCGGCCGCCAGCACCGACGTGCTGATCGCCTGCGATCTGCTGGTGGCCGCCAGCCCCGAGGGCCTGTCGCTGTACGCCAAGGACCGCACCGCCGCCTTCGGCAACAGCGATTTCGCCCCCACCGCCGACTTCGTCACCAGCCGCGACGTCAAGTTCGACAGCGGCGCCATGGCCCGCCGGGTCAAGGCGGCGTCCAAGTCGTTCGACGCCTGCCCGGCCCAGCATCTGGCCGAAAGCCAGTTCGGCGACGCCATCTTCGCCAACATGATCATGGTCGGGTTCGCCTGGCAGCGCGGGGTGATCCCGGTCTCCAGCCGCGCCCTCTACCGGGCCATCAAGCTGAACGGGGTCGAGGCCGACGCCAATCTGCAGGCCTTCGAGCTGGGCCGGCGCATCGCCCACGACCCCACGGCCGCCGGCCCCAAGGTCGACGCCGTGGCCACGCCCGAGACGATGCCGCTGGACGACCTGATCGCCAAACGCACGGCCGAGCTGACGGCCTATCAGAACGCCGTCTATGCGGAACGCTATGCCGCCAAGGTGGCCAAGGTGCGCTCTGCCGAGGTTGCGGTCAGCGGCGCCGACAGCGCCCTGCCGCTGACCCGCGCGGCGGCGGTCAATCTCTACAAGCTGATGGCCTACAAGGACGAGTACGAGGTTGCCCGTCTGTATACGGACGGTCGCTTCGCGGCCGAGCTGGCCGGAACCTTCAAGGGCGGCAAGGCCAGGGTCTGGCTGGCCCCGCCGCTGATCGCCCGCAAGGGTCCTGACGGCAAGCCCAAGAAGATCGCCTTCGGGGGCTGGATGCTCGACTACGCCTTCCCGCTGATGGCGAAGATGAAGGGCCTGCGCGGCGGTCCGTTCGATATCTTCGGCAAGACCGAGGAACGCCGGATGGAGCGCAGCCTGATGGCGGACTACGAGGTCGCGCTCGATCGGCTGTCGGCCGGCCTACGGCCCGAGAACGCGGCTCTGGCCGTCAAGATCGCCGAGATCCCGCAGGCCATCCGCGGCTACGGTCACGTCAAGGACGCGTCTGTGGTGACGGCCAAGGCAGCCGAGGCGAAGTTGTGGGAGCAGTGGGCGGGGTAGGGTTCTGGTGGCTAGCGCGCTTCGGCGCTCATGACGCTGGTGTCCACGGCCCTTCGCAACGCTTGCCAGTCGAAGTCGATAACGATCAGGCCTCCAGCGGTCGGAGTCTTATCGACCGTCAACTCGGGGGCGACGAAGAGCGGCGCCAAGGCCAGCGTCGATGCCCGGCGCGCTGCATGAGTTTCGTTTGTCGAGCAATTCGCCAGGCGATAGTCAGCGCCGACCTGGCAGGTCAGCGATGACTTGCCGGCATCGATGCCGGCCGAACGCACCAGTGAAGCCGTGTCCTCCAGCTTTGGTCTTTTGTCCCAGTTGAAGCGGTGGGCTTGGCAACGGTTGTTGGGGCGGGCCGAGGTCGCGCAGGGGAATGATGGTTGTGCGCCCGCCGCCGCAGGGGCGATCAAAATGGATGTGCCGCCGGCCATGTAGTTGAATTGGGGAGCGGTCGCTCCGTTGGCCAGCATGAGCACCGGAACGCGAACATAGCCTCCCTCCAACGGCTCGCCGTCCTTGGTCTTGGGGTTGAACTTGAAGCGAGGCGCCAGACGCAACGCCGCCTCGCCAAATTCGTAGCCGTCTGGTCCCTCGCCAAGAATTTGGCAGACCTCCAGGCTTCCCTTCGCCGTCAGCCGGCACTCGATGACCGCCCAGCCGCTTTTGCTGGCGTTCATCGCCTTGTCCGGAAAGACGTGAGCAATCTGCTCGCCCGTAGGCGTGGATAGCCATTCGGGTTTGTCGATCAGTCGAGGCTGCGCCGTTGTGGCGGTGACGTAGCCAAGGCAGAACAAGCCAACCAAGCCAGTCAAAATTCTCATCATTGAGCGCAACGAACGGTCCCCCAAGTCGCATCAAGCGACCCTAGCAAGACCGGTACATATCGTAAAAGTGGTCTTTCTTTCGATTTCGCGTCTTGGCGCCATTCCAAGGAATATGCCCCGGACGCTTCAGTTGGCCCGCCTCAAGAACGGCACCTTCCACGTCCGGTACGTCGCCGCCCGCCACGCCCACTCCAGCGGGCCATAGGCGAAGCGCCTGAACCACAGCTGGGCGATCACGGCCTGGATCACCAGATAGCCCACGCCCAGCCACAGGGCGGTCGCCTGCGGCAGGGTCTTCCAAGCCCCCAGACCAAAGCCGTAGAACACCGGAACCCAGATCAGCGACTGGACGACATAGAAGGTCAGGGTCATGCGGCCCATCGGGGCCAGCAGGCGCAGGGCGCGGCCCGCCAAGCCCAGATAGGCCTCGACGATCAGCAGCACATAGGTCCCCATCAGGGCCATGTCGAACCAGCCGCCCAGCAGGTTGCCGGCCATCACTCGGGCCATGCCGGGCTTGGGTGTCTCGGGCAGCAGGGCGGTCAGGTGCGGCTTGGCCAGGTACAGCGCCAGGGCGGTCGCCGCCAGCACCGCCAGGGCCACTCGGCGCTGAACGACGAAGCGTTGCGGCGCGTCGAGAAAGCCGCTTCGCCCCAGCATCAGCCCGACCAGGAACAGGCCCATCACCAGGCTGATCCGGCCGGCCTCGATGAAGAACAGCCACTTTATCAGCTGGCCTTCAAACAGGTTGGTCTTCAGCACCGTCATCAGGTCGGCGCTCTGATAGAGGGCCAAGGCCGGGTCGACCCAGTGGCGGGGCGGCTGGTTGGCCCACGGCGCGCCCGAGGCGGCGATGGCGATCTGCGCCCAGATCCACGGCTGGAGCAGGAACAGCGCCGCCGCGCCGGCTAGCACCCGGGGCGAGGCCCGGTAGAACGGGATCAGCGGTATGCCCAGCAGGGCCAGCACCACCAGGATATCGCCGCGATAGATCAGGCCGTGCGCCGTCCCGATCAGGCCCAGCAGCACCATCCGCCAGACAAAGCGCGCCGAGAAGTCCTCGCCCCGTCGGGCCGAGCGATCCATCAGCAGGAAGAAGCTCAGCCCAAAGCACAGGGCCAGCAGGGCGAAGGCCTTGCCCATCATCAGGGTGGTGATCAGGGTGTGGGTCAGGTTTTGCTGCGGCGAGACCCAGTAGATCTCGAACTGCTCGAACATGTGGACCATGAACACGCCGATCAGGGCGAAGGCCCGCAGCGTGTCGATCAGGTCGTTGCGCGTGGAGACAGTCGGCGCGTCGCGGTTCATGGTCGAGATTCCCCCCTTGGACAGTGCGCCGCCAGTGGCCTGGATAGCGCTGTCATTGGTCGGACCTTGCCGCCATTGCCGGGCTTGTCAACCGCCCGCGCCGCCGAGGCGTGGCGCGGCGGGGCGTTCGTGGTAGGCTCAGCGCCATGAACAGACCGCTCGATCCCCCCTACGTTACGGTGCAGCTTTCCGCGGAGGACGCCGCCGATCTGCAGGCCCGGGTGGAGCGGGGCGAGTTCGCGTCGCTCGACGAGGGCGTCGCCGCTGAACTGGCCGAGCTCAACTATCGCCGCGCCGCCGAGATCGTCGGGGGCTCCGAGAAGCTCGAGGCGCTGCTGGACGAGCTGGATTTCGACCTGATCGATCCTGAAGAGCCGGTCGCCGGCAACATCTCGCTGACGCAGATGCTGACGAACCTGAAGGCGCAGGCCAAGGCCGCCGACGAGTGAGTCGGCCCGCGCCCGATGCCTGAGTCTGGCCCGCCTGGTCTGGCGCATTGGGAGGTTCGTGCTAGGCTCGGCGTCATGAACAAGCCCGTTCGCCAGCCTGACAGGCACTATATCCCGCCGTCGCTCGCCGAGCGGTTCCAGCCGGCGGTGGACAACGGCGTCTTCGAGAGCGTGGGTGAGGCCGTCTTTGTCGCGGCGGGCGCGTTCGCGGATCGACTGGAGTTCGGCGTTACCGATGACGTCGAGGCGATCCGCCTCTCCATCGAGACGTCCATCGCCGAAGACGACTATGAGGACGCCGAGGTCGTGTTCGCCCGTCTGCGCCAGCGCTATGGCGAGGCCGGGGATTGAGGCGCGTCAGGTTTTCGCGCCGAGCCCAGCTTGACCTCAACGATATCGGCGACTGGATCGCTCGCGACCGGCCGATGGCCGCGCGCCGGTTCGTCGAGGCGCTGATCGCGCGCGCCATGGCCCTGCCGGACGCGCCGGACATGGGCCCGCTGTATCGGCCTTATGGCGAGGGTATACGGGGGCTGACCCTCAAGCCGTATCTCATCCTCTATCGTGTGACCGAGGTTGATATTCTTATCGAGCGCATCGTTCACGGCGCGCGTCTGCCCAAGAGCGTGAAATGACCCAGACCTTTGATTTCGACGCTGTCGTCGTCGGCGCCGGCGCCGTGGGCTTGGCCTGCGGCTATGCGCTGGCCAAGCGGGGCCTGGTCGTGGCGGTGCTGGAGAGCGAGGGCCACATCGGTCAGGGCGTATCGTCGCGCAATTCCGAGGTGATCCATGGCGGGCTCTACTACGCCACCGGCTCGCTGAAGGCGCGGCTGTGCGTTCAGGGGCGCAGGGCGCTGTACGCCTTTCTCGACCGGCACAACGTCTCCTACAAGAAGTGCGGCAAGCTGGTGGTGGCCACCAGCGAGGAAGAGGTCGCGCGCCTCGACGACATCTGGGCCCAGGCGCTGGCCAATGATGTTGAGGGCATGCAGCGCCTGACCGGCGAGCAGGCCCGCGCGCTGGAGCCCGGCCTCAACGCCCACGCGGCCCTGCTGTCGCCTGAGAGCGGCGTGTTCGACAGCCATGGCTACATGCTGGCCCTGCAGGGCGAGATCGAGGCGGCCGGCGGGGCGGTGGTGATCGCCACGCCGTTCGAGGGCGCGGAAGCCCTGGTCGACGGCGGGTTTTCGGTGCGGGCCGGCGGGGCCGAGCCCACCACCCTGACCTGTCGGCTGCTGGTCACCGCGCCGGGACTGTCGGCCCAGGCCGTGGCGGCGCGGATCGAGGGCTATCCGGAAGGTCACATTCCCAAGGGCCATTTCGGCAAGGGCGTCTATTTCCGCCTGACCGGCAAGGCGCCGTTCCAGCGACTGATCTATCCGCCGCCAATCCATGGCGCCCTGGGCACCCACTATCGCAACGACCTGGGCGGGCAGGCGGTGTTTGGCCCCGATCTGGAATATGTTCCGTCTCCGGACTATTCGGTCGATCCGGCCCGGGCCGAGGTCTTCGCCGCCTATATCCGCAAGTTCTGGCCTGGCCTGCCCGACGGCGCACTGACCCCCGACTATGCCGGCGTGCGGCCCAAGCTGCATGGCGCCGGCGAGCCGCAGCCGGACTTCCAGCTGCGCGGCGTCGAAGACCATGGCCTTGAGGGCCTGATGGCGCTGTTCGGCATCGAGAGCCCCGGCCTGACCAGCTCGCTGGCCATCGGCGAAGAGGTCGCGGCGCGCCTGCTTGACGGTGGCAAGTAGATGTTCGAACCCGCGACCCTTGCTGCGTTTGGCTTTGGGCTGCTGATCCTGCAGATTACGCCCGGTCCGGACATGATGCTGATTGTCGGGCGCGGCATCGGCCAGGGCCGCCGGATGGCCTTGCTGAGCGCTGTCGGCATGACGGCGGTGGCGGGGATCATCCAGGTTTCACTGTTAGTGCTGGGTGTCGCCTCCTTGCTGGCGGCCACGCCTGTCGCCCTGACCGCGCTACGCTGGGTTGGCTCGGCCTATCTGATTTTTCTGGGCGCCAAGCTGGTCCGGGCCAGCTTGGCCGACCATGCAGCCCCCATCCCAGCCGCGCCAGTCACGGCGTGGCGGGCGGTCCGCGAGGGAGCGATCAACAATCTGACCAACCCCAAGCCCCTATTGTTCATGTTCGCTTTCTTGCCGCAGTTCGTAGACCCGGCCCGCGGCCCGGTCTGGCTGCAACTGCTGGTGCTGGGATGCTTGCAGAAGCTTTCGGGCCTCATCGCTTTGGGATCCACAGCCCTGGCCTCTGGCGCGGTCGGTGGCTGGCTCGCGCGCCGGCCTGAAGCGCGGGCTTGGCAGGAGCGATTCACGGGCTTGGTGATGATTGCCCTGGGTCTTCGACTATTTTTCTCTGGCGATATCCGCTCGGTCGCGCGTTGACAGCCTTATCGCTGGCTCCGAAGGTCCGGCCCACCGTTCGCCCCGGAGACCAGCCTTGACCAACATCCTGCACGCCATGCTGGGCAAGGGGCTGGGCGGTCTGGAGCGCGTGTTCCTCGACTACCAGCCGATCCTCGAGGCCTATGCCGCCGGGCACGGCGGAACCTGCACGGGCGTGGTGCGCCGGGGCGGGGCGGTCAGCGGGGCCGAGGCCATGCGCTCGCCGCCGCTGGAGCTGATGCCCGCCTTCACCGACTGGGACCCCTGGACCGTGGGCGCCGCCCGGCGACTGGTCGAGAAGGTTCACCCGGACCTGATCCTCAGCCACGGCCAGCGGCCGGCGCGGCTGTTCGGGCGACTGGCGCCGGTCGGGGTGGTGCGGGCGGTCTGCGTGCACAAGCCGGTCTTCGACGTGGTCGAGGACACCCACTATATCTGCGTCGGACGCCATCTGGCCGAGCTGGCCGTGGCGCGCGGCGTGCCGTCGGCGCGAGCCCACTTCGTGCCCAACGCCGTGGCCGAGCCGACCGCCCAGGCCGATCCCTTCGCCGCCCCGGGCACGGCGATCCGGGTGGTGGCCGCCGGCCGGCTGCATCCCAAGAAGGGCTTCGACATCCTGATCCGCGCCATCGGCCTGCTGCGCGCCCGCGGCCTGGACGTGGTGTGCGACATCGCCGGCGAGGGCGAGGAGCGCGGCCATCTGGAGCACCTGATCGCCGAGCTGGACCTGGGCGCCGCCGTCAGCCTGATCGGCTGGACGGCCGATGTCTCGGGCTTCCTGGCCATGGGCGACCTCTTCGCCTTCCCGTCGCATCAGGAGGGCTTCCCCCTGGCCCTGCTGGAAGCCATGGCCGTGGCCCTGCCGGTGGTGTCGTCGGCCATCGATGGCCCGGTCGAGATGGTCGCCGACGGCGAAACCGGCCGCCTGGTGCCGCCCGACGATCCTATGGCCTTCGCCGACGCCCTTGCCAGCCTGATCACCAAACCCCACCAGGCCCGCGCCATGGGCCAGCGCGCCCGCGACACCGTGCTGCATGACTATGGCTCGGCCCGCCTGGCGCGACGTCTTGAAGCGGTGTTGGATCGGATGCTCGCCCGGGCTTGATGCTCCGGCCGCGAGAGCGTATGACGCCGCTCCGTTCTGGAACGGTTGGGTAGCTCAGATGGTTAGAGCGGTGGATTCATAACCCACAGGTCGGCGGTTCGATCCCGCCTCCAACCACCAGGACGGATTTCAAAATCCCTCATCCCGCCAGCGGAAACACCCGCGTCTGCTTGACCACGCCATAGGCGAAGCTGGTGTCGATCGAGGCGATGCCGGGGATGGCGTGCAGCCTGCGGCGGATGAAGTCCTCATAGGCTTCCAGGCTCTCGACGATCACCCGCAGCAGATAGTCGTCGCCGCCGGCCAGCAGGAAGCAGTCGAGGATCTGGTCGATCCGCGCCACCTGGTCCTCGAAGCCCTTGACCACGTCTTGGCCGTGGCGGTCCAGCCGCACGCGGATGAAGACGGTGATCGGCAGGCCATAGGCCTTCTGGTCGACCAGGGCCGTGTAGCCGGTGATCACCCCCTCGGCCTCCAGATTGCGCAGGCGGCGCAGGCAGGGCGAGGGCGACAGGTTCACCCGGTCGGCCAGGTCCTGATTGGTCAGGCGGCCGTCCTTCTGCAGTTCGCGGATGATCTGGCGATCCTTGGCGTCCATGGGGCGCTCCCTGGGTGGATTCTGCCAATCATGGCATCAATCCTGGCAGACTTGGCAATCTTCCGTCGTCCGATCCGCGCGAACCTGGCCGGGCAACAGGGAGTAGGCTTGATGACGCGCGATCTTGACGAAGCGGGTTTTTCGACGCGGGCGATCCATGCGGGCTATGATCCGGCCGACGAGCACGGCGCCCTGACGCCGCCCGTCCACCTGACCTCGACCTTCGCCTTCGACAGCGCCGAGGCCGGCGGCGAGATGTTCGCCGGCACGCGGCCGGGGCATTTCTACTCCCGGATTTCCAACCCGACCACCGACCTGCTGGAGCGCCGCGTCGCCTCGCTGGAGGGCGCCGAGGCCGGAGTCGCCACGGCCTCCGGCATGGGGGCGATCACCGCGGTGATGTGGAGCTTCCTGCGCTCGGGCGACGAGGTGGTCACCGACCAGACCCTGTATGGCTGCACCTTCGCCTTCATGCGCGATGGCCTCTCGCGGTTCGGGATCACCGTCACCCAGGTCGACATGACCGATCTGGACGCCCTGGCGGCGGCGGTGTCGGACAAGACCCGGATCATCTATTTCGAGACCCCGGCCAATCCCAACATGCGGCTGGTCGACATCGCCGGCGCGGCGAAAGTCGCGCGGGCCTGCGGGGCCAAGCTGGTGGTCGACAACACCTACGCCACGCCGCTGCTGACCCGGCCGATCGAACTGGGCGCCGACATCGTGGTGCATTCGGCCACCAAGTATCTGGGCGGCCATGGCGATCTGATCGGCGGCATCGCGGTCGGCGGCGTCGAGGACATGGCCCGCGTGCGGCTGACCGGGGTCAAGGACATGACCGGTGCGGTGATGTCGCCGTTCACGGCCTTTCTGGTCATGCGGGGCCTCAAGACCCTGGCCCTGCGCATGCGCCAGCACTGCGCCAGCGCCGCCAGCGTTGCCGCCTGGCTGGAGGCCCATCCGGCCGTGACGCGGGTCTTCTATCCGGGGCTGAAGAGCTTTGCTCAGCACGACCTGGCCCAGCGCCAGATGGCTCTGCCGGGCGGGATGATGGCGTTCGAGCTGGCTGGCGGGCACGAGGCCGGGGTTGCGATGATGAACCGCCTGACCCTGATCCGCCGGGCCGTGTCGCTGGGCGACGCCGAGACCCTGATCCAGCATCCGGCCAGCATGACCCACTCGACCTACAGCGCCGAGGAACGGGCGGCGGCGGGCATCGGCGAGGGGCTGGTGCGGCTGTCGATCGGGCTGGAGGACGAGGCCGACATCCTGGCTGATCTGGCCGGCGCGCTGGAGCGGGCGGCCTCGCCGGCGGTCGCCTGAAAGCCCTCAAAGGTTAACGGCGCGGCGCCATGATCCTGGGGCGCCGGACCGTGTCGTGTTTCCGACAAAAGCCTCGCCGTTTCAGCGGCTTGTGCGAGACCTATGGTCGCGGGGGCGACAAAAACGCGCCGTCTGCACGGCCGATTAACCGCGCCATGCGTTTATGAGATCATGTCCAAGTACGCGTCAGGCGCAGAAGGTGATCGGCGGGGCTCGCCCCGGGTCTCGACCCAGAGAGCGGGAAAGCTGCTGTGCGGCGCCTTCGCCTGGGACTGCGTGATCCGCGACGTTTCCGCCGGCGGTGTTCGCGTGCAGATGCTGGCCGGCGCCGCGCCGCCCGCCAGGGTGCAGCTGGTCGATCTGGCCGCGGGCCTGGCCCACGATGTTCAGCTGGCCTGGCAGAAGGATCGCGAGGTCGGCTTCAAGGTCCTCAAGACCCACGACCTGCGCGGCCTGACCCACGCCTCGGCGCGGACGGCCAAGAACATCTGGGCGGCGTCCCAGGCGCGGGCCTCGGCCAGCTAGCCCTCGGATACGCAAAGGCCCCGACGGTCGCCCGTCAGGGCCTTGATGACGACGCCTTGAACGGCGCGATCAGGCGGCGGTGTCGCTCCGACCGGCCTCGTCGGCCATGGCCCGGACCAGGTCGAGAACCTGGCGACGGACCCGGCCGCGTGCGATGCGCGGGAACACCTCGGCCAGCTCCAGGCCTTCCGGCGTGGTCAGGAATTCCTGAACGACGCGTTCGGCGTGCAGGCCGGCGTCATCGGCTTCCGAGCCGCCCATGGGGTCGGCCAGGCCATCAAAGAAGAACGACACCGGCACCTGCAGGGTCTTGGCGATCTCATACAGTTTGCTGGCGCTGACGCGGTTGGCGCCCCGCTCGTACTTCTGGACCTGCTGGAAGGTCAGGCCCAGGGAATCGGCCAGTTGCTCCTGGCTGACGCCCAGCAGCTTGCGGCGCATCCGAACGCGCCCGCCGACATGCAGATCGACCGGATTGGGTCGCCGGCCCTCGGTTTCTTCACCCATGATTTCGCCTCCAAAGGTTGTTTGTCCAACATGACACGACCGTGACGGCGGCGAAAGTCGGGCGCGGCATTAGGTCGCGCGAGTTGGGGCGCTCTTCCCCCCGATATGGGTTTAGCGGTCGCCCGATATGGGTTTGGGGCAGCTTTTCGGCCGGATTTGGCGGCTAGGCGTGCAGAACCGGGGGCAGGGCTTGATCGCGCTGGGCCCAGATCCGGCGAGCCTGGCCCGAGGTGTCGTGCAGGCGAAACAGCGTCTGGGCGGACAGGGTCTCGTCGCGTTCCCCACCTGCCGCGAGCTGGGGCGTCATGGCCCGCTTCACCTGCCGTTGCACGGCCGCCAGGTCGCCGAAAGCGATCATGTCCAGGGCGTCGACCTGATAGCCGATCGGCCCTTCACGGCCCAGCGCCTCCAGCACCCGGTCGAGCAGGGCGCGCGACAGGGCGATCTCCGACCCCGCCACCATGCCATGGGCATAGGGGCGGGGCAGGCCGACCAGACGGGTGTCGATCGGTGAGTTCAGGATGCCGGGATACAGCCGCATGTCGATCATGCCGACGAGGCGGCCGACCCCGTGCGCCAGGGCCAGCTCCATCGCCGCCGCCCAGGCCTCGAACACCCGCTCGCCGCGCCCGCCGCCCTTGCGCCGGCGATAGGCCTCCGTGGTGAACAGGCGACTGGCCTCCCAGATGTCCGCGCCCTTCTTGGGCGGCTCGCCCGGCGCGATCAGGTCGGGGAACTTGTCGGCCAGCATGCAGCGGTCGTCGGTGGGCCGCAGGCGCAGGCCGACCTCCAGCGCCATGGCCTCGTTGAAGCCCAGCAGATAGATGGCGCGCGCGTCGTCATAGTCATCGACCTCGCCGCCATCCAGCACGACCAGATCCACCCAGCCGTTCTTCTCGACGCATTGCAGGCGCCGCTGCTCGTGCATGGCCCACAGCTGGGGGCCATACAGGTGGCGATTGTCTGACGTGACGATGTGGATCATGGCCGTTCCCCCGGAAGTGACGGCCACGAGTAAGTGTCAGGTTTCCGCGCGGTGGCGATAGGCCAAACGGCCTATGAGGGGAGGCTGGACCTGGCCCGCTTCTCCGTGCTCCCCGGCGAAAGCCGGGGGCCAGACCGAGCCCGACAGCCTATCGGGCTTGGCTCGGGCCTAGGTCGCATCATCCCCAGACGCCCAGACTGAATCTGGGCCCCGGCTTTCGCCGGGGAGAGCGGGTGAAGGGAGGCCGGGTGCTGATCTTCCTGGCGTTCGCAACGGGTGGCTGATGGACACTACCCGCACTGCGAGATACAACTTTAACGCACGATGCTGCGCGACCTCGCGAATTGATGTTTCGGCTCCATAGGAGGCAATGTTGCGCCTTTCGGCGATTGCTAAGAACATCAGCGCGCTGGCCTTGTTCGCTTGCGCTGGCTTCGTCGGCATTCATATAGCTGAGCGACACCATTGGTTGGGGTGGGAATTCCACTTTCCAGTTTACTTACTTGGCATCGTATATCTCCGCATTTCGAAATTTCCTTCAATAGAACTTTTTCTCCAGATTGCGGGAATTTCTGGGATATTAGTGCCTTTCATTTTAATGGTGACACCATCTCTCGAAAGAGCGGTTCCTAGGTATTTCGTAGAACTATTGTTCTCATCATCATTGCTCTGTGGGCTGATATTGGTTGCCGGCGACGCTTGGCGAACTTTGAACGAGTGGCGAGATGAACGCCAACGGCTGCGACGCGCCAGCTCAGCGATGGAGCGAGTGTCGGGCGGCTTTTAAGATATTGCCAAATATCGGAGGCGGCAAACCGCTGTCTAGGGTCGAAAGCGCCCGCTATCTTTCCTCCCGAAAGCGGACGCCCAGCGTCCCGCTCATCCTTAAATCTCTTGGAGGCTGCAGCGTGCCGGTCTGACCAGGTTGGTCCGCCGACACCGGTCTTCGACCGGCCGCTCCGCGGCGGCCCGCAGGGCCGTCCTTGAGCAACTTGGTCAGACCGGCGATCGTCTCGCCGTGAGATTTAAGGATGGCTCCCTTCGGCGCGAAGGGGGGCGGTTCGCGCTAGCCAAGTCCTCCCCCTGAAGGGGGAGGCGGCCGGAGGCCGGTGGGGGAAGACCGCAATGAGTCAGCCGTCACTTCCCCCTCCGTCGGTCCGAAGGGGCCGACACCTCCCCCGCCAGGGGGAGAACTTGTGGGGATAGACCGCCCCCAATCCCCGTTCTTTCCAGAACAAACCCCCGCCAGATCAACAGCTTGTAAAATAGTTGATCGCGCCAATCAGACGCGCAGAAACCGCCTGCATAATCAATCTCACCTGACAGCACGGGAAGGGCGTCCGGCCGGCGACTGAGACGGCGGTCAGGGGTGATCGAGCGGGCAACTCCATCGATGGCGGGAAGAGCACCTTGTGCTCTGGGCCGCCAACCTCGTGGTCTCTGGCGGCGGTCGGCCCTGGAACACACAAACGACGTGACCACGAGGGTCGAGTGAGCAGCAGGCATGGGCTGAAATCGCCCATGCGGTCCGGACGGAGCCAGCCAGCTCCTCCGCCCGCCGGAGGCCGAATGTCGGGAGCGGGTTAAAACCCCGCGCCTCGAAGGCTTCCGTCTGAAGGTCACGCGGAGCGTCTGTCTTCGTCGAAACGGTACTTCTCAAACTCTCATCCGGGCGAGGCCCGGACGCTCCGCGACCCTTCCCACACCCTCGGCGGTTTCCGCGCGAGGCGGCGAACCCGTGTCTCACCCCTTGCCCAGCAGCCCCAGTTCTCCGGCCTTCATCACCGCTTCCTGGCGCTTGGCGACGCCCAGGCGTTTCTTGGCGTTCTCGATGTGGTGGTGGACCGTGCGGGGCGAGAGTTCCAGGATCGCGCCGATCTCCCAGTCGGTCTTGCCGCGGCTGGCCCAGTGCAGGCACTGGGCCTGGCGCTCGGAGATCACGCCATAGTCGGGATTGTCGTCCTGCAGTTCCCAGTGCTTGAGCATGATCGTGCCAAACACCGTGGCCAGGCTTTCGATCACGGCGCGGGCGGCGGGATCGGTGTCGGGGGCCTGCGTGGCCATGCGGATCAGCACCAGATGGCCGGCCGGGCCGAACACCCGCACCACGAAGCCGTCGTTCATGCCCAGATCCGAGGCCTCGGCCCACATGATGTCGGCGCGCCTGTTGTCGCCGAACGGCCTGGCGTCGGACCAGGCGAACGACCGCGTGGACTTCATCAGCAGCTTCACGCAGGGGTCATGGACGACATGGCGCTCGCTCCAGTAGCGGGCGTCCCAGACGTCGAAGTCCCGCCGGCTGAGGGTGGGCGGTTCCTTGCCGTAGTGCTCGGCGTTGATCAGGGTGGCGCAGAAGCGGTCATAGCCGAAGGCGGCGATGGCCTGGGCGAAATGGGTTTCGACCGCGTCGGGCGTGGCGTGGTGCGGCGCCTTGCTGAGAAAGTCCCAGGCGATCTGCTCTGCGGTGGTCAGCACGCGACTGGCGCTCCAGCGTTCAACGCCAGGTTAGAGCCTCGACCCGCCCTGTCGCAAGGGCTGGATCAGGCCGCGACCTCTTCGTCGGCGTCGCCGCCCAGCAGGGCGCTGAGCACGATGGCCAGGCGCTCGGGCTTGATCGGCTTTTCGACCACATCCTGCATGCCGGCCGCCAGATAGGTCTGGACGTCGGAGGGGTCGGCATTGGCGGTCAGGGCGACGATGGGGGTGATGGCCGGGCGGCCGCTCATCTCGCGGATGGCGCGGGTGGCGGTGACGCCGTCCATGCGCGGCATCTTGATGTCCATCAGGATCAGGTCGAAGCGGCCGCTCCGGGCCATTTCGACGGCTTCCACGCCGTCCACCGCCTGTTCGGAGGTGCAGTCGAACATGTCGCACAGCGCCTCGGCGACCATGCGGTTGGTGGCGTTGTCGTCGACGATCAGGATGTGAGCGGCCGGGGCGTCGATGCTCGGCTCGACCGCGGGCGCCGCGCCGATCTCGGCTGACGGGGCGACAAAGGCGAAGCGCACGGTCAGGCCGGCGCCGCGATTGGCCTGGGCCTTCACCTCGCCGCCCATGCCGCGCATGATCTGATGGGCCAGGGCCATGCCCACGCCCAGGGCCATCTCGGTGCGATCCTCGATGCGCGAGGCGCCCAGCGGCGCGAAGACCCGCGCCAGACGGTCCTCGGCCAAGCCGACGGCGTTGTCGCGGACACTGCCGTCCAGATGGACGCCGTCGATGCCGATGCGGGCCTGCAGGCAGGCTTCGATGACGCCGCGGCCGCTGGCCAGGGCGCTCTCGATCAGGGCGTCGAACACCTGCAGCAGGCGCTCGCCGTCGACCTCGACGCCGCATTCGGGATCGCCGTCATAGGAGAACAGCAGGGTGGATCCGCCCTCGGCGGCGCGGGCCGACCAGCGGGCCTCGACCGCGTCGGCCAGGTCGCGCAGGCGCACCGGCGTCGGGGTCATCGACAGTTGACCCACCGCCGAGCGGTGCAGGTCCATGGCGCGGCCCAGCATGGCCCCCATGTCGCGGCTGGTGTCGCCGATGGCGCGGACGAAGGCGTTGGCGTCGGGCGTCAGGCGCTGCTGCTCCAGACGTTCGGTGATGGCCAGCACGCCGTTCAGGTGATGGGTGATGTCGGCGGCCATGCGCTCGACCAGCGCCATGGCCTCCCTGGCCTCGCGCTGGCGGCGACGATAGGAAGCCAGCAACGAGCCAAGTCCGCCCACGCCGACATAGTCACCGGCCTGGTCCACGGCCACGAAAGAGGTGCGGAACACCGGAGAGGGGCGATCGGCAAGGTCATCGACGAAGGCGCTCAGCTCGGTCGCGACGGGCACCAGGCGCGGATCGGTGTCCATGACTTCGACGATCGGACGGTCGCTCAGGGCGTCGCGGGCGACGGCCATCATGCCCATGAACACGTCGCGATAGACCACGCCCGTCGGCGCGCGGCCTTCGACGACCGCGAGTGAAACGGCGAGGGGATCGGCGGCGAATATCGCCCACACGTCCTGGCAGGACGTGGTCGAGGCGACCGGCGGACGGCGATCGATAAGACGAGATAGCGTTTCCATGCGGCCGCTTCGCTGGCGTCGGTGAGGAAACACCTTGCCCGCTTCGCCCTTGCGGAGTCGTTAAGTCGAGGCGGATTCCCGACAAGGCGGCTTCAGGCGCGCTCAAGTGCTCGGCGAGCAGCGGTCGCCCAGGCCATGGAAAAGGGGCGGCGGGATGACCCGCCGCCCCTCAGGAAGAGCGCCCCGTCAGGGACGGTTTGCTACCACTTCTTGGTGATGCTCACGCCGTACAGGCGCGGCTCCTGAGTGATGACGTTGGTGAACAGACCCGAGGAGTCGTCGCTGGTGTAGGCGTCGATGATCGGAACATCGTTCAGCAGGTTCTTCACATAGGCGTCGACCTCCAGGCCCCACTCCGACTTCTCGAGCTTGAGGGTCAGGTTAGCGTTGTCCCAGGCTTTGATGCGGTCGTAGTCGGTATTGTAGACCCGGGCGTACTGGCTGGTTTGGCGGTAGTAGTCGCCGCGCAGGGTGGCCGACCAACCCGCGGCCATATCCCAGCGATACTGGGCGCCGATCGAGGTGGTCCAGTGCGGCGAGCTGGGCAGCTCGTTGCCCGACAGGTCCGCCGCCGTGCCTTCGATCGAATAGCCCGCGCCGTAGTTGTAGAGGCCGGTGCCGTTGGCCAGGAAGTTGGCCGTGGCCGCCGGAACCCCACGGCTCTGCAGGAAGCCGGAGAACACCGCCGGACCGCCGCAGGCGAAGGGCAGGGTGCCGCCCTGACCGATGGCCAGCAGGGTGGCGACGCCGGCCGAGCTCAGCACGCAGTTGGCGCCGACGCTGGCGTTGGGCAGGCTGGGCCCGACCTTGACCAGGGTGTAGGCCGCATTGCCCTGGGTGCGGTCCATGGTGTCGATGGACTTCACGCCCTTGCCGATCTCGGTGTGCAGATAACCGACATTGGCGTTGAGGCGCAGATTGTAGACCGGCGACCAGATCGTCTCGAACTCCAGGCCATAGACCTTGGCGTTGACGTTCTCGTTGACCGAGGTGCGGTTCACGATCTTCGAGATCTGGTAGCCTTGGTAGTCATAGTAGAAGCCCGTCGCATTGAGCAGCAGGCTGCCGCCCAGCAGGGTGTTCTTGGTGCCCAGTTCGATCGCGTTGACGAATTCAGGATCGAAGGTCTGCGGGATGCCGACGGCGTTGTCCGGCACGCCCGGATTGATGCCGCCGCCCTTGTAGCCCTTGGAATAGAAGGCATAGACGAGGGTGTCGTCGGTCATCGACAGGTCGGGCTTGTAGTCGAAGCCGAAGCGGCCGGTCAGTTCGCTGAAGCTGACCTTGGCGGTCGGCGTCACCGGATCAAGGACCAGGCCCGTGCCCGGGCTGAGCAGCACGGTCTTGTAGTTGTCGACTTCCTTGCGGTCGCGCGTCTGGCGCAGGCCCAGGGTGAACTTCAGCGCGTCATTGGCCTGCCAGTACAGTTCGCCGAACAGGGCGTCCGACTTCAGGCGATAGGGGGTGCGGTTGTCATAGTAGTTGTGGCCCGAACCGTTCGGCGTCGCGCCCGTGTCGATGCCGATACAGGTCGTGGGCAGAGTGACCGGATTACAGTTCGGATTGCCGCCATTGCCAGCCGTCGTGGCGTTCAGGGCCAAGGCCGACAGGGTCAGCGAGTTGCCGATCACGTAGTAGTCGGTGACGCTCTCATAGTCGAAGTGGATGCCGCCGATGTTGAAGTTCAGCGGGCCATCGAAGTTCGACGAGAGGCGGAATTCCTGGCTGAACTGCTCGGCGTCGTTGGACGAGATGTCCAGGGTGGTGAACAGGTTGGTGCGGCCGACCTGCGGGTCGGTGAAGAAGCCGCCCGGCGTGAAGGGCGTGACGTTGAAGGGCACGACCGAGACGTTGCGGTTGTAGTCCTGCTTCGAATAGACCGAATTCTCGCTGTACGACGTCATCGCCGTCAGGGTCAGGTTTTCGGTCAGGTCGTAGTTCAGGGTGAACTGATAGACATCGGACTTGGACCGGTAGATCGGGTCGAACAGCGACTCGAACCTGTTGAGGTCCTTGTCGGTGGTGTCGCCGACGTTGGCGTCGCCGCTGGTGAAGCCGAAGATGTTGCCCAGTTCGCCCGTCAGGGTGCCCGAGGTGTTGACCGTGCCATAGGCGTTGTTGCTGTACAGCGAGCCGGGCAGACAGCCCTGGGTCAGGAAGATGCGCGCCGCGCCAGTGGCGACGCCGCCGACGGTAGCGGGGCCATTGTCCTTGGTGCAGAGCTGCTTGCCGGTGCGCGAGCGGGCGTCGTCTTCGTTGAAGTGCTCCCACAGGAAGTTGGTGCGCAGTTTTTCGGTGGGGTTGAACATCACCGAGATACGGGTCGAATACAGATCCCGATCGTCCACCTTGTTGCCGGTATAGGTGTTGGTCATGAAGCCGTCGCGCTTCAGATAGGCGCCGGCGGCCCGGATGGCGAGCTTGTCGCCGAAGATCGGCAGGTTGACCATGCCGCGGACCTTCTGGGTCCCGTAGTTGCCGACTTCGGCGCGCGCCATGGCCTCGAAGGTGTCGATCGGCTTGGCGGTGATCAGGTTGACCACGCCGCCGGTGGCGTTGCGGCCATACAGCGTGCCCTGCGGACCGCGCAGGACTTCCACGCGCTCCATGTCGTAGAATTCGGCTTCGAACAGGTTGCCCGACTGCTGCGGGGCGTTGTTCAGGTGGACGCCAACGCCGGCGTCGGCCGCCGCGCCGACCGCCCGGGCCCCGATGCCGCGGATCTGGAAGTTGAAGCTGTTGGTGAAGTTGCTCTTGGCGAAGCTGACGTTCGGAATGGCGAGCTGAAGATTGGGACCGCCGTCGATCTTCTGGGCTTCAAGCGTGTCCTGGCTGAAGGCGGAAACCGCGATCGGCACGTCCTGAAGGGCTTCTTCCTTCTTCTGGGCGGTGACGACCAGTTCCTCGATGACCGTGGTCTGCTGACCGCCGGCCTGGGCAAGCGCTGGTGTGGCGACGGCTGCGAGCACGGCCGCCGAAGCGCCCATAGCCAGCAGGCTCCGCAAACGCGAAGATTGCGACATTCGAATTCCCTCCCTGAACGCCGCGGTTCCTTATGGCGGACCCTGCGTGCGTCGTTTGTTTCCTCGGCGCCGTACAATTGGCGCTGCGCGGGCGTACGGCTGACCCCTCGCAGCATAGGCGGATTGCATACTTGCGTTCTTTGACTGTCAACTGCCGCGGGGCTAAGTGAACGGCGATAGGTTACGCCTTTTCACTTTCCCCCGCGTCACGTTCTCCTGTTTGGGGCAAGTTTCCACTGATATTAGAAAAACGGGTTTGTCGCTTACCTTGCGGAAATCCCGTCAATGCGGCCAAAGGCCGGGGCGCAATCGTGGGCGGCGCTCTCGTCCGTGACGC
Source organism: uncultured Caulobacter sp. (assembly GCA_964427205.1). Taxonomy (GTDB): domain Bacteria; phylum Pseudomonadota; class Alphaproteobacteria; order Caulobacterales; family Caulobacteraceae; genus Caulobacter. The sequence goes on from CAYRTE010000028.1 coordinate 47,021, forward strand.
GATTACGGACTTGGGTATTGGGAGGGCGGACGGCTTTTCCAGGGTTCGAAGCGGCCTGGCGAGCTTCTCGCACCGTTGGACCGTTTCGAGCCGTCGCCGCCTCGTGTAGAGGGTGGCCATGGCTTTCTGTTTTGACCCTTGTGCAGCGCGGCGTCGGCCGGGCCGGAGACCCCTTGATGACTGACGCCGCGCTGGTGCTCTTTTCCGGCGGCCAGGACAGCAGCGTTTGCCTGGCCTGGGCGCTGGAGCGTTATGCCCGCGTCGAGACCGTGGGCTTCGACTATGGTCAGCGCCACGTGATCGAGATGGAGGCGCGCGTGGCCGTGCGCCATCAGATCGCCGCCCGCTTCCCGCGCTGGGCCGATCGCCTGGGCGAGGACCATGTGCTGGACCTCAAGGGTTTCGGCGCGGTTGCCGAGTCGGCCCTGACCGCCGACCGCGCCATCGAGATGACGGATCGCGGCCTGCCCTCGACCTTCGTGCCTGGGCGCAACCTGGTGTTCCTGATCTATGCGGCGGCCCTGGCCGACCGGCGCGGCATCGCGGCCCTGGTCGGCGGGATGTGCGAGACGGACTTCTCGGGCTATCCGGACTGCCGGCGCGATACGCTGGACGCCATGCAGAGCGCGCTGAACCTGGGCATGGATCGCGACTTCCGCATCGAGACCCCGCTGATGACGCTGACCAAGGCGGAAACCTGGGGTCTGGCCAAGGCGCTGGGCGGGGAGGATCTTGTCGACCTGATCGTGGTCGAGAGCCACACCTGCTACCGGGGCGAACGCGGCGATCTGCACCCTTGGGGCCACGGTTGCGGCGACTGCCCGGCCTGCGACCTGCGCCAGAAGGGTTACGAGGACTGGGACGCCGCCGGCCGCGCGGTGCTGGTCCCGTGACCTATTCGGTGAAGGAAATCTTCCTGACCCTGCAGGGCGAGGGTGGTCAGGCGGGCAAGGCGGCGGTGTTCTGCCGCTTTTCCGGCTGCAACCTGTGGACCGGCCGCGAGCAGGATCGCCACAAGGCCGTCTGCGCGTTCTGCGACACTGACTTCGTGGGCACGGACGGCGAGAACGGCGGCAAGTTCGCCACGGCCGAGGCCCTGGCCGACGCGGTAGAGGCCCAGTGGACTGGCGGCCCGAATGACCGGCTGGTGGTCTGCACCGGCGGCGAGCCGCTGCTGCAGCTGGATCCGCCCGCCATCGCCGCCTTGCACGCCAGGGGTTTCATGATCGCCGTGGAAAGCAACGGCACGCTCAAGGCCCCGGACGGCATCGACTGGATCTGCGTCAGCCCCAAGGCCGACGCGCCCGTTGTCCAGACCCGGGGCCAGGAGCTGAAGCTGGTATATCCGCAGGAAAAGGCCCTGCCGGAACGGTTCGAGAGCCTGGACTTCGAGCGCTTCTACCTGCAGCCGATGGACGGTCCCGACCGCGACCGGAACACGCAATTGGCCGTAGCCTATTGCCTTTCCCACCCCCAATGGCGTTTAAGCGTCCAAACACACAAATATCTCGGCCTGCCCTGACGGATAAGGCGCTCGACTTGGTGACAGGGTCGTTGCGCTAGAGCCTCCCAGGCCCTGTCAGAAGAAGTACCTGATGAAGCCCGTCTTCGAGATCACGAAGGCCGCGACGTTCGACGCGGCTCACTATATCGAGCAAGGTCCCGCCGACCACCGCTACCGCAAGCTGCACGGCCACTCGTTCAAGGTGGAGGCCAGCGTCAAGGGGCCGATGCAGGACGCCGGCTGGGTGGCCGACCTCGAGGGTCTGGACACCGCGCTAAAGGCCGTGGCCACCGAGCTGGATCATGGCCTGCTGAACGATCGACCCGGTCTGGAAAGCCCGACCCTCGAGCGGCTGTGCCTGTATTTCGCCGAGCGTCTGACGCCGACCTTTCCGGGTCTGTCGCGGGTGGTGATCTCGCGCCCGACCATCGGCGAGAGCTGCGCGCTCAGCCTTTAGGGCTTAGCGCGAGCGCTTCCACTCTTCGTATTCGCGCTTGTCACGGTCCTTGGCGCTTTCGCCGGGGATCACGGCCTTGCCGGTGGCGACAACCGCCTTGCCGCCCACCTTGGCGGCGCCGCCGACCACGGCGCCGGTGACCCCGATGGCGGTGCCGGCCACCGTGCCCACGGCGCTGGCGGCCAGGCATCCCTGCAGGGACAGGCCAAGCGCGGCCAGGGCGGCGGCGGAGATCAGGCGGTGGGCGGTCATGGCGCGCTCATTTCGATAAACAGCGGCCCGATGATGGCTAACAGGTCTTAAGACCTGGTGAGCGGCCGCTCAACCGAAGTCGATGGCGATCGCGTCCTCGTCCCGCCGCCAGGGTCCCTTGTGGCCGGCGGCGACGTGCCTCCGTCGATCGGGGCCGAAATAGCCTTCGCAGCGGATGAACGGACGCGGCTGTTCGATCAGCAGGGTCAGGCGATGGACCAGGCCGCGACCTGTCACCGGCTTGGTCAGGAACTCGTTGACGCCGGCGTCGCGGGCGTCCTGGACACGGCGCATTGTCGAGTGACCCGTGACCATCAGCACCGGCGCGAAGGGGTTGGGGCTGTCGGGCGAGCGGCGCAGCAGGTTGACGAACTCGATCCCGCCCAGCAGGCCCATCTTCAGGTCGGTGATGACGATGTCGATCGGCACGCGCCGCATCATGTGCAGCGCCTCGGCGCCGTCCATGGCCTCGAAGATATTCCGTACACCGATGGCGCGCAGCATTTCGGTCAACAACAGCCGCATGTGCTGATTGTCGTCGACGAGCAGGATTTTCAGGGTGTCGAAGCGCACGCGTTTTCTTGAGCCCTGACGCGCCTTGGCGCAACCTATGCGGGAAAAAATCGCGAGGCGTCCGCATGGGAAGAAGCATTACAGCCATGCAATGTGCAAGGTCAACCCAGAAACCTGAGTGTTTTCAGTGGTCAGACCATGTTGACCAAAGGTCGCTGACCCGAGGTCTCAGAAACGGTCCTTCTGGCCGGGGCGATAGCCCCCTCCGCCGGTCTGGGCGCGGTGACGCAGGAAGGCGTCGGCCAGCACGCAGGCGGTCATGGCTTCCACCACCGGCACGCCCCGGATGCCCACGCAGGGATCGTGACGACCCTTGGTGCGCAGCTCGACGTCCTCGCCGGCCTCGTTGACCGTTTCGCGGGGGATCAGGATCGATGAGGTCGGTTTGAAGGCCACGCGCGCCACCACCGGCTGGCCGGTCGACAGCCCGCCCAGCACGCCGCCGGCGTGGTTGGTCAGGAAGACCGGGCCATCATTGCCCATCCGCATCTGGTCGGCATTGTCCTCGCCGGTCAGGGCGGCCGAAGCAAAGCCCTCGCCGATCTCGACGCCCTTGGCGGCGTTGATCGACATCAGGGCGGCGGCCATCTCGGCGTCCAGCTTGCCATACAGCGGCGCGCCCCAGCCCGCCGGCACGCCGATCGCCTCGACCTCGACGATGGCCCCCGTCGAGGAGCCGGCCTTGCGGATCTTTTCCAGATGCTCTTCCCACACCGGAATGATCGCCGCGTCGGGCGACCAGTAGGGATTGTTGTCGACCTCGCTCCAGTCCCAGCGCGACCGATCGATGGCGTGCGGGCCGATCTGCACCAGCGCCGCGCGCACCGTGACGCCGGGGATCACCAGACGGGCGATGGCGCCGGCCGCGACCCGGGCGGCCGTCTCGCGAGCCGAGCTGCGGCCGCCGCCGCGATAGTCGCGCACGCCGTATTTGGCGAAATAGGGATAGTCGGCATGGCCCGGCCGGAAGGCCTGGGCGATCTCGCCATAGTCCTTGCTGCGCTGGTCGGTGTTCTCGATCATCAGGCTGATCGGCGTGCCGGTGGTGCGCTGGCCGCCCGAGCGGTCGTCCTCGAACACGCCCGACAGGATGCGCACGGCGTCCGGCTCCTGGCGCTGGGTGACGAACTTGCCCTGGCCGGGCCGGCGCTTGTCCAGGAAGCCCTGGATCATCTCCGGCGTCAGGGCGATCCCGGGCGGGACGCCGTCGACCACGCAGCCAAGCGCCGGCCCATGGCTTTCGCCCCAGGTGGTGACGCGGAACAGATGACCAAAGGTGTTGTGCGACATGGCGGGGCTTCTAGCGGAAAGCGGGGGCTGCGGCAAAGGCGGGCAGGGGTTTGCGCACTTGCCGCCTCCGCGCTTCATGCTCCTCCCCCGGAGAGGGAAGATGAGGTTGGTTCATCCGCCCCCGCCGGGGGCGGACGGCTGCGAAGCAGCCCGGTGGGGGCCCGCGGCGCTGGCCGCTCATCCCCGAACCTTCGCCGCATCGGCCAGGTAAAGCTCCAGGTTCGTCCAGCCCGAGCCGCCCTTGGCCGGCGCCGCGCCATCGGCCTTCTTCGGATTGAGCCCGTGCGCCGCTTCCCACGCATCCGGCATGCCGTCGCCGTCCGCATCCGGCGCGGCGACGCCGGGCGCCAGCACAGGCCAGCCGCCGACATCCTGTTCGTTGTTGATGATCTTGCCGCTGCGGTCGCGCACCCCGGCCACGACCCGCGCGTCGACCGCGTCCCGCGCCACCGAGGCCCCGGCCTCGGCCAGCACACGCTCATAGGCGCTGGGGGCCGGATCGGCCACGATGGGAGCGATGTCGATCGGGGCGGCCTGGCGATAGCCTTCCACCTGCAGGCCGGTCACCAGGCTCCACGGGTCGGCCGGAACCTCGCCGTTCAGGCTGTTGCCCGCGAAATACGCCCAGGCCAGGCTGTTGCTCTCGTTGAAGGCGATGGCCTTCTCGGAGCTGGGGCCCATGACATAGGCGTTGTCGACGAAGTTGTAGGCCACCAGCGCCGCCTTGTCGGCGTCATAGCCGGCATGGCCCTTGCCCCAGTTGTAGAAAACGTTGGAGCGGAACTCGATGAAGGCGCCCACCGGGTCCTTGTCGGGGCCATCATAGTTGCCGGGACGCGGCATGCGCGCCACATGGTTGGCCCACAGATTGTGGTGGAAGCTGATCTTCGAGCCCCATCCGCCCCGGATCAGGCTGCCATAGCCGTGATCCCCCTTGGCGTGGACCGAGTGGGCCAGGCTTTCGCTGATGATCGACCACTGCACGGTCAGGTCATAAAAGCCGTTCTCGGGCGGATCGAAGCGGGCCGAGGCCGACAGGGTCTCGTCCACCGACCAGCTGGCCGAGACGTGGTCCAGGATGATGCGCCGGCCCTTGGCCACCCAGATCGCGTCGCCCTCGGTCCGGCTTTCGGCCCCCAGGCGCGAGCGGATGAAGCGGATCACCACGTCGTCGGCGGCCACGATCAGGGTCTGGTCGCGCAGGGAGATCCCGCCGCCCGGCGCGGTCTGGCCGGCGATGGTGATCTGGCCGTTGGAAATCTTCAGCGGGCTCTTCAGCGCGATCGTGCCGGCCACGTCGAACACGACCGTGCGCGGCCCCTTGGCCTCGACGGCGGCGCGCAGGCTGCCGGGGCCGTCGTCGTCGAGGTTAGTCACCCTGATCACCGCCCCGCCGCGCCCGCCCATCGACAGGCGACCCGCCCCCTCGGCGCCGGGGAAGGCGATGATCTCTTTCGGCGCGGCCAAGCCAGGCGCGGTGGCGCAGGCAGTGAGGGCGACGATGAGGGCGGCCAGGCTGGCGGCGTTTTGAAGCGGGCGGCGCATGGCGTGTTCATCCCCGATGGAGCGGCGTCTGCGGCGCCGTGTCGAGGCGCGAAAATGGCGGTGAGGCGAAGGCTTGTCCACCGGTGTCATTTTGCGGCTTGGTCACTGGCCCCCTCCTGACCTGCTTCGCAGGTCGTCCTCCCCCGTAGGGGGAAGACGGTCGCGAAGCGACCCGTAAGGGGGCAAGTCTGGCGGACACGGGCTCGTAGCCTCGCGCCGAAATCGGCCGCAAGTGGGTTGGGGAGGCGCGAAGCGGCCGGGGCGAACCCGGATGACCGTGATGTGTTTTGTGCGTTTCGGCTCGACCTGTCCGCTTCGCAGAAGCTGTTCTTGCGTGAGGATTGGGCCAAGCGAGCGTCTTTCAGCTCTGATACCCAAGAGCCCCCGTACGGGCGCGGACCAAGGTCGATCGGCTAACCGTCTCGACCCCCGACGATCCGCGATAGGCGGGTTTACGATCCCTCGCCCTGTTGCTCCACGCTGTCTCACGTGCGGTCTTTCCCGTGGCCCCGGATCTATCCAACGAACAGGCCACATTCCATCCCGCCGCGTGACCGCGCGGCCCCGCTCAGCTCCATCCCCATCGCCGCTGTTGGGCCGGATCCAGGCGCCTCCCCCCCGCGACGGGGACAGCACTGAGAATACGGGAGGTTTCAGCGCCGAGGATTGGCGCGATCAACTATTTTACAGGGCGTTGATCTGGCTGGAGTTTGTTCTGGAAAGTACGGGGATGGAGCGCGGCCAATCCCCATTGTCCTCCTAAAATCTCGTCATCCCGGGGCTTGTCCCCGGGACCCATTTGTCCGCCGCAAGGGCGGAGCAGACCCCGATGCTCACGTGGAAGCTGAACCATGGGTCCCGGGGACAAGTGTTCAGACCGGGGACATGCCTGACGGGCGTTCGGGGAGATAGCTGACACATCAT
>CAYRTE010000029.1:0-53159 GCA_964427205.1 uncultured Caulobacter sp.
TCTCGGTCAGGATCGGGTTGCGCTTGTGCGGCATGGCCGACGAGCCCTTCTGGCCGACATCGAACGGCTCCTCGGCTTCGAGAACCTCGGTGCGCTGCAGGTGGCGGATCTCGGTGGCCAGGCGCTCGATCGACGAGGCGACCACGCCCAGGGCGCAGAAATAGGCGGCGTGGCGGTCGCGCGGGATGACCTGGGTCGAGACGGGCTCGACGGTCAGGCCCATCATCTTGGCCACGTGCTCTTCGACGCGCGGATCGACATTGGCGAAGGTGCCGACGGCGCCCGAGATGGCACAGGTGGCGATCTCGAACTTGGCCATCGCCAGGCGCTCCTTGGCGCGCTGGAACTCGGCATAGTAGCCGGCTAGCTTCAGGCCAAAGGTGATCGGTTCGGCGTGGATGCCGTGGCTGCGACCGACGCAGACGGTCATCTTGTGTTCGAGGGCCCGGCGCTTCAGGGCGGCCAGCAGCAGGTCGACGCCCTCGATCAGCAGATCGGTCGAGCGCGACAGCTGCACGGCGAAACAGGTGTCCAGCACGTCGCTGCTGGTCATGCCCTGGTGCAGGAAGCGGGCCTCGGGGCCGACGATTTCCGACACGTGGGTCAGGAAGGCGATGACGTCGTGCTTGGTGACGCGCTCGATCTCGTCGATGCGGTCGCTGTCCCAGACCGCGTCGCGGCCCTTTTCCCAGATCGTCTGGGCGGAAAGCTTGGGGATGACCCCAAGTTCGGCCATGGCGTCGGCGGCGTGGGCCTCGATCTCGAACCAGATCTTGTACTTGGTCTGGCTGGACCAGATGGCGGCGGCTTCGGGGCGGGCGTAGCGGCTGATCATGGACCGGGCGTTTCGGCCGGACCGCCGCTTGAGTCAAGCGCCATGGCCGGGACAAGCCGGACAAAAAGACGGCCGCCCCCCAGGAGGAGAAGGCGGCCGAGTCATTGGGAGGAAACGCCCTGGAAGGGCATCACCTGTATAGCGCGGCTCGAATTGTTTGACAACGTTGTCATGGAAATTAATTCGGACTTCGGTGAAAAGGCGGCCGCGACGCGCGCTGACCAACGAAAAAGGAGACAGGCGCGAACCTGTCTCCCTCTGCGAAGGCCAAGCCAACACCCGCCGCAGCGGGATGGGGTAGTTACTTCTTCTTGGCGGCCTGGACCTCGATCTCGACCAGCATGCCGCCGGCCACCAGGCCCGAGACCTGGCTGGTGATGCGCGAGGGCTTGTTGGGCTGCTCGGCGGTGCCGAAGAAGGTCTTGTAGGCCTCCATCATGCCGGCGAAGTCCATCTTGCCTTCCTTGGCCGGGTCGCCGACCAGCAGGACGCGCATCATCACGACGTCGCCCATGGTGGCGCCCTGGGTCTTCAGCGCGTCCTGGATGCGGGTCAGCACGCCCATGGTCTGGGTCTTGGTGTCGCCATAGGTGGCGGTGAGGGCGGGCGAGCCCTTGGGGTCGATCATCGGCGGGGTCATGCCGCTGACATAGATGGTGTCATAGCCGGCGGGCACGGTGACGACGCTGGCGATGGCCGACTTGGGGTCGCCGCCGCGGACGATGTCCTGGGCGGACGCCGCGCCGACGAAGGTGGTCGCCAGGGCGAGGCCGGCGGCGAGGGTTGCGAAACGGGTCATGGTCTTCTCCTGGAAAGGGTCGATCAGTGAGCTTGCAGGCCACGGGCCTTCTGGGCGGCCTTGGCCTTGGCGCGGATGGAGGCGACCTCGGCGGCCGTCACCGGCTTGCCCTTGTTGCCCCACGAGGTGCGGACATAGCTGAGAATGCCAGCCAGATCGGCGTCGTTGATGTCGTCCTTGAAGGCCGGCATGCCGGCCCGGCCGTTCAGCACCGTGGTGACCAGCGGAACCGGCGGGCCATTGACCAGCGGCGAGCCGGCCAGGGCCGGGAAGGCGCCCTTGATGCCCTTGCCGGTCACCTGGTGGCAGGCCGAGCAGTTGTCCTCATAGAGGCTCTTGGGCGGCGGCGCGGCCGAGGCGACAGCGGGGGCCGACGCAGCCGCGACAAGGCAGAGCAGGGCGAAGCGGGAAGCAAACTTCATTTTTGTTCTCGGGTCCTCAGGTCTCAGGCCTGTTGTACGCGGGCGTGGATCTTGGCGATCTGCTGCCAGGCCGACTCGATGGCCCCGGCCTGCCAGCCGCCAAGGTAGCTGAGGTGTTCGCCGGCGAGATAGAGGCGACCATCGGGTTCGCAGAGCACGGGATAGGCGTCGCGCCGTCCGGCCTCGCCCCACTCGGCCCAGCCGCCCAGATTGAACTCGGCCAGGTGCCAGGAGAACGAGAAGGCGTTCTCGAAATTGGCGGCATATTCGGGGAACACCTTCTGGCCGCCGGCCACGGCGAACTCTGCCCGCTGGGCGGGCGTCTTCGCGCTGATCCGCGCCGCTTCGCCGCCGAAATTGTAATAGCCCAGCAACACGCCCTTCTGGCTCTGCCAACCTGTGGAGGGCAGGGTGATCGTGCCGATGCCGGCGATGTCGTTATAAATGTGGCCGCCGTAGATGTGGTGGTTCTCTTCCCAGAACCGGGTCTTCATCTGCAGGCCGATCTTGTTGACCGGCGCATAGGCCACGCCCTCCATCGCGGCCTTGAACGGGGCCGAGGCGTCGATATCGATCTGCTTGAGCACGCTGAGCGGGATGGTGCAGACGCAGTAGTCAGCCTCGATCTCGCCGGTCTTGCCCGTGGCGTCCTTGAAGGAGACCTTCACGCCCTTGTCGGTCTGCTTGATCTTCTCGACCACGGTCGAATAGCGGATCATCGGACCGACCTGCTTTTCGAAGGCCTTGGCGATCCGGTCCATGCCGCCGATCGGCTGCAGCATGGTGCGCTGCTGCTCATAGCCGGTGACCGAGCTCAGCACCCGCCAGGCCTTGCTGTCGAGCACGTCCTTGAACGCGAAGGGCTCCAGCTCCTTGCCGGGGCCGGGATTGACGCCGGCGCCAGGGTGCACCGAAAAGCCGCGTCCCTCGGTGCCCTTGTAGGCCAGGTCCTTGGGCGACAAGCGGCCTTCATTGATCATGTAGGCGATGAAGGTCTCGCGGTCGGCCGGAGTCAGGGCGGCGTCGAGCTCGCCCTTGCTGGCGGCCTTGGCGATCAGTTCGGCGGCATAGCCCCGAGCGTCGGCGGCGATCTCGCCCTTGCGGATCGGCTTGCCAGCCAGCGGGCCCTTGCCCTTCTCGAAATAGACATAGGCCGCGTCATTGTCGTTGACGAAGCTCTCCAGCAGCACGCCAAACAGCTTGGTGTAGTGCAGGGTCGAGCGGTGGTGATACGGGATCCGCCACGGGCCGTGGTTGATATAGAGGCCTTCGTCGAACTCGCAGGTCTGCTTGTGGCCCAGCAGGTCGGTGTGCTCGAAGCCCTTGCGCGCCGACTGACAGCGACCACCGGCGAAGGCGCGCGCTTCCAGGATCTGCACCTGATAGCCGGCCTTGGAAAGTTCATAGGCGGCGGTCATGCCGGCCAGGCCCGCCCCCAGCACGATGATCTTCGTGCCCTTGGCGTCGCCGGTCAGGGCTGGCGGCAATTCAGTGGCCGAGGCCATGCCAAAGCCCAGGGCGTCCATGCCCGAGAGCGCCAGGGAAATGCCGCCGACCGCGGCCAGGCCTTCAAAAAAACGCCGCCGTGTCAGAACTTCGCCCGTCGCCGGGCCTGCAGTCGTATTCATGCCAATCCGCCACTCAAAACAGCCGACGCCGAAAACGCGTGCGCCGTCGTTACGGCACACCTTCCGTTCCTCCGGTCGAACGCGCCCCCGCCGAAGTCCGGCGCATCTCGAAATTTCGAGGGAACCGGCGCAACCCGATTTCGGGCGGCGGCTGATCTGACATGTTAGATGTGTCCTGGATGCTCCGCCGTTGGGCGCCTGGGGCGCCCCCTGTGCGAACCGTGGGCGAGTGGCGACGACGAAGCGGCATGGGCCGGAATCACTCTTCCTTCGCCCGAGGGGCGACGCATCAACAGGGCGAACGCCCGCGAGGAGAACCCCGTGAACACAGCTGGATCCCAACTTCGTCTGCGGCAGGCGGGGCCCGAGGACATGCCGGTGCTGTCGGCCCTGATGAACGCGGCGATCAGCCAGCTTCTGACGCCGTTCCTGCCGCCCGAAGGTGTGACGGCGTCTTTCGAGGTCATGGGGCTGGACAGCCAGCTGATCGCCGACGGCACCTATTTCGTGGTTGAGGATGGCGGCGATATCGCCGGTTGCGGCGGCTGGAGCCGGCGGGCGACCCTGTTCGGTGGCGACCATGCGGCTGGGCGCGATGCGGCCCTGTTGGATCCGGCGGTTGACGCCGCGCGGGTGCGGGCGATGTATACCCATCCCGATCACACCCGGAAGGGCGTGGGGCGTTTGGTGCTGGACGCCTGCGAGGCGGCTGCGGCGGCCGAGGGCTTCACCCGTGTTGAGATGGCGGCGACGATGGGCGGCGTACCGCTCTATCGGGCCTGCGGCTATCAGGATATCGAGCCGTTCACGGCGGCGACCTCGAGCGGCTACGCCGTGCCGCTGATCCGGATGGGCAAGGCGTTGACGCGCTAGCAAAGACCGGCTGGCCAAACGAAAAGGGCCAGGCTTTCGCCTGGCCCTTCCGTCTTGTCTGGATCGCGATCCTAGAAGGTCGCGGTGGCCTTCATGTACCAGAACCCGCCTTGCCAATCGACGACCGAGTCCGAGCGATAGAGCCGCCCATTGGTGGCCGACTCGCCGGTCTTGTCGGGGTCGGGATAGTTGGAGAACAGGTTCCGGGCGCCGATGGAGATCGAATAGGTGTCGGTCGCCTGATAGCTGAGCTCGGTGTCGAAGAAGACTTCCGGGTCCCACTTCTGGACAACCGGGTTGGCGACGCTGAACATGTTCTTGTAGGGGCCCCAGATCGTGGCGCGCCCCACGGCCTTGAACTTGCCGATCTCGTGCGAGGCTGACAGGACCGAACGCCAGCGGGGCTGGGCGTTTTCGAAGTCATGCACGCCTTCGGCGTCGAAGAAGGTGTATTTCACGGCCGCCGTGGCGGCGGGCGTGTTGACCTTGTCGATCTTGAACTTGTTGACGTTGCCGCTGGCCGTGAAGCTGGTGGTCTGGCCGTTGTCCCAGTTGACCTTGTAGGTGGCCACGACGTCGACGCCCGTGGTGGTGGAGTCGAAGGCGTTCTGGAAGAACTGCACCTGGCCGATGGTGTCGGCTCCAGGCACCTTGGCCGCGATCAGGCCGGCCCGGATCGTGGCGTCCACGGCGATGGCCGAGGTCGCGTAGAACTGGTCCTCGATCTTGATGCTGTAGGCGTCGACCGTCAGGCTGAGGCCGTCAAACAGGGTGGCGGTGAAGCCGGCCGCGATGTTGAACGACTTTTCCGGCTTCAGTTCCTTGGCGCCCATGAACTGGGCCACCGGATTGTTGGCGGGGAACAGGCCAGAGGCGATGATCGCGCCGTTTTCGACGCGGGTCGAAACGTTGGTCGTGAACAGCTGGCCCGGGGTGGGCGCGCGGAAGCCGGAGCCCACCGAGCCGCGAACGCCGAAGCTGTCGGTGATCTGGTACTGGGTGGCGACCTTGCCATTCCAGGTGCTGCCAAAGTCCGAGAACTTTTCGCCGCGCACGGCGACGTCGAAGAACCAGGCTTCGGTGACGTTGGCCGAACCTTCCAGATAGCCGGCGTAGGAGTCGCGGGTCAGCTTGCCCGAATAGGCCGGGGGCGAGCCCGGGGCGCCGTTCGAACCGACGGCCAGGGCGGCGTAAACCGGATCCTGCCCGGCGAAACCGTCAGCCGTTGTCGTCAGATAGTTGGCGCAGTTCAGACCCGCCGTAACGGGCAGGGCGGCGCCCTTGGCCGTCGCCGTGTGGGTCGTGGCGTTACAGAAGCCAAACGGGTCGGGCGTAGCCCAGGTGCCGGCCACATAGGAGGGCACGTCGCCCGCCTCGATCTCGTAGCCTTCCTTGCGGTACTCGGCGCCGAAGTTCAACGTGATGGGCGTATTCAGGCCGGCCACGCCCCAGTCATAGGCGAAGTCGGCGTTGGCGGCGCTTTCGGTCGAGATCAGCGAGCCGACATAGAAGGACTTGGGCGAGGCGGGGCCCATGGATGGGTTCACGGTGTCCCACAGCGTGTAGGACAGCTTGTCGTCGCCATAGCGGCCGCTGAAGTCATATTGCAGGCCGTTGGCGAGCTTGCCCTTGATGCCGCCGGTCAGGCTGTAGTCGGTGATGTCGCCGCCGAACATCGGGGTGAAGCCGGCCGGGAAGATCGAGCTGAACTGGAAGGTCGAACCGTCGGCAAGGCGGATCGGCGTGGCGTTGACCGCGTTGCTGACCGGCGGACGATAGTTGAAATACTCGACCGCGCTGCTCTTGGAGTAGTTGGCGAAGGCGTAGATCGAGACGTTGTCGGTGATGTCATAGCCGGCATTGACCACGCCGCGCAGGGCTTCGGCGTCAGGCTGACCCCACTTCTGCACATAGTCGTTGATCAGCGCGCCATAGGCCGGGTTGGTCGCCGCGTAGTTGGCGACGCAGAAGCCGGCCGACTGGTTGGGGATGCCGACGTTGCAGTATTGCTTGCCGCGGTGAACCTGGTTCTGGCTGGTATATTCAAAGGTGCCGTTGACGAAGCCGCTGTCGCCCAAGGGCAGGCCCAGGTTACCGGTGACCATCACGTCTTCGCCGTCGCCCAGGAAGAACTGGCCGTACTGGGCGGTGAGTGAACCGCCGCTGGGGCTGTCCTTCAGTTGGAAGTCGATGACGCCGGCGATGGCGTCCGAGCCGTACTGCGCGCCGGCGCCGTCACGGGTGACGACCACGTTCTTCAGGGCCGAGGCGGGGATGGTGGCCGCGTCAGGCGCCTGCGAGCCGGTGCCGCCGATGCTGACCAGCGCCGAACGGTGGCGGCGCTTGGAGTTGACCATGAACAGGGTCTTGTCGGTGGGCAGGCCGCGCAGCGAGGCGGGGCGGATGAAGGTCGCGCCGTCCGAGATCGGCTCGCGGGCCAGGGTGTAGGACGGGACCAGCGTCTTGAGAATGTCGTTGGTGTCGGTGAAGGCCGCGGACTTCAGATCGCTTTCGCTGAAGGAGTCGACGGGAACCGCGCTGTCCAGAACGGTGCGGGGCTTGCCGCGCGCCGTGACGATCAGGGTTTCGAGTTCAGAAGTGGTTTCAGCCGCCGGCTCGGCGGGCGCGTCGGCGGCGTGCGCCGCGACAGAGTATCCAAAAGTAACAGATACCGCAGAAATACCTGCGAGCAGAGTCGTTTTAAAGTGCCGATTCATAGAGAGCCCCCTCGTTCAATTTATCAACGCAAGATTGATTCCTTCTCCACGGCGTTCTTCTCCCGAACTTTTATTATCTTTGGTACTGACGCGATTTTTCACTCGGACGTTGCCGACCTATTCAGCGTGGAGTGAAGGCGACGGCTTCCGCAATGGGGGCGGTGACAAGAAGTCGTCACAAGCACGCGCTGCGGCCCCGGCGCCCCTTTGCAGGGCGTCGAGACCGCATTTTTAGGCAGAACAATGCTCTTTGGTTGCCCAGATCGGGGGTCTGGCGCCCGTCAACTCAGGCGACGAGGCGGTGGTCGGCGGGCTCGCGGGCCTCGGACTCGAACAGATCATAGGCGTCTTCCCAGGCCGCCAGACGCGAGTCGCGACGTTCAGCGTCGTCGATGATCCGGATGATCTGATCCTCACGATCGTTCCAGACCACGCCAAGATCGACGACTCGATCGGCGTCGCGGCCCAGCAGCAGGATGACGTCGGCCCGCGCCGCGCGCTCATGGCTGACCCGCATCAGCGTGCGTCCGCCGCCCAGGTCGCGATGAATGTCAGCGAAGGCTAGAACGGCCGAGATCATCGGCGCGTTGACGGGGGCGATGGCCCAGACGGGGCAGGCAAAGCGGGACATGGCGGTCTCCTTCGTTCGGACCGTTTCTGTTTGCGCGTGCGGTGCGCCAGATTCGGTCGTATGGAGAACGTATGAGGCACGAAAAAGCTGCACGACTCCTGGATCTGGCCCGCATGCTGGCGGGGTCCGCCGAGGGCATGACCCTGGACGAGATGGCGCGCGCTCTGGATGTGGGACGCCGTACAGCCGAACGCATGCGCGATGCGGTGTGGGCCGCCTTTCCCCAGATGGAGGTGGTCGATGATCCTCCAACCCGGCGGTTTCGCATTCCCGCCGGTCTGGACGGCCTCTTCCAGACACCGACCGCGGAGGAGCTGGCGGCGCTGCGCACTGCGGCCGATTCCTACAAGGCGTCCGGCGCCGACGGCCGGGCCGCCTCGCTGTTCGCCCTGGAGCGCAAGCTGTTGTCGGCCCTGCGCGGCGCGGCGCGTCGCAAGGTGGCCCCCGATGTCGAGGCCCTGGTCCAGGCCGAGACCATCGCCATTCACGCCGGACCCCGGCCCTATGAGGACGAGACGGCGCTGGCCGCCATCCGCACGGCGATCAAGGGCCTGAGCGCCCTGGCGTTTCGCTATGATGGCGGCAGTACGCCTGGCCGCACCCGCGAGGTCACGCCGCTGGGCATCCTGTTCGCGCGCAGCAACTATCTGGTGGCCCTGGAGGGCGACGACCCGCGGCCGCGCTCCTGGCGGCTGGACAAGATGAAGGATCTGAAGGTGCTGGACCGGCCGGCGCCGCCGCCGGAAGACTTCTCGCTACAGGCCTTCGCCGACGAGAGCTTCGGCATCTATCATGGCGCGGTCGAGGATGTGGTTCTGCGCATTCGGCCCGACCGGGCCGAGGACGCCCTGCGCTGGCGCTTCCATTCCACCCAGACCGTGCAGCCCGAGCCGGACGGTTCGGTGCTGGTGTCCTTCCGCGCGGCGGGGATGCTGGAGCTGGCCTGGCACCTGTTCACCTGGGGCGACGGCGTTGAAATCATCGCGCCGCCTGGCCTTCGCCAACTGATGGTGACGGAGCTGAGACGAGCCCTCGCGGCCCACGCCTAGGTCGCGACGAGCCTGAGCAGGGCCAGTTCGCTGGCGCGGGGCGAAGCGCTCTTGCGAGGGGAGGGGAGTTGTCCCGCCGCATGGGCCTCCAGCACGCGCGGATGGATGTAGGCCGCGCGGCAGACGGCCGGCGTGTTGCCCAGCAGACCCGCCACGGCCTTGACGCAGAGGTTCGCCGTCCGCTTGGCCTCGGTCTGGTTCGCTGGGGGCGGCAGCATGCGCAGGCTGTCCATGGCGGCCAGCGAGCCGGCCCAGGTGCGGAAGTCCTTGGCCGAGAAGTCGCTCCCGCAGGCGGCGCGGATGTAGTCGTTGACGTCGCTGGACTCGACGGCTCGCTGCTCGCCAATCTCGTCGACATATTTGAACAGGCGCTGGCCGGGCAGGTCCTGGCAGGCCCGGATGATCCGCGCCAGCCGGCGATCCTGAAAGCCCGTCTTGTGCGTCTTGCTGCTCTTGCCGCGAAACGCGAACACCGCCCCGCCGCTGGCCAGGCGCAGGTGACGCTTCTGCATCGTCGTCAGGCCAAAGCTCTTGTTAGTGCGGGCATATTCGTCGTTGCCGATCCGGATCAGGGTCAGCTCCAGCAGCCTGACCACGGCGGCCAGCACCTTTTCGCGCGGCAGGCCGCGCCGGGCCAGGTCGGCTTCGACCCGTTTGCGCAGACGGGGCAGGGCGCGGCCGAAGGCGGCCATCCGCTCGAACTTGCGCAGGTCGCGGTCGGCTCGCCAGTCGGGGTGGTAGCGATACTGCTTGCGTCCCTTCTGGTCGCGGCCCACCGCCTGGATGTGGCCGCGTGGGCTGGGGCAGATCCACACCTCGGTCCAGGCCGGCGGTATGGCCAGGCTGCGGATCCGCGCCAGGGCGGCTTCGTCCTTCAAAGGCTTGCCGTCCACGTCGACATAGCGAAAGCCCGAGGCCGCGACGCGCCGTTCCAGGCCGTTGTGATGGTCATCGCAATAGACCAGGCCCGAGCTGGCGGTCGGCGCTATCTGCTGCGTGTCGCGGGCCATCGCTCGCCTCCCTATCGCCTTGCAACGTGATAGAGGAAGCGCCGGTTCCGGGAGCGTCTCGCCAGACATGAACTATCGCCACGCCTATCACGCTGGAAATTTCGCCGATCTGCAGAAGCACGCCATCCTGCTGGCCGTACTGGACGCGTTGATGGCCGCCTCGCCCAGCCTGTCGGTGATCGACACCCATGCCGGCGCCGGCGGCTATGACCTGAGCGGCGAGATGGCGCGGCGCTCGGGCGAGGCGGACGCCGGCATTTTCCGGCTGTTGCGGGAGGCCGACGCGCCAGCGGTGTTCGCCCCGCTGGTCGCCGCCGTGCGGGCCATGAACGGCGGCCAGGAGGGACCGCTCTATCCGGGCTCGCCGCTGCTGATCGCCGGGGCGCTGCGCCGCGAGGATCGCTACACCGCCTGCGAACTGCGTGACGATGACTTTGATCTGCTGCGCCGCTCTCTGGCCCCTTACGCTTTCGCCCAGGCCGTCAAGGTCGATGGCTACGAGACCGCCGCCGCGCGGGCCGGGAGGGGCGGTCGGGCCTTCATCCTGATCGATCCGCCGTTTGAGCGTCCCGACGACTATGCCCGTATCGTCGAGGTCACTCGCCAGGTGCTGCAACGCGATGCCGCCGCCGTGCTGGCGATCTGGACGCCGCTGAAGGACCTGGAAACCTTCGACGCCTTCATCCGCGCGCTGGAGACCGTCACGGACGACGCGCTGGTCGCCGAGGTCAGGCTTCGCCCCCTTCTGGACCCCATGAAGATGAACGGCAGCGCCATGGTGCTTGTCGGCGCCCCGCCAGAGGTCGAGCCCGCCGTGCGGACGGCCACCGACTGGATCGTCCGCCATCTGGGTCAGACGGGCGGCGCGGCCCGGGTGTGGCGAACGGCCGGGTGACCCACGCCGCGCCCAGCTTTGGCGAGGCGCTGGGGGTCTGGCTGAAGATCGGCTGCCTGGGCTTTGGCGGACCGGCCGGCCAGATCGCCCTGCTGCACAAGATCATCGTCGAGGAAAAAGGTTGGGTCGACGAGGCCCGGTTCGCTCATGCCTTGAGCTTCTGCATGCTGCTTCCGGGGCCGGAGGCCCAGCAACTGGCCGTCTGGTTGGGCTGGCGGCTGCATGGCGTGCGGGGCGGGGTGGCGGCGGGCCTGCTGTTTGTCCTGCCGGGGCTGGCGGTCATGCTGGCCCTGTCGGCGCTCTATGTCGTCTTCGGAAGATCAGAATGGGCCGGGCCCGTGTTGCTGGGCCTGAAGGCCGCTGTCGTGGCGCTGGTGGCCCAGGCGCTGCTGCGCATCGGCGGCAGAACGATCCGCGATCGCGCGGGACTGGTGGTGGCTGTCGTAGCCTTCGTCCTGATGAGCTTCACCTGGCTGCCTTTTCCTTTGCTGATCCTCGCGGCGGGCGCGATCGGGTGGGGACTGGGCGGCGGCGCGGTCGTCGAGGGCGCGCCGGAAGCGGCGGTCGGTCGTCGCGCAACGCTGCGGACCGTCGTGACCTGGCTGACGATCTGGCTGGCCCCCGTCGCGGCGGCCCTGGCCATCGCCCCCGACTCCGTCGTCGCGCGCATGGGCGCGATCTTCAGCGGCCTGGCGACGGTCAGCTTTGGCGGCGCCTATGCGGCCCTGGCCTATCTGGGACAAGCGGTCTCGGCCCTTGGCTGGCTGACGCCGGCGCAGATGCTGGACGGCCTTGGCCTGGCCGAGACGACGCCGGGACCGCTGGTGCTGGTCTTCGTCTTCGTCGGCTTCGTCGGCGCCTATCAGGCCGTCTCGCCGGAGTGGGCCTGGATCGCGGGTCTGGCCGGCGGCCTGATGGCGGCGTGGGCGACTTTCGCGCCGTCGTTCCTGTGGATCTTCGCCGGCGGACCTTTCGTCGAGCGTCTGCGAGGCCATCCGCGACCGGCCCGCGCCCTGTCGATGGTGTCGGCCGCCGCCGTGGGCGTTATCGGCCAACTGGCGATTTGGTTTGCGACCCATTTGCTGTTTCGCACGGGCGACGCGGTGGTCTGGGGGCCGCTGAAGGTCACGATCGCCGATCCCGCCAGCCTCGACATCGTCGCCCTGAGCCTGACGATCCTGGCGCTGGGCCTGACCTTTGCCATGCGCCTGCCGGTGCTGGGTCTGGTGGGGGTCATGATGGCCGCCGGGCTGGCCGTGAAGGCCGCCGGACTCGGTTGACCCAAGGGCAACATTTTCGCACTTGCGAGCGGAAAATCTGTGTTATGCTGCGATGCACAAATCGCGGTTTGCCGGAGCGCGCGCCATGGTTTCTACCCAGTCCTTCCTTTCCGAGTTCAAGACCGAGCGGGGCGATCCCGAGACGGCGCCGCGTCTGCTGGTGGGCGCCGCCTCGCCGCTGTGGCTGATGTTCGGCGGCGCGGCCGCGGCCGGCGCCACCTGGTGGTGGTGGGCGTCGCGCTGGCGGGAAGCCGTCAATCTGGAAGCGGTGATCGCCGTCGCGCCAGAGCCGGTCGCTCCGTCCGCCGCCGAGTGGGTCGAACCGATCGCTGAGCCCGTCGTCGAGCCCCCGCTCGACTTGGCGCTTGAGGTCCTCACCCAGCCGCTTGAGATCGCCGCCGAGACGACCGTCGAGATGCTGGATGCTGCCGAGACCGGCGGTGAAGCCGTGGCCGAGGCGCTGATCGAGGTCGCCGAGACCGTCCAGTCAGAACCCGTCGCCGCTGTCATGACGCCCGAACCCGAGCTGGCTGTTGAAGCCGCCGCGCCCATCGTCGAGGCCGTGGCGGAGGCCCAGGTCGAGACCGCTGGGAGCTTGGCCGACGACCTGACCCGCGTGGTCGGCATTGGTCCCAAGCTGGCCGCATCACTGGGCGAACTGGGCGTCACCCGTTTCAGCCAGATCGCGGCGTGGACCGACGAAGACATCCAGTCGATCGACCAGTTGCTCAACCTGAAGGGCCGGGCCGACCGCGACGCCTGGGTCGCCCAGGCCAAGCGTTTCGCCAGCGCCGCGACCGAGGCCTAGAGGCTCGTTCCGAGCCCGGGGGTCAGCGGCTCGCGCCGATGCCCCCGGGGCCGCACTCGGTGTTCAGGTACTTCTCGATCTCGCCCAGTTGAGTCTCGATCATCGGCGGCTCCATGGTGATGAAGCCGTGGCCCATGTCCTTGATCTCGAGATAGCGGTGCGGCTTGCCCGCCGCCTTCAGCGCATCAACGAACTTGCGCGACTGTTTGACATCGACATTCGTGTCGCGGTCGCCGTGGTAGATGAACAGCGGGATCTGGGCGGTCCTGGCCTGTTCAAGGGCGTCCAGGCCCCTGATCGTCGGGTTCTGGAATTCGCGCTGAAAGCGGTTGTCGAAGGTGGCCTGCTTGAGGCTGGCCAGATCGCCCGCGCCAGCCCCCGAGATGGCGCACTGATACAGGCCATTGGGCCGGATGGCGGCGACGAGAGCCGAGTAGCCGCCGTAGGAATAGCCGAACATGGCGATCGCGTCGGGCGCGGCGATCTTTTGGTCAATCAGCCATTTGGCCCCGTCGTCCTTGTCGTTCTGCATTTTCTGGCCCCACTCGCCGTCGCCGGCGCGCCAGAGCTTCTGGCCCCAGCCTTCCGAGCCGCGGAACTGCGGCTGCAGCACGGCATAGCCGCGGCTGGCGAAATACTGGACCCAGCCCGCGGGGTCCCAGCTGAGGTCGTCGCGCGCCCACGGACCGCCATGCGGCTCGATCAGGGTGGGGTAGGGGCCAGGACCAAACTGGCCGGGCGGCGGCGTGGTCAGGAAGGCCGGGATCATCAGGCCGTCGCGCGCGGCGTACTGCACCAGCCGCGTGGCGCCCAGCGAGGCGGCGTCCAGCTCGGGTCGAACCTTGCCCAGCAACCGCAGGGCGCCGGATGCGTCGAGCAGATAGTATTCGCCCGGATTGGCCGGACCTGACTTCTCGACGATGAAATGTTTCAGGTCTTCCGACCAGTCGGTGATCATCGCGTCGGCCCCG
Organism: uncultured Caulobacter sp.; assembly: GCA_964427205.1. Classification (GTDB taxonomy): domain Bacteria; phylum Pseudomonadota; class Alphaproteobacteria; order Caulobacterales; family Caulobacteraceae; genus Caulobacter. The sequence goes on from CAYRTE010000029.1 coordinate 13,919, forward strand.
TCGACCACCGGCAGGCGCGTCGCCGCGCCGGTCGCCGGATCGACCCAGTTGACCGTGACGGTCTTGACGCCCAGCGCGGCGCGCAAACTCTTGTTGAGCGCCGAAAAGGTCTCGTCGGTCCAGTGGACGCTGCGCGAGGGGCCCGCATAGCTGAAGCCCAGCACGCGGCCGTAGTCGGCCGCGGCGGTGGAGGTGATCACGCCGCCAGCGTCGAACAGTTTATGCTCCAGCAGCGGCTCGACGATCTGGCGGGCCTTGATGTCGTAGACGTACAGGCCGGCCTTGTCGCGCCCCTTGCTGGACGCGATGTAGAGGATGTTGGGATCTTCGGTGAAGCCGACGATCGAGATCGGTTCACGGTCCTTGGCGTACCAGCGGAAATGCTCGGCCCATTCGCCATTGGACGGATCGCGGATCCACTGGGCGAAATAGACCGCGCCATTGTCGTAGCCCAATTCCCGGCGCGCGCGGATCTCGCCCTTGAGGTCCAGCCGGAAGCCGTCGAACCGGTCGGAGCTGCGCATCAGGCGCTCGGTCATGCCGGAATAGATGTCGACCTTGAGAATGTCGCCGCGGGTGTCGATCCGTCCGTCCTCAACCACGATGTGACGAGGGTCGGCAGGCAGGGTGTTGATTATGTTCGCGTCGCCGAACTTGGCCCAATAGGCCTCGTATTCCGACTTGGCCCGGGTTTCGGGCAGCAGGGTCGTCCAGGACTTGCCCTCCAGATCCGACACATACTGTCGCGTCAGGTGGCCCTTGCGATTGCCGTCCGTGAAGGTCTGGATCGTCTGCACCAGCAGGCGGTCGTTCTTCAGAAAACTGACGCCGAGGATGCGGACCTTGTTGGCCGAGATCACCGCCAGGGGCTTGTCCATCGCGTCGGTGGCCCACACCGAGATCGTGGGGCTTGCGCCGGTGGGCGAAGTCAGGGCGACGATATGTTTGCCATCGCGCGAGATCTGCACGTCGCTGATGGCGGGCGGATCGGAGAAAATCCTGGCGGGTAGTGGCGCGGCGTTGAGCGCCGGGGCTGTCAGCCCCAGCAACAAGACAGCGGTCGCGACGAGCGGGCGTGGATCAAATCTCACAAGAGGCTCCAAGCTGAAGTGAGTCGTATACTTGGGGCGAGTTGCACTCGCAACTCCACCATGGCGATTATAACCGGAAGGCGAAGCCGTAATAGAGCTCGCCCTGGCGGCCCGCTGGCCGGTCAACTGCGTGTCGAATGCCACACTGTGTTCGAATTGCGTCTGGAACACGACAGTAAAGTTGCGGCGGGCGCCCAGAACGCGTTCTTCTCTAACTGCGGTCAAACATCACGCCTCTGTACGGGGGAAGCAGTTGAAGTTGCCGCGTTATGCGAAATCACGAGGCGTTTCTGTCATGTCCAATCATCGTAAGCATCTTCTAGCCTCCACGGTCATCGCCGGGCTGGCCGCCAGCATCATGTCGCCGACGCTCGCCCTGGCTCAAGCCGCCGCGCCGCTGGCCACGACCGACGAGCAGCCCCCCGAGGCGACCGAAGTCGAAGCCCTGATCGTCACCGGTTCGCGCATCAAGCGCAGCGAGTTCAACAGCCCCGATCCGATTCAGGTGATCAGCGCCGAGCAGGGCAAGCTGAAGGGCATCTCGACCGCCGCCGGCCTGCTGCAGAGCTCGACGATCGCCTCGGGCTCGCCGCAGGTCACCTCGGCCATTTCCAGCGCCTTCGTCACCGACGGCGGCCCCGGCGCCGAGACCGTCTCGCTGCGCGGCCTGGGCGCCAACCGCACCCTGGTGCTGATCAACGGTCGCCGCACCGGTCCGGCCGGCGTGCGCGGCGGCGTGTCCGCCGTCGACCTGAACGTCATCCCGGTTTCCGCCATCGAGCGCGTCGACATCCTGAAGGACGGCGCCTCGTCGATCTATGGCTCCGACGCCGTGGCCGGCGTGGTCAACATCATCACCAAGCGCGACACCGATGGCTTTGAAATCGACGCCTTCGTCAGCCAGCCTCAGGACAAGGGCGGCGAGCAGTCGCGCGGCAGCATCAGCTGGGGCAAGACCTTTGATCGCGGCTTCCTGAATCTGTCCTACGACTACTCGAAGACCTCTGAACTGACGCGCGGCTCGCGCAGCTATACCAGCTGCGGCCGCCAATACATCACCGACGCCGCTGGCAAGCGGAAGGACACCATCGATCCGCGCACCGGCGCGGTGCAGTGCCGTAGCGCGCTGTATGACCAGATCTGGCTGTATGATTTCAACTTCGCCGGCCTCGACGGCAAGCTGCAGTACGACTACGACGGCAAGCTGGGCGGCCTGATCCCGCAGCTCCCCCCGGGCCAGGCGGCTGACTATCCGGGCATGCCCGCGGGCTTCTACACCGTGGGCTACAGCGATGATCCGCAAGCCGCCGACAATGGCGTGCTGGACTATAACAGCCCGTTCAACCTGGCCGCGTCGGTGGTGCCGCGCACCGAGCGCTCGACCGTCTACGCCCAGGGCGCCTTCGACATCAACGACAGCGTCGAAGCCTATGGCGAAGTGCTGCTGAACCGCCGCGCCACCAAGACCAACAGCTATCGCCAGTTCTGGAGCTATTTCTACACCGGCGACTATGACCCCTTCAGCGCCGGCTTCTCCGGCGACTTCATCCTGTCTCCCACCCCGGTCACCAACCGCAACCGGGAAGGCCAGCGCGTCGACTATCAACGCTATGTTGGCGGCCTGCGCGGCGACTTCGGCAAGATCGACTTCCTCAAGGGCTGGGACTGGGACGTCTTCACCCAATACAGCCACTCCAAGGGGACCTATTCGCAGGACGTGATCCTGCAGGACGCCGTCGACAGCGGGGCGTACCGCACCGGCTCGTGCGTGGGTCAGGTCACCCCGATCAGCAAGAAGGCCTGCGTGGACGTCAGTTGGGTCACGCCTGACTTCCTGGCCGGCAAATATACGGCCGCCGAGGAAGCCTTCCTGTTCGACACAGAAGCGGGCCAAACCACCTACAAGCAACTGGTCATCGAGGGCTCGACCTCGGGCACGCTGTTCAAGCTGCCGGCCGGTGACGTGGGCGCCGCCTTCGGCTTCCACTACCGCAAGGACTCGATCAACGACGTTCCGGGCGCGATCACCCTGGCGGGCAATGTGTGGGGTTCGTCCACCGCTGGCATCACCAAGGGCGACGACCTGGCGCGCGAGTTCTTCGGCGAGCTGAGCATTCCGCTGCTGAAGGACCTGCCTTTCGCCGAGAATGTCGAGCTGTCGCTGTCGGGCCGTCACACCAAGGTCAACAGCTATGGCGAGGACGACACCTACAAGATCGGCCTGAACTGGCAGATCGTGCCGTCGCTGCGCGTTCGCGCCACCAAGGGCACCTCGTTCCGCGCCCCGGCGCTGTTCGAGCTGTATAAGAACGCCGAGACCAGCTTCGCTACACAGCGATCGATCGATCCCTGCATCCGCTGGGGCCAGAACCTGGCCCAGGGCAACATCCAGCAGAGTGTCGCCGATAACTGCGCGGCGGACGGTATTTCCGCCACCCATGCCGGCGCGGGTTCGTCAGCAACCATCACCGCCGCCGGCGGCAAGGGCACGCTGGAGGCTGAAACCTCCAAGGCCGTCACCTATGGCCTGATCTGGACTCCGTCGTTCGCGGACCTGAACGTGGCCGTCGACTACTTCGAAATCGAGGTGAACGACGAGATCACCCAGCTCGGCGCCGCGCAGATCGTCGATGGCTGCTACAGCTCGCTGACCTTCGCGACCGAGCCGCTGTGCAACCTGTTCACCCGCACCCCGGGCTCGAACCTGATCAGCACCGTCACCGACAACTATCTGAACATCGCCGAGCAGGCTAACCGCGGCATCGACCTGACCGTTCGCTACGGTCAGGAGCTGCCCTGGGATTCCAAGCTGACGGTCGACCTGCAGACGACCTGGCAGCTTGAGGACACCACGGCCCTGTTCGCTGGCACGACCGTTGATAGCAACGGTTTTGTCGGCGACCCCGACTGGACCGGCCAGCTGAACTTCCGCCTGACCAAGGGCGACTGGACGGGCTTCTGGGGCATCGACATGGTCGGCAAGGCGTCTGACGCCGAAGACTATGCCGACAAGAACGCGGCGGGGACGCTTTTCTACAAGATCCACACCGAGTTCACCGCCTATCACAGCATCTCGCTGCAGAAGAAGTTCGATGACTGGTCGATCCTAGGCGGCGTGGCCAACGTGTTCAGCGAGGATCCCCCGGCTGTCTCATGGCTTCAGGGCGACTACAGCACGGTCGGCGCCTCGGTCCTGGCCTCGCAGTATGACTACTACGGCCGCCGCCTGTTCGTGAACATCACGGCGCGCTTCTAGTCTTAGCGGATTGGACTAACATGACGGCGGCGGGGCGACCCGCCGTCGTTTTTGTATCGCTGTCCGTGTTTGGAGCCTGCTCGCGTGAACGCCATCATCCGGGGCAAGCCCGACAATCTCGATGAGATCGGTCTGCGCTTCGAGCGCGCGAGGCTGACCACGCCCGTCTATCTCAACAGCGTGCCCAAGGCCGGCACGCACCTGGTGCGCAATATCCTGCGGATGTTCGTCGCGCCGGAGCAGCACTGGCGGCGCGAATACATCCAGCACGCCATCCTGCGGCAGTTCGGACCCGAGGCGTTCTCGAACGCCAGGCCGATGATCAGCTGGGGGCACATGCTGTTCTCGGACGAGTCGGCCATCGCCCTGCGCGATGTGCGCCACATCGTGCTGGTGCGCGATCCCTATGACTGGGTGCTGGCGCGGGCGCGCTTCTATCTGTCCGACGAGTTCCAGGGCAATCTGAACCACATCAAGGGCGGCGCTGCCTCGTCCGAGGACGTGATCATGATGATGATCATGGGCGCGCACGGAAAGGTGCCGGACCTGAGGGACATCTTCGCCCTCAACGCCGTGGCGTGGATGGGGTCGAGCGCCGTGCTGGTGCGCTATGAGGACATCGTCGACAGCCTGAACGACCTCGGTTCAAAGCGGGCGGAAACCTTCTTCGCCCAACTGCTGGCCGATTGCGGCCTGGACCTGCCGGCCGACTGGCGCGACCGCGTCGAGGCCGGCGCCGATCGCCGCGAGAGCCGCACCGCCAGCGAAAACCTCAATGTGACGGCGGAGCTGCCCAAGGTCTTGTCCGAGGTCCACAAGCGCGTGGTCGACTTCCATGCGCCGGGTCTAAGGTCGCTGCTCGGCTACGCCTAGAGAACGACCGCCGTGCCCGACACCGAGACCATCATCATCGAGCCCTGCGGACCCACGGTGTTATAGTCGAGGTCCACGGCCAGTATGGCGTTGGCGCCCAGTTTCTCGGCTTCCTTGACCAGGTTCTTCATGGCGTCCTCGCGGGCGCGGGCCAGCACCCGTTCGTAGGACTTGGAGTGGCCGCCGACGAAGTCGCGGATAGCCGCCATGAGATCCAGCACGACGTTCGCGCCAAGGATCGACTGGGCGTAGATCGCGCCCTTGTAGTCCTGAACCGGCCGGCCTTCGATGAAGGGCGTGGTCGAGATCAGCATGGATAAACCCCTGTGCGACGCACGCGCCAACGTCCTTAACTTAGGCGTAAACGTCGCCGTTCGCGAGGGGCTCCCCCGGAAAGCGACGCTTTCTGACGCCATTCTCGCGCCACACGGGAATCTGACGCTCCGCCACTTCCTGCGCGCCGAGGGTTAAGGCAGATTGACCCTAGTTTCGCTCCCCCAGTTTCGCCCCCGGAGTTTCCTGGTGATCTTCGCCAAGTCGCATCTCGACCTGCACAACATCCGAAGCAACGTCGAGCGGGTGAAAAAGCTGTCGGACAATGTCGTAGGCATCGGGCCGCTGGGCGTGGGCCTGGACGGCCTGCTGACCTGGATCCCGGGGGCCGGCGAGCTCTACAGCCTGGGCGCCGGCGGCCTGATCATCATGGACGCCGTGCGGGCGCGCGCCGCGCCGATGATCGTGATCCAGATTGTCGCCATCATCCTGATCGACACCGTGGCCGGCTCGCTTCCGGTGGCGGGCAAGGTCGCTGACGTGCTGTTCACCGGCCACAAGTGGTCGGCCGACATGCTGACCAAGCACATGGACGACACCATCTATTTCGAGGGGACTCGCAAGGAGGTCCAGGGCACGGCGGAATATCGCGATCTGCTGGCCCGTATCCAGGCCGGCAAGGAAAAGCGCCGCGTCGTTTTCCTCGGCTGACGAACCTCGACAACCATAATGCGGGCAAGGCGTTGATCAGAGCATGACCATTGAAGCCGCCCCCTATTCCGACAGCCGCCGGGCTCGCGCGCACCGCGCCTGGAAATCGGCCGAAACCATCAAGGGTCTGTCCGATCGGCTGATCGGCATCGGCCCGTTCGGTCTGGGCCTGGATGGCGTGCTCTCCTGGGTGCCCGTGGTGGGGCCGCTCTACAGCATGGGGGCCGGCGGTCTGCTGCTGATCCACGGCATGTCCGGCGGGGCTTCCGTCTTCACCCTGGCGCGGATGCTGGCCTATGTGGCCATGGACACCGCCACCGACGCGGTGCCGATCGCCGGCTCGGTGGTGGACATGATGTTCCCCGGCCACCTGATGGCCGCCAAGGCCCTGCAGAAGGACATCGAAGCGCGCCATGGCCTGCCGGACGATGTGGCGGTGAAGATGTCAGCCAAGAACCGCCGCAAGGCCGGCAAGCACTGACCTGATCCTCTAGGCCGCCGCCCCCTGGGTATAGCCTAGCTGAACGTTCAGCTTTTCCAGCACCTCGATGGCCGCCTCGGCGATCACCGTGCCGGGCGGGAAGATGCTGGCGGCGCCGGCGTCGAGCAGGGCCTGGAAGTCCTGGGGCGGGATCACGCCGCCGACCACGACGACCATCTCGGAATGACCCAGCCGGGCCAGTTCAGCCTTCAGCTCCGGCACCAGGGTCAGGTGACCCGCCGCCAGGGACGAGGCGCCCACCACGTGCACACCCGCCGCGATGGCGGCCTCGGCCGCTTCACCGGGGGTCTGGAACAGCGGACCGATCTCGACCTTGAAGCCGAGGTCCGAGAAGGCGCTGGCGATCACCTTCTGGCCGCGGTCGTGGCCGTCCTGGCCCATCTTGGCGACCATGATGCGCGGCGGACCGCCGTCGGCTTCCTTGAAGGCCGCGACCATGGCGCGGGCGCGGGCGGCCGTGGGATCGGCGCCGGCCTCCTTGCCATAGACGCCCTCGATGGTCTGGATCACCGCGCGGTGGCGGCCAAAGACGTTTTCCATCGCCAGGCTGATCTCGCCGACCGTAGCCTTGGCGCGGGCGGCGTCGACGGCCAGGGCCAGCAGGTTGCCGGTTCCTCGCGCGCCGTCTTCCAGCGCCTTCAGCGCCGCCGCCGTGGCGGCCGGATCGCGCTCGGCCTTCAGGCGGGCCAGTTTCTCCAGCTGCTGGGCGCGGACCGAGCTGTTGTCCACCTTCAGCATCGGGATGACGTCCTCGACCTCGGGCTTGTAGCGATTGACGCCCACCACGCTCTGGCGATTGGCGTCGATGCGGGCTTGGGTCTTGGCGGCGGCCTCTTCGATGCGCAGCTTGGGAATGCCGCGCTCGATGGCCTTGGCCATGCCGCCGGCCGCTTCCACTTCCTCGATATGGGCCAGGGCCTTCTGGGCCAGATCATAGGTCAGGCGCTCGACATAGTAGCTGCCGCCCCAGGGGTCGGCGACGCGGGTCGTGCCGCTTTCCATCTGCAGGAACAACTGGGTGTTGCGGGCGATGCGGGCCGAAAAATCGGTCGGCAGGGCCAGGGCTTCGTCCAGGGCGTTGGTGTGCAGGCTCTGGGTCTGGCCGTTCACGGCGGCCATGGCCTCGACGCAGGTGCGCGAGACGTTGTTGAACACGTCCTGGGCCGCTAGCGACCAGCCCGAGGTCTGGCTATGGGTTCGGAGAGATAGCGAGCGGTCGTCCTTGGGGTCGAACTCGCGCTTCATCAGACGGGCCCACAGCAGGCGGGCCGCGCGCATCTTCGCGACCTCCATGAAGTAGTTCATGCCGATGGCCCAGAAGAAGCTGAGGCGCGGCGCGAACACGTCGATGCTCATGCCGGCCGCGACGCCGGCCCGGGCATATTCGATGCCGTCAGCCAGGGTGTAGGCCAGCTCCAGGTCGGCCGTCGCGCCGGCCTCCTGCATGTGATAGCCGCTGATCGAGATCGAATTGAACTTCGGCATGTTTGTCGAAGTGTATGAAAAGATGTCAGAAATGATCCGCATCGAAGGTGCGGGCGGATAGATGTAGGTGTTCCGCACCATGAATTCTTTGAGGATGTCGTTCTGGATGGTCCCCGACAGTTTGTCGGGCGAGACGCCCTGTTCCTCGGCGGCCACGATATAGAGCGCCAGGATCGGCAGCACCGCGCCGTTCATGGTCATCGACACGCTCATCTTGTCGAGCGGGATGCCCGAGAAGAGGGTGCGCATGTCCAGGATGGAGTCGATGGCGACACCCGCCATGCCGACATCGCCCTTCACCCGCTCGTGGTCTGAGTCATAACCCCGGTGGGTGGCCAGGTCGAAGGCCACCGACAGGCCCATCTGGCCGGCCGCCAGGTTGCGCCGGTAGAAGGCGTTGCTGTCCTCGGCGGTCGAGAAGCCAGCATACTGCCGAACCGTCCACGGGTTGGTGACATACATGGTGGGGTAGGGGCCGCGCACATAGGGCGCGACGCCCGGATAGCCGCCGGTGAAGTCCAGGCCCTCGACATCGGCGGCGGTGAAGGCTGGCGCGACGTCCACGCCTTCCGGCGTGTTCCAGACAGCGCCCTCTGGCGCGGCGTCGGTGGCGACTTCGGCGAAGTCGATGGCGGTGAAGTCAGGGAACTTGCTCATGGTTCAGGCTCCCTCAAAGGCGGCGGCGAAGCGGATGGGGGTCAGGGGCGGGCAGCTTGAGTCTGGCCCAGGCAATCTGGGATCTGGTCCCTTCACGGCGAAAGCGGCGGGATCGACAATCTCGATCTCGGCGGCCTTGTCCTCGGCGTTGGGGAACACCGTAACCCCAAGGATCTTGCGGCTCTTGTCGGCGAAGGCGGCTTCCTGCGCGGCGCGGGTGGCGGCCACGGCGTTGGCGACAAGGCCAGTTTCCAGCGCCTTGACAATGCCGCCGGCGGTTTCGATGGCCTGGAAGCTGGTCCAGGCGGCGCGGGCGATCTGGTCGGTCAGGCTGTCGAGATACCAAGCCCCGCCGGCTGGATCGGCGACGCGGCCCAGGTTGCTCTCTTCCATCAGGACCAGCTGGGTGTTGCGGGCCTGACGGCGGGCGAAGGTGGTGGGCAGGCCGATCGCGTCGGTGAAGGCGCCCAGCACCACCACGTCGGCCCCGCCGACCGCGCCGGCGAACCCGGCCGAGGTCAGGCGCAGCAGGTTGGTCCAGGCGTCCTTCGTGGTCAGCATCCGGCCCGAGGAGCGCGCCTCGATCATGGCCGGCATCGTCACGCCGCAGGCCTGGGTCAGGCGCGCCCACAGGGCCCGCGCCGCGCGGACCTTGGCGACGCCGGTGAAATATTCGCCGTCCAGGCTGACGCCCAGCGTGATGCGACCGAAAGCCTCTTCCATCGACAGGCCAGAGCGGACCAGGGCCTTGGCGGAGGCCAGGGCGCTGGCGGTCATCATCGCCAGCTCCTCGACGTTCGAGCCGCCGGCCTCGTGCGCCGCGCGGCCGGTCGCCAGGAACAGGCTGGCCCTGGCATAGGTCGTCGCCAGGCGCGCGCCCACGGTGGCGGCGTTGAAGAGGTGGCTCTCGATCGGGCCGGGGCTGACCCCCGTTTCCGCGAAGGCGGTCAGCGGGTCCATGTGGAAGGCCATCGGCGCATTGGGGGCTGCCTTCGCCACGGCGCCCAGCCAGTCGGCGGCCTTGGGCCCCAGATAGCCGGCGTCGAGCGCCACGGGGGCCAGATCGATCAGCACGCCGGTCAAGGCCTTGGCCATGTCGTCCGCCGAGCCGATGGCGACGCCCCGGGCGCCGGTCGGATCGATGGTCAGCAGCACCGAGGCCGCGCCGTTCCGCAGGTCGACCAGGATGTCGCTGGCCGCGCGCTCGGGATCGGCATGGGCGGCGCGCATCCGCAGGTCCCACGGCCGGTCGATGTCGCGGGCGCGCAGGTCGCGGGAGACGATCGCGCCGTCCCTGGCCGTGTAAAGCGGCTGGATGGTCAGGCCGTCGGGCGTCTTGACGGTCAGGGCCTCGTCAAAGCTCTGGCCCTTCAGGGTTTTCTCGACCAGGGCCGTCCAGCGCGCCCGAATGGCGTCGTCCGGGGCGGCGAAATCATCGGCCAGAGGCGTCACGGCCTGGGTCAAAGCGTCTCTCCTGCGGTGCAGCATTTTTCTTTTTTTGAACCTGATGCGCCCGTGCCCTTAGGGCCGTCAAGCCTTGCGCCAGACACGAACGGGCGTTTAAGCTAACGCTGTTTACATGCGCGGCGCGCAACGCCGCCTTCAGGGAGCCGTCTTTCCATGGCCTTGCCGCCGATCCTGCGTGACCGTCTTCGCCTGCCGGTCATCGCTTCGCCGCTGTTCATCATCAGCAATCCAGACCTGGTGATCGCCCAGTGCAAGGCCGGCATCGTGGGCTCGTTCCCGTCGCTGAACGCCCGTCCGATCTCGCAGCTGGACGAGTGGCTGCACCGCATCACCGAGGAGCTGGCCGCCCACGACCGCGCCCACCCGGAGGCCCCGTCGGCCCCGTTCGCCGTCAACCAGATCGTCCACCGCACCAACAACCGGCTCGAGGAGGACATCGAGCTGTGCGTGAAATACAAGGCCCCGCTGGTGATCACGTCGCTGGGCGCGCGCGAGGACCTGAACGCCGCGATCCACTCGTATGGCGGCATCACCATGCACGACGTGATCAACGACAAGCATGCCCACAAGGCCATCGAGAAGGGCGCTGACGGCCTGATTCCGGTCGCGGCCGGCGCGGGCGGTCACGCCGGCACCCTGTCGCCCTTCGCCCTGATCCAGGAAATCCGCCAGTGGTTCGACGGGCCGGTGGCGCTGTCGGGTTCGATCGCCTGCGGCCGCTCGATCCTGGCCGCCCAGGCCATGGGCGCGGACCTAGCCTATATCGGCTCGGCGTTCATCGCGACCCAGGAAGCCAATGCGGCCCAGGGCTACAAGGACATGATCGTCGAGAGCCACGCCGACGACATCCTCTATTCCAACCTCTTCACCGGCGTGCACGGCAACTATCTACGCCCCTCGGTGATCAAGGCGGGCATGGATCCCGACAACCTGCCGGTCAGCGATCCGTCGGCCATGAACTTCGGTTCGGGCGGCAACCAGGAAGCCAAGGCCTGGCGCGACATCTGGGGCTGCGGCCAGGGCATCGGCGCCATCGACGCGGTGCTGACCGCCGGCGAACTCATCGCCAAGTTCTCGGAAGAGTATGAGCAGGCCAAGGCCGAACTGGCCGCCAAGACAGCCCTCACATCGGGCAACCATCTGGCCTTCGCGGCCGAGTAGCGACACGCTGGAGCGGGGACGGGGACGGGGATCGACCAAGGTCGGTCCCCGGCTCTGTGATCGGGGTGATCCTAGAGGCGAGTTCAACGCCTTCAAGGATCCCTCATGTTCGACGAAACCACCCCGCGCCTGGGCCTGCCCTATGTGGTCGCCGCCCAGGCCCAGAAGCATATCCCCATCAATGAAAGCCTCGCCCGGCTGGACGGTCTGGTCCAGCTGGCGGTCGAGAGCCGCGTCGTGGCGGCGCAGCCGGTCAGCCCGCTCGGCGGCGGCGTCTGGATCCTGCCGGCCGGTGCCACGGGCGCGGCCTGGGCCGGGCAGGCGGCCGGGACGCTGATGCGCTTCGAGGCCGGCGCCTGGGAGGCCGTCCCCCTTGGCGAAGGGGTGCTGGCCTGGGTCAAGGACGAGAACCAGATGGTCGCCTTCGACGGCGCCGCCTGGGCGCCGCTGTCGGCCAGCTTCAAGAGCCTTACCGCCGCCGCCTCGCCGGGCCTGGCCAATACCCGGCTGGAAATCCGCGAGGAGGAGACGACGCTTTCGGGCGCGACCACCTCGACCGCCATCGTCATCCCGGCGCGGGCTATCGTGCTGGCGGTCTCGATCCGCACCACCGTCGCGGTGACCGGGGCGACGTCTTACAGCTGCGGGGTGGCCGGAGAGGCGGGCAAGTTCGGTTCATCGCTGGGCGTGGCCCGGAATTCCAGCAATGTCGGGGTGATCGGGCCGACGGCCTATTACGCCGACACTCCCGTGCTGCTGAGCTCGGCGGGCGGCAGTTTCACCGGCGGCAAGGTGCGAGTGGCGATCCATCTGCTGCGATTTGATGCGCCGGCCAGCGTCTAGTTTTTAGCTTGTCATCCCGGCCGCAGCGAAGCGGGGAGCCGGGACCCAGGGGCAACCGCACGGCGTTGGCCCCTGGGTCCCGGACAGCCTCTACGAGGCTTCCGGGATGACAAGGATTGTTGACGTCATGAGTTGAACCCCCTAAACGCCGCTCACCTTTGGGGAGTAGCCGCCTGCATCCATCAGCAGGCCCCGCCGTCAACACACTTGGATCTGCGGATCCATGGCGCGGGGAGGGAAGCGATCATTCGCTTCCATGGCGAGACCAATGGCGCCGATATCCTCCCGGGCTGGGTGGGCTGTCGACGCTATTGGCATGCGCCCGGCCCGGAAGGTTTTTGATCCCGTGGAATCCCTGCTCGTTTCGACCCTGGTCGTGGCCATCGCCGAGATCGGCGACAAGACCCAGCTGCTGGCCATGATCCTGGCCACGCGGTTCAAGAAGCCCGTGCCGATCATCCTGGGCATACTGGTCGCCACCCTCGCAAACCACGCCCTGGCGGCGACGGCGGGCTACTGGGTCTCCGACCTGCTGAGCGGTCAGTGGTTCAAGTGGGCCATCGCCGTGTCGTTCATCGCCATGGCCGCCTGGGCCCTGATCCCCGACAAGGCCGATGACGAGGATGGCTCCAGCGCCGGGCGCTATGGCGTGTTCGTGACCACCACCATCGCCTTTTTCCTGGTCGAGATGGGCGACAAGACCCAGATCGCCACGGTGGCCCTGAGCGCCAAGTTCCACTCGATCTTCTGGGTCGCGGCCGGCACCACCCTGGGCATGATGATCGCCAATATTCCGGCGGTGTATCTGGGCGAGGCGGCGACCAAGATCGTACCGCTCAAGTATGTCCGCATTGGCGCGGCGGTGATCTTCCTGGCGCTGGGCGTCTGGGCGGCGGTCGAGGCGGCGGGGCTCTTCCGCTAGGCCCCCAACGCCGGTTAAGGGAAGGGCGTAGCAGGAGCCGCGTCCTTCCCATGACCCCCGACGATCAGAACCTGCGCGGCTGGGAGTTCTGGATCGATCGGGGGGGCACCTTCACCGACATCGTGGCGCGGGCGCCGGATGGCGCTCTGCTGACCCACAAGCTGCTGTCGGAGAATCCCGAGCAGTATGCCGACGCCGCCGTGGCGGGCGTGCGGGCCCTGCTGCCGGCCGGCGCGCGCATCGACGCGGTGAAGATGGGCACCACCGTGGCTACCAACGCCCTGCTGGAACGCAAGGGCGAGCCCACCGTGCTGGCGATCACGGCGGGCCACGCCGACGCGCTGCGGATCGGCTATCAGGCCCGCCCGAAGCTTTTCGAGCGCCACATCATCAAGCCCGAAGCCTTGTACGACCACGTCGTCGAGATCGACGAGCGGATCAGCGTCGAGGGACAGGTCCTGCGCCCGCTGGACGAGGCCGCCGCGCGAGCGGGTCTGCGGGCCGCCTTCGACGCCGGCTTCCGGGCCGTGGCCATCGTGTTCTTGCACGGCTTCCGCTTCACCGAGCACGAGACGCGCGTCGCCGCCATCGCCCGCGACATCGGCTTTACCCAGGTCTCGGTCAGCCACGAGGTCAGCCCGCTGATGAAGCTGGTCGGGCGGGGCGACACCACGGTGGTCGACGCCTATCTGTCGCCGATCCTGCGCCGCTATGTCGACCGGGTGGCTGGCGAGTTGGGCGAGAATACGCGGCTGCTGTTCATGCAGTCGAACGGCGGCCTCACCGACGCCCGGGCCTTCCGGGGCAAGGACGCCATCCTGTCGGGTCCCGCCGGCGGCGTGGTCGGCATGGCGCGGACGGCGGAGGAGGCCGGGTTCGATCGCGTCATCGGCTTCGACATGGGCGGCACCTCGACCGATGTCTGCCACTATGCCGGCGAGTATGAGCGGGCTTTCGAGACCGTGGTGGCCGGGGTGCGGATGCGCGCCCCGATGATGAACATCCACACGGTGGCGGCCGGCGGCGGCTCGATCTGCGGGTTCGACGGCGCGCGCCTGAGGGTGGGGCCGGCCTCAGCCGGAGCGGTTCCGGGTCCCGCCGCCTATCGCCGGGGCGGGCCGCTGACGGTCACCGACTGCAACGTCATGCTGGGCAAGCTGCGGCCGGAATTCTTTCCGGCGGTGTTCGGCCCCAATGCCGACCAGCCGCTGGACGCGCAGGCCGTGGCCGCCGGCTTCGCCAGCCTGGCCGCCGAGATCCTGGCCGCGACCGGCGAGGCCATGAGCCCGGAGGCCATCGCCGAGGGCTTCCTGACCATCGCCGTCGAGAACATGGCCAAGGCCGTGCGCCAGATCTCGATCCAGCGCGGCTATGACGTCACCCGCTATGTGCTGGCCTGTTTCGGCGGCGCGGGCGGACAGCACGCCTGCCTGGTGGCCGACGCGCTGGGCATGACCAAGGTCATGATCCATCCGTTTGCGGGCGTGCTGAGCGCCTATGGCATGGGCCTGGCCGACCTGCGCCTGATCCGCGAGGCGACCGTCGAGCGGCCGCTGGCCGAGCCGGCCGCGGATCTGGCCGAACAGGCCAAGGCGCTGTCGGTCGAGGCCGAGACCGCCCTGCGCGCCCAGGCCGTGCCGGTGGCCTCGGTCGAGACCCTGGCCACCCTGCGCGTGAAATATGCCGGCACGGATACGCCGCTGGTCGTGCCACTGGCCGACGAGGCCGGGGTTCGCGCGACTTTCGAAGAGATGCACCAGCGCCGGTTCGGCTTCACCTCGCCGACCACGGCCCTGGTGGTCGAGACGCTGTCGGTGGAGGCCATTGGTCATTCGGACGCCGGAGCCGCGCCGGATTTGGGGTCTCGCGGCTCGGGCGCGCCCGTGGCCCTGACCACGGTCCATGTCCGCATGGCCGGACAGGCCAGAACGACCCCGGTGTTCGACCGCGAAACCCTGGCTGTCGGCGCCGAGGTCAAGGGCCCCGCCATCATCCGCGAAGCCACGGGCACCACCGTCGTCGAGCCCGGCTGGCGCGCCACCGTGGACGCCCGGCTGAACCTGATCCTCGACCGCATCGAGGCCCTGCCGACCCGCCGCGCCATCGGGACCAAGGCCGATCCGGTGATGCTGGAGGTGTTCAACAACCTGTTCATGGCCGTGGCCGAGGAGATGGGTTTCGCCCTGCAGAACACCGCCTATTCGGTCAACATCAAGGAGCGGCTGGACTTCTCCTGCGCCCTGTTCGACCGCGACGGAAACCTGATCGCCAACGCCCCGCACATGCCGGTGCATCTGGGCTCGATGGGCGACAGCGTGCGGGCCATCCGCGAGGCGCGCGACGGCGATGGCCGCGGCATGAAGCCGGGCGACGTCTATATGCTCAACGCACCCTACAAGGGTGGCACCCACCTGCCGGACGTCACCGTGGTCATGCCGGTCTTCGATGCGGTCGGAGCCTTGCTGTTCTATGTCGCCGCGCGCGGGCACCAGGGCGATATCGGCGGCATCACGCCGGGCTCGATGCCGCCCAACAGCCGCACGGTCGAGGAGGAGGGGGTTCTGATCGAGAACTTCCTGCTGGTCGAGGGCGGGCGGTTCCTGGAGGCCGAGACTCGCGCCCTGCTGGCCTCGGGCAAGTGGCCGGCCCGCAATCCCGACCAGAACATCGGCGACCTCAAGGCCCAGATCGCCGCCTGCGCGCGCGGGGCGGAGTCGCTGACCGGTCTCGTCGCCGAGTTCGGCCAGGACGTGGTCGAGGCCTATATGGCCCACGTGCAGGACAATGCCGAGGAGGCCGTCCGGCGCGTGCTGGCCACCCTGAACGACGGTTCGTTCGCCTATGAACTGGACGACGGCTCGGTGGTGAAGGTGGCCATCACCGTCGACCAGAAGGCTCGGACGGCCCGGGTCGATTTCGCCGGCACCAGCGACCAGGTCCCGACCAACTTCAATGCTCCGGCCTCGATCTGCCGGGCGGCGGCGCTCTACGTCTTCCGCACGCTGGTCGATGACGAGATCCCGATGAACGACGGTTGCCTGCGACCGGTGCAGTTGGTCATTCCCGAGGGCTCGATGCTGCGTCCGCGCTATCCGGCGGCGGTGGTGGCCGGTAATGTCGAGACCAGTCAGGTCGTGGTCGACGCCCTCTATGGCGCTTTGGGCGTGATGGCCGGCGCGCAGGGGACGATGAACAATTTCACCTTCGGCGATGAGCGTCGCCAGTATTACGAGACCATCTGCGGCGGCTCGGGCGCTGGGCCAGACTTCGACGGAACCGACGCCGTCCAGACCCATATGACCAACAGCCGCCTGACCGATCCCGAGGTGCTGGAGACCCGCTACCCGGTGCTGGTCGAGGCGTTTTCGATCCGGCGTGGTTCGGGCGGGGCGGGAAAACACCACGGCGGGGACGGGGTGGTGCGCAGGATCGGCTTTCGCGAACCCATGACGGCCACCCTGCTGTCCAACCGCCGTCGCGTGCCGCCGTTCGGGCTGGCGGGCGGTGGCCCCGGCGCGCTGGGCGAGGCGCGGGTCGAGAGGGCTGACGGATCGGTGCGGGCCCTGGCCGCCACCGATCTGGTCGAGGTGGCGGCCGGGGATTCCATCATCATCGAGACGCCCGGCGGCGGCGGGTGGGGCGCGCCCTGATGCGGCCTGCGGTTTTGTTTGTGTGCCTTGGCAATATCTGTCGATCACCGCTCGCCGAGGGCGCCTTTCGCGCCGAGGCCCAGGCGATCGGGCTGGATGTTCTGGTCGATTCAGCGGGCACCGGCGGCTGGCATGCAGGCTCCGCGCCGGATGGGCGCGCCATCGCCGCCGCGCAGCGCCACGGCGTCGATATCAGCCGCCAGATCGCCCGCAAAGTCACGGCCGACGACTTCCGGCGCTTCACGCACATTCTGGCGTTGGACCACGACAACCTGAAGAAGCTGCGCGCTCTGCGCCCGGTCGATGGCGCGGCGGAACTGGGTCTGCTGCTGGACTATGCCGAGGGGCTGGAGGGACGCGCCGTGGCCGATCCCTATTACGGCAAGGCGGCGGGGTTCGACGTGACCTGGCACGAAGTTGCCCTGGCGGCGCGGGGACTTGCGCTGTCGCTGGCGTCGCGGGGCGACTGACAGGTTCGCCTAGTCGGTGCGCGTCGCCCGCTGTTCCATCAGCAGCAGCGTCAGGGTCACCAGGAAGCCGAACGCCAGCAGCAGCGCCGCCAACTGGTGCGCCTCGCTCCAGCGCAGTTGCTCGACCAGCTGGAAGATCTCGACCGACAGCACCTGGGTCTGGCCCGGAATGCCGCCGCCCAGCATCATCACCACGCCAAACTCGCCCACCGTATGGGCGAAGGACAGGATCGCGGCGACGGCGTAGCCGGGCAGGGCCAGGGGCAGGGCGACGCGGGCGAAGCTCTGCCAGCGCGAGGCGCCCAGGGTGGCGGCGGCTTCCATCGGCTCCTCGCCCAGGGCGATGAAGGCGTTGCGCAGGGGCTGCACGGCGAAGGGCAGGGAATAGATCAGCGAGCCGATCACCAGCCCCTCGAAGGTGAAGGCCAGGGTGCGGATTCCGAAGGCCTGCAACGGCGCCATCAGCGCACTGTGCGGCCCAAGTGCGATCAGCAGATAGAAGCCGAGCACGGTCGGCGGCAGAACGATCGGCAGGGCGACCACGGCGCCGACCACAGGCTTCCAGCGCGAGGTTCCCCGCGCCAGCCACCAGGCCAGGGGCGTGGCGAGGATCAGCAGCAGGATCGTGGTGATCCCCGCCAGCTTGACCGTCAGCCACAGCACCGAAAGCATGGCTCAGCGAACCTCGTAGCCATATCGGCGGATGATGGCCCTGGCCTCGGGGCCTTTCAGAAACTGAAGGAAGGCCTTGGCGGCGTCGTTGCCGGCGCCGGTCTTCAGCAAGACCGCCTGCTGGTCGATGGGCGTGTGGTTGCTGGTCGGCACGATCCAGCGCGAACCGCCCCGCTCGGCAATGACCTGCGACAGGGCCACGAAGCCCAGCTCCGCCGCGCCGGTCTGGACATACTGATACGCCTGGGTGATCGAAGAGCCGGTCACGATCTTCGGCTTCAGGGTGTCCTGCAACCCGAGCCGGGTCAGGGTCTCGACGGCGGCCAGTCCGTAGGGCGCGGACCTGGGTTCGGCGATGGCCAGCTTTTCGAACTTGCCCCTGGCCAGAACCGCGCCCCTGGCGTCGACGAGGCCTGGTGTCCTGCTCCACAGGACGAGACGTCCGGTGGCGTAGGTAAAGCGCGTGCTGGCCACGGCCAGCCCCTCGGCTTCGGTCCTGGTCGGTCGTTCGGCGTCCGCCGACAGGAAGACCTCGAAGGGCGCGCCATTGGCGATCTGGGTATAGAACTGGCCGGAGGATCCAAAGCTCAGGGTCGCCCTGTGGCTGGTCCTGGCCTCGAACTTCGCCGCGATCGCCTTGGCGGGTTCGGTGAAGTTGGCGGCGACCGCCACCCTGGTTTCGGCGGCAATCGCCGAACCGCCGGCCAGCAGCGACAGGCCGACGGCGAGGACGACCAGCAGGGGGCGGCGAGCGAGCATGCGGGACCTCGGCGGCTTGGAGTTGGCGACCAGCTAGCGTTATGTAGCAAGGCTACATAACGCTGTCCCGCCCGATCAGGAGCGCCCATGTCCATCGATGGCGAACTCAGCGCCTCGCTTGTCCTGCGCCGGGGCGCCCTGGCCCGGGTGGGGATGGAGCGCATCGCCTTGCTGGAAGCGGTCGGCGAGGCGGGTTCGATTTCCGCCGCCGCCAGGCGCCTGGGCCTGAGCTACAAGGGCGCCTGGGATGCCATCCAGGCGTTGAACAACCTGTTCGACGCCCCTCTGATCGCCGCCAGCGCCGGCGGCAAGTCGGGTGGCGCGGCGACCATCACCCCGCGCGGCCATGCGGTGATCAAGGCCTTCCGCGAGGTCGAGCGCGAGATCGGCGCGGCGCTGGCGCGGCTGGAAGCGGGTCTGGCGTCCGCTCCCGAGCAGGGGCTGGGCGAGCTCTTCTGGAGCCTCGGGCTGCGCACCAGCGCCCGCAACGCCTTGCGCGGAACCGTGGCGCGCATCGGGGCCGGGGCGGTGACCGTCGAGGTCGCGCTGTCGCTGGGCGACGGCGTCCAGATCGTCTCGGTGATCACCCGGCGCAGCGCCGATGAGCTGGGGCTGACGGTCGGCAAGCCGGCCATCGCCCTGATCAAGTCCAGCTTCGTCACGATCGTCCGGAGCGCTGACCCGCCAGAGGGAGCCAATCGCCTGGCCGGCGCGATCCTCGACCGCGAGGATGGCGGCCTGACCAGCGAGGTCAGCCTGACCCTTTCCGCCGGCAAGTCCCTGGTCGCGACCCTGTCGCGCGCCGACGCGGACGCCATGGCCTTGACGCCCGGCGACGCGGTGGTCGCCCTGGTCGAGCCTTCGGATGTGATCCTGGCCGTGGAATAGCCTTCACGATCGGGTCGGGCAGGCCCGCACCAGGTCCAGGACAAGGCGACGGTCGTCGCCGCTTTCATTGCTCAGAAAGGCGCGCTGGACCATGGCGGGTTCGGCCAGGGGCAGGTTCAGTCGCGCGCCTTCGGCGGCGGTCCTGAGTTCCCAGCGATTGACGAGACCAAGTCCGTCTCCGCGCCCCGCATCGGTGGCGTTCAGCCCGCTGACGGCCAGGGTCGAGCGGCGGTTCTTGGTCAGCATGGTCAGGCGCGGGGCGGCGGCTCCGGGGCTCAGCGTGATCTCGACCCGGGTCCCGGCCCCGTTCGGCGTGAGGCGAACAGACCGGATCGTCGCCTGCTGATCGATGAAGGCGGCCGACACCGGGTTCGCGGTCAAACCCGAAACCTGCGTCGTGGGCGCGACGGCGACCCCGGGCCTGATCCGGGGCGGCGGCGCCCCCGGCGCGCCCATCAGCCCGGCATAGAACTCGCCGGGAGGGTCCACGCCGAACGTGGCGCCGAGTTGAAAACAGAGCAGGCCCGAGGCCAGGGCCAGGCCCGCTATCATGTCCTTGCGCGATGTGAACCGCATGGCGGTTTCCCTTCGAGGCTCAATCTATTCCGCGATCTGGAGGCGCTCGCGCGCCGAGAAGTGCGTGTCGATGGCGGTGCAGACCTGGCCCATCAGTTGAGCCTGGCGCACCGGGTCGGTCAGGCGGCGTTCGTCCTCGGGATTGGTGATGAAGCCCATCTCGAGCAGCGCCGCCGGGGCGTCGAGGCCCAGCAGCACCATGAAGCCGGCCTCGCGATGGCTGCGGCGCAGCAGCGGGGCGTCCTGGGCGACGTGGCGAAGCAACTGATCGGCGAAGGCGGCCGAGCGGTTGCGCATGCCGCGCTGGCGAAGGTCCAGCAGCAGGTCGCGCAGGCTCTCGTCCTCGTTGCGGATGGTCAGCAGTTCGGGCGGCGGGGCGAAGGGAATCTGGGCCAGGGCGCGCCGGGCGCCATGGTCCGACAGGGTGTAGGCCGAGGCGCCCTGCACGGCGGGGTCGGCGGAGGCGTCGGCGTGCAGCGACAGGAAGAGATCGGCGCCCAGGACCCTGGCCGCTCGTTGTCGCTCGATCAGGGGCACGAAGCGGTCGTCCGATCGGGTCAGGGTCACCGCGTATCCGCCGCGCGCTTCCAGGCCGCTGGCCAGGATCTGGGCGGCCAGGAGCGTGACGTCCTTTTCCCGCGCGATGCGGCCCAGCGCGCCGCTGTCGGTCCCGCCGTGACCGGCGTCGACGACGATGCGGCGCTGGGCCGGGGCGGCGACCAGATCGATCACGCGCCGCCAGGGGCCGCCGTCTTCGCGCGGCGGCAGGGCGAAGGCCGCCAGGACCTGGATCGGGGCGACCAGATCCAGGACCACGGTGGTGCGACCGGCGGCGGGTCCGGCGCTCACGGCCCAGCGCCGGATCAGGCCGACGCCATGGCCGCTGGCCGGTTCGGCGGGCCGGCCCTCGAAGGACAGGGTCAGGCGACGGGCGACCGGATCGTTCAGGGTGCTGGTTTCCCCCAGCGGCGACCGGGCGTCGATCACCAGCCGGGTCCGATCGCTGTCCACGCCCAGGCGGACGCCCAGAATATGCGGCGAGGACGATGGGGCCGCGGCGAGGGTGGTCGGCGCGGCGAGCGCGACAAGCGGCCAGCTCAGCAGGCGGCGTCGCGACGGGCGCATGGGTCAGACACCCCCCAGAAGGCCGCTGGCGTCGGCGACGGTCGTGGTGGGCCACTGGTCGCCGCAGTCGCTGGTGGCGTCCGCCTCGAAAGCCACCCAGGCGGCGGGCGGGATCTGGTCGCCCAGCTCGAAACGCTCGGAACCCACCAGTTCGATCCGCAGGCCGGCGGCAGGCGCCCCCGGCCGGGGTGACGGCGCGAAATCTCGCAGGGCGACGTCGACCGGAATGGCGTCGATCTGCCGTGACGAAGCGGCGTCGACCGGCTGGGCCGGATCCAGGATCAGGGAAAACCCCAGGACCATCATGCCCAGGGCGCCCATTGAAAGCAGGACACGCATCGCGACCTCCACCGAGACGCCAGCGGGGCGTCGGTGTCACTGTGGACTGGCGGCGACATTCAACCATCGGGCGTGTCCCTCGGCTTGCGTGGGGGACATTGCCAGGGCGCCTGGGGCGGTGGGACGGTTACGGTGGATTCCACCCAGGGAGGCGGGAAACAACCCCAGGTCCGGGCGGCAAGATCCGCTCCGAGTTTAGACTGTCATGAAGGGGGGAAGGCACCGGCCTCAGGAGCGATTGACCGCCAGGGGTGGCCGCTGACGCACGCGCTCACGCGCTTCGGAGAGCAGCTCGACCAGCACGTCGTGCATGGCCGCGGACTCAGAATCCGCACCCTTGGGCTGTTCCAGGCTCTGGCTGATCAGTTCCAGTCGTCCGCCGTCGATTTCGGTGCAGAGCTTCAGCACCAGAAATTGCAGAGCAGCGACCCGAATTTCGATAGGGGTCATCAACAAGCTCTCATACCGGACTTGTTTTTGAATACACCCCGCCCTGTCCGGTCAGATGCACGCTTTCCTTAGCACGCCCGATCTGGGCGGGCGACAGCGCAAGCGTCTCGCGCGAACTTCGAAATGCAAAAGAACGTTAAATCCTGAACTTCGCGCGGTGGAACCGTCGCGACGGCGGACGGCGGACGGCGGACGGCGGACGGCGTCAGGCGGGATCGCGGGGCGCGAGGGGGAGCCAGGCCTCGACACACACACCCGGCCCGGCATTGGTCACGGAAAGCCCGCCCGCCAGGTGCGCCAGTCTCAGCTTCATGCCCTCGAGGCCAACGCCGGCCTTGGCCTCGACATCGGCTGGCAGACCAGAGCCATGGTCACGGATCGCCAGCTTCACGGCGTCGCCATCACGCCGCAGATTGATGTTGGCCCGCTGACTGCCCGAATGGCTGTGGACATTGGCCAGGGCCTCCTGGACGACGCGGTACAGCGCCAGTTCCGTGTCGTCCGGCAGTCGGGGGAAATCCCGCGGAACGTCCAGCGTCATGGCGATGCCCGTCCGGGCGGCGTAGCCTGTCACATACTGCCGGATCGCCGCGGCCAGACCCAGGTGGTCCAGCTCCGGCGGATGCAGCAGATAGGCCAGCGTGCGAATTTCCGTCAACGCTTCGCTGATCAGCCCCGTCGCCTGCCCGGCGGCGGCCCGGACCGCCTCCAGCGTCTGGCCGCCTCGCTCCAGGATCATTTTGGCGCCGGTCAGGTGCTGGGCCGTGCTGTCATGCATGTCGCGGGCGATGCGGCGACGCTCCTTGTCCTCGGCATGCAGCAGGCGGGCGGTGGTCACCAACAGGGCGGCCTGCGAGCGGCGCTGGGCGCTGACGTCGTGATGGGTCACGATGATGTAGGGCCGGGTGGAGGGCCGCACCTGGACGGCCCGCAGCTCGATCCAGGTTTCGGCGCCCGACGTCAGCAGGACATCGCTATGTTCGAACGGGCCGGGCGCTCCGGCCACCAGCGCGCGCAGACCGGCTTCAAGCGTCGCGCCGCGCACGGAGATCTTGTGGAAGTAGGCCGTATAGTTCAGGCCGACGCCAAAGGTGTCGCCGCCCAGGCCATGCCGGGACGCGAAGGTTCTCCACGCCCCGTTCACCGCCAGGATCCTGAGACTTCGGTCCAGGACGCAGGCATGGGCGGTGAAAGCCTCCAGGGCGGGGGCCAACTGATTGACGTAAAGCTGCCGCACGTCCGCGGCGGATCGCGGGGCGGCCAGCGACCGGGGGGCGGATACGGCGTCCATCACGCTTCGATCAGGTGATGACGCACCGCATAGCGGACCACGTCGGCCAGGGAATGGGCGTCCAGCTTGCGCATGATATTGCCGCGATGGCTTTCGATCGTCTTGGCGCTGACCCCCAGCATCGAGGCGATCACCTTGTTGCCGCGGCCCTCGGCCAGCATCTGGGCGATCAGCACCTCGCGGCCGGTGAGGGGATCGTCCGAGCCCGCCAGAGGGTGGCTTCGATCGTCCGACAGCATCAGATAGCCGCGCAGGACGGACTCGGCGACGCGGGCGCAGAAATAGGCTCTCTTCTGCAGCAGGGCCTCGACGCCGCGCAGGACGTCGCTGGTCGGCGCGGACTTCAGGACATAGCCGCGCGCGCCAGCGCTGAGCGCTTCGCGCACCAGTTGTTCGCTGTCATGCATGGTGAAGATCAGCACCTCGGTGCCCTGGCTGGCGCGGCGCACCTCGCGGGCGACCAGCACGCCGCTGAGTTCAGGCAGGCTTATGTCCAGCACCAAGACGTCGGGCGAGAGGTCGCGCGCCATGCGAACCGCTTGCGGGCCAGTCTCCGCCTGACCGCAGACCGTCCAGTCTCCGCGAGCCTCGAAGGCCTCGCACAGACCCTCGCGGACGATGGCGTGGTCGTCGGCGATCAGGATCGTGGATGATCCAGCCCGAAGCATTTCAGCCCGCTTTCCGAACTCAGCGCGCGAGCGCGCTGTGCTGTCCCTCGGAACCTATAAGTATACATCCTAACCGGTGGTTCCGCATGAAAAATTCAACTTTTGGTTAGTTCGGTGTGACTGGCGAGGATCGCCCGGAGCCGCGACTGGCGCGGTTAAGCATCTAAATGACGCCGCGCTCTGGCTTTCCGGATACTGCGGCGAGCTTGACCATGTTCAACCCCGCGCGGCGCCCGCCATGGGGCACGCTCCCGTCTTTTTTCTGTCTCTTGTTTCCAGTAGTGTCGAAATATGGAATCGAAAGCCGCCGCGTCCGCGCTCAGCGCCCTGGCCCATGAGGGGCGGCTGGGCATTTTCCGGATGCTGGTTCGCGGAGGCGCGCAGGGCATGGCGGCGGGCGAGATCGCGCGGGCCGCGGGCATTTTGCCCAACACCCTGTCGGCCAGCCTCAACATCCTCAGCCACGCCGACCTGATCGTCTCTCGCCGCGAAGGCCGTTCGATCATCTATTCGGCCAACTATGGCGTGATGACCGGGCTGCTCGGCTTCCTGATGGCAGACTGCTGCGACGGCAATCCAGAGATCTGCGGCCCTTTGAACGACATCCTCGCCAAGGCGGCCGACTGCGACCAGACCTGCCTTCCCGAACGGGCCCCGGCCTGAGCGGCGTCCAGTTTTCCGTCTTTCCCTATCTGGTGACCCATGTCCGATACCGACTTTCCGATCGTGATCTTTCACAACCCCGCCTGCGGCACCTCGCGCAACGTCGTGGCCATGATGCAGGCGGCGGGCTACGCGCCCACGGTCGTTGAGTATCTCAAGGCCGGCTGGTCCCACGACCAGCTGCGCGAACTGGCCGGGGAGGCGGGCCTGACGTTCCGCCAGCTGATGCGCGAAAAGGGTACGCCGGCCGCTGAGTTGGGCCTTCTGGCGGATGACGCCACCGAGGATCAGATCCTCGACGCCATGGTCGCCCATCCCATCCTGGTCAATCGGCCGATCGTGGTCACGCCCAGGGGCGTCAAGCTGTGCCGGCCGTCCGAAGTCGTGCTCGACCTGCTGGATCGCAAGCCGGCCAGCTTCATCAAGGAAGACGGCGAGATCGTCGTCCTGTGATCCTCGCCCTGCTGATCTTTCTGCTCACCATCACCCTGGTCATCTGGCAGCCCAAAGGCCTGGGCATCGGCTGGAGCGCGACCCTGGGCGCGGCCCTGGCGCTGCTGACGGGCGTGGTCCATCCGGGCGACATCATCACGGTCTGGCACATCGTCTGGAACGCCACCGGCGCCTTCATCGCGGTGATCATCATCAGCCTGCTGCTCGACGAGGCCGGCTTCTTCGAGTGGGCGGCCCTGCACGTCGCGCGCTGGGGCGGGGGCAGGGGGCGACTGCTGTTCGCTTCGATCGTGCTGCTGGGCGCGGCGGTCTCGTCGTTGTTCGCCAATGACGGCGCGGCGCTGATCCTGACGCCGATCGTCATCGCCATGCTTCTGGCGCTGGGCTTCAAGGACAAGGCCACCCTGGCCTTCGTGATGGCGGCCGGCTTCATCGCCGACACCGCCAGCCTGCCGCTGGTGGTTTCCAACCTGGTCAACATCGTCTCGGCCGACTTTTTCAGGATCGGCTTTGGCCGCTACGCCCTGGTGATGATCCCGGTCGACATCGTCGCCATCGCCGCCACGCTGGCGGCTTTGATGCTCTACTTTCGACGCGACATACCCAAGACCTACGACGTCGGCCAGCTGAAGGCGCCGCGCGACGCGATCAGGGATCCTGCGACCTTCAAGGCCGGCTGGGTGGTCCTGGCCCTGTTGCTCGTCGGGTTCTTCGCCCTGGAGCCGCTCGGCGTTCCGGTCAGCGCCACGGCGGCGGTCGGGGCGCTGGTCCTGCTGGTCATCGCCGGGCGAGGCCACGTGATCAGCACGCGCAAGGTGCTGAAGGGCGCACCCTGGCAGATCGTGATCTTTTCGCTGGGCATGTATCTGGTGGTCTATGGCCTGCGCAACGCGGGCCTCACCGACCAGATCGCGGGACTGCTCAATTATTTCGCCCAAGGTGGGGTCTGGGGGGCGGCGTTCGGGACCGGCGTCCTGACGGCCCTGCTGTCGTCGGTGATGAACAATCTGCCCACCGTCCTGGTCGGCGCCCTGTCGATCGACGCGAGCGGCGCGACGGGCGCGGTCAAGGAGGCGATGATCTACGCCAATGTCATCGGCAGCGACCTGGGTCCCAAGATCACTCCGATCGGCTCGCTGGCCACCCTGCTGTGGCTGCACGTACTGGGCGCCAAGGGGATCCGGATCTCCTGGGGCTACTATTTCAAGGTCGGGATCGTGCTGACCACGCCGATCCTGCTGATCACCCTGGCGGCCCTGGCTCTACGCCTGACGCTGGCGCCCTGATGGAGCGGCGCTTGGGCCTGGCGAGGTCCCCGTTTCGGAAACGGCGCTGACCCGTCAGCAAACTGACACGCGATCAGGTTAGTGCAGCGCTCAATCGATCCGACCGCATGTCGGGCGACGGGACGCCTAAATGGCTTGGCTGCGTGACATCGATCGTTGGTTCGCGACCCGCGTGTTGCCCTATGCCGGCAACTACCGCGCCTATGCCCGCAAGCTGATCGGCGACGAGGCCGAGGCGGAGGACCTTGTTCAGGAGGCCTACGCCAAGGTGCTCAGCGTGCCCGACTGGCGCCGGCTGGAAGCGCCCGAACGCTTCGTGATGACCATCATCCGCAACCTGGCCTTTGAACGCTTTCGCCGCGCCAAGGTGGTCGGGATCCGTCAGATCGGGGTGTTGGAAATGGACTTGCTGGCCGATCCCGCGCCGGACGCCTATGCCATAACCAGCGCCCGACAGGAGCTGGACCTGGTGCTCGCGGCGCTGGATCGCTTGCCCGAGCAGTGTCGCAAGGTGCTGACCTTGCGAAAAATGTACGGTCTTTCCCCGGCGCAGATAGCGGTTAGGTTGAACCTGTCCATCTCTACCGTCGAGAAACACCTGGCCAAGGGGCTTCGGCTCTTGACCAAGGCCCTGGCCGCGGGTGATGGCCGCAGTATCGAGAAACGACCGAGTTCATGGCCAAGACGGGCGATCAAGACAGAGACGCACTGATCGCCCAGGCTTCGCAATGGCTGGCGCGTCTGGACGCTGGCCGCACCACCGAGCAGGAACTGGACGCCTGGCGCGACGCCGATCCGCGCCGCGCCGCCGCCTTCGCGGAGGTGGCCAGCGCCTGGAGCCGGCTGGACGCGCTGCGGAGCGACGAGGCGAGACCCGCGCCGGGAATCAATCGCCGCGCCTGGCTGACGGGCGGCGGCGCGGCCCTGGCCGCCAGCCTGGCGGCCGGCGCCTATCTTGGCCGCGACGTCCTGCTGCGCGATCGCGTCACGACGGGCATTGGCGAACGCCGCACCCTGGCCCTGCCAGATGGCAGTTCGGTCGAGCTGAACACCGACACCGAGGTCTTCTGGCGCTTCGACCGTCAGAGGCGCCGCCTGTGGCTGGCGCGGGGCGAGGCCGCCCTGACCATCGCCCGCGACACCCTGCGGCCCTTCGAGCTGGTTACGGCGCAGGGGCTGGCGCGGCTGGCGGCGGGACAGTTCAATGCCCGCCTGCGCCCGGCGGGGCTGGACCTTGTCGTCCTGGCGGGACGCGCGGTGATCGAAACGGCGTCCGCCACCGCCGAGGCGGGGGTGGCGGGCCCCGACGACGCCCGCCGGGTGCTGGAAGTCAGCGACAGCAAGATCGCGGTCGTCGACGCGCCGGAAGACCAGGTCCAGAACGCGCAGGCCTGGCGGCGGGGCGAGATCGTGTTCGAGGGCCAGGCGCTGTCGGTCGCGGTCGAGGAATACAACCGCTACCTGACCCGCAAGCTGGTCGTCGAGGATGCGCGCGCGGCCAATCTGCGGCTGGGCGGCCGGTTCCTGACCGGGGATCCCGACAGTTTCCTGCAGGCCCTGCGCACGACGTTCGGCCTGCGGATCGTCGAGGATGGACCGTCGCGAATTCTTCTTAAATCTCGATAGGGGTTTTTTTCGCGTCCCCCGTCTTGCCCTGCGAGACGCCGATCACGGCGATCAACGAAGCAGGGGCAATCCGATGATCAAGACCTGGGCGCCGCGCATGGGCGCGTGCTTGTTGCTGGCCACCACGGCCATTGTTTCGGCCGTGCCGGTTGTCGCCCAGGCCCAGGCGGCCGCGCGGGTCGCGTTCGACATTCCGGCCGGCGACACGGCGGCGGCGCTGAACGCCTTCTCGCGTCAGGCCGGCGTGCAGCTGATGTTCCCCTACGACCTGGCCGCCCGCCACCGCACCGACGGCCTGAAGGGCGTCTTTGGTCGCGAGGAAGCCCTGCGCAAGCTGATCGAGGGCGCCGATCTGGAGATCGCCTCGGCCAATGCGCAGGTCATCACGCTGCGCGCCCGGACGGTGGGCCCTTTGGCCAGCGCGGCCGCCGTTGACGTGGTGGAAGAGGTGATCGTCACCTCGCGCGCCGGTTCGGACGCCCGCACGCGCCTGGCCACCAGCTACGCCGTCACCAGCATGAGCGAAGAGGCGCTGCGCATGCGCGCGCCGATGGGCGTGGCCGATGCGCTGAAGTCGGTGCCCGGCTTCTGGGTCGAGGCCTCGGGCGGCGAGGCCAGCGCCAATATCCGCGCGCGCGGCATCCCGCAGGAAGGCTTCTCGGCCATCGCCCTGCAGGAAGACGGCGCGCCGGTGCAGCATGACGGCGGCCTGGGCTATCTGAACGCCGACCAGTCGTTCCGCCTGGACGAGACCATCGAGCGCATCGAAGTGGTGCGCGGCGGCCCCTCGTCGATCTTCGCCTCCTACGCGCCCGGCGGCACGGTCAACTTCATCACCCGCAAGGGCGGCGACACGCCGGAAGGCATCGCCAAGCTCCAGCTCAGCGACTACGGCCTCAAGCGGGTCGACCTCTGGTACGGCGGCCCGATCGGCGAATGGCGCGTCGGCGCCGGCGGCTTCTGGCGCGAGGATGACGGCATCCGCGATCCGGGCTTCACGGCCAACAAGGGCTATCAGTGGCGCGTCTCGGCGGGACGCGACTTCGAGCGCGGCAGCATCGAATTCAACGTCAAGCATCTGGACGACAACGTCATCCTGTTCGCCGGCGTGCCGCTGAAGTTCAACGCCTCGGGCGAGCCCGGCGACACCCCCGGCTTCGACGCCCTGAAGGACACCCTGGCCGGTCCGGAGACCAGCCAGCTGACCCTGCGCGGTCCTACGGGGCCGTTCAACTGGGACCTGACGCGCGGCACCGAGGTCAAGCTGACCCAGGCCACCGCCATCCTGAACTATGAGCTGTTCGACGGCTGGAACTTCCAGAACACGCTGCGCTACCGGACCTCGGAGTCCAAGCGTATCGGCCTGTTCCCCAACACGCCGGTGACCGGCGCGGAGCGCCTCAAGCAGTACCGCGCCGCCCTGCTGGCGGCCACGCCGGGCGCCACGGACGTGCAACTGCGCTACGCCACCTCGCCGACCGAGATCTTCCAGACCACGGGCGCCGGCCAGAACGGCAACGGTCTCGTCCTCGACGGATCGCTGCGTTACGTCTCGGTGCCGCTGGACGAACTGATCAACGACGCCCGCCTGCTGCACAAGTTCGAGATCGGCGGCCAGACCCACGACGTCGCTTTCGGCGTCTACACCGCCCATGTCGAGGAAGCCTTCAACCGCTATTCGGCCAACGTCCTGCTCGACGTGCGCGGCAAAGCCCGGCGACTGGATCTGGTGGCCGTCAACGGGGCGGGGCAGGTGATGTCCAGCCTCACCGAGAACGGCGTCTCGCGCTATGGCGCCGAGTTCGCCAATGGCGATGGCAAGTCCAACACCACGGCCCTCTACCTGACCGACGAATGGAGCCTCACGCCGTCCCTGCGCATCGACGCGGGCGTGCGCTGGGAGCAGATCGAGTTCGAGGGCCGCAGCGAGCGCAGCAAGACCATCAACCTGGGTCTCTCGCCGACCCCGGCCGACGACACCGTGCTGGCCGGGTCGGGGATCTATGATCGCCTGGACCGCAAGTTCGACCATGCCGGCTGGACCGTGGGCGCCGACTATCGGATCAACCCGCGGATGGGCGTCTTCGCGCGCTACACCTCGGCCTTCCGCCTGCCGTCGCTGGGCGACTACATCACCAACGCCCTCAACACCGCCCCGACCGTCCAGACCATGGACCTGATGGAAACCGGCTATAAGTGGTCGACGCCCAAGGCCGATCTCTACGCCACGGTGTTCCAGACCACCTATGACAACCTCGGCTTTGGCAGCCTGGTGTTCAATCCGGCCACCGGCGCCTATGTCCAGCAGACCACCATCACCGACACCAAGACGCTGGGCCTGGAACTGGAAGGGACTGTCCGTCCGACCCGCTGGTTCGACCTGGGCTTCAGCGCCACCGTCCAGAACCCGGAATTTGGCGACTACAAGTTCGAGGAGGCCTGCACGAACTCGGCGACCGACGCGACCTGCAAGATCAAGCCGCCTGCCACGACCACCAGTCGCTCGCGCGACTTCACCGGCAACCGCCTGATCCGGGTGCCCAAGACCTCATTCCGCCTGACCCCCGGCGTCAACCTGCTGGACGGTCGCCTGCGGGTGGAAACCAGCGTCGAGCGCTACGGCGATCGTTACTCTGACGCCGCCAACACCCTGAAGCTGCCGGCCTACACCCTGGTGGGCGCGACGGTGCGGTTCAACGTCACCGACCAGCTGGCCATCTACGCTTACGGCAACAATCTCACCGACGAGATCGGCCTGACCGAGGGCAATCCCCGCGCCGGCCAGATCATCAGCTCCGAGGCGGGCGCCGTTTATGGCATCGGCCGGCCGGAATTCGGCCGCTCCTTCCGCGCGGCTGTCATGTACCGCTTCTAAAGACCCTCCGTTCCCCTCGACTTGGGCGGCCGGTCCCCTCCGGCCGCCCATCTTTTCGTTTGGAAGACCGACATGATCCGCTGGCTGCTCGCTCTGATCGTTCTGGCCCTGCCGCCCGCCGCCTGGGCGGGGGAGAAGGCTCCGGATCTGCTGCTGACCGGCCAGATCGTCGGGACGGATCACCAGACCTACAAGCCCGTGACCTTCGAGGTCCCACCCGGGGTGACCCGGCTGACCGTGGCCTTCGACTATACCGGCCGAGACCAGAAGACGGTGGTCGATATCGGGCTGATGGACCCGCAACGCTTCCGGGGCTGGAGCGGCGGCAACAAGCGCACCTTCACCCTGGCGGTCGAGGACGCCACCATGAGCTATCTGCCCGGACCGCTGCCGGCCGGGCGCTGGACCCTGCTGCTGGGCGTGCCCAACACCCGCGCCGCGACGGTCGCGTCCTATGAGGCCAGGATCTTCCTTGAGCGGACGCCCGGCGCGCCGGATCCTGCGGCGGCGCCATTGAGGACCGGCTCCGGCTGGTATCGCGGCGACCTGCATGCGCATACAGGCCACAGCGACGGCTCGTGCCAGACCCAGAGCGGCGCCCGCGCGCCATGCCCCGTCTATCGCACCGCCGAGGCCGCCACGGCCCGCGGTCTGGATTTCGTCGCCATCACCGACCACAACACCACCAGCCATTTCGAGGCGATGGCGGAGCTTCAGCCGGCTTTCGACAGGCTGTTGCTGATCCCGGGCCGCGAGATCACCACCTTCCAGGGCCATGCCAATGTCTTTGGCCCCACAGCCTTCATCGACTTCCGCCTGGGCGACCCCGCCGTGCCGGACGTCAGGACGCTGCAGGGCCTGGTGGAGGCCGCCGGCGGCTTCTTCTCGATCAATCACCCCACCGCGCCCTCGGGCGAGGCCTGCATGGGCTGTGGCTGGACAGCGTCCGACACCGACTATGCCAGGGTGGGGGCCATAGAGGTCGCCAATGGCGGCTCCGAACGCGCCCAGGGCGGCGCCGAGGGGCCTTTGCTAGGCGTGGCCTTCTGGGAGGCGCGATTGAACGCCGGCGATCGGATCACGGCCATTGGCGGCAGCGACAACCACGACGCGGGTCTCTCGGCCGATGTGGCGTCGTCGATCGGTCGGCCCACCACCGTCATCCACGCCGAAGCGCTGTCCACGGCCGGCCTGCTCGCCGGCCTGCGGGCGGGGCGGGTGTTCATCGACCTGGACGGAACCCGCGATCGGGTGCTGGACCTGTCGGCCCGCGCCGCCGGGGGGAGCGCGGTGATGGGCGGCGCTCTGCCGGTTCGGCGCGGCGAGAGGGTGACCTTCACGGCCACCGCCGTCAGCGCGGATCTGGCGGGCCTGGAGGTTGTTCAGGATGGCGTGAAGCGGTCGCCAGAGTTCACCGGTCCCGGCGTGTTCTCGATCAGGATGGGCGACCGACCCAGCTGGGTCCGCGCCAATCTGCGCGACACGGCCGGTCGACTGCTGATGATCGGCAATCCCATCTATCTGACGCCCGCGCGCTGACGCGTTCGCGGCGCTCCGCGAAGCCATCCCCGATCACCGGCCGGCCCTTGCATCAGGCTGGCCGATAGCCGGATCGCGACGCCGTTGGGACACGGGGTCCCGGCGCGCTCAAGCGTGCGGTTCAGTCTGAAAATGTGAAGGAAGGGAAGTAGGTCGGTCCCAAACCCTTTGGGGGTTTGGGACCGATGGTGCCACGACAGGGACTCGAACCCTGGACCTCAGCCTTACCAAGGATGCGCTCTACCACTGAGCTACCGCGGCGAAGAGGAGGGGCGTATAGCGAGCCAAATCGCGAATGCAAAGCCTAAATGCGACTTGACCCACAGACTTCGTCGCCGCACCCCTCGCCCATGCCGATCCCAGACGACAAATCCCTGCGCGAAGCCAGGCTCGCCGAGGCCCTCAGGACCAACCTGCGCAGGCGTAAAGCCGCGGCGCGGCCCGCGCGGAGCGGTGAGGAGAGGGCGGTCGTCGCCGCGCAAGCGGCGCCGCGGCCCTACGGCGTCATGCGTCGCCTCGAAGGCGTCGCGCATCGCGACGGGACGCGAGTCGCCCTGGTCCTGGAAATCTCCGCGCCCTATGCCGCGCCGGATTCGGACGAGGTCTGCTGCGCGGTGCGACTGGTCGGCGACGGCGGCCAGTTCGACAGCGAGCACGGCAAGGCGGCGTTCGGTCTGGATGGACTGCAGGCGACCCGGCGGGCCCTCGACCTGGCCCAGGTGGCCCTGGATCTGGCCAGCACGACCCATGCCCTGCGCTGGCCCGATGGCCGATCCTACGACCTTTCCGCGCCCATTTGAGCCGCGCCCCTTGCATGCCCCCTTGCAACGGATAGAACCCGCCCCTCACATGTGACCCGCGCGACGATCCGTCCCCGTCGCGCGCTCGAGGGACGTCATTTTGGATCGCATCGCCATCATCGGCGGCGCGCGGCTGAACGGGATCATCCCGGTCAGCGGCGCCAAGAACTCGGCCATCAAGCTGATGGCCGCCAGCCTGCTCACCGACGAGCCGCTGCGCCTGACCAACATGCCGCGCCTGGCCGACACCCGGTTCCTGGGCAAGCTGCTGATGCGGCTGGGCGTCAGCGTCACCGAAAGCGACGGCCCCGACGGCCAGCAGACGATCCTGCATGCGCCCGAGATCACCAGCGGCTTCGCGCCCTATGACCTGGTCCGCCAGATGCGCGCCTCGTTCAACGTGCTGGGCCCGCTGATCGCCCGCACCGGCCAGGCCAAGGTGAGCCTGCCCGGCGGCTGCACCATCGGCGCGCGGCCCGTGGACCTGCACCTGCAGGCCCTGGAAGCCCTGGGCGCCAAGATCGACCTGCACGAGGGCTATGTCTACGCCCAGGCCCCGCGCGGCCTGAAGGGCGCCGAGATCACCTTCCCGTTCGTGTCGGTGGGCGCCACCGAGCACGCCATGCTGGCCGCCGTGATCGCCGATGGCGTCACCGTGCTGCACAACGCCGCCTGCGAGCCCGAGCTGCTGGACCTGCAGGAATGCCTCAACGCCATGGGCGCCAAGGTCGAGGGCGCCGGCACGCCGACCGTCACCATCACCGGCGTCGCCCGTCTGCACGGCGCGACCCATTCGGTGATCCCTGACCGGATCGAGATGGGCACCTACGCCGTCGCCGCCGCCATGGCCGGCGGCGAGGTGCGCCTGACCAACGCCCGTCCGCACCTGATCGACAGCCTGCTGGACAAGCTGGAAGAGGCCGGTTGCGGCGTCGAGCGCACCGCCGACGGCGTCATCATCCGCCGCAACGGCCAGCGCCTGAAGGCGGTCGACATCGAGACCGCGCCCTATCCGGGCTTCGCCACCGACCTGCAGGCCCAGTTCATGGCCCTGATGACCCTGGCCGACGGCGAGAGCCACATCCGCGAGACCATCTTCGAGAACCGCTTCATGCACGCCCCGGAGCTGATGCGCCTGGGCGCCGACATCTCGGTGTCGGGCGGCGAGGCCCGCGTGCGCGGCGTCGCCCAGTTGGAAGGCGCCGAGGTGATGGCCACCGACCTGCGGGCCTCGGTCAGCCTGGTGATCGCCGGCCTGGCGGCGCGCGGCGAGACGGTCGTGTCGCGCATCTATCACCTGGATCGCGGTTTCGAGCGTTTGGAAGAAAAGCTCACGGCCTGTGGGGCGCAGGTGCGCCGCATCAAGGGTGACGAAGAGGCCGACCTCTAGATGACCAAGACCGCGCCCCCCCTGCGACTGCTGGCCCAGGACGCCGACGATCTGGCGGTGATCTCCGCCGCCCTGCAGGACGCCATCGCCAAGATCGGCGACATCCACTGGGACGCGCACGGCCGAACCCTGACCCTGGCCTGTAATCGCTTTCGCTGGGAGGCCGGCGGCAAGAAGGCGGCGGGCGAGCGCGTGCGCTCGGCCCTGCAACTGGGCGACGTCACCGGCGTCCAGGCGCGCAACCTCAAGCGCGACGCCAAGGGCGCCGTGGTGGAGCTGCTGGCCATCGCCTTCGAGCCCGGCGAGGCGCCCGGCGGCACGGTGATGCTGACCTTCGCCGGCGGCGGCGACCTGCGGGTGGGGGTCGATTGCCTGGACGTGGTTCTGGCCGACGTCTCCGAGCCCTGGGCCACGCCGCGCCGGCCGGGGCACGCGGTTTAGGCGCCTGCCCCTTCTTTGGGCAAACCTCAGAAGTGACTTTTAAACGAGCAGTCGCGGCGCCGAGGATTCGTCCCACGCGCTAGTGATCGGCGTCGAACTCGCGCGAGGCGGGATCGGTGTTAGGCTGACGCCACGCGCCCGTCAGAGGCGTGAGCATCGATAGGGAGGCCGTTATGGCCAGGAAGTCCTATGCGACTGGGGAAACCCAGTCGGCCTTTTTCCGTGCGTGCGACATCACCAAGCCCGAGCCGCCCGTGTTGCGCCACGGCGGCCCCTGCGTCGACTGGGGGCGAATGACCCTGGTGGGACTGTTCGCGATCCTGGTCGTTGGGATGGCGACCCTGGCCTATGCGGGGCTGGCCTAGGCTGTCCGGCATCGAGCGGGACGGTCGAACGCCGTTCCGCCGATTGCCAGCGCCCCCCGACGCCCCCTAAGCTCGATCCTCGCGTCCGAGGCGGGGGCCGACGCGACCTGACGCCATGCGCCCGTGGAAGCCGACGCATGAGCGCCCCTGACACTGATCTCTGGAACGAAGACCTAGCCCCCACGGGCGAGGCGCAACGCATCTGGCGCTGGTGGCACTTCGCGGCCCTGTGGCTGGGCATGGTCATCTGCGTGCCGGCCTACATGCTGGCCTCGGGCCTGATCGAGCAGGGGATGTCGGCCGGGCAGGCGGTGGCGACCGTGCTGCTGGGCAATCTGGTCGTGCTGGTTCCCATGCTGCTGATCGGCCATGCGGGGGCCCGGCACGGGGTGCCCTACGCCGTGCTGGCGCGGGCCTCGTTCGGCTGGAAGGGCGCGCGCATCCCCGCCGTCGCTCGGGCGGTGGTGGCCTGCGGCTGGTACGGCATCCAGACCTGGATCGGCGGCGGCGCGCTGCTGACCCTGCTGGGCGTCATCATGGGGCGCAGTCTGGTGGGCGCGCCGATCCCGCTGCTGGGCATCGGCGTGGGCCAGCTGCTGGCCTTCCTGGCCTTCTGGGGCATCCAGCTGCTGTTCGTCACCAAGGGCCTGACCGCCGTGCGCCGGCTGGAGACCTGGACCGCGCCGATCAAGCTGCTCATCTGCGCCCTGATGGTGTGGTGGGCGATGGACAAGGCCGGAGGCCTGGGCCCGATCTTCCACCAGCCCTCGGCCTTCGTCGACGGCGGTCCCAAGGCCGGCCAGTTCTGGAGCGTCTTCGTGCCCGCCCTGACGGCGATGGTCGGCTTCTGGGCGACCCTGGCCCTGAACATTCCCGACTTCACCCGCTTTGCAAAGAAACAGACCGACCAGATCCTGGGCCAGGCCATCGGCCTGCCGATCCCCATGGGCCTGCTGGCCCTGGTCAGCGTGATCACCACCTCGGCCACGGTGATCGTCTTCGGCAAGGCGGTGTGGGATCCGGTGCAGCTGGCCGGCGACATCGGCGGCATCGCGGTGGTGATCGGCCTGCTGATCATCAGCCTCGACACGGTGTGCTGCAACATCGCCGCCAATCTGGTCGGCCCGGCCTATGACTTCTCGGCCCTATGGCCCAGCAAGATCACCTACCGCATCGGCGGCTGGATCACGGCGGGGATCGGCGTGCTGATCATGCCGTGGAAGCTGCTGGAGACGACCCAGGGCTATATCTTCGTCTGGCTGGTGGGCTATGGCGCGCTGCTGGGACCGATCGCGGGCATCCTGATCGTCGACTACTGGCTGCTGCGCAGGACCGTGCTGACGGTGGATGACCTGTACGCCAAGGACGGCGCCTACGCCTATCACGGCGGCTGGAACCCGGCCGCGCTTGTGGCCCTGGCGGTGGGCGTGGCGCCGAACCTGCCGGGTTTCCTGGCCTCGGCCGCGCCGCACCTGTTCGGCGGCGTGGGGGCGTTCTGGACGGGGCTTTATACCTATGCGTGGTTCGTGGGGTTGGGGCTGGCGGGGGCGGTTTATTGGGGGATGATGCGAGTGTCGGTGGGCAGACGCGGCGATTGAAGTCAGGGTTCAGCGGCGAGTTGCCTCTACTCGAAAATCAGGGCGCCGGCGCCGGGAGCGGACGTTTCCATCGCCTGTGCGCGGTGGGAGCTGGCTTTCGCGATCGCCTGCTTGAGGGGGCAAGCCCGCACGACGGGGACGTTGCCGGGCGACACGGCTCGCGCCCAAGCCCGGCGCCCTTCAGTCGTCCCGGAGGGCGGTCGACCAGCGGGCGTGGCGCTTAAATATTCTCTATTTTAACCCGGGTAATATTGACGACGCTTTTTATCCGGGTAAATACCCTCCGGACGATCTCCCACGCTTTGCGGGAGTTCAGGAGGAGCCGGCAATGAATCGCGTGGAAACCAATGGCCTCGAATTGGCTTGCGAGGCGTTCGGGGCACCCTCCGATCAGACGATCCTGCTGGTCGCCGGACTGGGGACGCAAATGATCCGATGGACCGTTCCCTTCTGCCGCGCACTGGCGGCGCGCGGCTATCATGTGATCCGTTTCGACAATCGCGACGCCGGCTTCTCGACGCACATCACGCATCGTGCCGCGCCGGATTTCGTCGAGCTGGCGGCCGCGCTCATGGCCGGACGAGCGCCGGACGTCCCGTATACGCTTCACGACATGGCGGCGGATACGGTCGGGCTGCTTGATGCTCTTTCCATCGACCGGGCCCATGTCGTCGGACGATCCATGGGCGGCATGATTGCGCAGGTCATGGCGTGCGAGCATCCCGAACGTGTCGCGTCGCTGACCTCGATCATGTCGAGCACCGGCAATCCATCGCTTCCGCCGCCTACGCCCGACGCCATGGCGATGATGACCAGCCCCGCTCCGGACCCCGTCTCCGACGAAGCCGGATACCTGGCCCATTGCCTCGCCTTCGCGCGCCGCATCGCCGGCAGCCGCTACCCGTTCGACGAGGCCGCCGCGCGTGATCTCATTGTCGAGGAGGCCCGCCGAGCCCACGATCGCAATGGCTTTGGCCGCCAGATCGCGGCGATCGCCGTGGGCGGTGATCGCCGCCGCCGGCTCGCGACCGTGAGCGCACCAACGCTGGTTATTCACGGGAGCGAGGATCCGCTCTTTCCTCCGGCCTGTGGCGAGGATACGGCCGCGTCGATACCGGCCGCGGAGTTCGTGCTCATCGAGGGCATGGGCCATGATCTTCCGCCCCAAGTGTATGGCGCGGTGGTTGAGGCGATCGACCGAACAGCGAGACGGCGCCCCTAGACATGCGCGTTAGCTGCGCCGCCAGCGCCGCCGCATGGAGGGGGCTCTGTCGGCGAGGTCGCGACGGAGTCCGCGAAGGGGCGCAAGCACCCTTTGCCTTCCCTCTCGAAAGCGGACGCCCTGCGTCCCGCTCATCCTTAAATCTCCTGGACAGACCGGCGATCGTCTCGCCGTGAGATTTAAGGATGGCTCCCTTCGGCGCGAAGGCGGCCAGGACGCCTGATCGAACCCTTCTCCCAGAGGGAGAAGGAGGGGCCCGCCGCGTAGCGGTGGGAGGTTGAGGGGTTACGGCATCAGCCGGAGTGCCGGCACGCCGTCTGACCTCGTAACCCCTCACCTCCCACGCCTGCGGCGCGGGTCCCTCCTCTCCCTATGGGAGAGGATTGGGGAATGGGGATTGGGCGCGCTGTATCCCCGCTCTTTCCGCAACAAACTCCAGCCTGATCAACCGCTTGTAAAATAGTTGATCGCGCCAATCAGACGCGCCGAAACCCGCTGCATAATCATGGCTGTCCCCGTCGCGGGGGGAGGCGCCTGGATCCGGCCCAACAGCGGCGATGGGGATGGAGCTGAGCGGGGCCGCGCGGTCACGCGGCGGGATGGAATGTGGCCTGTTCGTTGGATAGATCCGGGGCCACGGGAAAGACCGCACGTGAGACAGCGTGGAGCAACAGGGCGAGGGATCGTAAACCCGCCTATCGCGGATCGTCGGGGGTCGAGACGGTTAGCCGATCGACCTTGGTCCGCGCCCGTACGGGGGCTCTTGGGTATCAGAGCTGAAAGACGCTCGCTTGGCCCGATCCTCACGCAAGAACAGCTTCTGCGAAGCGGACAGGTCGAGCCGAAACGCAAAA